>SUTA01000003.1 GCA_015063135.1 Thermoplasmata archaeon
CAGGCTCGCAGCTTGAATCGGCATTCGATTCAAGCCTAACTCCCGACATCCGATGCCGGTTATGGGATGCGAGGTCCGAGGTATTCTGCCGTTGTCCCCTTTTGCGGCCATGACCGCCTTCGGAAATTACGGAGTCGACCGACGACCAGGCTCGAAAAGTCATCTTACGGCCATCTGGACCGTCTAAAGTAAATTGCGTTGGCATGACAGGACCGGTGGGTCGGATGCGGGGATCTCCCAGCGTAAGCTATAAACAGCAAGCAAAAACATGCAGTAACAACGCTCGTTTTTGTCAAGTAAATAGGGATGAGCGCCCTGGCCGGAATTTGAATCCGAGTCGAAGCCTCGACAGGGCTTCATGATAGGCCGCTACACTACCAGGGCAGTAATCGTGAGTATAGTGGGGTTCTATATAACGTTATCGAACAGCTGGCTTCAAGGCATCCAGGCCAGGCCGGTGTCAATCGTGCAGAGTTATCTACATGCTCGCCGATTATCATCCATGCCCTTGGGAGATCCGCACGGGGGCCTCTTCGAGTACACCGACGAGGGGCTGCCCGAGACAGTTTTCGCATGCACGGTGCCGGCCAGAGACCCCTCCAGGTCCGCCGCGTTCTACACGGATGTCCTTGGCATGGAGCTCCTGGGCTCCAACGGGGAGCGCGTTTTCCTGCGCAGGGGAACCTGCAACATCGTCCTCGAGAGGTCCGATGCGGTCGGAATCGATACAGGCATCTATCTCGGAGTCGGCAACCCGTACGATACCCGTCGCAGGCTTATAGACGAGGGCGTGGTCTTCGCAGAGCCCCCTGTGAGGACGCCTCTGGGGACCGCGACAGCCATCAGGGACGATGACGGGAACACGCTGCACCTGATCGAGACGGGTGCTGAATTCATATTGCGAGAAGGATGGGGGCCGGGGCCCCCGTGAAAGGTTTCAATCGCCGAGGTTGGCCTGGGCGATGGCCTTGTCGAGCTCCTCCTGGAGCTCCTGCGGCAGTCCGGATATGCTCCCGGAGAGGAATCCCCTGACGATCATGCTGACGGCCTGGTCCTCGTCGAGTCCCCTGGACATGAGGTACTCGATCTGGTCCCTGGCGATCTTCCCGACGGCGGCCTCGTGCGTCATCTCGACGTCCGCGACGTGCGCCTCCAGCTCGGGGACCGCGAGGGTGGAGCCTCCGTCCTTCAGGATGATGCTCCTGCACTCCAGGTGGGCCTTGACGCCGGGGACGTTGCCCACGAGCCTGCCGCGGGCGCACATCCTGCCGCCCATGGAGATGCTGCGGCTCATGATCTCGGCCTTGCTCCCCTTGCCGTTGAGGTTGACCATCCCGCCGGTGTCGATGTCGGATCCCTCGAACGCCACGCAGACGGTGTTGTAGGTGGCGGAGGAGTTCTCGCCGAGGGTGGCCACGGGGAAGCTCTGGAGGCTCCCCACGGGGTTCATGATGACGTAGTTGTTGACGTAGTTGGAGTTCTTCCCGACGACGCAGTTGGTCCTGGGCCTGACCCCGGTCTGCTTCCCCCAGCTGTGGATCATGGAGAACGTCAGGTTGGCGTTGTCCCCCACGAAGATCTCCGACACGCCGATGTGCAGCGAGTCGTTGGCGTGGTGGGCGGTGGAGCACCCGGTGATCATCTCCAGGGTGGCACCGTCCTCGACGATGATGATGTTGTGCACGTTCTGGATGCTCTTGTCCTTGTTGAGCAGCATGCAGGTCTGGACAGGGTTCTTGATGTGGTAGCCTGACTTGACCCTGATGAAGTACCCGTCGGAGTTCTCCAGGTAGGATTTCGCGGTGTACTTGTCCTTGGTGGGGTCCATGGCCTTCCACATGTAGTCCTTCAGGCCGTCGTGCTTCTCCAGCGCCTTGCTGAGGGACATCATCTCCAGCCCCTCCTGCCTCTTGGTGCTGCAGTGGCTCATGCCGTTGTCTATGAACATCAGGGTGCCGGCGCGGTTCATCTCGTCCGCCACGACTCCCACGTGCTCCATGTACTTCTTGTAGTCGGAGGATTCGATGTCGTCGACCTGCTCGGGCTCCCTGGTCCCCTCCTCGTAGCGGTCCAGGTCCAGGTCGGCGCCGTATGCGCCCTTCTTGCCGAGTGCTTCCCTGATTGTCTTCTCGTCGGCCATCCGATCACTCCTCCCCGTATCCGTTCTCCCTGATGTCCTTCAGGAACTCCATGGGCTTGCCCTGGCTGACGATCCTCCCGCTCCTCATGATGTAGGCGGTGTCTGCCTCGATGTAGTTGAGGATCTGGCCGGTGTGCGTGATCACGAGGGAGGACACGTGCCTCCCGACCTCGTTCTTGCCGTAGTTGAGTAGGTCCCTCGTCTTGTTGCCTATGAGGTCGATGATCTCCAGGTCCACCCCGGACTCGGGCTCGTCCAGGAGAATGAGTTCGGGTTTCTGGGCCGTGAGCTGTAGGAGCTCGGACCTCTTGATCTCCCCGCCGGAGAAGCCGACGTTGACCTCCCTGTCGAGGAACGAGTCCATCTTGAACGATCCGGCGTCCTTCAGGATCTCGTCCCCGTTCTCGGAGGTGGCTCTTATCAGGTCGCCGAGCTTGACGCCGAAGATGTTCGGGGGCCTCTGCATCATCATGCCGATGCCCATCTTGGCCCTCTCGTCCACGGTCATGCGGGTTATGTCCACACCCTTGTACAGGATCTGACCGGAGGTCACCTCGATGGTGCTGTAGCCCATGATGGTGGCCATGAGTGTGGATTTCCCGGACCCGTTGGGGCCGAACAGGACGCACGTCTCCCCTTCGTTCACTGTAAGGTTGACGCCTTTGAGGATCTCCCTCTCGCCGGCTCTGGCGTGGAGGTCCACTATCTTCAACATCTCGCTCATTGGTAATCAGCCCGATATTCGGATTAAGGCCGAACCCCGATAAAAAGGTATCACGAGCGCGTGCGCCCACAGTTATATAGGTAGGACGTACTGGACGGTGGCATGAAGGTCCTGGCCCTCAACGGCAGCCCGCGCCCCATCGGGAACACGTCGAACATCCTGCTGGAGATGCAGGACATGTTCGAGATCGAAGGCATCGAGATGGAGATCATCCACCTCTACGAGTACGAGTTCACGAACTGCAACGTCTGCCTCACCTGCGAGATCCGCGGGGACGGGAGGTGCATGGACGAGGACGACGGGCTGAACGACATCCTGGACAGGATGAGGGCGGCGGACGCGATCCTCCTGGCGGCCCCTACCTACGCCGGGGCGTGCCCCAGCGTAATGCAGGCTTTCATGGAGAGGGCGGCCCTGGTCTTCGAGAAGGGCGACCTGGGCCTCAGGGGCAAGGTCGGAGGGTGCTTCGCCGTATGTGCCAGAGAGGGCGGGGATATGGTGTACAACCAGATGAGCAGGTTCCTCCTGAGGAACGGCATGCTCGTGTGCGGCGCCAACCCGGTGCCGATAGTCAGGGCGCTCAACTCGCCCCAGTACGCGGATGACGTCCAGGGCATGAGGGGCATAAAGGCCCTCGTGGAGGGCATGTCCAGCGCCCTCATGCGCCTGAACGGCTATTATCGAATAGGTTTCGGAAGAAGAAGAACCCGCAGCCCTCTGCGGAGCAGATCTTCGCCACGGCCTCCAGCCTCTCGACGGGGCCGGAGTAGCGGTGCACGGCCATCTTCCCCTCCTCGGGGAGGGCGGTCTTGAGCTTCTCGACCTCGGCCAGCAGGGCCTCGGCATCCGATGCGGGGAAAACCTTCCCGCTCTCGGCGGCCTCGGGGACGGATGCCACGATGGGGCACCCGTGCCTTGAGGCGATCTCGGGGAGGGCGCTGTTGCTGGGGCCGAAGGTCCCGATGCACCCGCGGCCCTTGTCCCAGGACAGGGGGCAATTGGCGCACATCTCGTTCATGTCGTCGAAGGACACCATGTCCCATCCGGTCACGATGTTCTCGGGGTCGGCTTTGTCCATGGCCCTCTTCCTGTCGGCCTCGGACAGGCCCTCGAGCTCCACCCAGCCGGTGCTGACCTTCTTGGCTAGGGGCTTCAGGACCTCTATGTCGGAGTCCTTCTTCACCTTGTCCATGTAGACGGCGTCGGTCTCCTCGTTGATCCTGTTCCTCTTCAGGAACGCGTCCCAGTCCCCGACGGCCTTCTTGGCGTCGTCCAGGGCGACGATCTCGTCGCTGATGACCAGGTCCTCCAGGCCGGCCTCGTCCAGGAGGTGCACTTTCACCACGTTCAGTTTCAGTTCCCTGCAGGGGGCGCTCTTGGCCTCCTTCTCGCATATTCCGATGCTTATTCCCATTTCACGTCACCTCAGCTGTACCTTCCGCCTACGATCCCCAGCTTGTCCTCTTCCTTGGAGAGCCCGTTGTCGCGGAGGTAGCCCTCCCTGTGGTCGTGGTGGTCGCATGCGACTATCAGCAGCTTGAGCAGCTTGAACGCCACGGACAGATACAGGGCGCCGGTCACGACTATGTCCACCTTGAGGGTGGTGTCCCCGTCCTTGATCCCTAGGAGCCCGGTGAGGTCCCCGAAGTTCAGGATGTAGAACAGCCAGAAGATGGAGACTCCAGTGAACGCCACCCAGGCTAGGAGCCTGCCGTTGGAGCCCTTGGCGTAGTATCCCTTGGGGAACGCCAGGATCACCAGGGGTATGCCTACGTAGAGCCACTTCCACATCAGGTCGACCAGGGCGTCCGTCTCCAGGTGGTCCTGTATGAAGGACATGGGGACCAGGACGTTGATGACGATGAGCGGGAAGGCGATGTAGACCAGGGCGGCGATGACCAGGGATACCACGCCCTTCCCGGGCTTGTTCCTGTGGTCCTCCTCCTCTTTTACCCTGCGGTTGTTGGCTTTGCGCTCCGCCTTGGCTTCTTTCTTGGCCGCCTTCGCAGCCGCCTTTTCCTCACTCGCCATGGAAATTCACCTCGATGTATTCGATGGCGGTTATGAACGCCTCGGACATGTCCCCGGGCATTCTGTAGATCTCGTCTCCCATGGACAGGAGGAGGAACCCGTCTTGCTCGAAGGTCTCCCTCAGGACATCGGATACCTTGCCCTCATCGGACTGGATGACTATCGTGTCGCCGTCCTCGTAGCTCATGTCGCACATGCCGATCGAGCCTCCGAGGGTGACAGGCACGCTGATGCCGTCCAGGTTGACCAGGGTGATGGTGTCCACTCCTTCGTCGTGGGTATACTTGCCCATGGCATCGTAGTCGAATGCGGCGTTTAGGTTGACGTCCGCTGACATGAGCCCGGCGTATGAGACCTTGACGTCCACGCGGACCTCGGAGTCGCAGGCCATGGAGGCCATGAGGACGACATAGGGGACGGTGACCGCGATGGTAAGGTTGCCGTTGTCCATCTCCCTCTCGGTGTTCCAGGGGACGGTGACCTTGCCGTCCTTGCTGACGGTGGAGTACCTGAAGTCGATGCTGGAGATCGATGACAGCAGCCCCTCGGTTTTGACACCGGTGGCGACGCCGGTCATCAGTACGGTCCCGTAGGCTATGCTTTCGACCTGGGCCGGTGAGCCGTCACCATGTACGACGCTCAGGATCTCGGCCCCGCTCTCCATCGCCTCATGGGCGATCTCGGCGGTGCTGTAGTCGGACATGGCCATGTGCATGCCCTCGAACGAGGCGTAGAGGTCGTCCTTGTCCTTGAATTTGTCCAGATTCTCTTTCAGGACGTTCTCGTCCATGTATTCTAGGTCGTACTCCGCATCCATCCCCAGCGATATGGGGGAGTTGCCGGAGGTCACCATGGGGATGACGGCCAAAATGACCGGCACCGTGACTATAACGAACACCGCAATCGTCACAGCGAGCTTGACGATGCGTGCGGCGGTTCCCAACTTCATGCGGAGCGTATGTGCCTCGCGCGTAATAAACTCGACCCCGTGCCGAACCCGAGGGCCGGGGCAAAGTAGGATGATTCATCCAAGGTTTTATCAGAATAACGCGAGATTAGATGTCGGGAGATCAACATGTACCAGCTAGCGGTCTACGGGAAGGGCGGCATCGGGAAGTCCACGATGTCCGCGAACATCTCCGTCTCACTGGCCCTCAGGGGCCGCAGGGTGATGCAGATCGGATGCGATCCGAAGCACGATTCCACCAGGCTCCTGCTCGGCGGCAGGCCGCAGAGGACCGTCCTGGATTACGTGAGGGAGGTCCCGGCCGGCCAGCGCGACCTGCGCGATGTCATAGAGGAGGGCTCCGCAGGGGTCCTCTGCGCCGAGGCCGGGGGGCCGGAGCCGGGCATAGGGTGCGCAGGCCGCGGAATACTCACGACCTTCGACACCCTTAGGAAGCTGGGCGCGGACGCCATAGAGACCGATTACCGCATCTACGATGTCCTGGGGGACGTGGTATGCGGCGGCTTCGCCGTCCCGCTAAGGGGGGAGTACGCCGACGGCATAATCCTGGTGACGTCCGGCGAGTTCATGTCGATGTACGCCGCGAACAACATCATGAAGGGCCTGAGGAACTTCGACACCGGCAGGCCCAGGCTCATAGGCATCGTGCTGAACTCCCGCGGGGTCGAAGGCGAGGAGGAGAGCGTTCGCAGGTTCGCGGAGGCCGCCGGCACAGAGGTCATAGCCGTCATCCCGAGGGACGGTCTGTTCGCCGATGCCGAGTCCAAGGGCCGCACCGTAAGGGAGCTGCACCCCGACAGCCACATCTCCAAGGCCATCGATTCCATAGCGGACAGGCTGGAGGCAGTGGCCTCCGGCCGGGTCCCGGCGGTGGACCCGAAGCCCCTCGACGACGATCAGATGACGGATCTGGCCGCCGGCAGGCCGATACGCTAGGGCTGCGGCGCCGGAGACGTCCCGATGGCCTGCGGCGGCTGCGGGAGGAGGACCTCCATAAAGGAGACGCACCTCATGCAGTCATGCGCCGCGTACGGCGCAGCCGCATCGTTCCTGAGACTGAACGACGTGGGCGTGGTACTGCACGGCCCCAGGAGCTGCGCCTACCTCATGGACTCGTCGAGGAGCAAGGCTGTCCTGGAGATGTACGACGAGGGCCTCTACGGGACCGCTCCAGCCAGGAACCTCAGGTGCTCCGGGATGGACGACGCCGCCTCCATATTCGGGGGGACCGCCGACCTGGAGAGGTGCATAAGGGAGACAGCCGCCGAGGGGTACGGGGACATCGCCGTCATCACCACCTGCATGCCCGGCATCATAGGGGACGACTGCCTCGCTGTGATTGAGAGGATGTCCGTGGAGTACTCGGACGTCAGATTCCATTACGTTCCGGCTGACGGGGACATCGCCGGGGATTACACCGACGGGTTCATCATGGCCGCCACCTGCATCGCCGGGATGGTGGACACGAGCATCCCACGCGGGAAGGGCGGCGTGAATCTCATAGGGTCCACCTTCTTCGACCTTCACACGCCGGCCCAGAGGGACGACCTCCGCAGGGTCCTAGCCCTCTTCGGCCTCCACGAGCATGCGAGGTTCGTGGACGAGGGCCCGTCCGACCTCATCAGGCGGTACAACGAGGCCGAGTTCGACATGGCGATCAACGACACCATGGCCACCAGGGAGATGGTGGACGTGCTGCGTGGAGCTACCGGGAGGTCGCCGGAGCTGCCGCCCCTGCCCACCGGGATCAGGGAGTATGCCGAGTGGCTACGCGCGGTCGGGAGGCTCACCGGGCGCCCGGAGGCCGCCGAGGAGGAGATCTCCAGGGCCGAAGGGTCATACCGCGGGTTCGTGGAATCCCACAGGGCGAGGTTCGCAGGGAAGAGGGTCATGATCTTCACCAGGCTCAACATGAACATAGATTGGCTCATCGACCTCCTGGACGACCTCGGGGCCGAAGTGCCCAGGATAGCGTTCGGGAGGAGCTCCAGGAAGAGGGGGGCCGCCCCCGTGACCCGCTATCCGGACAGGATCACGGCGGAGTACGACGACGAGGGGTTCAACGACGACCTCGCATCGATCCGCCCGGACATAGTCATTACCGACTATCCGCGCGGGGACGAAGCCTCGTGGAGGCATGCCAGGATAGGCAAGGTCGGCATGGGCGTGGCGCCGGTGCTCAGGTACGCCGAGTACCTGGAGGACCTCATGCGCCTGCCCATGGCCGAGGGATGGAGGGAACTGGGATGAGGAGGACGCTGCCCGACGGGTTCACAGGAGCCGTGATGGCGGTCGAGAGCATCTCGGATGCGGTCGCCTTCCTTCACGGCCCTGGAGGATGCAGGATCCGCCATATGGTGCATTCCAGCGCGGTGTTCCCGCGCATGAGCGGTCCAGGGGACGTGGATCTCAGCTGGTTCTACTGCGGCTATCCCCGCGTCCCGGCCACCTATCTGGACGAGTACGATTACGTCAACGGCGGCTCCTACAAGGTCCGGGAGGGCCTGGAGCACATTTCGGGGAAGAAGCCCTCGCTGGCCGTCGTGATAAACTCCCCCGGGGCCGCGCTGATAGGCGATAACCACGAGAAGGCCATAGCCGACTCGGGCATAGAAAGGGCGGTGTTCATGGACGAGTCGCTGGTCTCCATGCCATATACCCGCTGCTACGCGCACATGCTGCTGACCATACTGAGGAGCGTCGCCGAGGAGGGGCGCCCGACCAGGAAGGGCACTGCTGTGATACTTGGGATCACGATCATGGACAAGGACTGGGCGGCTTCCGCCGAGGAGCTCTCGGCATACGTGGCTTCCATGGGACTGGAAGTGCTCTGTATCCCGGGAGCGGGGGCATCGGTGGACGATCTGGCGCATTCGGTGGAAGCTGAGTATGCCATAGTGGTCTGCCCCGAGGCATGCGACGGCCTGCCGGAGTTCTACGCCTCCCGCGGGGCCAAGGTGGTGCGTTCCCCGGACGGCGCCCCCGTCGGATTGGACGCCCTGGAATCGTGGATAGGAGCCATAGCGGGCGCCACCGGGCGCGACCCGTCGAAGGCCCTCGATGCGGTCAGGGCCGAGAGGGCAAGGATCCGCGACAAGCTGATGGGCATGAGGTACAACTCCATGAGGATCAAGGGCCTGAGGTTCTCCGCGGCCGGAACGGCATCCGTGGTGAGGCCGCTGGCATCGTGGCTGTACCGCTACCTCTCCATGGCCCCGACAGCCGTAGCCGTCGATCCCGGGGCGGACCCGGATGAGGCGGCTGCGCTGAAGGCCTTCCTGGAAGCTGCGGACTACGGCGATTCGTTCGGAAGGGAGCCGGTGGACGGCTGTGACGTGGTCCTGTGCGAGGGCTTCACGGCGGAGACCATGCGCCTCGCCGGCCAGTGCAGGATAGGCATCCCGATAGGATACTCATCGATGGGCCTGGACGACGTGATCCCGAGGCCCATCTACGGCATACAGGGCGCCAGGTACATCCTCGATGAGCTGCTCCACGGCGTGCGCGGGAGCTGAGAAGTGGGAAAGGGGCCGGAGCCCCTGGAGTGTTTCACTCCATCGGCGTGATGCCGATGGTGATGTCCTTGCCGGTGACGTCCCAGGTCTTGACCTGCGCGCCCTTCGGCTCGGCGGTGAAGTTCAGCTGCTTGGCGCGGACTTCGTTGGCGATGTGGTCTTTCCAGTCGCCGAAGAGGCCGATGAGTCTCTCCTCGGCGGCGACGTCGCAGGAGATGTACTGCTCAACGTTGAGCTTCATGTCCTTGCGCATCTGCTGGATCCTCCTGATGAGCTCCCTGGCGTAGCCCTCGGCCTCGATCTCCGGGGTGACGTTGAAGTCGATGAACACGGTGCCCTCGTCGAATGCGACGGGCTCGATGTCCTTCTCGACCGCGGGGATCTCCTCCTTGCCGAGGTACACGACCTTCTTGATGTTGCCCTGGTCGGCCAGGACGGAGTCGAACCTCTTGACGGCCTTGTTCACGTCAGCATCGTTGCCGCGGACGAAGACCTGCAGGAGGGGCCACCTGAGCTTGGATCCCATCTTGGCCCTCTCGGCTGCGATGAGGTCCACGATGCCCTTGACGAGGGACATGCTGTGCTCCACATCGTCGTCCATGAGGGACTCGTCTGCCACGGGCCAGTCCTCCATGTGGATGGTGGGCAGATTTCCCCCCATGTGCTGGTAGACCTCCTCCGCGATGTGCGGGGCGATCGGCGCAATCACCAGGGCGGTCCTCATGATGGCATAGTGTAGGGTGAAGTACGAGGCGTTCTTGTCGGCGGCCATGTCGCTGTCCTCGGACCAGGACCTGTCCCTGACCAGGCAGACGTACCATCTGGAGAGGTCCTCCATTATGTAGTCGTCCAGCGCCCTAGCCAGCTTGTGCAGCTCCCTGGTCTCCAGGTACTCGGTGGCGGTCTTCACGATCTTCTCGGTCCTGGAGATCATCCAGCGGTCCTCGTCGCGCAGGTACTTCTTCATCTCTTCCATGGAGTGCGCATCGGGGTCGTAGCCGTCTATGAGCATGTAGGTGGATGCGAAGTTCACGACGTTCCAGTAGGTGTTCAGCACCTTCCTGGCGTTCTTCGGGCCGTCCTTCTGGAAGGCGGTGTCCTCCCAGGGGGCGTTGCTCTTGATCAGGTAGTAGCGCAGGGAGTCCGCGCCGACCTGGTCTATGAGCTCAAGGGGCTCGATGACGTTGCCGAGGGACTTGGACATCTTCTGGCCCTTGGGGTCCAGCACCCATCCGTGCATCATGACCTCGTCGTAGGGGGCGCGGTCGAACGAGATGACCCCCGCTCCCAGCTGGGAGTAGAACCATCCGCGGGTCTGGTCGTGGGCCTCGACGATGAAGTCGCAGGGCCACCATTTGTCGAACTCCTCCTTCCTGTGGGGGTAGCCCAGGGAGGCCCAGGCCGCGACACCGGAGTCGAACCAGACGTCCAGGACGTCGGGGACCCTGCGCATCTCCTTGCCGCACTCGGGGCATTTGAAAGTGACGTTGTCAATCCAGGGGCGGTGGGTATCCATGCCGTCGGTGTAGCCGGTGCCCTCCTTGAGCTCCTCGTACTGGCCGACGACCCTCTTGGCGCCGCACTGGCACTCCCAGACCGGCATGGGGATGCCCCAGTACCTCTGCCTGGAGATGCACCAGTCCCTGGCGCCCTCGACCCAGTTCTTCTCCCTGGATTCGCCGGCCCAGTCGGGGACCCACTTGGCGCGGTCGATCTCGCTCAGCATCTGGTCCTTGACCTCGGGGACGCTGACGAACCACTGCCTGGTGTTCCTGTAGATGATCGGGGACTTGCACCTCCAGCAGTGTCCGTACCTGTGCTTGATCTTGCCCTGGTTGTACAGCCTCCCGTTCTCGTCCAGGTACTTGATGACGTCGTCGGCGACGGTCTTTACCTTCTTGCCCGCCAGGAGCGGGAACTCGTCGGTGTACCTCCCGCTCTCGGCGACGGGGCAGAATGGCTCGATGCCGTACCTCTTGCCGGTCTCGTAATCGTCGGGACCGTGGCCGGGCGCGGTGTGGACCAGGCCGGTGTTGTCGTTCTCGACGTAGTCGGCGGTGACGACCTTGAACGTCCACTCGTTGCGGGGCTGCGCGGCCAGGTCGAAGACCGGGACGTACTCCAGGCCCTCCAGCTGCTTGCCCTTGCACCTCTCGAGGACCTCGAAGCTGTCGTATCCGCCCTTCTGCATGACGAACTCCGCCTGGGATTCCAGGACGATGAGGGTCTCCTCTCCGGAGGCGCCCTTCATCCTGACCTTGGCGTAATCGAAATCGGGGTGGACCGCGACCGCGGCGTTGGCGGCTAGGGTCCACGGCGTGGTGGTCCAGATGAGCAGGTTGGCGGACCCATCCTTGAGCGGCATCCTGACCATGATCGAGGGGTCGGTCTCGTCCCAGTACTCGATCTCGGCCTCTGCGAGGGCGGTCTCGCACCTGGGGCACCAGGTGACCACCCTGCTGGCGTCCTTGAGCAGGCCCTTCTCGTAGGCGCGCTGCAGGGTCCACCATGCGGACTCGATGTAGTCCAGCTTGATGGTCTGATAGGGGTTGTCCCAATCCATCCAGACGCCCAGCTGCTTGAACTGTTCCGTCATGTCGGCGTGGAGGCCCAGTGCGAACTCCTTGCAGGTGGTGACGAACTTGTCGATCCCCATCTCCTCGATGTCCTTCTTGGTGTGGACCCCGACGTTCTTCTCGACCTTGACCTCGATGGGCAGCCCGTGCATGTCGAACCCGGGCTGGTCGCGGACGTTGTAGCCGTTCATCCTCCAGTACCTGATGAGGATGTCCTTGACGGTCTTGTTCATGGCGGTGCCCAGGTGGATCGCGCCGGTGGTGTACGGCGGCCCGTCGACGAAGTAGAACTTCTCTCCGTCCTTCCTGGACTCCTTGGTCTTCCTATAAGCGTCTGTGGACCTCCAGAACTCCTGGACGTCCTTCTCGATGCCTTTGGCATCGTAGTTCGCGCGGATTGGCTTTATCATCGCTGATCCCTCTCGCCGGGTGTTATCTTTCCCGGGGATGGGACGGCTATCCCGCCATGTGTTATAAAATTAAGGGGAGGGAGAAGAGTTAAGGGGTTTAAGGGGAAGGACCCCCGGGTTCAGTGGTAGGAGGAACTCGGGCGGGGGTCCTTCTGTTTACCGCATCAGTTCTTGAACTTAGCGGAGAACTTGGCAGCTGCGTCGTTGGCGTTCTCGGAGTAGATGTCCGCTCCGATCTCGTCGGCCCACTGCTGGGTGACGGGGGCTCCACCGACGTTGGTCAGGCACTTGCCCTTCAGGCCGGCCTCCTTCATCATCTCCTCGAAGGTCTTCTGTCCGACCATGGTGGAGGTCATGAGAGCGGAGGTACCGACAGCGATGGCGTTGTGGTCCTTGCAGGCCTGCAGGATGGTCTTGAGGGGAACGTCCCTTCCGATGTTGAAGACGTTGAACCCGGCGACCTTCAGCATGATGGCGACGATGTCCTTTCCGATCGAGTGGATGTCTCCCTCGATGGAGCAGATGACGACGTTGCCGAGACCCTCGCCGACGGATCCGCCGCGCTTCTCGATCTCGGGGACGATGATGTCCATGCCGGCGGTCATGGTGTTGGCTGCGGCCATCATGTGGGGCAGGAAGATCTTCTTGGCGTCGAACAGGGCTCCGACCTCGGTGATTCCCGCGGAGAAGCCGTTGTTGATGATTGCCAGGAGGTCGCTGTTGGGGTCTGCGACTGCCTCGTTCGCGACTTTTTTAGCGTCCTCGACCTTGTAGGCCATGACTGCTGCTTTTGCTCTTGCGCTGTATTCCTCTGTTGTTGCCATTGATTTCACTCCTTCTGAGACTTAAGGAAGTCCGCGTCTGCCTTCTCGACGACGGCCTTCATTGCGGCGAGCCTGTCCTCGGGGATAGGCAGCACCTGGTAGTTTGCGAACACGTCCTCGACGATCTCGTGGGCCCTGGTCACGGTGTCCTTGGATCCGTTGGCCCTCCACTCGCCGAGCATGGTCCTGTCGAAGACGACGGGGTTGGAAGCCGCCTCGAAGTACTCCATGGTGGACATGTGTCCGAGGAAGTCGTTACCGACTCCGATCTCCTTGATGACGTCGACAGCCAGGGTCTCCTCGGTGACGGGGACTCCCTCGAGCGCCTTGAAGTTCATGGCGATGATGTCGTTGTCGATGACGACCTGCTCGTGGGACCAGGTCTGTCCGAGCTCCAGCATACCGGATCCGTAGATGGAGTTGGCTCCGGCGAGAGCGGGGAGCAGGGAGGTGATGGTCTTCTCGTGGGCAGCCTGGGAGTCAGGCACCTTGGCGTCGGTCTACATACCGGCCACGAAGACGGGCAGTCCGTAGTACTGTCCGAGCTTTGCGACGGCCGCGCTAATCAGAGCGAGTTCGGGAGCGCCGACGGGGGCGGTTCCGTACCTGAGGTCGAAGGTGGTGGTCGAGGAGCCGTAGAAGACGTCCGCACCGGGCTTGGTGATCTGGGCCAGGACGATACCGGACAGGATCTCGGCGTTGTGCGTGACGAGGGTTCCAGCCAGGTGGATCGAGGAGGAAGCTCCGGACATGGCCATGGACAGGACGTTGACGGGGATTCCGTAGCGGGCACCCTTCATGATGACCTGGCAGGCGTTGTAGGAGAGCTCGAGGGGGCTGGTGGGGCACACGAGCATGGACATGATGGGTCTCTCGCGGGCCATCTTCTCGTCTCCGCCGTAGTAGGCTTTGAGCATCTCCCAGTAGTAGTCGACACGGTCTCCGACGGGGTCGATGTGGTGGAAGTGCTTGGAGGTGTTCATGATAGAGGTGAGCATCTCGTGGACATCCTCGGCTCCCTTACCGGCCCAGTCCCTGGCGGAAACCGCGAGGGAGTAGTAGTCGATGTTGGGGAGGTAGTCGACGATCTTCGCGGTCTTGGCGAGGTCGGCGTCGGTGGAGTCCCTGGTCTCGAACTTGTTGTTTCCGAGGTAGTCGCAAACCTGGATACCGGTTCCGAAGTTGGTGTAGTGGACACGGCCCTTGTGGGTCTGCTCGAGGGTCGCTTTCTCGTCCCTTCCGTAGATGTAGAACCTGGAAGGAGCGGAGGCGAGCGCCTGGTTGAGCAGGAACTCGGGGATCTTGACCATCTTGGTCTCGTAGTTGACCTCGCATCCGTGTTTCTCGAAGACGCCGATAGCCTCGTCGTCGGAAACCTGGACACCGTAGTGGGACAGGATGTCCCTGGTCGCGTAATCGATCTCGCGGACGTCGTCCTCAGAGAACATCGTGAGGGTGATGCCGCTCTGCTTGGATCTGCCGGTGAATCTGCCTTTCATTTCCATTTTGTTTCCTCCTTGTGTAGCTCGACCCCGGGGGGACGAGATACATCCCACGTTGGATGGATGCAACGTGCACCTTACATGCAGTCTCCTTTATATAGGGAGCACGTTTTTTCCCTAACGTTGAGCTGACAATGTGTCGTTCTATATTTAAGGCTAACGGGAGCCATTTCCATAGTCTTAAATAATGAATTGACATGTCAACATTCATACGAGGTCTAACTCGTAAAAAAGGTAGGGATTCCTACCTAATTAAAGAGGTATGAAAAATGGCATTCGAAAACGAGCAGAAAGCCCTGCACGACGCCCTGGTTTCGTGCAAAGTTCCTGACATCAAGAAAGCAGTCGAGAACGCCCACGCGGCCGGCATGCCCGCGGGCGACATCATCAACGTACTCGGTGACTCCATGTCCGAGGTCGGTGTTCTCTTCGAGAGGGGAAAACTCTTCCTGCCCCACGTTCTGAGCGCCGCCAACGGAATGAAGGTCGCTATGGAGATCCTCGGACCCGAGCTCTCCCAGGCCGACACTGACAGCCAGGTCAAGGCTTCCGTCGTCATGGGAACCGTCGAGGGAGATGTCCACGACATCGGAAAGTCCATCTGCTCCACCATGCTCCAGTGCGCTGGATTCGACGTCCACGACCTTGGAAGGGATGTGCCCAAGGATTCCTTCATCAACGAGGTCAAGGGAGGCTGCACCTTCTGCGGAATGTCCGCTCTGATGACCACCACGATGACCGTCCAGAAGGACATCATCGAGCTGCTCAAGGCGCAGGGACTCAGGGACAAGGTCACTGTGATGGTCGGAGGCGCCCCCGTCACTCAGGCCTACGCTGACAAGATCGGAGCCGATCTGTACGGCGAGTCCGCCAGCGAGACCACCAGGAAGGCAAAAGAGCTCGCTCTGTGAAACTCTAATACAATAGGTGAAAGCAATGTCATTCTACACAAGGTTGGGAGACGGAAAGAGGGTCGAGATGACCAAAGAGGAGGCCTGGGCAGACATGCAGGCCGGAACCGCGGACGCCGCCGACATGGCAGACATCCCGGCTCTGTCCACCGAGGAGCTCGAGACTCTGTACGACATCATCTCCGCTGACGGAAGGCTCGTCGGTGTCGAGCCTGGCCACGAGGTCGTCCTGACCTACGATATCGGCCAGCTGGACTTCACCGGTGACAACGGAAACTCCGGAAACGGAGTCGACATGGGCAGGCTCGAGGCCGCCCTGCTGCACGAGAGGGCCCTCGGAGCCGATACCTTCGAGCTCGCTCACTCCGACTACTCCATCAAGCCCGTGAAGCCTGTCATCTCCATGGAGATGCAGACCATGGAGGAGATCCAGGCTGAGATCATCGCGCCCTACTTCTACGGCGCCATGCCCAACATGGGTCTCTACTACGCCCCCGACGGTCCCTACGGCAACCCCGCAGACCTGATGAGGGAGTTCAAGATCGACGAGTCCATGGCTTCCTCCGAGGCTGCTTCCGAGCACATGGCGAGGGACATCGAGTTCGTCGGAACCAAGATCATGCAGGCCGGTGCCGATGGATTCAACTTCGACACCACCGCCTCCGCCGGTGACGCTGACTTCGTCGGTGTCCTGAAGGGAGTCGAGGCCCTGAGGAAGGCATGCCCCAACGCATACATCAACGTTGGAATGGCTGGAGAGTCCGTCATGGGTATCCACGGAATGATCGAGTACGACGGACAGGTCGTCGCCGGTTTGTACCCCCACCAGCAGTGCCACCTTGCCGCCAAGGCCGGTGCCGATGTGTTCGGTGCTGTCGTCAACACCAACACCAGCAAGAGCCTGGCCTGGAACCTCGCCAGGGCCGTCACCTTCGTCAAGCAGTGCTGCATCGACTGCCCCATCCCCGTCCACGTGGACATGGGAATGGGAGTCGGCGGTATCCCGATGGCCGAGGTCGTCCCCATGGACGCGGTCACCAGGTGCAACAAGGCCATGGTCGAGATCGCCAAAGTCGACGGTGTTTAGGTCGGCGTGGGCGACACCGCAGGAATGACTGTCGCTCACATGGTCGCATCCGGAATGGGTGGAATCAGGACCTCCGGAGACCTCGTTGCGAGGATGGAGTACGCCAAGCACATGAAGCTGAAGGACGCCAAGGAGTTCGTCGCCAAGAAGCTCGGAGTCAACACCATCGACATGGCCGATGAGGTCGTCATGAGGGAGCTCCGTGAGGAGATGAAGCTCGGAGTCGTCACCGCTGTGCCCAACGCACCCCGCGGAATCGCCGCCAAGCTGAATATCGAGGAGCTGCTCGGCATCAAGATCAACAGCTGCGAGCTGTTCCGCCAGCAGACCAAGAGATAAACGAGTTGAAACCTGGGGGCTTCGGCCCCCTACCCTTATTCTATTATAATATCAAAATGCGGAGTTCCCTAGAAGGGGGAACCTCTCGGTTGCCGATCCTTTGATCGGTGCCAATGTTTCGTTGTCCTGTCTTCTTTTTCATTGCGCAGTACGTGAGAATGCAGAGGACTCAACCTTTGTGATGAAATTACATCATAATGTCGTTATAGAAATTGGTAAAATGCAATATTTTGTACATTGGATTCTGTTAGTATCAGTCAACAGGCAATAAATTTAAATATAGTATGTTGACGACTTAGATGGATGAATTGGTTCTTTGAAAAGTAGTATATAAACTAATTGTGTATGATGACACGTCCTCATTATTATTATATTTAAATATAATCATATTTTATGATAGTTTTAAATATTATAAGCGCAGATTTTTAATCGTCCGATGCAGGATCCATATTGATTGGATGGATGCATCTGCGGAGAGATTACAAATGGCAGAGAACGCAAACGAACTGGCCCGCTCTGTGAGCTGGAAGGAGGGACTTTTTATTGCCCTCGGTGTCCCGCTCCTGATCCTGCCGTCCCTGTGCGACGTCTCCTCCATCATCTGGGGGATGTGCGTGCTCGTATGGACGGTATCGGTGCTGCAGGGCTTCGTGCAGAACCTCGCGTACGGCGAGATGGTCACCGCTTTCCCCAAGGCGACCGGTCTCCCCGGATGCGCGCAGGCCGTATTCACGAAGGGAAACAAGGATGGAATAGACAAGGGGAAGCTCATCGGAGCATTCAGCGCATGGTGCTACTGGTTCGCCTGGTGCCCTGTGGTCGCGATCTTCACGATGATGATCGGCGATTACCTCATGCAGATGTTCTCACTCGATATCTCCGGATGGGGAGTAGTCGGCCTCTACATGGCCGTCGGAATCGCCATCGTCAGTCTGATGTTCGTCCTCGGCTCCCGCGGTCTCGAGGGCGGTGCGAAGGTCGGAATGATCCTCGCCATCGCTTCCATAGTCCCCATCGTCATCATCCTCGTCGGCGCCCTCGCCACCGGGATGTTCGACTTCTCCGTCATCACCGACAACTTCTACCGCGCAGAATGGTCCTGGAGCGTCCAGGATATCGTGCTGGTCCTCGGATGCTTCGGCCTCGCCCAGTGGAGCGCCTGCGCCTGGGAGACCGCTGCCATCTACGGCCCCGAGTACAAGAATCCCGCCAAGGATGTTCCAAAGGCGCTGTTCGTCTGCGGAATCATCTGCCTCGTCATGTACTTCTTCGTGTCCACCACGGTCTACGGTTCCCTCGGACAGGAGGGCATCACCGCCGCCGGAACCGCCACCCTCGCCCCCATCGCCGAGTTCGCGTTCGGGGAGATCGGCTCCTACATCGCGCTGTTCTTCCTGATAGTCGCCATGATCCTGATCATCCAGACCGGGTTCCTCGGATCCGCCAGGACACTCCATTCCATGGCCGGCGAGAGGAATCTGCCCAAGTGGTTCAGCAAGGTCAACAAGAACGACATGCCGACCAACGCGATGATGTTCGTGGTCTTCTTCAACCTGGCCCTGGTCTTCATCATCAAGTTCAGCGGCGAGATCCTCGCGGCAGAGACGACCACCATGACCCTGCTCACGGCATCCGCCCTCGGATACTGCATCGCCAACGGAATCGCACTCGCAGCATATGTGGTCACCCACACCAGCGACCGCTTCAAGAACCTCGAGAGGCCATTCAAGGCCCCCAGGGGATGGCACAGGGTCATCGCCGTCATGGTCTGCATCCAGTTCGGCGTGTGGCTCCCCTGCCTCATGTACTGGAGCTACTACCTGTCCGGCGGCGTCATCGCCATCGTCCTCGGCCTAGTCATCCTGGCCTTCTTCATCCCGCTGTGGTTCTTCGTGCAGTCGAAGAACGCCGCGGACGATCTCCAGGAGAACTGCATCCCTGAGACGACCGAGTCCAATAGCCGATCCAAAAACCGGGGGCTCTGCCCCCATTTTCATCAAACATTTTTCAAATGCAATGATTTTTTTCTCATTGTATATAAATAATGCTTATTATCCGAGGATATCAAGTTGGCGGATAAATATGTATTTATATACTAATAAAAAAATTGAGTTGTCAATATTAAAAGTTTATATACTATAATTCAAAACATTTTGAAAATAAGAATAGTATTAAATACTACATGCACCAATATTTTATTCAGTCCCGTAAGGGATGGAGGAATTGAAATGAGCAACGAACAGATTCTCGCAGATCTGAAGAAGGCAATCGAGACCTGGGACGTCAAACTCGTCCAGTCCGCATGCCAAGCAGCTATGGATGCAAAGATCCCCGTCGGAACCATCATCGGAGATGGCCTCGGAAAGGGAATGGAGACTATCGGAGTCAGGTTCGACCAGGCCGAGATCTTCCTGCCCCAGGTCGTCGCCGCTTCCAAGACCATGGAAGTCGCCCTGAAGATGCTCGAGCCCCTCATGACCGCCGGAGACGGCGCCCTGCGCGGAACCGTCGTCATGGCCACCGTCGAGGGAGACATCCACGAGATCGGAAAGAACGTCTGCTGCGCTATGCTCCGTGGAGCCGGATACAATGTCATCGACCTCGGCTGCGATGTCACCGCCCAGGACTTCCTGGACGCCGCCGACGAGAACGAGGCCCAGGTCCTCGGAGGATCCGCTCTCATGACCACCACTCTCGAGGCCCAGAGGGAGCTCGTCGAGGCAGTCAAGGAAGTCGAGGCCCCCTACAAGTGCATCTTCGGAGGTGCACCCTGCAGCAAGGCCTGGTGCGACGAGATCGGCGCCGATGGATACTCTGAGACCGCCAACGAGATCATCGACCTCGTCGGAAAGCTCTGCGCGGAGTGATTTGAATGGCAGCTACTAGGCCCCTCACCATCACCGACGTCTACGAGAGATTCGTCAAGGGAAAGAAGGTCAAGGTCGAGGACTGGGACTACAAAGTCATCCCCGAGAACCTGACCGCCCTGAAGGAGAAGTACAACATCAAGATCGAGAACGACTCCATCATCCCCGAGGACAAGGAGCTCATCAACAACCTGTTCCAGGCAGGACTCGAGATGCTGGTCACCACCGGCTACTACTGCCAGGACCTCGGTCGCGTCATGCACGTCACCGAGGAGGAAGTCTGGGAGGGAATCAAGAAGACCCCCAAGAAGCTCATCCTCGGAGAGGGAAGGGACATCGCCAGGTTCTACCCCAGGCGCGGAAACAGCCCTGTCAAGCCGATCATCCAGGGAGGACCCACCGGAAGCCCCCTGAGCGAGGACTACTTCATGAAGATCATGCAGACCTACGCCCAGGAGGGACAGGTCGACACCCTCGTGAACGGTGTCATGACCACCATCGAGGGAAAGCCCGCCAAATCCAAGACCCCCTACGAGATCCGTGCCACCATGGCCGAGCTCAGGGCCACCAAGGAAGCAAGGACCAGAGCCGCCAGGCCCGGCCTGGGTGTTTAGGGACCTGAGACTCCCCTGTCCGAGGCCGCCAGGCTGGTCGCGGACTGCCCCAACGCGGGACACAGGATCACCGACCCCCACGAGTGCTCCCAGCTCAACGAGCTGAAGATGGATATGACCGGACTGAACATGCTGGCCGGCTGGACCGTCTCCGGCGACACCATCATGATCGAGCAGATGCCCATCCTCGGTGGATACACCGGAGGAGTCGAGGAGACCGCGATTTGCGACATCGCGACCACCCTTGGATCCTTCGCCTGCTTCAGCGGTAACTTCCACCTGGACGGACCTATCCACATCAGGTGGGGAACCACCATGGCCCGCGGAACCCTCCAGGTCGCCGCCCACGCCGCCGCTGCGATCGATGCCAACACCGACCTGCTCCTGGCCAACCAGTACTACCCCATCGCCGGGCCCTGCACCGAGATGTGCCTGCTGGAGACCGCCGCCCAGGCGATCACCGACACCGCCTCCGGTAGGGAGCTCCTGTCCGGTTCCGCCGCCGCAAAGGGTGTCGTCCAGGACAAGACCACCGGAATGGAGGCCAGGATCATGGGACAGGCCGCATCCACCACCGCCGGCATGAAGATCTCCGACGTCAACGAGATCCTCAACAAGCTGATCCCCATGTACGAGGCCCACTACACCGACGCACCCGCCGGAAAGACCTTCCAGGAGTGCTACGATGTGACCACCGTCAGGCCCACCGCCGAGTACCTCGAGGTATACGACAAGGCCTGCAAGACCCTCGCTGACATCGGCTTCGACATGAGCCCCTGCAATGACTCCTACATCAGAGTCCCCTACTGATTAAACCGGCCGGGCAACCGGCCATTATCCTCCAAACCTGCCCTGCCCCGGGGGCCACCCCCCGGGGAACAAGGCAATTCCCCCTTCTGATAAGTTTATATCCGCCCTTATCTATGGCAACAAGCAGATTCGCCGAGTGCCAGCATATTTTTTCTGGACACGTGTGGCGGACCGTTTACCTTAAAATACTAGTTTATTGATAGGTCCTCATAACATCCCAAGTTGGATGTATCAGAGGACAAAAAATGAGCGAGAATGCGAGCGCATCCTCCCACGAACTCGTGAGGAGCATCGATTGGAAACAGGGACTCATCATCGCGATGGGGATCCCCATTCTCATCGTCCCTTCCCTTTGTGACCTGTCCGTGAACCTTTGGGCCATGAGCATCATCATCTGGGTGCTCTCGGTTCTTTCCGGATTCCTCCTCAACCTCCCCCTCGGGGAGATGTGCGCCACATTCGGCGTTGCTGGAATCGGGGGCTCCATACAGCATGTCTTCAGGGACGACGAGAAATACAAGAACAAGAGGATCAACACCGGACGCATGATCGGTTCCTTAGGGGCCTGGGCTTATTTCGCCACATGGGTCCCCGTCATCCCGATCTTCACCATCATGACGGGAGAGTATCTCCGCGGCTACTGGCCCGACATCTTCGATTTCGACGGTTTCGTCCTCACCGGATTCTACCTCCTCCTGGGTGCGCTGATGTACGGTTTCATCATCCTCTCCGGAAGGAAGGGGCTCGAGGGCGGCGCCAAGACTCAGCTCATCCTCGCAATCATCACCATCATCCCCATCCTGGTCATCGTCATGATCCCTCTGTTCAACGGGGACTTCAGCCTCTCCAACATCACCGGTCAGATGACGCCTACCGGCTGGGAGTGGAACGGCAATACCATTCTGATGATACTCGGCTGCTTCACCGTTGCCCAGTGGAGCGCAGTCGGTTGGGAATCGGCCGCCACCTACGGTGCAGAGTACAAGGATCCCGCAAGGGATGTCCCCAAGGCGCTCCTCGCCTGTGGGCTGCTCTGCCTGTTCATGTACTTCGTGATCGCTTTCTGCATGTACGGGACCCTTGGAATCGAAGGTATCATCACAGCTCCCGCCGCTGGTGCTGCGACCCTGATCCCTATCGCCGAGGGCGACTTCGGTAATATCGGAGGGGCGATCGCCGTCATCCTGCTCATCGCCGGAATGGTGATGATAGTTCAGACTGCGTTCCTCGGAACCGCCAGGACCATCCAGATCATGGCCAAGGACGGGAATTTCCCCCTGTGCTTCGCCAAGACCAACAAGTATGGCGTTCCCATGAATGCCATGTACTTCGAGGCCGGTATCGGATTCTTCATCATCCTCGCCGGAATCACCGCTTCCCAGATCCTTGCCGTCTCCGCTCTCGGATTCGCCATCGCCCTGGGCATGTGCATGCTAGCTTTCATCAAATCCCGCCGCGACCCCAGGTTCAAGGACGTCGAGAGGGTGTACAGGGTCGGAAAGATCTGGTACGCCGGCGCATGGTTCATGTGCATCTTCGAGTTCTTCTTCATGATTCCCGGTCTGCTGTACTACGTCAACGATCTCATGGGATTCTTCTATGTGATCGTCGGTATCTGCGCCACACTGCTGTACATCCCATTCTGGATCGGTCTGCAGTACTGGAACAAGACCCGCCACCCCGAGATAGTCTGCGGAATCAATGATGTCTGACGCTCAAGCCTAGTAGCTGAGATAAACCCCTTAGTTATTCCTCCAGGTTCCGGCGGAATCCGACGCCGCCGGAACCCACTATTTTTTGTTCGACCTACTTATGTTGAGTAGTCAATATATTCCAAACACTAATCCAATTCTGATAAGGGTTATAAAGCAGAGGTTGATGTTGGATTATGCAGCCAACCATACAGTGCGAAGCTATTCTCTCGTGCCCCGGCGTCATACGCATGGAGGGATTGGATAACGAAGCGCTTATGGACGCCATGAATACGGAGCTTGCCGTGGATCGCATTTCTGGCGGTATGAAGCTCGAGAACATAGGCGTGGTGCAGTGCTGCCGCAAGCAGTTCGTCGGAGTTATGTTCTGCAGGGGCGAGTTCAGGCGCCCCGATGCTTGCTCCATGTATATCATCAATGACAAGGGGATCGTCATCGGTCGCGAGGTCACGAAGGTCGAGAAAGAGGCAATGAAAGACGATCCCAATGTGGCTTGGCTTTCCTCCACCATGGCGATGTTCCTGGACAAGGTGGATAGTAATGATGCCAGGTTCGTCATTTCCGCGATGCCCTTCAAACCCGAGGGAATGCCCCGGGGCATGGAGGCTGTGATCTACTACCCATCCGTGGTAACCGCGAAGAAGCTCAACGAGATCTATGGGGTGGATGACGAGAACAGCACCGTCTCCACAATTCTCATAGGTATCAACGGCATCAGCACCGAGTCCGACATGATCGCTTCGCCTGTAGGTGTTGCAATCGGAACAGGTGCAATCGGCAGCAGGATCAATTGATCCAAGCCTGCGCCGGCAACGCTGGATCGGATCCGTACCAGTGATGTTGGCAAGCTGAGATTGATGTCAATAAAAGAATAAGGAAGGGGGGACATGCCCCCCGGTTTTTCTCAGATCTCCTTGAAGATCCGGTAGGCTTTCCACAGTCCGAACGCGCAGAGGGCTACTATGAAGATCGAACTGATCTCTGCGGCGTAGGGTATACCGTTGTCGAAGTATGCGGCGTATGCGTCCCACATGCTCATGTCTTTCACCTCACGAAATCCTGTTCACGATTTCCTGGTACATGTCCTTGCCCAGGCCGGTGATTGTATAGTGGTGGAGGAGGTGTCCCTGCCAGAACTTGCCCTCCTCGTCGATCACAGTCTCTCCCTCGGAGAGGAATCCGGCGGAAACGAGCTCGACGATATCGTATGTGATCATCCCTCTGCCGTAATCGCTCTCGAGGTTATACTCCTTCTGAAGCACGGGAACGATGTCCTGAAGCCACCAGTCCTTCTCGTTGAAAAGCTCCAGCATGCGGAACTTTATGGGCTGTCCCTCCATCATCGCTGATCACCGTCCTTCTGATCTCTCAGGGAGACGAGTCCTTCTGTATCCTCTGTTGCAAGCAGGAAGCTACCAATCAGACAGATGATGAGTCCGAGGATGGTTGATCCGACAATGATGAGCATACTGTCATCATCGTATCCCAGAGCACCCGCGGGTCCGCAGAATATGCACAGGAAGATGACGGCGCAAGCGGCATACAGACTTCCTACCGCCTGTCCACGGGCGACTCCAAGGAGCGGGAACGACTTGTACCAGGTGACGTAGCACCAGGCGAAGGAGAGTCCCAGCAGGATGAAGACGAAGAATGTGGCGGGGTCGAGGATCTGTCCGATGGTGCTGAAGATCGGGATGCCAGTGCAGGCGATGATGATCATGACGATGATCCAGAAGATGGCCTCGAAGCAGAACCTGAGGTGAAGTCCGATGTCGGGTTCGCAGAAGTCCAGAGCCTTTCCGGCGCAGACTCCCTCGAATCCCCATCCGACCGCAGCCATGATCCCACCGATAATACCGATGGTGGGGTTTCCGGTTCCGGTGACTCCTCCAGAGATGATGGAACCGGAGTACAGCGTGATGCCTCCCACGAGAAGGACGATAACCGCGAGGTATCCCCTCTTGGAAACCTTCTGCTTCAGGTACAGAACAGACATGATCGTACCGATGATCGGGTAAAGCAGTCCAGCGATGGCGGCGAATCCTGCACTCAGGTTGAAGGACGCCAGGTATGTACCGGAAACGGCACAGGCGCCGCAGATACCGGCCATCATGAAATATTTGCTGGCTCCCTTGACCTGAACCAGCTCCCTCTTGAACTCGGGGAGCTTTCTGAGCCCGCCGTTCCAGATAAAGAGCACAGCGGCGCAGAAAATGGCATTGAGGCCGGTCAAGAATATACAGACAATGATGTTCATAAGGTCCACATCAATGTTGGGCTTATCGACGAGGATGTTCACATACAGGTCGTTGAGGATATCGAGGTTCCAAACGGCATATCCGGGAACGTACCAGATGCCCCAGTAGAGGGCGCACAGGATACCCATAAGAAGACCGATGCGGATCTTCTTCTTGTGATCCAGTATTTTCATTTCTTCTACGTCCAAGTTATTTCCTCCAGTATTTGTCTGGTGTAAGACGATTGGAATGAAATCCGTGTCATGTGTATTTAATGGTAACTCATAAAAACAGTAACCTTTAAATATGATACTTTAAGGATGATTATATTGAGGCCTCAACTTAATAATTGGGTATATAAATGTTCTTAAAATGATGATTTTTCAACAAAAACCGCTTAACCAGTTATATTTATATTTTTCTATAATAGGATGTATACTGGCCATTAACCGTACCAAGGCGGGGCAGTCAGATGAGGTTCTATCTCCTGCATACAGGAGATTGATAGGGAAAATTGCATCCAACCATGTAAGGTGTAGATTCGGCTATCGGAGAAGAGCGTCCTTACGAGTTTGACGATCTCGGCGCCGGATGCAGAGTAGCCGTCCCCGCCGATCTCCTGCACCCATTCGTCGGTGCAGGGTGCGCCGCCGAAGATCGTGAGGATGTGGAGGCCGCTCTCCCTGATGACGCGGACGATATCCTTCTGCTGGTAGAGGCTGGTCGTCATGAGGGCCGACCCTCCGACAATCGAGGCGCCGTTGGCCCTGGCCGCCTCGACGAACGCATCTGGGGAGACGTCGCTGCCGAGGTCCACCACCCTGTAGCCGGCGCCGCGCAGCATGGCGCAGCAGATGTTCTTGCCGATCTCATGTATGTCGCCCTTGACGGATCCCATGATGATGACGCCGTTCAAATCGGCGTCGCCCTTCTCCATTTTAGGTTCCAGGACTTCGAGGGCGGCATCCATGGCCTTGGCGGCGGCCACGATCTGCGGGAGGAAAATCTTGCCCTCATCGAAGCGGTTGCTGATGGTCTGCATGCCCTTAGCAAGTCCGAGGTTGACGGCGTCGAAGGGCGGGATGCCGGCATCTACGGCCTTCTGGGCGCTCTCGCGCGCAAGGGCGACGTTCCCGGTCTCCACCGACGTCTGAAGATTCATCAGGGCCTCGTCTTTGGGCATACGCTCTTGTAATCGCGTCTGTCTAAAATAAGTTACGCGTGTAAATTAGATGTTGGACGCATCCGCCCCGATAACCTGCGTACCGTCACTATAACGCCCGTTAAGGCAATCGTTTTTTATAGGCAGCATATTGACAACTTAACAGCCCTAAAACAAGGTGTGATTGATGAGCAGGATTGGTTTAGGATTCGATACCGGCGGAACATATACTGATGCGGTCATCATGGACCTGGACACCGATGAGATACTCGCGCGCTCCAAGTCTCTGACGACCAGGAACGACCTTTCGCTGGGCATCCGCGGTGCGATCGAGGGATTCGACCGTGCCCTGCTCGACAGGATATCCACCGTCTCGCTGTCGTCCACCCTAGCCACGAACTCCATCGTCGAGGGCAAGGGGTGCCGCGTAGGCCTTATCTGCATGGGCGACGAGCTCAGCATCGAGGCCCACGTCGACGAAAAGATCACGCTCAACGGATTCATCACCCCCATGGGAAAGGAGGAGGAGCTCCTGGACGAAGAGGGCGCCAAGAGGTTCCTGGAGTCCGTCAGGGGCAAGGTCGACTGCATAGCGGTCAACGGTTTCATGAGCGTCAGGAACCCGAAGCACGAGCTGCGCATCAAGGAGATGGCCAGGGAGATCCTCGGCATCCCCACGGTCTGCGGCCACGAGCTTTCCTCCGGGCTGGGATTCAACGAGAGGGCCATCACCTGCGTGATGAACGCCCGCCTCATACCTATCATCGACGAGCTGCTCGTCTCCGTCAAGAAGGTCCTGGATGATTTCCACATCGATTCCCCGCTGATGGTCGTCAAGGGCGACGGATCTATCATGAGCGAGGCCGTCGCCAGGGAGAGGCCCATCGAGACCATCCTGTCCGGCCCCGCATCCAGTATCAACGGCGCCAACAAGCTGGCTGGCTGCAAGGACTCCGTCGTCGTCGACATCGGAGGTACCACCACCGACATAGGTGTCATCAGGGACGGCAAGCCCCACCTCGACCCCGAGGGGGCCATCATCGGCGGGTACCGCACCAGGGTCATGGCTGCGGAGATCACAACCGCAGGGCTGGGCGGCGACAGCAGGATCATCCTCAACGGGAAGAAGCTGTACATGTCCGCCCTCAAGGTCATGCCCGTGTGCGTGGCCGCGCACAAGTACCCCGCCCTGGTGGAGAGGCTCCAGGGCATCCTCGAGCGCCCCATGGTGGAGTTCAAGGAGGCCAAGTACGAGAAGAACATCATGATGGACACGGAGTTCTTCATCAAGCTGAAGGAACCCAAGCCTGGCATGCTCAACGAGCTCGACACCAGGTTCGTGCAGTACATTTCCGATATGCCTCGCTCTCTGGACCAGGCCAAGTGGGCCCTCAAGGAGAACCCCGTCATGTTCGGCATAGCAAGGATGGAGGAGCTCGGGCTCATCCAGAGGGTCGGTCTCACCCCTACGGACATCATGCACGTCCGCGGAGTCTTCACCCAGTACAACGCGGAGGCGTCGCTGCTCGCCATCAAGATCGTCGCCAGGAAGCTCGGATGGGATGTCGACCAGTTCGTGAAGAAGATCGATGCCATGGTCACCGAGAAGATCGCCTCCGAGATCATCAGGAAGGTCATCTACGAGGACTCCGGGGAGACCCAGCTCGAGGGATTCGGCCTGGACCTGATGGACAAGGCCATCAACGCCAAGGAGGCGGCCGACTTCAAGGTCAACATCACCATCACCAAGCCCCTGGTGGGCATCGGCGGTCCCACCTACGATATGCTTCCCCAGGTCGCCGAGAGGCTGGGGACCAAGCTGATCATCCCCGAGAATTACGATGTCGGCAATGCCGTCGGAGCGATCATAGGGAAGATCGAGGAGACCATCGAGATGATCGTCAGGCCCGCTGCGAGCACCAGGATGTCCGACCCTGCGTGCACCATCTTCTCCAGGCTCGGCAGGGTGTACATGGAATCGTACAACGCCGGCCTGCAGTACGCCGAGGAGAGCGGCAGGAAGTTCGTCCTGGAGAGCGTCCTCAGCATGGGCGCCGAGGATGTCGAGGTCTTTGTGGACAAGAAGGTCGAGGGCCTCATCTTGGCCGACGGCGTCCTGAACCCCGCCCCGGAGATAACGTACATCATCAAGGCCGTGGGCAAGCCGAGGTCCAGGAAGGACTGACGTCTCGCCCGTAGACCGGATATCGCGCGCCGTTCCGGGCCATATATACATTTTAACGATTGTTAATGTATCCCACTTCGGTCATCTTTATCATCCCGATCCTGGATGACCGTAGCGTTGGGAGATGGAGGACGGCCGACGGTAGCCGAAAGGCAGCTGAGGAAGTTCCCCCCTCCAAGGGCAAGGTGGACGTGCGCAAGCACGTACGGAGAGATCCGTGGCAAGGGCTCAGAAACGACACAGCTCCGGTGCAGGATGAACCGCTAGGCGGGGACGTTCCCGGAGATCTGATGAAACGGCGACTCCCCACCGGAGCAAGTCCATACAGCGGGAAAGACCGGCCCGGGACCCGCGGGTAGGATGCATAGTCGAATGCCGTCTGAAACAGAAGGGGGGCTACTACCACCACCCAACACCACAGGAGATGCTAGGATGATGTTGGAACGCTGCCCGAAGTGCTCCCCCGACACGGGGATACGCATAATGCCCCCGGAGGAGACCCTGAAGAGGGTGCTGCCCCTGCTGAAGACGGCGGGGCTGGGCGAGCCGGAGGACATCACCGACAAGGACAACATCGGCATCCCCGTATTCTCAGTCGACAGGCAGGAGACCGCGCTGGGCAAGCCCAAGTACTACAACGGCAAGGGCGCCACCAGGGAGCAGGCCGAGGCCTCGGCGGTCATGGAATCGATTGAGAGATACAGTGCCGAGCAGCGCGATACCGACGAGATCGTCTACGGGACCTACGAGCAAGCGTGCGACGTCATGATGGCCGTGAACCCCGTGGACCTCATCCTCCCCCTGAGGGTGCTCGACCACCTGCAGGGCCAAGAGATCGCGTGGGTCGAAGGCTTCGAGATGTTCAGGGGGTGCCCTATATGGGTCCCTGCATGCGCGGTGTTCTATCCGTACGTGCCGGACACGGACTACCAGCTGTTCAGGTGGCACACCAACGGCATCGCATCCGGCAACACCATGGAGGAGGCGATCCTCCATGCGCTGTTCGAGGACATCGAGAGGGACGCGTGGTCTATTGCCGAGTTCCAGGACAGGACCAACGCCGACATCCTGATCAGGGACAAGGATTCGGTCCCTGCGAAGCTCATCGAGAAGTTCGAGTCGCAGGGCATCGAGATCCATCTGAAGGATCTGACCACGGACCTGGGCATCCCGACGATAGGCGCATCGGCCGACGACACCGTGACCAAGGATCCCGAGCTCCTGACCATCGGCGTCGGGACCCATCTCAACCCCGAGATTGCAGCCATCAGGGCGATCACCGAGGTGGCCCAGAGCAGGACCACCCACAAGCACGGGATGAAGATTAACGCGCAACTGCAGAAGGTCTCCCAGGACATGGGCTATGAGAAGATCAAGAAGGTCAACCACATGTGGTTCGGGGAGAACCAGAAGAAGATCTACCTGGAGGACATCCCCGACAAGTCCACCCCTTACGTCCTGGACGATATCGAGGTCGTCCTCGGGAGGCTCATGGAGTGCGGTTTCGATCAGGTGGTCGCAGTGGACCTCACCCGCCCGGAGCTGGGGGTGCCCGCGGTCAGGATGATCGTCCCCGGCCTCGAGGTCAGCACCATGGACCCAGAGAGGGAGGGCGGCAGGCTCAGGGGCATGTGGCCCCCGGTCAGATGATCCGCCATAATGGCCAGAAATCGATTTTCATCGCCGGCGGGACGACCGCCGGTCTCTTAAAATTATGAAGGGTGCCGGGCCATGGGCCCGGCTTGGAATTTCATTCCCACTCGATGGTGGCGCAGGGCTTGGGGGAGAGGTCGTACAGGACGCGGTTGACGCCCTTGACCTCGGCCAGGATGCGCTGTGTGATCTTGTTGAGCAGCGGCCAGGGGATCTCCTCGACCGTGGCGGTCATGGCGTCGGTGGTGTTCACCGCGCGGATGACCACGGGCCAGTCCCACAGCCTCTTTCCGTCCTTCACCCCGGTGGAGCGGTAGTCGGGGACGATGGTGAAGTACTGCCAGACTTTGCCCTCGAGACCGGCCTTGGCGAATTCCTCGCGCAGGATCGCATCGGACTCCCTGACAGCCTCCAGCCTGTCGCGGGTGATGGCGCCGGTGCACCTGACCCCCAGGCCGGGGCCGGGGAAGGGCTGCCTGAATACCATGGAGTCGGGAAGTCCGAGCTGCTTGCCGACCACGCGGACTTCGTCCTTGAACAGGAGCTTGACGGGCTCGACGAGCTCGAATCCGAGCCTCTCGGGGAGCCCTCCGACGTTGTGGTGGGCCTTGACCCCGTTGCTCTCGAGGATGTCGGGGTAGATGGTGCCCTGCCCGAGGAACTTCACGCCCTCGATCTTCTTGGCCTCCTCCTCGAAGACCACGATGAACTCGGCCCCGATGATCTTCCTCTTCTGCTCGGGGTCGGAGACTCCGGCGAGCTTGTCGAGGAACCTGTCCGTGGCGTCGATGTACACGAGGTTCGCGCCGAGGTGGTTGCGGAACACGTCGACGACCTGCTCGGCCTCGCCCTTGCGGAGCAGGCCGTGGTTGACGTGGACGCAGGTGAGGTTCTTGCCGATGGCCTTGATGAGCAGCGCGGCGCACACAGAGGAGTCCACGCCTCCGGAGAGGGCCAGGAGCACCTTCCCGTCGCCGATCTGTTTCCTCAGTGCTTCGATCTGTTCGTTGATGAACGCATCAGCCAGCTCGGGGGTGGTGATGCGGACCATAGATTCGGGGCGTACGTTTCCGTCCATGACTTGCACTTCCGTTCTCATTGGCGGGCGTCCGCCCGCACGATGGCCGGGGGATGATTCTGATTCAATATAATCATGAGGGAACTGCGACACGGTTATCTATCCAACATCCGATGCATGCGCCATGTCAGGGACCATAAAGGCGGTGGGGTTCGACCTCGACGGGACTTTCCTCAAGACCCATGTCGATTATCCGAGGCTGAACGGCGCCGACCTGGAGGTGCTGGAATCCCACGGCATCCCGTGGGAGGAGATAGATTTCGGCGACTCCCCCAAGAGGCCGAGGCGCCCCATCAGGGAGTGGCTCGAGGCCAACGGGAGAGGGTCCGAGTTCCCGGAGATATCCAGGGAGATAGACGATGTGTTCACATCCATCGAGCTGGAGTTCGTCCACGAGGCCGTGGCATTCCCCGGGAGCAAGGAGTGCATCCCCGCCATCAAGGCCAGGGGGCTGAAGGTCGGCCTCCTTACGCGCGGCTCCAGGCGCTACGCCGAGGCCGCCCTGGAGGTCAACGGTCTGTCTGGCGCTTTCGACGTCGTCATGGGCAGGGACCATTCGGAATACGACAACGCCAAGCCGTCGCCGGTTGCGATGATGGAGTTCGCCGGGGAGCTCGGGGTCTCGCCATCGGAGGTCCTCTACGTGGGGGACAACAAGACCGATTGGATGTCCGCCAGCGGGGCCGGCGCGATGTTCGCCGGGGTGCTGTCGGGCTCCTGCAGGGAAGACGACTGGAAGGAGCTGGACCCGGACATGCCGGTGATCCCCTACGCCGGGGATGTTCTCAGCCTCCTGCGATCGCTCCACCTGGGCGGAGACGAGGTCCTCGACGATGTCGAGGAAGCGCTCCGTGCTGCCGGGAGGTATGGTGGCCCCGGCCGCCACGCTGTGACCCCCGCCGAACCCGCCGACGAGCTCGGCAGCGGTCTTCATCACCCTGGAAAGGTCGAGCCCGCGGTCGACCAGCGACCTGTTGGCCCTTGCCGAGACCTTGATCCCATCGTCCGCCTCCGCGAAGGCGATGATCGGGAGGTCGGACCTGCATTCTGGGGTGTTCAGCATCATGCCGGCCACTATCCCCACCACCGTCTCCCTGATCTCGGTGCCGGCCTCGAAGTACTGGATGAAGCGCCTCTCCCTGATCAGGTGGTTGTTGCGGATGTACGTCATCGCGGACGAGATGTGCTTCCTGTGCTCGGCGCGGTTCCTGTCAGCGTCCGCGAGGGCCGTCGGGTCGCCGCAGCATATCCTCAGCCCGGTCTCGGCATCATCGTACCTCCCGCAGGAGTTCAGTATCGTGGCGAATTCCTTGGCATCCCTCAGGCCGGTGCCGGCGGGCTGCTTCGGGAAGGTGTACATCTCCCCGAAGATCTTGCCCGAGTCGCCTGGGGGCATGAGTGACAGAACCGCATCGCAGATGCTTTCCTTCTCGTCCGGGGACAGGTCGTTCCAGACGCGCAGCTTGCCGTCGCGCTTGATCGGTATGTCCAATCTGTCGACCAGGTCGGAGCAGGCGCCCGGGTTGTCGGACAGCCCCGGGATCTGGGGGTCGCTGCTGTACTGGAGCAGCTGGATGACGGGACGGGTCTCCCTACCGAACAGCCTGAGGTCCTCCTCGACCACCAGGTCGCCGTTGCCGACGGCGTCCCTCACGATGGATTTGTTGAGGCCCACGAGCCTGGATTCCGATGTGTCCTGGAAGTCGCCAACGGCCCCGACGACCGCCAGCCAGGCGAGATCGATGTTCGTGGGGTCGACCTCCTTAGACAGTAGATAGGTCATGCCTGCGCCGCAGGCCTCGAAGGAACCGTCCATCCCGTAGCAGTGCGGGTTGATGTGGTGGATGTCCGAGAAGCTCTCCAGGGTGGTCTGCTTCCTCCTCCACTGGGGGTCCGGCACATGATGGTCGGTTATGATCACCGAGGGCCTGGTGAACCTAGACAGGTAGGCGCTGCCGAGGTCGCATATCCATACGACGTCCCTCTCCGAGGAGTTCACCATCTCGACGGTCTCGTCGGTGATCTTCTTCTGGAAAACCGTCTCCCTCTCCATTCCGAGGCGGTCGGCGGTGGTGCTCGCTATGCTTCCGGCGGATATCCCGTCGGCATCGATGTGGGTGACGATGAGGACGTCCTTGGAATCCTTCAGGAGGGCCGCCGCGGAGGCGATGTCCCTGCCCATGCGCTTGAGGTCGCCATCTGTAGCCGGCATAATCGGTCACCAGCCTGCCATATATCTTCTCGGCGATGGTCTCGAGGTTTATCGTATCGGCGCGGTTGTACTCGGTGAGTATCTCCAGGGCGTCCTCGTCCCCGTGCCTCGCCCACTGGTGCCACAGGTGCACGGCCTCGGCTCCGTCCACGCCGATGATGTCCTCGTCCCTCGATATCCCCATCTCGACCTCCAGGTGCTTCAGGCCGCCGCTGTATCCGACCTTCCTGGAAGCGAAGCGCAGGTCGAACTGCGGCATGTCGAAGTCGATGCTGGGGAAGCTGTTGCGGAGCACTGGCACGTCGAAGCAGCTGCCGTTGAAGGTGACCAATATCTTCGTCCCGTCGAGGGCATCGGACAGGGATGCGGCATCCAGGTCGATCCCCTCCGTAAGCGTCACGGTCCGCCCGGGCCTGTGTACGGTCACCACGGTCACCAGGGCGTCCCTGCTGAGGCCGTCCGTCTCTATGTCCAGATAGGCGGCGTTGGCCTTGAAGCGGTCGAACATCCTCCAGTGCTCCCTCTTGGGCACCATGTCGCCCAGGAGGCGGGTGTCGCCGTCGTCCAGGAGCTCGGCGGCCTGCGTGAGCGCGGCGATCCCCTTCTCCCTCAGGGCGGGCTTGACGCATCCCGGGCAATCCCCGTTGAGGAAGTCGTCCCAGGTGAGAGTGCCAGCTTCCCATATGGCCATCTCCTTCTTGGCCCCGACCGACGGTATCAGCTGGAAGGTGTGCTCTATCATTATGCATACCCGATATGCGCGGTGTTTGAAAAACAAGACGGTCGCTAAGTTGATTACCGCTGTCCCGCATACGGGGGCCGATGCGTTCCAAGGAGATCCTGCCCGGAGTCACCATCACCAGCGACCGCTGCCTGGTCCTGGACGAGGGCCCCACCGTCGTGCTGGGGGACCTCCACCTGGGGTACGAGCGGGCGCTGGAGCAGGAGGGGATGTACGTCCCCCGCACCAACACATCCGCCATAAGGGACTCCCTCAACGAGATCATCTGCCGCTACGAGCCGTCCAGGGTGGTCCTCCTGGGGGACGTGAAGCACGACTTCAGACGGTCGGGCTACGAGGAGAAGAGGGAGGTAAGGAGCATCATCGAGCTGATAGCCGAGGCCGCGGAGGCCGTGGTCATCCGCGGGAACCACGACAACTACCTCCAGAACATCATATCGGACCTCGGCGTGCTGGCCGTGGACTACGTGGACATCATGGGCTTCAGGCTGGAGCACGGCCACTCCGACTCCGGCGTCAGGCCCGTGATAATCGGCCACGAGCACCCGTCGGTGAGGATCCCGGGCTCCGTCGGCGGCGGGCTGAAGATCCAATGCTTCGTGCATGCCAGGGCGGACGGGGTCATCGTCCTTCCGCCGTTCAGCCCGTTCTCCTCCGGGAACGACCTCGTGGTCGATGAGAAGTGCGTCATGGCCCCGGCCCTCCGCTCGGCCGACTTCGCCTCCGCCGAACTCTACGGCGTGACCGACGTGGGGCTCATCGACCTCGGCACGTTGGCCGACCTCGAAGGCATCTCCATACGATTTCATGGTTGGAGACTACATCCACTCCGCGCTTTGACTGCTGGTTTGTGTTTGTTGGATGCAGATTACTTCCTAACTGTCGGTCTCATGGTTCCTCTTTAAGTATTATGAAGATGTTCCCGCTCACAAGGAGAAATTCCTATGGCAATGAATGCTAGAGAGAGAGTTTTGGCCGCAATGAAAAAGGAGTCCCTCGACAGGCCTCCGGTCGCGATCTTCACCCAGTCTGCCACCCTTGGCATGATGGACAAATACGGTGCCGCCTGGCCCGAGGCCCACAAGGACGCCAACCTGATGGCCACCCTTGGTGCCGCCCAGGCCGAGATGTTCGGCTTCGAGTGCGTCCGCGCACCCTTCTGCCTGACCGCCGAGACCGAGAGGCTCGGAGGAAAGGTCGCCGTCGACAAGAGGGACGCCTCCCCCATGATCAAGGAGCACCCCTGCAAGTTCGACCCCATGTCCGGCGAGTACGATGACCCCGCCAACCTCATGCCCGTCGACGAGTTCGTCAAGGGCGGACGCCCCGCTGTCGCCATCGAGGCCATGGGCATCCTCAAGAAGAAATACGGCGAGACGCACGCCGTCGTCGCTGGAAACACCGGACCCTTCACCCTGACCGGAAACCTCGTCAACACCGAGAACCTGGTCTTCGGAATGATCATGGCCCCCGAGGAGGTCGAGAAGTGGGTCAGCGCAGTCAACCCCATCGTCAAGGGATACACCGCCGCCCTGCACGACGCCGGCGCCGATGTCGTCCAGTGCTCCGAGCCTTCCGCGTCCACCGACATGCTGTCCCCCGACATGTTCGACGGTGCCTCCGGAAAGTTCGTCGCCGAGTCCCTGAAGCCCAGCCCCGCCAAGGACAAGTTCACCGTCCTGCACATCTGCGGAAACACCGAGCCCACCCTCGCCATGATGGCCGCCACCGGTGTCACCGGATGCTCCATCGAGGAGAAGGTCGACCCCTTCAAGGCATGCGAGATCGCCAAGGACAAGACCGTCCTCGTCGGTAACGTCGGATCCGTCAGGCCCCTGTTCCAGGGAACCCCTGCCGAGGTCAAGGAGGGAGCGCTCAGGTCCGCTCAGGCTGGATTCCACGTCATCTCCTCCGGATGCGGTATCGCCACCGCTACCCCCAACGAGAACATGCAGATGCTCGTTGACACCATCAAGGCCTTCAAGTACTGATTCAGCTTTGATCAAACCCTTTACCCCTTCGGGGGTCTTTCCTATATGATTGATGAGAGCGATGGCTGCGGCCATAGCACATTTTAAGGTTTGACAAGCCATCCAGGTAATCGGTTTCATGTCAATCGATGCCAGGGAGAGGGTCCTCACCAGGATGAGGGGCGAAGAGACAGACCGCCCGCCGGTAGCTATTTTCTCGCAGTCCGCGACAACGGGTATGATGGCCATGTACGGCGCATCATGGCCGTCCGCCCACAATGATCCCATGCAGATGGCGGTCCTGGGCGCCGCCCAGGCGGATATGTTCGGATTCGAGTGCGTCCGCGCCCCGTTCGGCCTCACAGGCGAGGCGGAGAGGCTGGGCTGCGGCATCCTGCCCGGCGGCAAGTCCAAGAGGCCCGTCGTCACTGATTACGCGTACAAGCTCGACCCCCTGATGTCCCGGTTCGACGATCCATCCGTCCTGATGTCGCCCGAGATGTTTGTGTCGGGCGGGGCCCCGGCCGTGGCGCAGGAGGCCGTGTCCATCCTGAAGAAGTTCTACGGCGAGGATTATCCCGTGGTCGCCGGGAACGCCGGCACGCTGACCCTCACGGGCATGCTGGTCAATCCCGAGAACCTGGTGTTCGCCATCGTCATGGCCCCGGATGAGGTGCAGAGGTGGCTGAAGACCGTCGCGCCCATCGTTGCCGCCTACACCGGCGCGCTGTTCGAGGCGGGCGCGGACATCGTCCAATGTTCCGAGCCCATATCGTCGGGCGACTGGATGACCAAGGACATCTTCGAGAACACCTGCGGCAGGTACGTGTTCTTCACCCACTGTCCGGACCATTCCAGGGACAGGTTCACGGAGCTCCACGTCTGCGGCAACTCCCTGCCGATCGTCGATGCCCTGTTCGGCACAGGCGTTTCAGGCGTCTCAATTGGAGATGTCGTGCAGCCCTCGTCCGTCGCGGACCTCGCGAAGGGCAGGGAGGTCGTGATCGGCAACATCGGCATCGGGCAGCCTCTGATGAACGGCTCCCCGGAGCAGGTGGAGGCCACCGTGGAGGACTGCATGAAGGAGGGATTCGACGTCATCGCTCCCGGCTGCGGCCTGCATCCGGAGACCCCCGACGACAACCTCCGCGCCATGGTGAGGAAGGTGACCGGCAAGGACCACGAGCCGGTGCCCAGCAGGATAACTGCCTGATAACGATAGTTTAGCGTACCTATTTACGCTGGGCTGGATATCATCGGGCCATGTCGGCCATTCTCGATAAGAACAAGGAGTACGCGCAGGTCCTGTCGTCCGTCATCGGTCTCAGGTCCGAGCCCGTCGCGATCAAGCTGGTCAGGGAGGGAGAGGAGTTCCCCGCCGGATACAGCGAGCCCGAGGCGCAGATGAGCCACTGCCAGGCCGTTTTCAGGGCCAGGCACGGCGAGTGCCTCAAGATGCCCATCGCATGCCACAACTGCAAGGTCGGTACGTCAGCCCTCAACATGACTGCCACCGACGAGAAGGTCGCGTCCGGCGAGTTCCACGCCGGCATCGGCATGCACGACAGCGCGGCCGCAGCCGGGAAGATGATCTCCGAGAGGATGATCCCGTCCTTCAAGAGCAAGGGCGAGGTCGTGTGCCCCTTGAAGGACGCGGACTTCGAGCCCGACGTCGTCGCCATCATCGACATTCCCGAGCGCGTCTACTGGGTCGTCCCCCTGTCCACCGCCGAGGAGGGGGGCAGGGCCGTTTTCAGCACCTCGCCCTTCCAGTGCGCCTGCGAGGACGTGACCGCGGTGCCCATCGTCACCGGCAAGCCCAACGTGTCCCTCGGGTGCTTCGGGTGCAGGAAGAAGACGGACATGGCCGCCGACGAGCTCGCCTGCGGCATCCCATACGCCCTGATCCCGGGCTTCGTGGAGCACCTCAGGAAGTACGGAACCGGCGTCATGACCAAGGCGAAGCGCGAGCGAACCAGCCGAGTATTACCAATAAACCATTTACTTCTTCTTTTCTTCATACTAATATTAGAATTCGTATGCATCGAAGAGCCAGAATGCGATGTATTAAATACTAAACTCTGTACAGTTGCCTGGATATAGCCTACATCCATCTATATCCAACCACAAAAACAGACGATTTTTCCCGTGGTTTTCGAGCGTTTTGGGGTTCCCTTTATATTATTAGAGAAAATATCGGAAAATGCAAGGGGTAATGCGGATTCGGAAGGATTCGCACCATTTATCGAACAAAGGAGGTATAAAATGCCAAAATACGAGGACGTAATCGACTTGTATGACGACAACGGGAAACGCATCGCGAAAGACATCCCGTTGGAAGCCATCAGTCCGTTGCGCAACAATGCGATCAAGAAGATCGTGTCTCTGACCAAGAGGACCTGCGCCATCAACCTGGCCGGGATCGAGAAGGCCCTCAAGACCGGTTCCATGACCGGTGGCGGCGTCATCATCAAAGGAAAAGAGATCGACATCCCGCTCGTCAAGAACGCTGACAAGATCGCAAAAATCGTGAAGGAGAAGGTCCAGGTCTACGACGGCGACGGAACCGAGGTCAAAGTCAAGTCCGACGGCAAGAACATCATCGTCATCGTTCCCGAGGAGAGGATGAGCGCCGGTATCGAGTACACCACTGGATTCACCGCCGTTGCCGCAGCCGCCACCGAGGCCATCATCGACGAGTTCAAAGTCCCGATGTACAAGGCCAACATGGTCAAGGCCGCCGTTTGGGGAAGGTACCCCCAGACCATCACCTTCCAGGGCGCCAACGTCAAATCCATCCTCGAGGTTCCCCAGAACAACGAGGGTGCCGGATTCGCCCTGAGGAACATCATGGCCAACCACGTCGTTGCCCTGGTCAACAGGAACGCCATGCAGGGAACCGCCCTCTCCGCCATCTACGAGCAGTGCGGATCCTACGAGATGGGTGACCTGATCGGTAACTTCGAGAGGGGCGGACTTCTGTCCCTGGCCTACGAGGGACTCAACGCCAACAACATGCTGTACACCCTCGTCAAGAAGAACGGAAAGACCGGAACCGTCGGTACTGTGATTGCCTCTCTGATGGAGAGGGCCATCGACGACGGCGTCATCAGCGTCAAGAAGACCCTCCCCAGCGGATACAAGGTCTACACCACCAAGGATCTCCCCTTGTGGAACGCCTACGCCGCCACCGGAATGGTCGCAGCTGTCATGGTCAACGTCGGAGCCGCCAGGGCCGCCCAGGGTGTCCCCGGAACCATCCTGTACTACAACGACCTGCTCGAGCACGAGTCCGGACTCCCCGGAGTCGACTACGGTCGTGCTGAGGGAGTCGGAGTCGGTATGTCCTTCTTCTCCCACTCTATCTACGGAGGAGGAGGCCCCGGTCTGTTCCACGGTAACCACGTCGTTACCAGGCACGCCAAGGGAGTCGTTATCCCCGCCATCACCGCCGCGAACTGCCTCGATGGTGGAACCCAGACCTTCTCTGCTGAGGCCACCTCCGGTCTTTTCAAAGAGGTCTTCGGCGACATGGAAGAGTTCAGCAAGCCCATGCAGTACGTCGCTGCTGAGGCCAAGAAGGTGAAAAAGAAACTGTGAGGCCTTCTGATGACGAGTACCAACGAACCGACCGTAGAGTACGCTGGGAAGCCCCTTCCCGAAGTCCAGATCATCACGAATCGCCTGCTGGCTGCCGAGACCACCGAGAGGGTGCTCAACGCCCTCGATGTGATCCCCCAGATCCGCCAGATCAATATGACCGGAGAGAGCCTGCCGAAGACCATCAACAGCGGTCCCGGCAAGGGCCTGCAGAACAACCACTCGGAGCGCCAGATCATCCATGTCGGCATGCACGAGGTTGAGCTGCGCTACCTGGTCGGCGCATTCTACATAGAGCTGGACGTCGAGGATGAGGAGGAGCTCGACGCGGTGCTGGAGACCATCAAGTCCGCCTGCAACGCTAACATCGAGCACGGCTACACCCTCCAGGTCGGAAGGTACACGAAATTCAGACCCACACTTCATGATTATAGGAGTGCATAATATGGCATATCAGAGACAGTTCTACCCGGGTAACAGCGTCCCCGCCAAAAACAGGCGCAGATACATGGACCCGAAGAAAAAGCTGAAGAAACTCCGCGATGTTTCCATGGACGATGTCGTCCGCATCATGGGACACAGGGTCCCCGGAGAGAACTACAAGTCCATCCACGCCCCTCTCGACGAGGGCAACGAGCCGGACTGCCCGATCAGGAAACTGGTTGTCCCCATCGAGGGAGCCAAGAAGGGAGACCGTGTCAGGTACATCCAGTTCACTGACTCCGTCTACTTCGCCCCCATCTCCCCCTACCAGAGGGCCTGGATGTACCTGTCCAGGTACAGGGGAGTCGACACCGGAACCCTGTCCGGAAGGCAGATCATCGAGGTCCGCGAGCGTGACCTCGAGGTCATGGCCAAAGAGATGATCGATAACGAGACCTTCGACCCTGCCCTCACCGGTATCAGGGGAGCTACCGTCCACGGACACGCATGCCGTCTGGACGAGCACGGACTCATGTTCGACGGCTGGCAGAGGTACATCTGGGACGACAAGAAGAAAGAGGTCGTCTACGTGAAGGACCAGGTCGCCATCCCGCTCGACAGGAAGATCTCCGTCGGAAAGCCCGCAAGCATGAAGGACCTCAGGAGCAGGACCACCATCTTCAGGGCCGACGGCGTTGACATGAGGGACGACAAAGAGGTTACCGAGTACGGACTCAGGATCCACAAGCTGAGGACCCTCGGCGGCTACCAGCCCTGGAAGGTTAAGGGAGAGTGATTTTAAATGGCGAAACAGGCAAAGGACAAGCTCTTCATGGACGCATGCAAGAAGAAGTTCAAGGAAGAGCCCACTGACATGTCCACCAAGTACTACTGCTACGGTGGATGGAAACAGTCGAAATCCAAGGTCGAGTTCCAGAACTCCGCCATGGAGATCGCGAAGAAACGTGGCATCCCCATGATGAACGAGGACATCGGTGTCCCGCTCGGACAGAGGTCCTGGATGCCCTACCAGCTGTCCCACACGGACATCTACGCCGAGGCAGATGACCTGCACTGCGTCAACAACACCGCTATCCAGCAGGCTTGGGACGACATCAGGAGGACCATCCTCGTCGGACTCGACAGCCCCCACCAGACCATCGAGAGAAGGCTTGGAAAGGAGGTCACCCCCGAGACCATCAACGAGTACCTCGAGACCGTCAACCACACCATGCCCGGTGGAGCAGTCGTTCAGGAGCACATGGCTGAGGTCAACCCCGCCCTCGTCTACGACTCCTACGTCAAGGTCTTCTCTGGAGACGATGAGCTGATCGACGAGATCGACAAGAGGTTCGTCATCGACATCAACAAGCTCTTCCCCAAGGACCAGGCCGAGCAGCTGAAAGGCGCCATCGGAAAGACCCTCATGCAGGCTGTCCGCGTCCCGACCATCGTCGGAAGGCTCATGGACGGTGCCACCGTTTCCAGGCATGCCGCCATGCAGATCTCCATGGCTTTCATCTCCGCCTACAAGCTCGCAGCCGGAGAGGCCGCCATCGCTGACTTCGCCTACTCCGCGAAGCACCAGTCCCTCGGAATGGGAACCATGATGCCCGCAAGGCGCGCCAGGGGACCCAACGAGCCCGGTGGAATCCCCTTCGGATACATGGCAGATATCGCCCAGTCCGACCGTGTCTACCCCGACGACCCCGGCCGTGCAGCCCTCGAGGCTGTCGCCCTCGGAGCCGCCGTCTTCGACCAGATCTACCTGGGAGGATACATGTCCGGTGGAGTCGGATTCACCCAGTACGCCACCGCTGCGTACACCGACAACATCCTCGAGGACTACGTCTACTACGCCATCGACCAGATCAAGTCCAAGTACGGCGGCTTCTGCAAGCTCGACCCCAAGGACATGGACAAGCTCATGGCCCTCGGAGACGACATCAACTCCTACGCCCTTGAGATGTACGAGAGGTACCCCGCTGTCATGGAGACCCACTTCGGTGGATCCCAGAGGGCTACCGTCGCAGCCGCTTCCACCGGTATCGCCGGTGCAATGGCTACCGGAGTCGCTGACTGCGGTCTGAATTGCTGGTACCTGTCCATGCTCCAGCACAAGGAGAGGACCGGAAGGCTCGGATTCTACGGATTCGACCTGCAGGACCAGTGCGGTTCCGCGAACTCCTTCGCGTACAGGTCCGATGAGGGTCTCCCCATGGAGGTCCGTGGACCCAACTACCCCAACTACGCCATGAACGTCGGTCACCTCTCCGGATACACCGGTATCCCCAAGGCGGCCCACGTCGCACGCGGAGATGCATTCACCGCCAACCCCTTCGTGAGGGTGGCCTTCGCAGACCCCAACCTGGTCTTCGATTTCGCCAACGTCACCAAGGAGATCGGTCGCGGAGCCCTCAGGGAGTTCGTGCCCGCCGGTGAGCGCAGCGCTGTCATCAAGGGATGATGTCCTTGCAGAAGGGCGACCTCCTGAAGTACATCCCGACATCAACGGTCGGGAAGGTGACGGACGTCCAGGAGAGGGACGGGAAGGTCTGGGTCAGACTGGACTTCACCGACCTCTACTACGACTCCGAGTACCTCATCGCCGCCGATCCCTCGGAGTACATCGAGGTCTCCTACAAGGAGCGCAAGACCGTGTACGAAGGAAGCATGAAGTCCATCGAGGACGTGAAGAGAGAGGCCGAAGAGGTCGATGTCTCCGAATTCATGCCTTCCGGAGGCGGATAAACGCTGAAGCAAACCCCTTACGCCCCTTCGGGGGCGGTCAACCATTTATCCGTCGTTGCTTCTCCTCACTCCATTTCGGTACTTGTTTTTCCCCGATGCTGGCACATGTGTTCCCATTCTCAATTGGATTTTTAAACCAATATCAATATTGATACTTTATCGACCGGGGATCGCAGGACAGTCCAGCATGCTCCGGGGGAGCTCCCGGGGCCTTCGCGCCGTTATGTATAAGGATGGTAATTTCCGACAGCGTCTCCAGGCGGACGGCGGTAAAAAATTAAGCTTACCACTAAATAAATCGTGGATGGTTAATCCGAGATTCGACAACAATCAAATACTCAAAAACAACTCAAAGGCACTATGGAGATGACCATGCAGTACTGCCCCTACTGCGGAGGGGATGTCGAGGGTGGCGAAGGCCTCCACGATGTCTGCAGCAGTTGCGGCAAGAAGCTGTACAGGTTCAGATCCGACTTCGAGAGGTTCCCGGAGACCGTCGGGAAGGTCGAGAAATTCTCCCCGGTCATCGCCATGATGAAGGACGACAACCTCCAGCGCGCACTCGATACCGTCCGCGAGATGATCGAGGCCGACGGCGGCGAGGACCCGGACGAGATACTGCTCCTCGGATGCATCTACATGAGGATGCGCGAGGACGGCAAGGCGTTCATCGAGTGGAAGAACGCCGTGGAGAAGCTGCAGACCTTCCAGAACATCGACGGCTACGTCTGCATGATGTCCTACATGATCTCCGACCACATCTATTACACGGAGACCGAATTCGTCGTCTTCGACTACATAAAGTACATCGACCGCCTCGGAGAGACCATCTACGGCATCATGGGCGAGCCCTGCACTTATGTCCTATACCTCACGATCAACCGCATCTTCAGGCAGAAGATCGTCTCGGAGGGCATCGAGGTCATCGATTCAGATCTCACCGAGGTCCTGCTGAGGCTGTTCTGCAGGATCATCGAGTACAACCGCAACTGCCGCAATGTCGACTACCTCGTCAGCTCCATGCTCAATTTCCTCGGCTACGAGGAGGAGACCTATGTCGAGGACGAGAACCTCGTCTGCCATGCCCTGGACCTTTTCCGCAACTACGTCAACGCGTACCTGGAAGAGCTCTCCGAGGACGATGTGGACAAGATACGCTACCACTGGAACGACGAGAGCTCAAAGAAGCTCGTGGCGCTGTTCGAGGATATGCTCGAGAAGGCATCGTCCTCTGGTGTCGGAGCGCTCGGCCTCCTGAAATCCAAGAAGGAGGGCTTCGATCTCGCAGCTGCCGTCAACTCATATGTGAGGAAGTATCTCCTCATCGAGGACTCGTCGGAAGAGACCGAGCCCGCTTAAGAGCGTCTTCACGCCTATTATTATCAGGATGCACCCGCCGATGGTGCCTGCATGCTTCACCCTGTCCGCGCCGAACTTCCTCCCGATCACGGCCCCGCAGAAGCTTATCGCGAACGTGACCGCTCCGATGATCGCCGCCGGGATGAGCACTTCCGATGACTCCATGGACATGGATATGCCGACGATGAACGCGTCTATGCTCGTGGCCACTGCCAGAGTAGCCATGGTCGCCAGCCCCATGTCGCCGTCGCCGTCCTCCTCTCCGAACAGGTCCTCCCTGATCATGTTCAGGCCTATGAGCAGCAGGATGGCGAAAGCGACCCAGTGGGCGTACTCGGACACTATGTCGTACACCGCAGTGCCGAGAAGGAACCCTAAGCAGGGCATCAGGAACTGGAAGAAGCCGAACCATGCCCCGGTCATGAGTCCGACCGTCAGGAGGGCCTTCCTGGACATCAGGCCCTTTATGACTGAGACGGCGAAGGCGTCCATCGCCAGGGCTATTCCCAGCAGCAGGGGTGTAACGATGTCCATCGCCTGTGGAAACGGTCTTATTTATTTAAAGGGGCGACAACGGCCACTTTCGGTACTTTCGGGGACCTCCCCCTCAGAGGCTTAAATACTCCGCAAGCGTCGTTCCAATCATGGGAAGAACGGCAGCATTCTACGGCAGGACAGCTCCCTGCAGCATCGCGGACGATTATCGCATCGCAGAGGTCAGGGTCGCGACCCACAGGCAGACCTTCCGATCGGAGATAGTCGCCCAGGCGGGCGGCCTCGCGCGTGGACAGGTCCACAATCTGGTCGCGCGGTGTCAGGCAGTTCCAGAGCATCTCCGATTCCGGCATGTAGACCTTCGATGCGCGTTTCTCGATGTCGGGGCGGTTGGCATAGCAGTAGACACAATCGTGCATGCAGGTATCGTATTCACCGATGTCTATGCTGCGTATGCACCCGCAGCGTTCCCTCATGGGGCTGGAAGAAACTTCATAGGGGATGTTGAGGGACCGATAGGTAGTGGCGTCCATGCAGGGCCTGTTGATGACTCCATACTCTGAGAGGTCCTCTTTGGCGCAGCAGCTCGTGACGGTCATGCCGTACTCGTCCGCCGTGCGGGCGGCCATCCTCGCGAAGGCCGCCTTTTCTTCCCTGGTTATGGCTCTGATGGTGCCCTCCTCGGCGACTCTGGACAGCTTGCTGTAGAAGTCCACGAAGCTTATGATGCACCTGTCGGTCCATTGGGACGCCTCCCCGCACATCATCTCGAACTTCCGCCTGTGGTAGTCGAGGCCGATGCGTCCGTTGAGGATGACCGGGTCGTACCTCCAGGTCATCCTGTCCCTCCCTATCCTGTCAGCAATGCGGATGCAACAGTCGTTTATGTCCGCCTTGAAGGGGACGCCAGGTTCAAGATCCTTGCTGTAAGGGGTGAGTGTGACCTGGAATGTGTAGATGTGCCCCATCGACCCGATCTCCCTCAAGTGCGGCTCCAGCGGCATCGGGTTCTTCGTGATGAATGCGATGCAGTCGACGTTCCTGCGGGACAGGTCCACCCTGTAGACGATGTTCTTCGCCACAGGGTTCCTCACCAGCACATAGCCCGCCCTGAGACGGTTCATCAGCCATTCCGAATGGAACGCGGGGATATCTGTGCGGCGGCTGGCGGAGATTATCACGATGCTCCCAAGGCTCTCGGCGGACATAGAATTATCCCCCTCCGGCCAGCAGGCATCAAGCATCTACAAATATCCGCCAAGCCAATCTAGAACCTCGTGCGCGGACCCAGGATATACTCGTACCTGACGCTGATTGGGAGGATCAGCATCACGGAGGACGGAGAGGGGAGGATAACGGGCGTCTACCTCCCCTGCATGAACCTGCTTCCGATGGAAGAGGAGGAGACGCCGGCCATAGCGGATGCTGCAGACCAGATCGAGGGCTACCTGTCGGGTGCCATCAGGGATTTCGACGTCGAGACCCTGGTAGAAGGCACCGAGTTCCGCAAGGACGTCCTGTCGGCCATCTCCCGCATCCCGTACGGGGAGACGCGCACATACTCGCAGGTCGCCGACGAGTCGGGTCATCCGGGCGCGTCCCGCGCCGTCGGCACCGTCTGCGCGGAGAATCCGCTGCCGATCATAATCCCCTGCCACAGGGTCGTGCCCTCCTCCGGGGGCCTGGGAGCCTACAGCGGCGGCAGGGCCCTGAAGCGTACCCTTCTAGCTCACGAGGCCGAATCCGATGATCGATTACGCCTCACGCATAATGGAACTCGCCGACCCGGACAACGCCGCCTTCGTGTCCAAGCTCACGCCGGGCAAGGAGGGCATCCTCGGCGCGAGGGTGCCCCAGATACGCGCTCTGGCCAAGGAGGTCGTGGCCGACGATTGGAGGGCCGTTCTGGAGAACGAGCCTGCCTACTTCGAGGAGGAGATGCTCTTCGGCCTCGTGATAGCGACGGCGAAGATGCCCGTGGAGGAGCGCATCATGCGCACTGAGGCATTCCTGCCCCGCATAGACAACTGGTCGGTCTGCGACACCTTCTGCTCCGCCTGGAAGGCCGCGAAGGGAGAACGCGACGCGGCATGGGGCTTCTTCTCGTCACTCATGGATTCGGGCGAGGAGTTCCCGATGAGGGTGTCGCTCATCGCCAGGATGTCGATGTTCAAGGACGAGGAGAGCACGCGCATGCTCCTCGAGGATATCATGTCCCATGACAATCCGGGGTATTACTACAGGATGGGCGTCGCATGGGCGGTGTCGGTGTGCTATGCCAGGTTCCCGGGGATGACCGAGGATGCCCTCAGGTCCGGCCGCCTCTGCGACTGGACTCAGAATAAGTCGATCCAGAAGATTCGCGAGTCCTACCGCGTGTCAGCCGAGGACAAGGAGCGCTTGAACGCCCTCAAGCGCAGATCTGCCTGACGATCCTCTCGATCTCATCGGCGTTCTCGTCGCCGACGCGGGCGCCGGAGCGCTCGAGGAAGTGCCAATGCTTTGCCTCGACCCTCTCCTTGAACTCGGGGCTGGTGACCGCCACTACGCAGCCGTCGCGGATCTGGTCGGCGTCGAGGAACAGCCTGAACATCTCCTTGGGGATGCAGAAGATCACGAGGTCGAAGGGCTGCGTGAGGTACGATACCGTCTCCACGTACTGCTTCTCCTCCTGGCATTTCTCATAGCCATCCTTGCTGTCCATGACCTCGTCGTAGCCGGTGACCATGTAGTTGCCGGGGACGAAGCCGTACTTGGTGGTTATGACGCCGTAGGATACGTCGCAGAGCTTGTTGCCCTTCTCGTTCTTAGCGGTGTCCAGGCGGGCGACCAGATGCTTAACCTCGGTCGTCCTGCCCTCGAACATCTCCCATGCCGAGAGCAGCCTCTTCTTGTCCTTGAACACCGTGGAATCGTTGGTTATGACGAGGATCCTCTTCCTCAGCACCGTCTCTGTCATCAGCTTTGCCATGTTCGCAGCCTCTTGGAGCCGAGCCTGTAAGCTATGCTGCAGTTGCCCTCGGCAGACACCATGCAGGGACCCATGGGGTTCATCGGCTTGCAAGCCTTCCCGAACATGGGGCATTCCTCTGATTTTATGAGCCCCCTGAGCACGTCGCCGCACCTGCAGCCCTTCGCCTCGGCATCGACCTCAGGGGTGTTCCTGAGGATGTCCTCGTGGACCTTCGTCGCATCGTGGTCAGCGAATCTCGGCTTGAGCGCCAGGGCGCTCTTGGGGATGAGGGGGAAGCCTCTCCAGTGGCGGTCCACCGGGTCGTAGGTCTCCTCCATGAGCTTCATGGCCACGGGGTTGCCCTCGGGCCTCACCAGGCGGGAGTACTCGTTCTCGACTTCGTGGCGGCCCTCCTTCAGCTGCTTGCACAGCATGTAGACGGCCATGAGCAGGTCCAGGGGCTCGAATCCGGCGATGACCTGGGGGACGGGCCTGATCTTCCCGAACTCCTCGAACATCTTGGTCCCGGTGATGACGGCCACGTGGCCAGGCTGTATGATCCCGTCGATCCTGTTCTCGCCCAGGCTGAAGATTGTGTCCAGGATGGGAGGGCAGATCCTGTGGCAGCTGTAGACGCTGAAGTTCTCGGGGCAGTCGTCCCTGTGCAGGGGGACGCATGTGGATGGGGCGGTGGTCTCGAACCCCACGCCGACGAACACCAGGGGCTTGTCGGGCTGCTGCCTCGCCATGGAGACCGCGTCGTCGATGGAGTAGACGACCCTGACGTCGGCGCCGTCGGTCTTGGCCGAGAAGAGGGAACCTATGGTGGTGGGGACCCTCATCATGTCGCCGAAGGCGGTCACGGTCACGCCGTTCCTCGCGAGGGTGATGGCATCGGCCACCTCGTGGCTGGTCGTGACGCACACGGGGCATCCGGGCCCCTGGGCGATCTGCACGCCCACGTCGTTGAGCATCTCCTCCAGCCCGAACCTCACGATGGTGTCCTGGTGCGTTCCGCAGATGTGCATGAACTTGTAGTCCACATCCATCGCCCTGATGCCGTCCAGGATCTTCCTGGCAGTCTCCTCGTCCCTGTATTTGAACATCGCTGACTCTCCTCGATGTCTATGTATTTGACCGTGCACGACTGCCCCTTCACCACGGTCACATGGCCGCCGCACTCGGGGCATGCCAGGACGGGTATCGAATGGGATTCGAAATCGGGGTCCTTCAGTATCTTCGCCGGTCCCTCGAAGCCGCACCCGTCGCAGCGGAGCTCGATGGGCTCGTGCTCCACTATGAACTCGGAGCCCTCGAGGATGGTACCGCGGGTGACGATCTCGTACGCGAAGCGCATCTGCTCCTCGCCGAGGTTGGTCAGGTCTCCGATGACGGCGGTCACGCTGTTGACCTTGGTGACGTCGTACTTCTCGAGCTCGAGGAGGACGCCCCTGACCAGGTTGGACACGACGGATACTTCGTGCATCGGCCACAGTATGCGCGCGCACGTTTAAAGGGTTGTATGCGTCGCCGCTCCCCGTGCTCCTCGGAGAAATGCCTGCAGAACCGGGATACCTTGCACTTCTCGCACTTCATGTGATTGGGCAGGCAGGTGACCTGGCCGTGCCTGACGAGGTACCTGTTGATGTCGGACCATCTCTCCTCGGGGGTGATGTCCATGAGGGCGAACTCGGTCTCCGTGGGGTCCTTGGTATCCACCAGCCCCATGAGGTTGGAGATCCTGTGGACGTGGGTGTCCACGCACACCGACGGTATCCCCATGGCGTAGGAGCGGACGCATGCGGCGGTCTTCCTGCCCACCATCGGGAGCTTCATCATCTCGTCGGTGTCGCTGGGGACCTCGCCCCCGTACTCGTCCCTGAGCATGATGCAGCACTCCACTATCGCCTTCGCCTTCTGCTTGGGGAACCCGGCCGGCCTGACCAGCTCCGCCACTTCGTCCACGTCAGCGGCGGCGATGGCATCGACGGAATCGTACTTGCGGAACAGGTTGTCCGATGCCTTGCGGGTGTTGTCGTCCCTGGTGCGCTGCGAGAGTATCGTGGCGATGAGGACGTGGAAAGGGTCCGGGGGCCACTCGGGGTTCAGGCCCTCCGAGTTCCTGCCCGGGAAGCATCCGTGGAAGTACTCGCCGGCGAGAATGTCGAGTATCGTGCAAATCTCTTCTGAAGCCATATCAGCGCCTCCTCCGCCATCCTGAACGATCCGGTCACCAGGACGTTGTCGTCGCCCCTGGCATCCATCGCGGCGTCGAGGGCGGAATCCACATCGGGGAACGGCCGAGCATCGTCGCGGAAAGCCGACATCGCCGCCGCCATCCTCTCCACGGGAGCCGCCCTGGGCGACTGCGGCGCGGTGACGTAGACCTTCGATGCGACCCCGGCCAGCTTGGAGCACACGCCGCTCAGGTCCTTGTCCTCCAGCATCCCTATGACGAGGACGACCTCCCCGTAGATCTCCCCGATGTCCTCGGCCAGGCGGGCCGCGCCGGTCGATGTGTGGGTGACATCGATGATCAGGGGCATGGCGATGTGCTTCTGCATCCTGCAGGGCCAGGAGACCGAGGCCAGACCCTCCTGAACGTGCTCCGCGATCCTCTCCCCGTAGTCGGGGAGCTGGGAGAGCGCGGCTATCGCCAGGACGGCGTTGCCGGCCTGGAACCTGCCCGGGAGGCCCACGGTCATGAGCTCTCCTCCGAACAGCATGTCGATGGAGTCCGGCTTGGTGTTGACTACCTCCGCATCGGACGCGGAGACGGCGACCAGCGGCGCTCCAACCCTGTCGCAGTAGGCGGCGATGGCCTCCAATGCCTCGCCGGTGTTGACGGTGACGCACGGGGCGCCCTTCTTGGCGATCCCCGCCTTCTCCGCGGCGATCTCCCCGAGGGTCGATCCCAGGAACCTGGTGTGCTCCACGCCCACCCCGTTGATCACGGAGACCTCCGGATCGACCACGTTGGTGGCGTCGAGCCTGCCGCCCATGCCGACCTCCACCACGGCAATCTCCACCGAGAGGAGCCTGAACAGGACGAGGGCCATGGCGGTGAGCACCTCGAACCTGGTGCACTCCATGCCGATCGAGGCCATGTCCTCGGCATGCGGGCGGATGGCCTCCAGGGCCATCTCGAGGTCCTCGTCGGACACGTCCTCCCCGCCGATCATGATGCACTCGTTGACCCTCATAATCTCGGGCGACGTGAACATGCCCGTGCGGTACCCGGAGCACCTGAGGACGGATTCCATCATGGCGCAGACGGAGCCCTTGCCGTCGGTGCCCGTGACGTGGATCGTGCGCATGCCCTTCTGGGGGTTCCCCAGGCGGTTCATGAGCTCAGTGATGTTGGCCAGCCCGGGATGGACCCCCCTTCCGGAGAGCCCCTCGAACCAGCCCATGTTCCCTTCGGGATTCAATACAATCTCCGTGTGTCGGAATGCGTTCCTTCTTTTCAAAATATCCCCCGGGTCGGAAGTATTGTGTATGGATAGATTGGTTATCGCGTCATGCGCGGAGCCATGGTGGTCAATGGATTCCTCGCCGGCGGGAAGTACGACGAGCCGGCGGCAATGATGTCCGCCGCGGCCAGGGGGATGGGCATAGGGCTCACCGTCCTGCGCAACTGCGACCTGTGCCGCCCCATCGGGGAGTCCCCGCTGGAGGATGCGGACTTCGTGGTGTTCTGGGATAAGGACGTGACCCTCGCCATGTCGCTGGAGGCGGCGGGCCTGAGGCTGTTCAATCCAGCCCAGTGCATCATGGACTGCGATGACAAGGCCAGGACACATCTGGAGCTGGCGAGGGCGGGGGTCCCCAGCCTTAGGACCATCGCCTGCCCCAAGACGTTCGAGGGCGTCGGCTACACCGACAGGGGCTTCCTGGGGGAGGCCGCCAGCACCCTCGGGTTCCCGATGGTGGTGAAGGATTGCTTCGGCTCCTTCGGCCAGCAGGTCCACCTTGTTCGCGACATGGCGGAGCTTGAGGCGCTGGTCGCCGGCGACCGCCCGATGATCATGCAGGAGTACGTCGAATGCGGAGGCGAGGACCTCAGGATAGAGGTGGTGGGCGGCGAGGCGGTAGCGGCCGTGCGCAGGAAGGCGAAGCCCGGGGAGTTCCGCGCCAACGCGACCCTCGGGGGGACCATGCACCCGCATGAGCCCACCCGCGAGGAATCGGAGCTCGCAGCGGCCGCGGCGGAGGCCCTGGAGGCGGACTTCTGCGGAGTGGACATCCTCAGCGGGCCGGACGGGCCGGTCGTCATAGAGGTCAACTCCAACGCCCATATGAGGAACATCACCGAATGCACGGGCATCGATATCGCCTCAGCCATAATGGCCCACATCCGCTACACGGTGGGTCGACATGGAGTGCTGGATCCTGTACGATGCGCCAGACCTGGAGAAGAACAGGTTCTTCGCCGAGAGGCTCAGGGACTCCGGCAACTCCATGGGGCTCAGATGCGAGATAGTCGCCGCGGGAAGCGCCGATCCCGGGGACGCGCCAGACGTGGTGGTCTCCCGCAGCAGGGACCATCGCCTCGTAAGCGAGATCGAGGATTGCGGCGCCACGGTGTACAACAGGTCGTCGGTCACGAGGATATGCTGCGACAAGGCGGAGACCCTCCGCTTCGCCGGCAGCCTCGGCGTCCCGGTACTGCCCTACAGCCTCGCCGCGGACGAGCTCCCTCCGGGGCCCCCGTGGGTGGTCAAGTCGAGGATGGGGCACGGCGGCTCCGAGGTGTTCGAGGCCTGTTCCGGGGACGAGGTCTCGGAGCTCTTCGATGCAAATGCCGACCGCCTGCCGATGGTGCAGCAGATGGCGCCGGTCCGCGGGAGGGACATGAGGTGCTACGTCCTAGGCGGAAGGATCATCGCATCTGTGATGCGCTCTAGCGACAGGGACTTCAGGGCCAACTTCAGCCTCGGCGGGAGAGCGGAGCTATGCGAGTCCCCGGACGCGGCTGTCAGGATAATCAGGAAGGTCGTCCCCGAGCTGATGCCCGACTTCGTGGGCTTCGATTTCCTGTTCGGGGAGGATGGGGATGTCTATCTCAACGAGATCGAGGACCCGGTCGGGACCCGCATGCTCTACGAGCTCACGGATCTCGACGCGGCATCCCTCTATATGCGGTACGTCGCCGCCCGTTCGGGCCTGCGAATCACTCGAAGATGTCCTTGTAGATGGACTCGACGAGTTCGGAGTAGGTCATGCCCTTCTGCTTGGCCACGTCCCTGACCAGGTCCATGGTTCCGGAGCCGTACTGGGCGGCCTTCTTCTTCTTCTCGGCGATGAACGGGTAGCCGAGGTTCCTGGCGACCTGCTTGAGCAGGACCTTCCTGTTGTCGGCGTCCTTGGGCATCAGGTCCTTGAGGTCCATGGAGCTGACCTCCATGGTCACGAGGGGGTCGAGGTAGGGGTACAGGATCTTCTTCCCGAAGTGGTCCGCGACCTTGGTCTCGTGGGGGATCGTGGAGGTGATGAGCTTCCCGATGTCGGACTTCCTGGCCCTGTTGAGCTCCTCCTCGGACAGGCCGATGTACTTAGAGTATCCGGCGAACATCTCATCCGATCCCTGGCCGCCCAGGACCAGCTTCTCATGGACGGTCCTGCAGACGAAGAACAGGGGCAGCTCGAAGGACAGCGTCAGGGGGCTGGAGGTGGCGGTGATGCTGATCATCTCCCTGAGCCTGGCCTCGATGTTGTCCTCGGTGATCGGTATGTGGAGCCACGGCAGACCGAGCTGCTCGGACATCTCGCGGGCCATGACCACGTCGTAGGACTGGTCCTTGCCGGAGGTGTACAGGGTGACGGACCTCGCGTAGTCCTTGGCGATGGCCGCCACGAGGCCGGAGTCGAGGCCTCCTGAGAAAGCAACTGCTATGTCCTGGTCCTCCACGCCGTTCCTCACCGCGGAGACGATGGCGTTTTCGAGATTCTCGGTGTTTGCTGCCATGACCCAGTCATCCGCGCGCTACGATATAAACCTTAATTACTCGATTATTGATACTCGGCCATGGACGGAGTAACACGCATCGGCGTATCCCTCGAACCCGAACTTCTGAAAGCATTCGATGACTCGATTTCCAAGAAGGGGTACGTCAGCCGCTCCGAGGCCATCCGCGACCTGGTCCGCGATTCCCTCGCCGAGAACGAGTGGAAGAACGACGAGGAGTGGATGGTCGGCACCGTGGTCATGGTCTATGACCACACGTCCACCTCCATCAGCGACAGGCTTACCGAGGTGCAGCACGAGCACGGCCATATGGTCACCACCAGCGTCCACATCCACCTCGACCACGACAAGTGCATGGAGATCCTCATCTGCGAGGGCAAGCTCGGCGACCTCAAGGCGTTCGCCAACGAGATCACCTCCATGAAGGGCGTCCTGAGGGGCAGGCTCACCATGGCGGCCCCGTCCACCGGGAACCTCCACCACATCGGCCACAGGCACCGATTCGGGCGCGGTTGCTCGACCGCGTGACCGATGCCACGGGTTCGCTGATCTCCGCCGCGATGCCCGGGGACGGGAACAGACCGTCGACCCCTATGATCAGCGTCCAGACGGCGTTGCTGGTGTCGTCGACGCCGAATCTCCTGTTGATGATCCTGGCGGTGCTGACCGACGGATAGTAGATGACGGCCTGCATGCCGTCCTCCAGTCCGGCCGGGGCATAATTGACCGCCGATATGACGAACTTCGCCTCGTGGCCGGTTATCTTGTCGCGGAAGATGGCCATGCTGTCCGAGAGCCAGATTATGTTGGGGTCGGAGGCCATGGCCTCCCTCTCGCCGGGGACGACCTCCCTCCCGATGATGTTCCCCATCGAGTCCACGATGAACATGGACGTCTCATCGGGGCGCTCGAACTCGCCGGTGCAGAACATGGCACCGACGAACTGCCTGTGGGCGCACTGCATGATGCCGATGTTGTCGAGCTCCATTCCGCCGGAGATCCGCCTGATCGACATCTCCTGCTCCACCGCCGCCATGAGGGTCTCGGAGTCGAGGGGCTCGAGGCGGAGCACCCCCTTCTGCGATAGCAGCGCTTCCCTCATGATGGTTGGATGCATAATCCTATAACGCGCACACGATATATAACGCGCGCGTTGGACGGATGATTCGTGGACAGAAATGCACTCGTGTTTGGGAGCAGCCAGCACTGCTCCTCATCTATTAATTATTAAATACGCCCAGCCCGTTTTATATGGGCGATGAGGAAGCTCATAATCACCGAGAAGGCCAACGCGGCGCGCAGGATCTCCACCATCCTTTCCGACGGGAAATCGCACTCGTCGGCCAGCGGAGGGGTCACCGTCATCACGTTCGAGAAGGACGGCGACGAGTACAGCGTCGTGAGCCTCAGGGGGCACATCATCGAGCTCGACTACCCCAAGGAGTACAACGACTGGGGGGCGACCAAGCCCGAGGACCTTGTGTACGTGCCGCAGGTGAAGGCCGTCAGGGTCAAGAGTATCCTCACAGCGCTCAAGGAGATCGCCGCGCAGTGCGATGAGGTCATCATCGCGACCGACTTCGACAGGGAGGGAGAGCTCATCGGCATGGAGACCGTGCGCGAGATGGGCGTCGACCTGTCCATAGTGAAGAGGGCCAGGTTCTCCGCCCTCACCAAGGGCGAGGTGGAGAAGGCCTTCGACGACCTCGCGCTCCCCGACACAAACCTGGCCGACGCCGCCGAGGCCCGCCAGATCGTGGACCTCTCATGGGGTGCCGTCCTCACCAGGCTCATATCCCTCTCCTCCGGACAGGTCGGGAAGAACTTCATGTCCGTAGGCAGGGTCCAGAGCCCCACGCTGAAGCTCCTGGTGGAGAGGCACGAGGAGATCGAGAGGTTCGAGCCCGTCCCGTTCTGGAACGTGGTCGGGAAGTTCGGCATGCTCGCGTTCAAGGGCGAGCATACCGGGAACCCCTTCTGGGACAGGGAGCAGGCCGAGGCCGTGATGGCCAAGGTGTCCGCCGAGAAGGTCGGCACCGTCACGGGCTACGAGGTCTCCCCCAAGGAGGAGTACAGGCCGGCCCCGTTCGACACCACGCAGATGCAGGTCGAGGCCAACAAGATCGGCATACCTCCCACGGTGGCCATGAAGCTCGCCGAGGATCTGTACACCGGCGGATACATCTCGTACCCCCGTACCGAGAACACAGAGTACCCCAGGAGCCTAGGTCTGAAGTCCATCCTCGAGAAGCTCAAGGACACGGAGTTCAAGGCGGAGGCGGAGGAGATCCTGAAGCAGGAGAAGATCGTCCCCTCCAAGGGCAAGCGCAGGACCACGGACCACCCGCCCATATACCCCACCGCCGGGGCCTCCTCGGACAAGATGAAGGGCGACAAGTGGAAGCTCTACGAGCTCATCGTCAGGAGGTTCCTGGCAACCCTCGGCGAGGTCGCCGAGGCCGAGGTAACGGAGGTCACCATAGAGGTGGCCGGCGAGCAGTTCAAGTCCGAGGGATACGTCCTCAAGAAGGCCGGATGGAAGAAGTACTACGGCAAGTACCTGAAGTCCACCGAGACCAAGCTCCCGAAGATGGCCGTCGGCGACGAGGTCGACGTGCGCTCCATGCAGATGGTCGATTCCGAGACCAAGCCCCCGTACAGGTACAACCAGGGTTCCCTGATCCAGGAGATGGACAGGCTGCAGCTGGGTACGAAGTCGACCAGGCACGACATCATCGGCAAGCTGTATTCCAGGAACTACGTCCAGGGCAACTACATGATTCCCACCCCCAGCGGGATCGCCCTCACGAAGTCGCTCGAGGTCCACGGAGGAGGCATCACCGAGCCGGAGATGACCGCCAGGCTGGAGGCCGACATGCTGAAGATCACCGACGGCGAGCGCACGCTCGAATCCGTGGTGAAGGAGTCCCAGGACATGCTGCACGACGTCGCAGTCAAGATCTCCTCGGAATCCGCGGAGATCGGCCAGGAGATCCGTTCGGCGCTCCACTCGCAGCAGCACATCGGCATCTGCCCGTCCTGCGGCAACAACATGACCGTCAAGAGGTCCAAGAACGGGAACTTCATCGGATGCGACGGCTACCCCGAGTGCAAGATGGCCTTCCCGATGCCAAGGGGCGCCCTGGTGCAGACCACGGACAGCAAGTGCCCCGTGTGCGGCCTGCCCCAGCTCAGGATCATCAGGAAGGGTAACCCGCCGTCCGTGCAGTGCATCGACCCCAAGTGTCAGAGCAACATCGAGAAGAACGACCTGGGGGTCTGCCCCACCTGCGAGAAGGGACACATCAGGATAATGTTCTCCAAGGCCGGCAAGAGGTTCGCGGGATGCTCCGAATGGCCCGCGTGCACGCAGACCTATCCGTTGCGCCCCCGCGGCACCATAAAGGCGGCCGGCCGCTCCTGCTCGATATGCAAGGCACCCATGATTTCCCTTGGAACTATCGATGAGTGCATCAACCCCGATTGCCCAGGCAAGAAGAAATCATCGAGGGCCAAGAAAGCTGTCGAGAAGAAGGCCTCAGAGCGAGTCCCGATACGGTAACACTAATATTGACATTTGTGTTATTTTAACGTATAATTCAAAGGGGCCCGATCGCTCGGAATAGACGTCCTCTTCGGAGATGCCGAGGTAGTGGTTGTTCATCTCGTCGATCTCGCGGTCGATGCGGGAGTTGCGGCACTCCATGCACTCGAGTTCCTTGTCGAGCTTCAGCTTGAGGACCATCTCGGCGCGGTCGAGCACCACGATCTTCCCGCAGCGGCAGTACACGCTCATGGTCATGGATGCTGGAACCTTGTCCAGAGTTGTGTATCCGGTATGGATTTCCCCACAGCTTTCGCTGTCCAGTGAGTACCTGTGGTGCAATACGCTCTCCCCGCAACGCGACCTTCCTGAGGGCATCAAATCCCATCCATCCCCCTCTCGGGACGCGCATCTGCCCCTATGCTCAGGCACGATATAAGCCTTGTTCCCGGCCCAAAAACGGGGCTTATAAACCACACGTGAGTAACATCGTTAACCGCTGTTTTCGACAAGAATTCAATGGGTAAACTTTATATATGTAAAATATGGCGATTTCCGCCGATTTTTCCGACCCGGAGGTTCCCGGAAGTAGGTTATAAATAGGGATTTACGCAACCGAGAAGGTGCACAGTGGGATAAATAATCCAACTCATGCACGTACCATTCGTACAGTGGAAACGATGGGGGGTATTCCCCCCCTGAAAAGTTTGGAAAAGTTCAACTGCGGAACTGGGAGATCCCGGGGAACTTGGCCTTGGAGCCGAGCTCCTCCTCGATCCTCAGGAGGCGGTTGTACTTGGCCGTCCTCTCGCCGCGGGCGGGAGCGCCGGTCTTGATCTCGCCGGATCCCCATCCGACGGAGAGGTCCGCGATGGTGGTGTCCTCGGACTCCCCGGACCTGTGCGATACGACGACGTTGTACTTGTTGTCGTAACTCATCTGTGCCGCATCGCCGGACTCGGATATGGTTCCTATCTGGTTGACCTTCAGCAGCAGGGCGTTGGCCGCGCCGCAGTCGATTCCGCGGGACAGGCGCTTGACGTTGGTGACGAACAGGTCGTCCCCGACGATCTGTACATGGGACCCTATCTTGGAAGTGAGCTCCGCGGTGGTCTCGAAGTCATCCTCGAAGAACGGGTCCTCGATGCTGATGATGGGGTGGATCTGCGTCAGCTCGACGTAGTGGTCTGCGAGCTCGCCGGCTGACATCTCCTCTCCGTCGACGTAGTACATGCCGTCCTTGTAGAACTCGGAGGAGGCGGCATCCATGGCGAGGAAGACCTCTTTGCCCGGGGCGTAGCCGGCATCCGAGATGGCGGCGACGATGATGTCCATGGCCTCCTCGACGGTATCCACCGGGGGAGCGAAACCGCCCTCGTCGCCGATGTTGATGGCGCTGACCCCGTACTTGCTCTTGAGCAGGGTCTTGAGGTGCATGTAGACCTCTGTGGACATCCTCAGGCAGTCCGAGAAGGACTTGGCGCCCGCCGGGATGATCATGCACTCCTGGATCTTCAGGTTGCCTCCGGCGTGCTTCCCGCCGTTGATGATGTTCAGCATGGGGACGGGGAGGGTGCGGTGGTCCTTCCCGATGTGCTCGTAGACCGGGACGCCCTCGCACATGGCGCCCGCCCTGGCGACGGCCAGGGAGACGGCCACGGTGGCGTTGCCGCCGAGCCTGGTCTTGTTCTCGGTGCCATCGAGCGCGATGAGCGCGTCATCGATGGCCCTCTGGTCGGTGGGGTCCATGCCGGTGATCCTCTTGGCAACGTCGCCGCGGATGTTCTCCACGGCCTTCAGGACGCCTTTCCCTCCATACCTGTCGCCGCCGTCGCGGAGCTCATGGGCCTCCCAGGACCCGGTGGATGCGCCGGAAGGCGCTATCGCGGATATCCTGTGTCCGCCTACGGTAATCTCTGCCTCGACAGTGGGGTTGCCCCTGGAATCCAGGACTTCCCTCGCCCAAACCTTCTCTATCTGCATTGTCGTCACTCCCTGTACTCTTTCATTTTGCTGAGCAGTATGTTGCGCTCTTTCGCATTCACGCGGCCGGGGTCCACCGAGAGCGCAATGGTGGCCTCCTTCCTGAGTCCGGTGATAAGCTGGTTGACGAAGACCAGCGTGGAGTTCATGCCGTTGGCCTCCAGCAGGTCCTTGAAGTTGTCTATGATGATGACGGGGCGGTCGTGCTCGTCCGCGAACTCGAGGAGCGTCTCCATGAGGGTCCCCAGGCCCCTGATGGACAGCGACCCCGCCTTAGGGTTGGCGGACAGGGTTATGATCGTCTGTTCGTCCGTGTCGAAGTAATCGCGGAAGGCCTTCTGCTTGTTGGAGGACACTATGGCGACCGAGAACACCTGCGGGTTGAATTTGGCTGCAAGGAGATAGATGTCCTCGGGGACCTCCTCGAACACCAGGTACTTGGTCCCGAAGTCGACGCCTTCCGCCGCGGCGGCCTTGGAGACCCTGACCGTGGGCTCCTTCTTCTTCCTGCTGAAGAACCCTCCGCTCTTCTTCATCGCGGCGTTCTTCTTCGGCTTGCGCTTCTTCCCGGAATCGTTCATCCTGCGCTCGTCCGCCACGGCTATGGACATGTCCACGGCGGCGAGGACCTGTTCGGATTTGAACGGCTTGTCGATGCTGGTGACGATCTCGGGCATGTCGGTGGGGACCGGCTCCGAGGGGCTCTTGACCAGGACGACGTAGAGCTCGTCGTCGGGATAGATCTCCGCATGGCGGGAGATCAGATGCAGCCCTTCGTCGGAGCCTACCTTGGTGTCGAGGAAGACGATGTCCGGCTTGGAATCCAGCTTGTCCACGGCCTCGTCGAGTGTGCTGGCCATCGTGACCGCATGGCCCTTCGTCGTCAGGATGTCCTTGAAAATCTCCCTAATGGCTGCGTTGTCGTCCACTACGAGTATGTTCATCGGAAACGGCTCCGAGAGGGCGAGGTATTTTGGGTAGATAACTGATGCGCCTGCGCGCGAGGAAGGATGCCGGCCCCGTCGGCCATAGCCGCAGCTATGGGGAGAAAAGATACCGGCCGGGGCCGGCCGTAAAATTCAATATGGAAGAGCCGGAATCACTGCTTCCTGCTCTCTTTTGCCTTGGGCCTGAGGTTCTTGTATCCGCACTTCCTGCATTTGTCGGCCTTCTTGGGGTTGGTCGCGTAGCAGTTCATGCAGACAGTCTTGTCCAGGAGCCTCTTCTCAGCCTCGGGGAAACGTGCCATCTGTATACCTCTGACGCTACCCATTAGGCAAGTCATATAAAAGGATGATTATGGGAGGAGGGACCGCTGCTGCCTGAAGTCGTTGAGGGGCCCGTTGATCTTGCCAGGCAGCTCGTGGATGACGTAGTCGGGGGACACCGTCTCGATGATCCTCCTGCATGACGGATCGGTGAACGCCCGGTGCTGGTCTATTGCGGACACGTGCTTGTAGGAGCCCCAATAGAAGTCTACCGGCGCCGTGTCACCCATGTCCACCTCCTCGAACGTCTCCCTGTATTCCCCGGACGCGCTGAAGTGGAAGTGCACCGCGGACAGCCTGGACAGGAGGTCCTCGTCGTATCCCGAGACTATCTCCATGACTCCCTCGATGCCGTCCTGCTCGGTGTATACGCGGGGGATGGTGCTCATGAGGTGGCCGGTGTCCAGGCAGATGCCCCAGTTGTCGAACTCGATCAGGTCCTGGACCAGGCGGAACCCGGCGTTGTCGGTGAGCCTCATGCCGGGCCACCAGAGGTTCTCGAAGACGATCTTGAACGGGGGCTCCCCTCCGGGGAAGCGCTCTGCGACCTGGTTCATCATGTCGCAGAACTGCTCGATGACGTAGGCATCCTCTCTGCTGGCCCCGTGCTTCCTGACGCACGGGAGGTCGGCGTTGCAGGCATGCATCACGCCGTGGCCGGGGCGGAGGGGCTCCGCCATCCTGATGCTGCGGGCGACGGAATCCAGGAGCTCCTCGCGGGACTTTCCGTACATGAGGAATAGCGCGGTCTTGTCATCGATGTCGTAGGGCCTGTCCTCCCATGCAGCGAGCCAATCAGGTGCGTACGGCAGGTGCACTGTCTCGGTGAGCGGTGCGTAGCACTGCGGGACCTCTTCGAACGATGTGAGGAGCTCCAACCCGTCGCATCCGATGCCGGCCAAGGTGGCCGCCGCATCCTGGCCGAACAGCTCCAGGTCCTGGTAGACGGAATAGCTCAGCAGATGCTTCATCGGAACAGCGCCAGAGCAGCGGTGATGGCCGCCTCGATGGCGGAGGCCTTGGTCATTCCGCCGCCGATGATGAGGGCGTCGGATGGGCCGAGACCGTAGTCTTGGCGGATGACCTTGGCGATCTCGGGCTGATTCTGGTCGATGTTCCAGTCGGGTGGCATCATGAGGATGCCGTCGCGGATGACGATGGTCGTGCACCCCGTGGCCCCCACTTTGATCCCGGCATCCCTCTGCTCCATCCCGTTGTTCACCTTGGTGGCGCAGCCGCGGACGATGACCCCCTGCTGGTAGTCGCCGATGACGGAATCGGGCAGGAAGACATCCACGGGCTCCATGGGCATCTGCTCGAGGAAGTTCTGGCCGGCCTTGGTTATGGTGATGCCAGTCTGCTTGATCGAGATGAAATCCCAGTCCTTCAGGGTATCGATGATCCTGCGCATGCTGCCTTCTCCGATGCCGACCTCCTCGGCCAGCCTCTTCCTTCCCATGCGCTTCCCGTCGGAGAGCACATAGAGAGACCAGTAGACGTTCGCATCGTTGAATCTGAACATTGGGCCGAACTGTGGTTCATCGATGATCTTCATATTGGATACCCTTGGGTTGGAATCCCATCATCGTCTTTTAATAATTTGTGTTAGGGGGGGACAAAAAACAGTTCATGGTCAACCCATCCAACTGACATGCTGGCCCACCATCGCCGCAGGCGGGGTTGGATGAATGGTAAAGAGGGGGTCGGGAGACCCCCATAGATGGTTTATCAGAAGGTGCGGACCTTGCCCTCGACGATCATGTCGGAGACCTTGTCGACGTTGTCGAGCCAGTCTGCGGCGATGGCTTCGGCCTCCCCGGTCCACTTCGAGAGTTTGGGGTTGGAGGTGGCGTCGGGCAGGACGATCTGCACGGAGGCGTTGAGGGGCTGGGAGACGGGCTTCCCGATCTGGGAGAGCAGCCTGACCCTGATCTCGGCCTCGTTGGTGACCTTCTTGGCCACATCGTCGGCGATGAGCTTGGACATGACGTTGTAGATCTTGCCGATGTGGGTGATCGGGTTCTTCCCGGAGGTGGCCTCCATGGACATGGGCCTGTAGGGGGTGATCAGGCCGTTGCACCTGTTGCCCCTTCCGACGGATCCGTCGTCTCCCATCTCCTGGGAGAGGCCGGTGCAGGTCAGGTAGTAGACGCCGCGCTTGTAGTTGTCTCCGGTGTTGATGTCCAGCTTGAACTTGACCTTCTCCTTGCCGATGATCTTCAGGGCGTTGTCGGTGACGAGGTCGTACATCTCCTCGATGGCGGACTGGTAGTGGGCCGCATCGGGGATGTGCTTGTCGACCATGGCGCAGGCGATGGTCATGGTGATCTTGTCGTCCACACGGGAGGCCATGACCTTGACGTCCTGCCCGGTCTCGGGCAGCTTCTTCTTCATGGGGCCGTTGATGTACTCCTCGGTCTTCAGGACGAGCTTGTCAGTGATGGAGTAGGGGGCGTATCCGACGCCGAAGGAGGTGTCGTTGGCCAGGTGGCCGGATGCTTTGTATACGCCGGTAAGGTCGTCGGATCCCATTCCCAGCTTTGCATCCAGGATGACCTCGGAATCGACATCCAGGTTGGGGAAGGTCTTGTCGAGGTAGTCGTGGGCGGCTTTGAGGGCGGTGGGCTTGCAGGGCAGGTCCTTCAGGTTCTTGCCCTCGCCGGCGTGGGTGGTGGCGCGGCCGACAAGGAGGATGTAGACGGGGTCGATGATGGTTCCGCCGCCGAACTTGGGCTTGGCGGATCCGGCTGCGATCTGGGTCTCGTCGGTGTTGTGGTGGAGGACGTGTCCGAACTCCTTCTTGTACATCCTGCAGAGTGCCTTGGAGACCTCCTCGGCCAGGGCATCGGAGACGGAGTCGGGGTGCCCGATTCCTTTCCTCTCGACGATCTCGACTTTCCTCATGGGTGCGGGGATCTCGTTGAGCCCCTCGACGTAAATGTTCTTCTTAGTTGCCATATAGAATGCACTCCTATGTGCATCGGAATATTTTCCTATTTATAAAGAATACTGATAATAATATTCATATAAGAATAATCAAATCCATCATACATGAAATTCCCTCCCGCAACGGACGTCCGTAGGCTCAGGAAATCGCTGGACATAACCCAGGTGGAGCTGGCGCATGCATCCGGCATAAGCCAGAGCACCATCGCCAAGATTGAGTCTGGCAAGATCTCCGCGAGCTACGATACGGTGGTGAGGCTATTCGAGACCCTGGACGACATGAAGCACAGGGACAACAGGAGCCTCACGGCGGCGGACGTCTGCTCGAAGGGCGTAGTGGCGATCCAGAGCGATTCCCTGGTTCACCAGGCCTCCGAGCTCATGAGGACGGCGGGGTACTCCCAGCTGCCGGTGATGTCCGGGGACGTGTCCGTGGGGAGCATGTCCGAGAGGATCATCCTGGAGAAGCTCCGCTCCGGGGTGACCATGGAGGAGCTCTCGCAGACCCCCGTATCGAAGGTCATGGGGGAGTCGTACCCCGTGGTGTCGGACACGACGACCATACCCACGCTCACCGCGCTGATGGGGGACTGGAATGCGGTGCTGGTATCCCAGAAGGGCAGGGTGATCGGGATGATAACCAACGCGGACCTGCTGAAATTAGTTCGAGTCCGTGAAGCTGATCGAGCCGCGGGTCACGCTGAACATGCGCATGTCCTCGGCGACGAAGGAATCGGGGAACAGCGTTCTGGCTTCGGCCTCGAGCCCCTCGCGTTCCCTGTAGCGGTTGCTTATGTGGGTCAATATGAGGTATCTGGCCCCCGCCTCCTTGGCATCGTCGGCCGCCTGGCCCACGGTGGAGTGCGCGTGCTCGTCGGCCAGCTTCTCCTCCGACGACATATACGTGGCCTCATGGACCAGCACATCGACGCCCTTCGCGGCGAGCGGTATGGCGGGGCAAGGCCTGGTGTCGCCGGTGTAGGCCATGGACAGGCCCCTCAGGGGCTCGCCTATAACCTGCGAGGGATCCACGCCCTTCACGGTCTCCCCGCTCTTTATGCGGGCCAGGTCCGGACCGTCCTCCAGGCCGAGGGATAGGGCCTTCGCCCTGTCGAGCTTCCCCGGAAGATCGGCCTCCCTGATCACGTATCCGAACGACTCGGTCCCGTGGTCGGTGGCGAATGCCGTGGCGGTGAGGCCGCCTATCGCGTACTCCCCGCCGTCCTCGACCGCCTCGAACGACAGGTCGTAGCCGGTATCGCCCTCGGTTGCGTCCATGGCGGAGCGGATGTACCTCTCCAGGCAGGAGGGGCCGTAGACCGTCAGGGGGTCCTTCCTGCCGCTGAGGCCCATGGTCTGCAGGAGCCCGGGCAGCCCCAGGACGTGGTCCCCGTGCATGTGCGTGATCAGCACCGCCCTGATCTTCATGAACGAGAACGGCGAGACCATCAGCTGGCGCTGGGTGCCCTCCCCGCAGTCGAGCAGGATGATGTCACGGCCGGAGCGCACAGCCAGGGCTGATGTGGTGCGGTCGCGGGACGGGACGGCGGCACCCGTCCCGAGGAAAAGGATGTCGAGCATGCCTATCGGTATACCTGATCGAGCTCCCTGTCGTTCTTGGTCTCCTTCTTGTACTCTTTGTAGTGCTCCTTGCAGAGGTGGACCTGCCTGAGGTCCTGGCTCTTAAGTGTCAGGGAGCTCCTGGCGACCTGCTTGATGTTGAACGACCTCTCGGCCGGATTGCTGCATCCGGCGACATCGCATTCCTTCTCGGCTGTCTCGTGCTTAGCCAATGCCATGCTCTGGGAATCGGTTTTGACGTTCTAATATGTTCCCCTCGGCGAGCGCAATATATACGTTGATTATGATAAGTCCAGCATGACCAAGGTGGCCCCGTCGATGCTGTCCGCAGATTTCTCCAAGCTCGGGGAAGAGCTCCGCAGGATAGAGTCCGCAGGGGCGGATTGGGCGCATCTCGACGTCATGGACGGCATGTTCGTCCCGAACATCACCTTCGGCGCGCCCGTGATCAAGGCCATCAGGAAGCACTCGGACATCCCGTTCGATGCCCACCTGATGATACAGGATCCGATGAGGTACATCAAGGACTTCGCCGACGCAGGATGCGACCTCGTCACCGTCCACTGCGAGGCGGTGGGCGACATACGCGGCGCGATCCAAGAGATAAAGTCGCGCGGCATGAGGGCCGGGATATCAGTCAACCCCGAGACCCCAGTGCAGGAGCTGGACGAGTACCTGCCCATGGTCGACCTCGCCCTGATTATGACCGTGCACCCCGGATTCGGGGGGCAGTCGTTCATCTCGGAATGCATCCCCAAGGTCTCGTACGTCAGGGACTGGGCCGCCGAGAACGGCCGCGACCTGGAGATATCGGTGGACGGCGGAATCAACGAGTTCACCGGGAAGACCTGCGTCGATGCGGGCGCCACGGTCCTGGTGGCGGGATCCGCGCTCTTCAGGCTCGAGGACATGGCCCCGTCGATAGCGGAGTGGAAGGGATTCGGGCCAGATGCGGGGTGCCGAGATGGGAGTAAACCTTTCCCCGATATCCACCCCGACCGAGATCGACCTGGAGGCTCTGAGGGGCAAGACCCTGGCCGTCGATGCGTACAACACGATTTTCCAGTTCCTGTCCATCATCAGGCAGCCCGATGGCAAGCCGCTGATGGATTCCGAGGGGAGGGTGACCTCCCACCTGTCGGGCATCCTCTACCGCACGTCGAACCTCATTGAGGCGGGCATCGAGCCGGTGTTCGTCTTCGACGGCAAGGCCAACGCCAAGAAGGCCGACACCATCAGCGAGAGGATCGCCCGCAGGGAGAAGGCACAGGAGGAGTACGAGAGGGCCCTCGCCGAGGGCGACATGGAGAAGGCGTTCTCCAAGGCCCAGCAGACCTCCCGCATGACTCCCGACATCCTGGAGTCCTCCAAGCTGCTGCTGTCCCTGATGGGGATCCCGGTGGTCCAGGCCCCCAGCGATGGGGAGGCCCAGGCCGCGTACATGTGCCTGAAGGGCGACGTCTACGCCGCCGCCTCCCAGGATTTCGATTCGCTGCTCTTCGGAGCGCCCCTGCTCGTCCGCAACCTCACGATCTCCGGCAGGAGGAAGGTCCCCGGCAAGAACGTCTACAGGGACGTCAAGACGGAGATCATAGACTCGAACGCAATGCTCGGGTCCCTCGGCATCACCAGGGAGCAGCTGGTGGACGTATGCATACTGATAGGGACCGATTTCAACCCCGGCATCTCGGGCATCGGCCCGAAGAAGGGCCTGAAGCTCATACAGAAGCACGGCGACCTGGAGACGGTGATGAAGGAATCGGGATTCGAGATACCCGATTACCAGGAGGTCAGGGACATATTCCTGAACGGCCCCCACGAGGACGGGTACGCGGTCTCGACCGGCGAGATCGACGCGGAGGGCGTCGTGGCGATGATGAAAGGCTACGGGTTCTCCGAGGACCGCGTCACCACCGTGGTGAACAAGATAATCGCTGCGCGCAAGTCGGAGTCGAACCGCAGGAAGCAGCGCTCGCTTGACGCCTGGTTCTGACGGCGAGCTTCTCTATCGGGGTCCCCCTGGACAGGCACCCCTCGTACACCCTGCGGCATTTCCTGATCATCCTGAACGCCCTCTCGGCCCCCTCGGGGTCGGAGTACGCCTTCCAGCAGCCCAGGCGCACGCAGTCCCTTCCGCCGTTCTCTATGTACCCCTCCACATCGGCCAGCGGGTACCCGAGGAAGATCCCGATCTCGTGCGGCACACCTCCGAGGAATCTCCCGCTCATCTGGTCGACCAGGGATATCGGCGACGAGAGGTCGTATCCAGCATCGGAGAGGAATTCCACGATCCCGGGCTCGGCCAGCCTGGCGAGGAGCATGTCCGGGCGGTAGACGTACAGCAAGGGGTCCCCCGAATCCGTCTCGAGCACCCTCATCACGACACCTCTGTCGAGGAGCCTGGACTGGAGATACGACACGGACTCGGGTATGCCATGAGCGGAAGAGCACATCCTGAAAAGATTCCCGCACTTGAGGCCTGCCAGCGTAGGCGAGCAATGCCTCACCACGAGCTCCATCAGACCGTCCGGGGACACGCTGCATCCCGTTCCTCTTCCACTGCAGGCGCAGCGCCCCTGCACGGTGGCGGTGGTCGTTGATCCTTCGCCCTCTCTTCCGCTCATGTGATTTTAGGCATACCTAAATCATATTTATAGTTTAGGCAGTCCTAAAATAATGGGCCAACAACTTATATCTGCACGGCCATAGAGACTACATGGCGATATCCGATGCCCACATGCATCCGACGGACTGCGGAAGGGGGGAGTACTATCCTGGATCCGATTCCGCGGAGATCCTCATGGGGTGCACCGCCAGGGCATCGGAGTGGGATGCGATGTCCTTGTTGGGGGATCGCAGGGTAATCCGCTCCTACGGTGTCCATCCATGGTACCCGGAGGAATGGGGGCCTGACGCTGAAGCGAGGCTAAGGGCCGTCTTATCCGAGGATCGCGTAGCCCATGTGGGCGAGATAGGCCTGGATTCCAAGAGGGGCGCACTGAAGGACCAGGTCGCGCCGTTTCAGGCCCAGCTCTCGATGGCCGAGTCGGAGGACCGCATCGCATCCATACACATGATAGGGACCGAGAAGGACGTCCTCGACATCCTGAGGGCCAGGCCTCATGGCAGGGTGATCCTGCATTCCTATGGCTCCGATAGCTACGCCAAGCCGTTCGCCGAGGAGGGCTGCTACTTCTCCATCTCCCCCCGGATCCTCTCCCGCTCCGAAGTCAGGGTGCGCAGGCTGCTGGAGGCATTGCCCGAAGACAGGGTGCTCATAGAGACGGACGCCCCCAACATGGGGAGGAGGTTCGAGGGCCTCGGAGCATTCGCGGAGAAGCTGTCCTCGGTAACGGGGATCGGCGGCATAGGGGACATGGCAACCGCCAATCTCAGGAGGCTCCTCGATGGATGACATGGGCGCACGCACGAGGCTGATACTGGGGCAGGAGGGGTTGGACAGGCTGCGCGAAACCCGTGTGGTACTCGCGGGCTGCGGCGCCGTAGGGGGCTACGCCCTCGAGGGCCTGGTCCGCGCTGGAGTGGGGCACATCAGGGTCGTTGACGGGGATGTCTTCTCCGAGAGCAATCTGAACCGCCAGGTCCTTTGCACCAGGGACACCGTCGGCCGTCCCAAGGCGGAGGTCGCATGCGAGAGGGCCAGGAGCATCAATCCCGAGATCGACATAGAGGGTCTTAGCCTGAGGGTGTCCGAGGACACGATTCCCGCGATCCTGTCGGGGGAGTTCGACTTCCTGGTGGATGCGATCGACACCGTAGCCAACAAGTGCCAGCTCCTGTCCGCGGTGGCAGGGTCTGATCTGAAGGTCTATTCGTCCATGGGAGCAGCGCTCCGTACGGATCCGGGGCTGGTGAGAGTGGCTCCGCTGATGAAGACCAGCGTCTGTCCGCTGGCGGCGAACGTCAGGAAACGCATGCGCGGCATGGACACTTCGAACATCATCTGCGTGTACTCGCAGGAGCCCCAGGTCGTCACCCCAGGTTCCAGGGACGAGAACGGAAAGAGCGTCCTGGGATCGATGCCGACGATACCCGCGATATTCGGGATGACGCTGGCGAACCTGGTCATACTGGATGCCGTCAACAGCAACTGATTTTTTTGTCGGTTTGCGGCTCCCCCTCCCTGTGGGAGGACGGGAAAGAGGGATGCATCATCTGTACATAAGATGTGATATAGCAACTTACAAATACACATCTGGATATTAATGCATCGATGCCTAATCCAGACGACGTGTATTGGAACTCTTTCCTGCCCGCTTTCTTCGACAGGATGAGCGTTCTCATGAGGAAGAACATGACTTCAATGGTTGTCGGTTACGGGCTCACCAGCGCTCATGCGATCTACCTGATCGCGCTCAAGCTCCAGGACGGCCAGACCCTCGTCAGCCTCTCCAGGTTCCTCGACCTCGATACCGCGAACACGAACCGCGTCATCAAGGTGCTCAGGGAGAAGGGTTTGGTATACGATGACAGGAAGACCGAGAGCAGCAAGAAGTACTCCATTTTCCTGACTGACGAGGGGCAGAAGCTCGCCACCGAGATCATGGACGGCATCACCAAGCTGAACAACAGCTACTTCGAGGACATCCCGAGGGAGGACATCCTCCACATGAGGAACACCCTCATCCATATTCTTAACAATATGAATGTAGGTATTGACAGCTACATGGGGTCGAAGTACGAGGATCCGTTCTACACCCACCTGCACATCAGGCCGGTGGACGACGATTACTACGTGGAGCCCAGGCTCCTCGATTCCGCGGACGACGATTCGGAGAGTGATTCCCAGTGAGCAACATCGAAGCCATAGTGTCCAGTCCCCGTGGCAATGGAAACACCGGGACATTGGTGAATGCCATCCTCGACGGGGCCATGGGCCTGTCCACCAATATCATCAAGTACTACGGCCTCAGCAACATCCGCAGCTTCTACGGGTGCGACGCTTGCGGCAAATGCAGGAGCGAGGGGAGGTGCGTGCAGAATGATGGGCTCACGGACATCCTGGACAACCTCGCCAAGGCGGATGTCGCCATATTCTCCACCCCCGTATACTTCAACGGCCCGTCGTCGCAGTTCAAGACCCTGATCGACAGGATGTACTCGTTCTACGTCCAGGGCGATGCCAACCCCCTCAAGGGGAAGAAGGCCATCCTCGTCGTGAGCGGATCCGCCCCCGCGGGAGTCGTCTCGTCGGTCGGCGAGAGCATCGCCGCGGTCCTCGGCTCCATCGGGTTCGATGTCTACGAGATCATCGCCTATTCCGATGAGGGCGGCTCCAAGAGCGCGAAAGATGACCACGAGCTGCTAAAGAGGATGAACGGTATCGGGCTCAACCTGAGGAACAACAAGAACAACCGAGTCCAATCGGCTCTCGGAGTTCCAATCCGAGGTTGTTCAGCTTCGTGATCACGCCGTCGTAGATGTCGAGGTACTCGTCGTCAGGCGTCACGTTCTTGACGTTGTAGCAGTCCTGGAAGCGCTTGCCCGGAGGGGCCTTGCTGTAATCGTTCTCGTACATCGAGATGATGCCGTCGAGTATCTCGTTGACAAGGGGGATCTCCAGGCCGCATGTGGCGGCGGCGACCTCGCCCATCATCTTGGACTCCATGCCGGTGGTCTTGTCCTGCATGACACCCTTCGCGGATGCCACGCCGGAGATCAGCTCCCTCCCGGACGCTGTGTCCGTCATGGCCTGGGCGGCCGTCTCGAGCAGGCACATCTCCGTGCACGGCCCCGCTAGGGCGTAGTACTGGTTGGCCAGGAGGAAGTCGGTGTTGAGGTCCAGCGCCGCGGCGGCGTGGGCGGCTATCCTGAGGGTCTCCCTCGTGGTGGTGGTCCCCCACCTGATGTGGATCGGCCCGTCCAGGTGGATGTCGCACCCGTAGATGGCGAACGTGGCGATCATGGTGGCGACGTCGCAGATGGCCGTCTCCTCCTGGTCCCCCACGTACCCTCCGAAGATGGGCATCTGCTCCATCATGACGACATCCCCGGACGTCTGCCATGCGGCCAGCATGTTGAGCACCGACATGTCTATTTTCAGCTCGTTGAGCTGGGAGCACTCGTGGGCGTCGTAGGGCTTCAGGCCCAGGTCCGTCAGGTCGGACGATATGCGGCCGGAGGCGGACAGGGGGGTCTCGGGGCCCTATATGCACATGCCGGGGCGGTGGGACATCCTCGCGGCTTCGCGGACGTATCTGATCTCCGCCATGGTGGCGCGGATCTCCCAGGGGGTGTTGGTGGATGCAGGGTGGCCGTTGACGGTGTTGAGGACCCCGCTGACGATGGTGTCGATGACGGGCTCCTGCACGTAGGACTGGATGAGGGGCACGAAGATGTCCTCGGACACCGGCGCTCCCGTAGGGCCTCCCTGGATCACGGGCTTGCGGTTCTCGTTGCCGCGCCTGGCCTCGCACTCGCAGGTCTCCTTGCCGGAACCCAGCGTGAGCCTCCTGGGGGCGGCCTTGATGCCATCGTAGAGCTCGTCCTCGCTGATGTGCATGACGCGGCCAAGGTCGTAGTTGTAGAGCCCGGTGGTCAGCAGCATGTCGACCCCTGCGAGGAAGAGCCTGTCGCAGAGGTCCTGGTCGGTAGGGATGATATCGGACCCGAACGAGATGTCGTACTTCTCTTTCATGGCGACTGCGTTTGAGGGGATTATGGTGTAGTCCCACAGGTCCTCCCTGACCTTCTCGCCCTCGTAGAAGCGGTCGTACGCCTCGTAGATGTCCAGGCACTTCTTCGATACCATCCAATCAACCTTTTCATGCCAGCCCAGCAGTCGAATGGGCGTGTTGCTACGATATGATTCTTTACAAATATATAGTTACGGCTGGAAAACGATGCAAGGTCATCAAAAACGGTCCTTTCTAGGACTTACTATTTAATAACATATGAAAATCGGAAAAGTCCAAATCGAATAATATTTAAATCTAACCATCATTCGCGGCCATAGAGAGGAGGGGGCTATCCGTCTGATTTAAATGTCGGGCGCACCTACTGCCCTCTGCCTTCTCAGGACATGTGGAGGGCGGTCCGGCGACCAGCGGGTCTCTAAAACCTAGCCAGCGGGGATCGACACCCCGGCCTTTCGCTCATACACCGGTGGATAACATGGGAATGAGGTTCACAGACCCCCAGATACAGCATCTGATGGAATACGCGGACAAGGATTGGTCCGGCATGGAGTTCGAGGACGCCGCGGAGAGGGACAAGGTTTTCTCCAAGGAGATGTCCCGCGCCCAGGCCGCGAACCACGAGGGGATCAGGGCGATCATAGAGAATCCCCGCCGCCACGACCTCGCTCTCTTGGAGGCGAGGATCGCCGAGAACCTGACGCGCCACGGCTTCATCGAGGTGCGCACGCCAATCATCATCTCCACCGCCGCCCTGGCGAAGATGACCATCACGCCCGACCATCCGCTGTACAAGCAGGTCTTCTTCATCGACGACAAGAGGTGCCTCAGGCCCATGCTGGCCCCGAACCTCTACTACGTCATGAGGAAGCTCAGGGACCACACCGACGGCCCGGTCAGGATCTACGAGATGGGCTCCTGCTTCAGGAAGGAGTCCAAGAGCAGCAGGCACCTCGAGGAGTTCACCATGCTTAACCTGGTGGACATGGGCCCAGACAGGGACGCTACCGAGTGCCTCAAGGAGTACATCGCCGACGTAATGGAGGCCGCGGGCCTCGAGTACACTCTCACTAGGGAGGAATCCGACGTCTACGTCGAGACCCTCGACGTCGAGGTCAACGGGATGGAGGTCGCATCGGGGGCCGTCGGGCCCCATAAGCTGGACCCCGCCCACGACGTCCACGAGCCCTGGGCCGGAGTGGGATTCGGCCTGGAGAGGCTGCTCATGCTGGCCAATGGGAAGAGCAGCGCCAGGAAGACCGGCAAGAGCATAACGTACCAAGACGGGTACAAGATCGACTGAGGTGCGCAGATGATAACGGACATCCTCGAGAGGGCCTCGAAGGGCCAGGCGACCGTGGACGACGCGGAGAGGCTCATGGGCCTGCAGGACAAGGGGGACATCGAGGAGCTGTTCGCCGAGGCCAGGAGGGTCCGTGACAGGGAGTTCGGCCGCAGCGTGTTCACCTACGGCTTCGTCTACTTCTCCACATACTGCAAGAACAACTGCAACTTCTGCTACTACAGGCGCGCCAACGGCGACATCGGCAGGTACAGGAAATCCATCGAGGAGATCGTGCAGCTGGCGGGCGCGCTGAGGGACGCGGGGATCAACCTGGCGGACCTCACCATGGGCGAGGACCCCGTGATGTACGCCAACGGCTACGAGCGCCTGCTCGAGACGATCAGGGCGGTCCACGAGCAGGTGGGCATCCCCATCATGGCATCCCCCGGGGCGCTGCCCAGGGAGATGTTCCCCAAGGTGCGCGAGGCCGGCGCCGACTGGTACGCGTGCTACCAGGAGACGTACAACCGCCCCCTCTTCGAGTCCCTCCGCATCGAGCAGGACTACGACGCCCGCCTCGGACAGAAGATCTGGGCCATGGAGGCCGGGCTGCTCGCCGAGGACGGCATGATGATCGGCCTGGGGGAGAATGTCCGCGACAGGGCGGAGACCATCGTGAAGATGGGCACCCTCGGATGCCAGCAGATACGCGCCATGACCTTCGTCCCGCAGGAGGGCACCCCGATGCAGTTCACCGAGCCATACGGGCCCATGGACGAGCTGAAGGCCATCGCCACCATGAGGATCATGTTCCCCGACAGGCTCATACCGTGCAGCCTGGACGTCGAGGGGATCGCCGGTCTCAGGACCCGCCTGGCCGCCGGCGCAAACGTCATCACGTCCATCGTCCCGCCCAACAAGAACCTGGCGGGCGTGGCGCAGCACGAGCTCGACATCGAGAACGGCAACCGCTCCGTCGAGCATGTGTTCGAATCGATCGAGGCCGAGGGCTACAAGCACGCCAGCACGGCCGATTATGTGAAGTTCCTGAACTCCCGCAGGGGGCAGTAGAGTGGCACGCCTCGCGATTGTGGGCGGCGCCCTGCAGGGGATGGAAGCCGTATTCCTGGCACGTAAGGCCGGGATAGAGTCCGTGGTCATCGACAGGAAGCCGACGGCCCCCGCGCTGTCCGTCTGCGACGAGCCCCATGTGCTGAACCCCCTGGAGGACCCAGAGGAGGCGAGGAGGGTCTTCGCGGGCTGCGACGCAGTGATACCCGCCGTCGAGGAGCTCGACGTCCTGCATTTCCTGAGCGATACGGTCCCGGGCCTGGGAGTCCCCCTCCTGTTCGACATGCACGCCTACGAGATCTCGTGCTCCAAGAACAGGTCCAACGACATCATGCGGTCGGTCGGCGTCCCGCTCCCGCAGCCGTGGCCGCAGTGCGGGTTCCCGGCGATAGTCAAGCCGTCCAGCCAGAGCGGGAGCATTGGTGTCAAGGTCGCGTTCAACGACCAGGACATGCAGGACGGCCTCAGGTTCATAGAGTCCATACACGACGAGCCGGTGATCCAGGAATTCGTCCACGGGAAGAGCGTCTCCATCGAGGTCATAGGCAACGGCAGGACCGCGAAATCCTACGTCACCACCGAGGTCGTCCTCGACGACCATTACGATTGCAAGATGGTCCGCTGCAACGACTCGATCCTCCCCGCCGAGGACGAGGAGGTCTTCGCCAGGGTCGGCAAGGACGTGGCCGAGGCCATCGGCCTCGGGGCGCTCATGGACGTGGAGGCGATCCTCACGCCCAGGGGCCTCAGGGTCCTGGAGATCGATGCCAGGATCCCCAGCCAGACGCCGGCCGCCATTTGCGAGGGCACCGGCGTGAACCTCCTGGAGGAGCTGTTCACCACCGCCCTCGGGAAGCCGGCGGACAGGCCCAGGCGCCCAGGCGCCGGCATATACAGGCACGTCTACCTCAAGGACGGCGTGCTCCGCACCTGCGGCGAGAAGACATTCGGCCATGTCAGGAACCCGAGGATGGGCTCGGGGCTGTTCGGCTCCGACGACTTCATCTCCGATTACGAGTCCGGGAAGCAGGAGTGGTACGCCACCCTCATGTACTCCTGCGCGACGGAGGAGGAGGCGGACCGGAGGGCGGCCGATTCGATAGAGAGGATTATGGATGAGTGCTCCGTTACGGAGTACGTGGACGGCTCGCCCGAGGTATTGCGATGACAAGACTCACACCCGACCTGATTGAAGGGGTCCCCGACGACAAGATCGACCTGGACTCGAGGCTTCTGAAGATGACCGGAAAGACAGTTAAGGGCCTGGCCATCGAGGCGGCGGGCCTCGAGGAGGGCGATATCGACCTCACCAAGTTCAGGGTGGCCGTCGTGCCCATCACCTCCGGCCTCGGCGTCATCAGCGGGTTCTCCGCGTCGGTGGACGCCATCGTCAGGAGGCTCGGCATGGAGAGCTACGTCACCTCCGGCACGGATGTCAACGGCTTCGCTCAGGCCGTGGAGGACGACGTGGACATCATCATGATGGCGGACGACAACAAGTTCGTCGCTTACAACACCCGCACCAACTGCCAGACCGACAACTCCTTCGGCACCGCCATGGGGTACTCCGTGGCCCTGAAGAACGCCGCGGGCGGCCTGGAGGGCAAGGACGTTCTGGTCATCGGCGCCGGCTTCGTCGGGAGCTGGGCGGTCAGGATCCTCAAGGACATGGGGGCGAACGTCACCGTCACGGACATACTCGTGGACAAGGCGAACGCGCTGAGAGACAAGTACGGGGTGGAGGTCAGCACCGACATAGGGTCCGCCCTCCCGGCGCATGACTACATCCTCAACGCTGCGCCCGTATCGTTCCCGGGCAATCTCATTCGCAAGGGGGCTGTGATCTCCACGCCGGGGGTCCCCCACTACTTCGACGAGGAGGCCAGGATGAAGGCCAAGGCCATCATCCACGACCCGTTGGAGATAGGCACCGCCGTGATGGCGGTGAACAGCGCCAAATATTCTTCCAGAGGCAAGGAGTGACAACATGAGATACGGAATAGCATTGGACCTCGGCACCAGCGGCTTCCGCTGCCAGGCTATAGAGTTGGATTCTAAGAAAACCGTCGCCACCGCGGTCACGGAGCGCCACCCGATCCCCGGGATGAACGTCATAGACCACGTCAACTACGCTATGAACGCCGGCGAGGACGTCGCCAACGGCCTGATGATCGGCGCCATCAACAACCTGTTCACAGAGCTGGACGTCGACAAGTCCAAGATCGAGGTCATCGCCGTGTGCGGCAACCCGTTCCAGCTCTCCCTCTTCCAGAACATCGAGATCAGGGACCTCGCCTACGCAGGGAAGAACATGCTGAAGGAACTCGGGGTCGTGTCCCCTCCCAGGGAGGGGGACGTCATCGACGCGGCGTCCATCGGCCTCGTCGGCCTGGCGCCCGGATGCAAGGTCTATATCCCGCCGGCGGTCACCCACGAGATCGGTGCGGATGCCATCGCCATGATGCTGATGTCCGACATCCTCAAGGATACCGAGCCCGCCCTCATCGTCGACTACGGGACCAACGCCGAGATGGCGCTGGTGGTCAACGGGGAGATCTACACCGGATCCGCCGCCGCCGGACCCGCCCTTGAGGGCCAGGAGATCGAGAGGGGGATGCTCGCCGCCCCCGGAGCGCTCAGCGAGGTCGAGATCGTCGAGAACGGCTGGAGATGCTACGTCCTGGACGACACGCTCGCCGCCCAGCCCGGAGATGTCATCGACCCGTTCACAGGCAAGGTAGTCGAGGAGGGGCCCATGCACGGCAAGGCGATAGGCATCACCGGAACAGGGGTCGTCGCCGCCCTGTCCTGCGGACTGAAATCCGGAGTGATCGACACCCCCACCATCAAGACCGATGACGGCCTGCTCCACCTTCAGGACGGGATCGACATCACCTCCCATGATGTGGAGGAGGCAGGGAAGGCCATCGGGGCCCTCAGGGCCGGTTTCCTCACCCTGCTCGACGCCGCCGGCCTGTGGGTCGACGATGTCCAGAAGGCCTACATGTCCGGAGCGTCCGGCCTGTACGTCGATGCGAAGAAGGCCCAGTCCCTGGGAATGGTCACCCCCGGGGCCAGGAGGATCATCCAGTTCGGAAACACCTCCATCGGCATGGCCAGGAAGATCGTCTTCGGCGAGGTCTCCATGGAGGACCTGAAGGTGTTCGCCCAGAAGCTGAAGGCCACCCACGTCATGTTCGCCACCTCTCCGATGTTCAAGGACCTGTACTCCATCGAGTACTCCCTGTGGTGCAGCCACATGCCGTTCTCCGAGTACAACAACATGCTCGACATCTACAACATCAAGAGGCTGCCCGAGTTCCCGGACCCTTCCGAGGTCGACGTCAAGCGCCTGGTCAAGAGGGACCTGCCCGACACCGAGGAGTGCAAGGTGCACATCATCAAGTCCGGGACCATCCTGACCGGAGTGGTGGAGGGATGCATCGGATGCAAGAAGTGCATGAAGATCTGCCCCGAGAGGGCGATCTGCATCGAGCCCGAGGGCAACGCCGGCTACAGGGCCAACATCGAGTCCGACCGCTGTGGCGGTACCGCCTGCAGGAGATGCGAGGCGGAGTGCCCCAAGAGGGTCCTGCACACCGCGCAGCTCAAGGTCAAGGGCTGAAACTGTCCGGGGGGCTCCGGCCCCCTTCCTAATTTTTCTCACTCGCTTTATCAGGATGCTCTCCACGCCGCGGCATTCCTTGAGCTTCGGGATTATCTCCGCCGGCACCTTTCCGTCGACCACGATTATGAGCGTGGATTCCTCCTGCCCGTTGGAGTCGTCGACCATTGCCTGCCTGACCGAGATCCCGGACTCGTAGAGGGCGGTCATGACGGCCGCGAGGATCCCTCCCATCGTGGGGTCGGTGGGGATGATGACGATGGACGAGCACCCGATGCCGGGAGCGACGTCCACGAGGGACAGCATGCACCCGATCTTGGAGAAGACGGCATCCAGGTCGGGGTTGGACGAGATGCGTTCGAGGGTGGTCCTGACGACCCTCCTGTCGACGTTGCACACCCTGCCGATGGCGGTGTCCGAGACCTCGATGCTGTTGCAGTAGGCGTGCCCTTCCTTCACGCTGATGCCGTTGGATATCAGCAGGGAGACGACCTTCTGCTGCGACGGGAAGCCGTCGAATTCTTTTTCGTAGCGATGCATATGACTGCATATATTCATACAATAAATAACTTTTACATTCATCAGTTCACTATGTCATTTTATAGCGGCCGGCTAATACGGTAGCAGGTGCAATGATGCCGAACACCGACGAGCTGAGGGAGCAGATCGAGACCATAGACGAGCAGATCATCGACCTCATAGCCACCCGCATGGAGATCGCGGACGAGCTGGCCAAGGCCAAGAAGCAGTCTTCCCAGGAGTACTGGAGCGCGGAGAAGGAGAGGGAGGTCATCAGCAGGTACCACGAGCTCTGCGAGGAGGTCAGCCTGTCGGAGGATGAGGCGCGCCAGATCGCCGAGGTCATCCTCAAGATTTCCAAGGAGCGCCAGAGGCACTACTTCCAGCGAAATCGGGTTCTTTTTATATAGGGCGCTGGCATGCGCCTTTTAGAAGGGTTTACACATGGCAGAGAAACTCAGAGTGGGTATCCTCGGCGCCACCGGAATGGTCGGGCAGAGGTTCGTTTCGCTACTGGCAGACCATCCCTGGTACGAGATCACGGTGCTCGCCGCCAGCGGGCGCTCCGCCGGCAAGACCTACGAGGAGGCCCTCGGAGGCCGCTGGAGCATCGAGACCCCCGTTCCCGAGAAGGTCAAGGGGATGGTCGTCCAGAACGTCGACGAGGTCGACGACATCTGCTCCAAGGTGGATTTCGTCTTCAGCGCGGTCAACATGCCCAAGGAGGAGATCAGGGCCATGGAGGACAACTACGCGAAGCACGAGAGGCCCGTGGTGTCCAACAACAGCGCCCACCGCTGGACCCCCGACGTCCCCATGATCCTGCCGGAGATCAACCCGCAGCACATGGAGGTCATCGAGGCCCAGAAGAAGCGCCTCGGGACCAAGAGGGGATTCATCGCCGTCAAGCCCAACTGCTCCATCCAGAGCTACGCCCCCGTCCTCTCCGCTTGGAAGGAGTTCGAGCCCTACGAGGTCGTCGTGACCACCTACCAGGCCATCTCCGGGGCCGGGAAGAACTTCGACAGCTGGCCCGAGATGGTCGGCAACGTCATCCCCTACATCGGAGGCGAGGAGGAGAAGAGCGAGAGGGAGCCCCTGCGCATCTGGGGATCCGTCGAGAACGGGGAGATCGTCCCCGCGAAGACGCCCGTGATCACCAGCCAGTGCATCCGCGTGCCCGTCCTCTACGGCCACACCGCCGCCGTATTCGTGAAGTTCAGGAAGCCCGCCACCAAGGAGCAGCTCATTAGGAAGATGGTCGAGTTCAAGGGCCTCCCGCAGGAGCTGGACCTCCCCAGTGCGCCCAAGCAGTTCATCCAGTATCTCGAGGAGGAGAACCGCCCCCAGGTCACCCTGGACGTCAACTACGAGAGGGGCATGGGCGTGTCCGTGGGAAGGCTCAGGGAGGACTCGGTCTACGACTGGAAGTTCGTCGGCCTCAGCCACAACACCCTCCGCGGGGCCGCGGGAGGCGCTGTCCTGTGCGCCGAGCTCCTCACCGCCAAGGGCCTCATCACCAAGGTCTGAAACTCATCGCCGGGCCACGGCCCGGCTCTTTCATTTCTATCGCATCCCACAGCCATCGGCCATAAGGTGCGGTCTGAGCGGGGCACCATTTTTCTACCTCGTATGCGTGCTGGGTGCATGGTTCTGCTCAAGGGCGTGGTCGACGTATCCGAGTTGTCCTTGTATGAAGTGCTCAGGCTGACCCAGAATTCTTATCCGGGAGGCTCCGCATACAACTATCTCGGGGTCGTCGCCAGTTACACCGATTTCCTGGAGCAGGTCGACCATGTCTCGCTATGCTACAGGAAACTGGGAGTCTCCGAGGGCGACAGGGTCGTCATCTGCCTCCCGAACTGCCCTCAGGCCCTGATATCCTTCTATGCCCTGAACAGGCTCGGGGCGATATCCGTCATGGTCCATCCGCTCTCATCAGCATCGGAGATAGCAAGCTACATCGAGGATTGCGGCGCGAAGGTTGCCATCACCATCGGGATACTCGCCGGGAACTTTCCGCAAATAGCAGGGGATAGCGCCCTCAGGACGCTTATCGTCACATCCCCCGTGGACCCGCTCCCAGCGGCCAGAGCGGCCATAGCCAAGATGCTGAAGAAGGAGGTCAGGGCCCCCAGGATGGAGAAGGGATCCGGCGCGATCAGCTGGAAGGACTTCCTGAAAATCGACGCGTCCCAATTGGACACGGCCTTCCCCAAGGTATTGCCGGACGGACCGGCATCCTACCTTTACACCGGCGGCACCACGGGAATCAACAAGGGGGCCATCCATACCAACAGGTCGTTCAACGCCTCCGCTATGGCCATGACCATCGCCTCCGGGCTCAAAGAGATGGTCGGCAAGAAGATGCTGTCGAACCTCCCCATGTTCCACGGCTTCGGCCTGGTCACATGCTTCCACATCCCTGTCCTCATGGCAATGGAATGCGTGATGATGCCCACATTCTCGGCGGAGCAAATATGCGATATCATCAGGAAGGAGAGGATCAACTACATCGCAGGCGTGCCCAACCTGTTCGGGAAGATCGTCGATAACAAATCCATGCAGAACGCGGACCTCTCATCAATAGAAGGGGTCTTCTGCGGGGGCGATTCCATAGCCTCCGCCGACAAGATGAGGTTCGATGAGTTCCTCAAGGCCCACGGCTCGAAGACGTACGTGCGCATCGGATACGGGAGCACGGAGATGCTGGCTGCGGTGTCCCTCACGGATAGGTACGAGGAGCGCACCGGGAGTTGCGGCCTGCCCATCCCGGGATTCTCCTTGAAGGTCGTCAAGGAGGGCACCACCGAGGAGCTTCCCAGAGGCGAGTGCGGAGAGATCTGCATCGCCGGACCGTCGATGATGCTGGGCTACCTCAACAACGAGGAGGAGACGGCGGCGGTCCTGAAGAAGCACGATGACGGGAAGGTGTGGTTCCACTCCGGAGACGCCGGATACATGGATGAGGAGGGCTATCTGTACTTCGTCAACAGGATCAAGAGGATCATCGTGACGTCCGGATACAACGTGTACCCCTCGCAGATCGAGAGTATCCTCGACGAGGACGAGCGCATCAAGCATTCCTGCGTCATCGGCGTCCCGGACAAGCAGCGGGGGGAGAAGGTCGTCGCCTTCATAGTTCTCAAAGAGGGCATCCCTCCCACGGATGAACTGATCAGGGCCGTATCGGAGCATGTGGAGAAGAGCATCGCGTCCTATGCGAGACCGAGGGATTACAGGATAATCGACAAGATGCCCAGGACCAAGCTGTACAAGATAGACTACAAGCAGCTCGAGAAGGACTATCAGGACATCGCATCCGAAGATGCACAGGCATCGGGCTGATGGATGGGGAGCGGCGGAACGCCGTGGTCGCACAGAGGAAACCGGGGGTCCCCCCAAAGCCGCCGATATGAAATGATAAAAAGGAGAGAACCACATTATCATCCAGATGGATGATGCAGCAGAGGCACCGAAAGACGGAAACGCGCGTCTGAAGGTCTTGGATGTCTACAAAGGCATCGCGATCCTGGGGGTCATCATAACCCATGTTGTCCTCCTACAGAACGGCATGGGCGGGAAGGCCGGTGATTCTTCAGCGCTTGTACAGTTCCTGTTCTCCGGCCTTATAATGTTCATGGTCATTTCAGGATACTTCTACAAACCCGGGTCCAGTTTCCTCCATAACGTGAGGAAGCGCATCGTCACGTTGCTGGTCATATATTTCGCAGCGATCATCGTGATGACGTCGGTGATGTACGTCTATCTGCTGATTATCGGATACGACCTGTCCTCTTACGATCCGTTCGACGTCATGATAAAGGTCGCGTTCGGGAAGGCCAACTTCGTGGATATGACGTCGGACGAGTTCTTCGACCTCATGCAGCCCATGGCCCCCTTCGAGGTCACGGTGATGATGTACTATCTCGGCATCCTCGCCTTGGGCTACCTGATATTCTATGCCATCGCCGACCGCGTTCTCAAGGACTGGAGGGTGGCGATCGTGGCGATACTCATCCTGTTCGGCATCACGTCGCTGTACATGGACTCTATCCACATTCAGTTGCCGCTGTTCGCGTATTACGCACCGATGGTGGCGGGATTCCTGCTCGTGGGTGCGCTGCTGTCCAAGATAAGATTCGCGGAGTTCCTAGAGACCAAGTATCGCACGAGGGATTTCTGGCTCGTCTTCGCTGCGGTAGCCGTTCTGGCTGTGCTGTGCCTGTTCCTGTTCCCTGCTCAGACCGATGTGGTGTACGGAAGGGTCGGCACCGGTCCCTTCAGAATCTACACCTTCGCGGCCACGTCGCTAGCATGCGGGATGTTGCAGCTGTACGTGGCGCTGCTGTTCACGAAGATCCCCGGGATATTCCATCTGTTCGATGACATGGGGAAGAACATCATCTACCTGTTCCTCCTGCACATGCTGGTTGCCAAGATGCTTATCGCGCCATTCGTAGAGCTGCCTGCGGACAAATTCATCCCCTTGGAGTTCATGCCCGCATTGGCATTGGCCTTCGCAACCATAGCCGTCATCCTCGTGATTTCCCACATATACAGGAGAATCAGGCCAAGGTTGATAGAGAGGGTATCAGCAGCAGGACGTAATCCGAAGGTCCACCAGTAATGCCGACCGCCTGGCCGTTTCCACACGGCGTCGCCGGAGAGGCGCCCGGGGTCAGAGGGAACGCGGTTTCCGACTCGCGCGATTATTTTAAGGGGTAACCCATCCCCTGCGCCATGCTCCTGAAAGCCCAGTCTATCGCCAAGGCCTTCGGCCCCGTCAAGGTCCTGACCGACGTCAGCCTCCAGATCAACGAGGGCGACAGCATAGGGCTGATAGGGATCAACGGAGCGGGCAAGAGCACGTTCCTGAAGATCATCCTCGGGGAGCTGAAGCCGGACACCGGGGAGCTCATACGCCAGACCGAGAGGATCGGCTACCTGGAGCAGTTCGCCGAGTCCTCGTCGGAGTTCACCGTGAGGGACGTCCTGGGCAGGCCCTACGGGCACATAGAGAACATCAAGCGCAGGCTCAGGGAGATAGAGGAGCTGATGGTCGCCGGAGGCGACATAGACTGGAACGCCCTGGCGGAGGAGAACGCGGCCCTGGAGTCGCAGCTCGCCAAGTCCGACATGGACGACGAGGAGAACCTCAAGGCCGCCCTGGAGAAGGTCGGGCTCTCGGCGGACCTCATGGACCGCACCATGGACACCCTGTCCGGAGGGGAGAGGACCAAGGTCATGCTCTCCAGGATCGTCGTCCAGGCCGAGGACTGCGACCTCCTCGTCATGGACGAGCCCACGTCCCATCTGGACATCAACACCGTGGAGTGGCTGGAGGACTACCTCCTGAAGACCCACTGCTCCGTCCTGGTCATCAGCCACGACAGGTACTTCCTGGACAAGATCGCCACCCGCATGCTGGAGATCGACCACGGGAAGAGCAGGGAGTACAAGGGCAACTACTCCGACTTCATCATGAAGAAGATGCTGGACCTGGACAGGATGGAGAAGGAGTACCGCAAGTACGCCGCCCAGAAGAGGAAGCAGGAGGAGATCGCGGCGCAGCTCCACAAGGACCAGTGGTTCCTGACCACCCACAAGACCAGGGAGAAGCTCATCGCCAAGATGGAGGCCAAGGAGAAGCCCGAGGAGAGCAGGGAGATAACGGTCAGGATACAGGCCGCGCACAAGTCCGGCAAGAACGTCCTCACATGCAAGGACCTGTCCGTCGAGCTCGGCGGGAGGACCATCTTGGAGCATGTGAACCTGGACATCCACAAGGGCGACAAGATCGGCATATTCGGATCCAACGGCGAGGGCAAGTCCACATTGGTCAAGGCCCTCCTGGAGCAGATCCCGTCCAAGGGCGAGCTCTGGGTGGCCCCCGGCGCCAAGTTAGGGTACTACTCGCAGAACCACGAGCGCCTCGACCCAAAGCTGTCCGCCGAGGAGCAGATACTCACGGTTATAGGGAAGGACAGGAGGGCGGATGCCAGGCAGATGCTGGCCAGGTTCCTGCTCACCGGTGACGAGGTCGAGCGGCCCATAGCCACGCTGTCCGGCGGCCAGAGGGCGAGGGTGGCCATGTGCCTGCTCCTCCTGGACGAGACCAACCTGCTGGTCCTGGACGAGCCCACGAACTACCTGGACATCCCAGCCAAGCACGCCATCGAGGAGGCCCTCACGGAATACGACGGGACCATCCTCACCGTGACCCACGACAGGTACTTCCTCGACACGGTCTGCACCAAGATGATCGAGGTCAAGGACCACACCACCAGGTTCTTCACCGGCACGTACTCCGAGATGAAGGGCAGGCCCAACGTTAAGGAGGTCGTCATGGATGCGGACGAGTACCGCGTCCTGTCCCCGTTCACCAACTGGGTGACCGGGAAGAAGTACGCCAAGGGTGACCGCGTCCTCATCACCCCGGCGGAGCAGAAGAGCTTCGAGTGGGCCCTCGGCCAGGGCAAGCTCAAGAAGACCGGCGGAAGGCAGAGGAAGAAGGTCAACGTCCAGAAGGACGAGGATAAGAAGGGGGCGCGAGGCCCCGGTTTTCTCAGTGCTCGTGGGGGAACAGGAGGGCCACCGCGAGCATGATGGCCACTCCCACGATAAGCAGTGCCAGCGCGACCTTCTCCTGCTTGATCCTGTGGAAGGATTCGGGGATCATGTCGCACATCGTGACGTACATCAGAGTACCGGCGGCGAAGGCCAGGGGGAGACCCAGGGTGCCCTCCACCTCCATGTCCCTGAACAGGGCGAAGAATATCGCTCCGGCGGCGGGGGTGATGAGCGAGAAGGCCCCGAGCATCCTGAGGCTCCTCTTCTTCCCGAGGTCGGACAGCAGCATCGTGGAGGAGAGCGAGAACAGCTCCACGAACTTGTGGATGCATAGGCCGATGGTGGCCATCAGGCCCACCTCTTCGCCGGCCATGAACATGGCGGCGAGTGCCAGACCGTCGCAGGCGGCGTGTATGGCAAGGCCGATGAAGGAGGACATCGATGTGAGGCGGTGCCCGTGCAGCTCCCCGTGGCACTCGCATCCGCAGGTGGCTTTGTGCTTCTCCTTCAGTATGACGTTTATGATCAGTATGGTAAGGAATCCGAGGGCGACGGCCATCATGGCGTAGTGCGTGTCGATATCCCCGTGCTCGCATTCCTCGATGGCCTCGGGGAGCAGCATGAACAGGAGGAGCCCTAGGAAAATCCCCGCCGCGAGGGCGATTAGGAGGTGGAGCTGCGAATCCTTCAGGCTCTTGGCCATGGGCAGGTATGCTGCGACGACCGAGACCCCGAGGAGGAGCAGCGCGTAGAGTGCGAATTGGACGTAGGCTTCCATATAAGCCTGCTTGGAAATTTGATTATTAAAACATTGGTGCCGAATTAATAATATCGGCCGCTGGCGGACCTCCGAATTATTAAGCCGGAAGCTGATGGCTATATGCTCCAATCTAGACGGAAATGGTCATTTATGGCATGGCAATGAGTTTAACGCGCTCAGTTGTCGGTGTTAATTAATCTCGTGTTAACAATATCTTTTTAAGCTTCCACCTAATACAATTACGCGGGATGGATATGAGCGAAGACTCGCACTCTAACGGCAGCGCCGGCTCCATTAAGGGTCTCAGGGGTCTCTTCGGCAAGAAGGACAGGTCAGAGGCTCCGGAGTCGTTGAGCAGGTACGATCAAAACTCCTCCAGGGTCAGGAAGCCCTCCATGTTCGGCGGCTTCCAGTCCAGGAAGGAAGACTATTCACCAGGGATTCTCGGACTCGACCGTTACGGATATGAGAAGTACAACGTGATGGAATCCGAGATCTACATCTCCTGCCCTCCGGAATCGGCCGCATTCGACGATATGGAGCCCACGATCATCAGGGCCACCAACGGCAACGTGGTCGGAAGCAGGGATGAGAGGGTGGTCGAGGAGCCGGTGGCCCCCACGAACAGGGTAAGCCAGCTCTACGACCCGTTCGAGGGCATCGACACCGGCAGCTCCCTGCCCAAGAACTTCGGCTGCGTCCACGGCTCGGTCCGCGACGGAGAGGTAGTCAGGGACAACGCCGCCCCCGAGCTGCCCAAGGTGGAGTACGCCACCGAGATCGATTCCGAGGGGATCCTGTTCAGGCCCGTCACCGACGAGCCCGTGGAGGTCCCCGAGGCTGGATCCGCGGAGGAGCCCGTGGAGGTCCCCACAGCAGAGCCCATGGAGGTTCCCGTAGAGATCCCCATCATCAACCCCGTCGAGGGAGTCGTAGCCGCTGCGGTTATCGCAGAGGCAGACGACTGGTTCGATGCAGCCATCGGGTCCGAGGAGATAAGGGCGGACATCGTGGATGCCGCCGTAGAGTCCTCCGAGGCCGCGGCCGAGCCCGAGGATGTGCCCGTGGAGGCCCTCATCGTCGAGCCCGTCGAGCACATCGCCGCTGCGGAGGAGTTCGTCGAGGAGCCCAAGGAGGCCCCGGCCGAGGCCCCCGTAGAGGAGCCCGTCGTAGTGGTGCCCGTCCTCCCTGAGAACAAGTTCGAGGGGCTGTACATCGAGGGCAAGCCCGTCGAGGAGCCCTCGACCGTCGACGAAACCGTCATCGGTGTCCCGAAGGAGCCTGAGGCGGTCGTCACCAGCACGGATGCGGCCCCGGCGCCCAACCAGACCCTCATCGAGGGCATCGACACCGAGGGAGCGAGCGTGCTGCCTCCGATGTCCGTCAACCCTGCGAAGCCCAGGGTGCGCTTCAAGTTCATCAACGGCGTCCTCACCAAGGTCATAGAGGAAGAGCCCACAGAGCCCGACGAGGGACTCCGTGGCCCTTTTGACATCGCAGCCGGGCAGGCTGTGGAGAGGATCGGACCTGCGAAGCCGAAGACCGTCGACGACGACTTCGTCCTCGAGATGGATGAGTTCGATACGGTCCCCGAGCCGGAATACGGGGACATGGCGTTCGATGACGCCCTGGAGTCCCTGACGTTCGATGCCGTCCCACCGACGGTCATCGCCGAGCTGATCGAGCTGCTCCCGCTCTCCTTCCCGGAGATGGGCGCGGAATCCGAGACGGTTCCCGTCGAGTACGAGGATGACAACCTGGATGCCGTGTTCTTCGCAGAGCCGGCCAGGTTCGAGGTCCCGGAGCTCCCTCCCATGATAGGAGCGGCGTCCGAGACGCTCATGATCGGTGCCGCCGGAACCGAGCCCCTCGCCATCGGCACCGCGGAGCCCATGGCATGCATCGCCGCCCCCGAGAGGGCGGCTCTGCCCGCCCCGGCAGCGGTTCCCGAGGCAGCGCCCGCAGTCAGCGGCGTGATGTTCTCATTCGGAGCCGGAGCCGGCGCCGGATGCGTGACATTCTCCTTCTGAGCAATCTAGGGGCCCCTGCCCCTTCCTTTATTTTTTTATACAGCCCCTACATGACACTACCATGGAATTCCTGCTAGAGCTCCTGGTCGCGCTGACCGTGCTGTTCATACTTGCGCGCCTGGGCTCGATGCTCTTCAGCCGTCTGGGGTTTCCGGGCCTCATAGGGGAGATCATCGTCGGCGTAATAGTGGCCAATACGGCACTGGCCAAGTGGATTCACCTGGACTTTGGCAGCGACGATTCTGATATCTACACCGTGGTCTACGTTTTCTCGGAGCTAGGTGTGATATTCCTGCTGTTCTCGGTGGGGCTCGAGACCAAGGTCAAGGACCTATTGGGGGCCGGCAAGCCGGCCCTACTGGCGGCGGTGCTGGGAGTCATCCTCCCGTTCGTAGCCGGCATGGCCCTCGTCATGATGGCTAACGGCGAGATGCATGCGGCCATGTTCATGGGCGCGGCGATGGTCGCCACGTCCGTCGGCATCACAGCGCGCATCATCAAGGACATGAAGCTCATGGATACGCGCGAGGCGCGCATCATCATAGGCGCGGCCGTCATCGACGACGTCCTGGGGATGATGGTCCTCGCGATGGTCAAGGGAATGTCCGAGGAAGGCGTTTCCGCTGTGGACATCGCCATCCTGGCCATTCAGGCAACCGCCTTCGTACTGGGGGTCATCCTGATCTGCAAGTACGTCATGCCCAAGGTGTACGATTACTTCGACAAGTGCAAGAGGAAGATCGTCAGCGAGGGCAAGGTCCCCTGGTCCTTCAACAAGCTGATCATGGCCGTCATCGTGTGCCTTTCCATGGCCGCTTTTGCCGAATTTATCGGCTTGGCAGCGATCATCGGGGCCTTCCTGGCCGGGATGCTCTTTGCGGACCATGCATGGGAGTGGGACCTGGAGCACAAGATAGAGACCCTGACCACATTCTTCATCTCGTTCTTCTTCCTCAGCGTGGGAATGCAGGTGGACGTCAACGACCTGATGAACGTCAGCGTCCTGATCATGGCAGTCATAGTCATCCTGCTGGCCTTGGTGACGAAGTTCATCGGATGCGGGTTCGGAGCCAAGCTCGGGGACAAGGAATTGGACAAGACCGGAGTCCATATCATCGGAGTGGGTATGATGCCCAGGGGCGAGGTCGGTATCATCGTGGCATCCATCGGACTCGCGTCCGGCGTCCTGCCCTCCGACCTGTACGCGGTGGTGGTGCTGATGTCCGTCGCAACGACCATCATAGCTCCGCCCATACTGTCCAAGCTGTTCCGCAAGAAGTACGAGGAAGAGTACAAGATCCTGCCGGATGACAGGATCTGAGCCTCGGCTATCAGGAATTAGATAAAAACAAATCCGGGCGAGAGCCCGGTTTTATTTGGATTACGGTTTGATAATGTCAGAGAGGCGCGATGGTGTTGAGCACCAGTACGACCGCGATGACGACGATTGCGATAGCGATGACGACCTTGGGTCCGATCCTGACTCCCTTCTCGTTCTCGGTATCGAAGTACCTCATGAGTCCGGCGGACGACTGGAAGCCGCTGTCGTTTTTCTTTGCCATACCAATCCGAATCAAGGGTCGATATAAATACTATTGCCCGCGCGGACAGATGCGCATTATAGGAGGGCGGGAAGGCACACACATCAGGGAACGGATCGAAATTGAGGTTCCGGGATATCTGGCTCATTGCACGGATGCCCCGGAGGGGAGGTGCCGCCCCCGCCAGTGAAGGCAGGGGGCGGAGAAAATGGCAACCGATGGCTCAGACTTCGATGCTCAGGCTGCTGCCCCTCCCGTTGCTGGCCTTCTCGACCACTATCTTCCTGTCAATCTCCATCTTGAGGGCCTCGACATGGGAGATTATGCCGATGAGGCAGTCGCTGTCGCTCAGCTGGACCAGGACGTTGATCGCCTGCTTCAGGGCCTCGGGGTCGAGGGATCCGAATCCCTCGTCCACGAACAGCGTGTCGATCCTTATCCCGCCCTTCATGCATTGGATGGCATCGGAGAGGCCCAGCGCCAGCGACAGCGCCGCCTGGAAGGATTCCCCTCCGGAGAGGGTAGTCGAGGGCCTGCCTCTGCCGGTGTAATTGTCCAGGATCTCGATGTCCAGGCCGGATGCCTTGCGCTTATCCTCGGCTGTCTTGTTGATCCTCAGGACGAATCTCCCGTCGGTCATCTGGTTCAGGCGGATGTTGGCATGCCTCAGCACCCTGTTGAAGTGCATAGCCTGGATGTACGACTCGAAAGATTGGCGGGAGTCATTCTCGCCGCTGCAGATCTTCTGTAGCTCTACCAGGTCGCCACCCTCGGCATCCATCGTCTTCTTGTCGGCCAGAGCTTTTCTGAGCCTGTTGGCAGTCCCTTCGTTTGCCTGTGAGTATCTGCGGATCCCCTCCAGCTTGGCTCTTGCTCCGGCCAGCATGGCCTCGCATTCCGCAAGGGACTCCTCCTCTTCGGCGGTATCAACGCGGGACTTCCCCTCCGTCTTGGCCGAGAGTTCCGTTTTAAGGGCCTCAAGGGCGCTGATGCGGAGGTTGTACGCATCCACATCCTTACGAAGGGCCTCAAGTGCATCCTCCTTGGATAGGACATCCTGGCACTGCTCCTCGGTCAGACCTTCTGCGTCGAGGGCCTCCATGAGCCTATGCGATGCGGCTGCAGCGGCATCATTGGCTGCGACGAAATCGCTCTCCGTCTTCTCCAAGACGGCCTTAGCGGATGCCAGGCCCTTCTCATTGCTGGAAATCTTCAATTCCAACGTTCCGATTTCGGCCTCGACCTGTTCCAGCTCTTTCCTGAGGGTCTCGGAGCGGGTACTCAGCTCTTCTGCCGAAACGGTTTCCGTCCCCTCGGAAAGGGATTTGATCGTGGCCTCCATCGCAGACTTATTCGCGTTTAGTTCGGAGAGCTTCTTCTGCAGCCTCTCTCTCCTATTGGCGATCTCATTGCGGACGGCGTCCCTGGTCTTGAACCCATCATCTATCGCTTTGAGGCGGGCGTTCACCGCTTCCAGTTCCTGGAACCTCTCCTGGAGCCTCGCGGTCGTAGCATCGTTGGACTCCGTGGCTGCGAGGATGGCTTCGGCGCTCGGGTCTGAAAGTCCCGCTTCGTTAAGTTTCACGGCCAGGACAGCATCGGCCTCGCTGAGTCTTTTCCTGAGCTGGTCCAGTTCGCTGAGGGATTCTTCCACTCTCTCCTTCAGCCCCTCATTGGAATTTGCCATGGCATCGAGCTGTTCGCGGGTCATGACCTCCTTGGTCAGGGGCGCGAGATTCGGGTGCACCTTGGATCCGCAGACGGGGCAGGCCTCGCCCTCCTTGAGCCTGGATGCGAGGATGCCTGCCTGCTCGCTGTAGAATTTGTCCTCCTCCAGTCTGTAGTGGTCCCTGGCGGCACTCAGGTCCGCGCGCAGGGTGTTGTTCCTGCTCTCGGCTTCCGCAACATCGCGGCGGGCCTTCTCGGCATCGGATGCGGCAGCTTTCGACTCTCTTAGGGCCTCGGATCTCTGCCTGCAGGCTGCGAGTTCCGCCCTCACGGCCTCTATCTCCCCTCTGGCGGAGTTATTGGCCTCGAGGTATCTTCTCTCATCCTCGCTCTCCCTCTCGTTTTTGCTGTACTCGTCGTTGCACGCCTCGAGGGCCTTGCCAGTGGATTCGATGTCGGATTCCGTTTTCTGGAGGACCTTGCGGGCCTCGTCCACCTTGGCCGCGGCGGCCATGGCAGCCTCATTCAAGGCAATGGCGCTATTGATTCCATCGCGCTTGTCCGAGAGCTCCTGGAGCTTCGGCTTCTCCACTTCCAAGGCGACGGAGGCATTCTCGTACTCGGCTAATTTGGCTGTGGCCTCGGAATGTTCTTTCTCCGCTTTCTGGAGCTGCTGCCTAGCGGTCCGGGCCGAGGAGAGGGGGTCTTTGAGGTTCTTGCTTATCCTGTCGATGAGATCGTACTCCGCCGCTTTGGCTGTTATCTCGTCCTTTCTGGATGATAGCGCTTCCAACTCCTCCATGGTCTTCTCGAGAGAGTCGAGGTCACGGTTGATGGATTCTCCTCTGGACTTTGTGTCCAGGATGGCTTTCTGGGAGATCTCGAGATCGCCGATCTCTTTTCCCGCTCTATCGGCCTCGCCCTGCATCCTGCCGGCTTCAAGCTCTAAGGCTTTCAGGATGTCCTCGGCGTACATGGGGGACATCTTGCCCTCTAGGTCTCCGCGGTAGGGGCTGGCTTCGTCCAGATGGACTTCGGAGATGGCATCATTCATGGCGCTGTCTATCATCTCGTACCTGTTCTTCTGGTCCTTGACCATCTCATAGAGCGCAGCCTCCATCTGCCTCACCGGCTCGGTTTTGAAAATCGCCCTGAGGACCTCTTTGCGGTCCTTGGAATCGGCGGTGAGGATCCTCCTGAACTCGCCCTGCGCCAGCATGGCGACCTGGCCCCACTGCTTCTGATCGATACCGAGGATTTCGTGGACCCAGGCATCGACCTCGCCCTTCTTGGTGGCGGCCCTCCTGCCGCCGTCGAGGGATATCATCTCGCACTCGGGCGGAGCCTCCTTGGTGCCCTTGCCCCTGAGCTTGGCGACATCCTGCCTGGGCTTCCTGGTTATCCTGTACTTCTTGCCATCGTGCTCAAAGTCCAGAACAACGGCCGTGGGGGTCGATGCATCCGCGAAGTGGCTCCTGATGTTCCTCTCCTCGCGGTCGCCGTTGAGGTTGCCGAAGAGAGCGTAGGTGATGGCGTCAAAGACCGTGGTCTTCCCCGCACCGGTGTCGCCGGTGATGAGGAACAGCCCCTTTCCACCGAAGTCCTCGAAGTCTATGTCAACCTTGTCTGCATACGGGCCGAAGGCGGTCATGGTGAGCCTGAGGGGTTTCACAATACCACCCCGTTCTCGTCGATGACCTTCTCTAGCGTGCGGCGCTGGTTATCCGTCAGGGGATTGCCGGTGTGCATCTCGAAGAACTGCTCGAACGCCTCCAAGGGCGATCCGAAGTCCTTCTCTTCCTCGCCGATCACAACGGCCGAACCGCTGGTGGGGGCGATGCGTCTGATGCTGACGATGTTGGGGAACACCTGCCTGGCCTTCGCCATGGCATCCATCTCGTCGTCCGTCATCTCGATGTAGATGTAATCTTCGCGCCACTCGGCGTTCCTGTTGCTGTCGAGGAGCTGCATCAGGGGCCCCCTTAGGACCCTCATGTCCCTCAGGGGTTTGATGGGGATCTCCTCCGTCGAGACGCCCGATGCGTCGATGGTTACCAGCACCGCGCATTTGTGATCGTCGGCCTCGGAGCTCGAGTACTTCAGCGGGGTGCCGCTGTACACCACGGCGTCCCTGCCCATGTGCTGATGGGAGTGGATGTGCCCCAGGGCGACGTAGTCGAAACCGTCGAAGGCTGTGTAGCTGACGTTCTCGGTGCCGCCGACGTACACCTTCTCGGAGCCGCGGGTCTCGGGGCCTCCGCTGTTCCCCGTGACGAACTGGTGCGTCACGAGGATCCTCTTGTGGCCGTCGACGAACTCGGAGTGGGCTATGGCTGCCCTGACTGCGCTCTCGTAATCCGTGATGGACTCATCCTGGAAAGCCTTGCGCGCATGGACGGGCTTGATGAACGGGAGGAGGTAGATGTCCACGGGGACGTCCCCGTCCTGGCGGGAGTACCTGACCGCTTCCCCGGTGAAGACGCCGACGATGTGGATGCCCCTGGTCGAGAAGAAGTCCTTGGCGTACTCGAGCCTGGTATCCGAATCGTGATTTCCCGCTATGACGTAGGTCTCAAGGTCGTTGTCCGCCAGGGCGACGAAGAGGCCGTCTAGGAGCTTCGTGGTCTCCTGGGAAGCGCTGTTGCCGTCATCCAGGATGTCCCCGGCGATGATCACCCCGTCGACCTTCTTCTCCACTGCGATCCTGACGATCTCGTCGATCATGTGCTTCTGGTCCTCGGCCAGGTTCCTGTCCCCCAGCCTGATGCCGAGGTGGAGGTCGGAAACATGGAGGAACCTCATCGGAGGTCACCTCCCAAGGGGTGGTGGCCGGAGCTCTTGCGCTCGACACCATCGTAGTACGAGACCTCGTAGAAAAGGTCCTTGCAGGGGACGATATCGTCTATGATGAAGAATCCCTTGGATTCCTTGTGCTTGTACTCCCCGATGGGGTACAGCTCCCCGGATACCTTCATCGAGAGGATCAGGTTGTAACGGGGATCGAACCCCCCTTCGAAGACCACCATTGTTTTCCCGTCCTTGGTGACGGAGATGGTCTTGATGTCACCGTCCCTCCATTCGTTGGACGCAGTGGGCGGGGCAGGCCTGTAGGTGGCTATGGGCCTTTTCGAGTTGTTGGTGAAGTGGGCATTGCTGTCTTTCCTCATCGATACCAGCCTTACGCGGGCATCGTTTCCGTCGACGTCCTCTGCGGAGATATAGTCGAAATACATTGCGATGTGCTCCGGGATGCTGTCCCTCCTTTCGGACTCGTAGTACTCTATGTACCTGTAGAGGGTCGGCCTGGAGATGCCGAAGGCATCAGCCAGATCGGAGATGGAGAGCTTCTTCTTGATGGTCTCCCCCAGATTCGATGTGCTGTGCTCCATGCATGTTGATATGATTTTATGATATATATACATTACAATTTTTGTAAAAAATAATTGTAAAATTGGAAAGGGTTTGAGAAGTATGATTGTAATTTATTTACACATCATACCATCTTTATCCTGGAGCCGAGCTCGATGAAATGATCTGCATTCCAGCGGTCGAAGTCCCTGCTGCCCGAGAGGACGAAAGACCTCACATCCTCTCTGGCGGAATCGTAGTCAATCTCCTCGAAGCGGTCGCGTAGGATGCGCTGAAGGGTATCGTAGTCGAGCTCTTCGCTCTCGGAAAGGCGACCGTCCCTGACGAGATTGGACTTCAGGAATTCCTTATTGAGTGAGATGCCATTGTTCACGTACCATTCGAAGTCGAAGAGGTCGCGTCCCTTGAACCTCTTTCCCCAGTGCCTGCATATGGTGGCGGATGTCTTGCCGGCGAAGAGCGTATGGATATTCATAAGCGTGGCTGGATAGCAGAACGGGACCCCCTTATAGACGTGCTCCACTTGGAACCCGTCCGGGGTGTCGGTGTCCACATCCATCTTTATGCGTAGCAGTGTGTCGGGATGGATGAGCCTCATCTCATCATCGGAGGCTCCGAACTGCTTGAGGATGTCGCGGAGGTTGCCCTTCATCATGCATCCGGTGATATTGCCGCCCTCGACCTCCCTGATCATGGGGTGCACATCGAGGCCGTGGGATCCGAACTCGTTCTCTATGTACGGTGCGTACTTCCTGATGTCGAACGATGCTCCGGGGTCCGTGAGTCCAAAGTCCAGGTCCTCCGAGAAGCGGTCCAGCCCATGGAATATGCGGAGGCAGGTGCCTCCCTGGAACGCTGCCACATCGAAAAATCCGCCGCGGGACAGGCCGCACAGTGCGATCTCCTGGGAGATTTCCCTGGCTGCATTGATCAGGCTCACTGTGTCCCGGGGTCTGCCCTCCATCAGGCTCTTCAGAGGGGTTATCAGCTGGCATCCCCCCTGACGAGGCGGTCGAGCATGGTGACATTCCTGCACTTGTACGATTGGTTCAGTTCCGATAGTGTCTGTCTGTCGAGATCGTCCAAGGCGTCATCGAATACGCGGAGGTCATCGAACATCAGGGTCTCGAACTCGGACCTGCTAGCGCACGGCGGGAGCTTGTAGAGCTTGTCGCAAAGGGCCTTCTCCCGGCAGGCGATGCTGATGTTGTATCCGTCCACGTTCTCGTATGCGACTCCCAAATTGAATACACTTGCCGGGACATCCGTATAATAATAGGTGCAGAAATCGGTGTCGAACGCCTTATCGCGGCGCTTGTTGTATGTGGCACAGGTGATGTTCTTGGCTGCTTCCGGGATCAGTCCGTAGAGCGATAGGGCGAAGTCGAACGATATGTACGACGGGCCGTAGATTGCCTGTGCCAGCGACATAGGCGACATATTCGGATCGTCGCAGTACAGGTTCCTCTTGAGCCTGATGTACTTCCCCTTCTTGGCGTCTCTGGCGAGCTTCAGGCGGGGCTGCTCGTAGGACTCCATCGTGTCGATTATCATCTCTCCCGTCATTATCATAATTCTCCAGATATTATCATGGCATATAACCATATCGACTCGTGACACGCCGCCAGGCCAACAGGCCCGTGGGCTCCTTCCGCGCCGGTACTGCCAACCGTTATAAATTCCAGAATCAATCCAGGCGCGAGGTAAGCATCATGCCAAAGATCTACAAATGTTCCAAATGCAGCACCGCCGTCGAGATCGTCTTCGAGGACTGCTGCATCCCCACCTGCTGCGGGGCCCCCATGGTCCTCGTCGAGCCCAAGACCGAGGACTTCGTCAAGGAGAAGCACGTCCCCTACATCGAGAAGCAGGCCGGCGGAGTGCTGGTGAAGGTCGGCAAGGAGACCGCCCACCCCATGGTCGAGGACCATTACATCGTCTACATCCAGATTTGCGCGGACGGGGTCATCATGAGGAAGTACCTCAAGCCCGGCGACGCGCCCGAGGCGTTCTTCAAGACCGATGCGTCCAAGATTGTGGCCGTCGAGTACTGCAACAAGCACGGTCTCTGGAAGTCCAACCAGCGATCCCGGGGCCGGGGGACCCGGCCCCTCAAACCGCTTTTTCTTCGTTTTTTTATACAACGTCGATGATTCCCCTGGCATAGGAAGGTTCACCATGGCCAAGATCGTAGAGTCCAAAGGAGACGACGCGAAAGCGACCGCCAGGCACGCCAAGATTGCCAACGAGAAGAAGAAGGCGGAAGAGGACGCCAAGAACAAGATCGAGGACGAGCACTGGAAGGCCAAGCACGCCGAGGAGAAGCGCAAGGAGGAGATCAAGAAGCTCCCCAAGGACCAGCAGGCCGCCGCTAAGGCCGAGCTGAAGGAGCAGATCCGCAAGCGCAAGGCCGCCGAGAAGGAGCACAAGGCCAAGATGAGGCAGGAGGCCAGGGAGGCCAAGGAGGCCGAGAGGAAGGCCGCGATGCAGGAGAGGTCCGACAAGGCCCACGCCGCCGTGGGCGAGAAGAGGGTCGAGGCCGGCGTCAAGAAGTCCGAGATCAAGGAGGAGCGCGATGCGATGGCCACCGAGAAGATCATTGAGAAGGCCGCCAAGGTCACAGACGATGCCTCCACCGAGGAAGCGTCTGCAGAGGCTCCTGCTGAGGAAGCGCCTGCAGAAACCCCGGCCGAGGAGAAGCCCTCCGAGCGAGGCCACAACATTTTCCACAGCCCCCGCCGTCAGTGTTGTAGGCGGGGGTACTTTTTTTATGGGAACCCCATCCACCCTCTCGTGGTAACCGGTTCGGTGTCTTCGGAACAGAGAATGAGGCAGGCCGCGGAGCAGGATGCGGAAACCGTCGTCAGCGGTTACGATAGCAGGCCCGAGGGCCACTACAACGAGGAGATCACGACCTCGCGCATCAAGTACGGCAAGAATGAGGTCACGAACCACAACAAGCACGTGGTCCTCAAGAGGCTCTACCACTCATTCGTCAACATCTTCATCATCTGCCTTGCGGTCATCGACGTCCTCTGGATGGTCCTGGACCCCGACATCTTCTACTTCATCATCCTGACCACGCTGATCCTCGTCAGCGGTACCATGACGTTTATCCAGGAGACGCGCAGCAGCAAGGCGGCGTCCAAGCTGGTCAGCATGGTCACAACCATCATCACGGTCCGCCGCGAGGGCACGGAGTCCGAGATCGACTCCAAGGAGCTCGTGGTCGGCGACATCATCATCCTGGACACCGGGGACATGATCCCCGCCGATGTCAGGATCATACAGTCGAACCACCTCAAGGTCGACCAGTCCGCCCTCACCGGCGAGTCCATGGCAGCGACCAAGTTCGCCGAGGCCAAGCCTGTGGAGGGCAATATCCTGGGCTGCAACAACCTCGCCTTCATGGGCACCAGCGTGGTGTCCGGGTCCGCGGAGGCCGTCGTCGTCTCCGTGGGCGACGAGACCGTCTTCGGCTCCATGGCCGAGACGCTCTCGAGGAACAAGGGCAAGACGACCTACGACAAGGGCTCCAAGGCCATCGTGAACGTCCTGCTGAAGCTGATGTTCTACACCGTCCCGCCTGTGTTCATCATCATGGTGGCCAAGGGCTACCTGAACGGCGGGGACTTCTTCGAGTACGGGCTGGAGGCCCTGATCTTCGCCATCACCCTGGCCATCGGCCTGATGCCGGAGATGCTGGCCACCATAGTATCCACGAACCTGGCGAAGGGCGCCATAGACATGTCGAAGAACAAGGTGATCGTCAAGGACGTCACCGCCATCCAGAACTTCGGCGCCATGGACGTGCTCTGCTCGGACAAGACCGGCACGCTGACCGAGAACAGGATTACTGTCGACAGGTGCAGCGACATCTACGGCAACCCGAGCAGGAAGGTTGAGCTCTTCAGCGCCATCAACAGTTGGAACCTCAAGTCCGCCACGAACCAGATCGACTGGGCCATCGATGAGTACGCCGCCGAGAGGGGCATCGAGGAGGAGAGGGACGCATACGAGTACGTCGCGGACGTCCCGTTCGACTTCACCCGCAGGAGGACAACCGTCGTCGTCAGGAAGGACGAGCACGTCAACCTGATGATCACCAAGGGTGCCATCCCGGAGATCCTCTCCGTGTCCAGCAGCTACCTGGACGAGAACGGGGACATCCAGCCCCTGACCCCCCAGAAGGTCAACGAGATCATGGGCCTCGTGGAGTGGTACTCCATCAGGGGCTACCGCGTCCTCGCGGTCACGCACAGGTACTATCCGTCGGAGAAGACCGAGTACACGGAGGCCGACGAGGTCGATCAGATCATCGCCGGGATGATGGTGTTCACCGATCCGGTCAAGAGGTCCGCGGAGCAGGCCATCAAGGACCTTGCGGAGTACGGGATAGCCGTCAAGGTCCTCACCGGGGACAACCAGTACGTGTCCAAGAACGTCTGCAGCCAGATAGGCATCCCCAGCGACGAGTTCCTCACCGGGCCCCAGATCGACGCCATGTCGGACGAGGAGCTCAGGGAGGCCGTGGAGGGGTGCAGCATCTTCGCGCAGCTCGACCCCGACAACAAGTCGCGCATAGTGCTGGCCCTGAGGGCCAACGGCCATACCGTCGGTCTGATGGGCGACGGAATCAACGACGTCGTCGCCATGAAGAACGCCGACGTCAGCATCTCGGTCGACACCGGAACCGATATCGCCAAGGAGACGGCCAGCATGATCCTGCTGGAGAAGGACCTCGGGATACTCAAGACCGGGGCCATCGAGGGCAGGAAGGTCTATGTCAACTCCATCAAGTACGTGAAGATGATCGGCTCGATCAACTTCGGCTACATGTTCTCCCTGATCATCGCCACCCTGCTGTTCAATTTCGAGCCCATCGGCGCGCTGATGATCCTGATATTCAACCTGATCAACGACTTCGCCTGCCTGATAATCCCGTGGGACAAGGTCGAGGACGAGTTCGTCAAGGAGCCCAGGAAATGGGATGCGGTCAATCTAAAGAACGTCATGTTCCACTACGGCCCCATGTGCCCTGTCACCGACCTGATGACCTGGGCGTTCATGATCTTCGTGGTGTTCTCGTCCATGACCATGATCGACGTCGTCGATGGCGACGGCGCCGTGATCTTCGCCGCAGGCACCTACGACAACGTGGCGTCCCTGATCCTCTCGAGGGAGGACCTCAGCGGCACCAACGTCGAGGCCTGGTTCCAGGGCATATGGGTCATCGAGCAGTACTGGATGCAGGTATGGGCGATCCACATCGTGCGCACCAACAAGCTGCCGTTCTTCCAGTCCTGGTCGTGCAAGGCGCTGGTGGTGTCCGCGATACTGGCATTGATAGTGGGGACGCTGCTGCCGTTCTCGGGAGGTCTGTGGGAGGCCATATCGTCGTTCCCGCAGGACCTGTTCGCCAGCGAGTTCTTCGGCATAGCCCCGCTGTTCATGCTGTGGATGCCGTTCATCGCATGCGTCTACTTCTTCGGGTCGCACCTCGTCAAGAAGCGCATGCTCCGGAAGTACGGGTACTTCGCGTGTTAAACAAGATCCCCCTCCCTCCAGGGAGGGGGCATTACCTTTCGGTTTTCTGGGAATCAGCTGTCCTTCGGCGCGTCCGGGGGCAGCTCGTCCATGGCATCGGTCTTGAGGTTGATGCCCACGACTCCGCCGAGTACCAGCGCAAGGAACATGTACCCGAGCACCGGGAGACCGTTCTCGAACACGAAGATGTCCGCTATGGCCGCGCCTCCGACCCCGATGCCAACCCACACGGCGTAGCTGGGGCCCACTGGGAGCCCCCTCTTGAGGCCGCCGTTCAGGAGCACCGTCCCGACGATGCTGAATCCCAGGCCCAGAATGGTGTAGGCGAGGTCGGACAGGCCTCCCGCGAGCCCCATGAATGTCGTGTATATCGCCTCGACTATGCCGCCGAGGATGACCCATATCCATGCCGCGTTCATCCTACCACCAGATCCAGTCCGACGACCCCCACGAGGATCATCGCGATGAAGACGTAGACCATCCTGTTCATCTTCTCGTGGTAAACGAACCTTCCCAGGAGGGTGGTCATCACCATGCCGACCCCTACCCATACAGCGTAGGCGATGCTGACCTGCAGCTCGCCCTCGGTGGCCATGGACAGCATCATCGGCCCGATGAACATGAACGCGAGGACGACGAGGCCCCAGAGTATGTTCTTCGATGCATTGTACCGCTTGAGCGAATAGACCCAAACGGGCTCCAGGAGTCCGGCTGCTACGACCCAGAGGATGGATAGGTCCATGCTCCAGGCTACTCGGAAAGTTGTATTTAACGATAGTGAATCCGCTAAATTTATATTGCATAAAAGAGGACATTCGTCTATGAATCGGTTCGGCGCGACGATGGCCGCACTGGCGGTTGTCATTCCTGCCGTCTGCACGGTCATCGCGATTCTCACTATCGAAGATTGGTTCCTCCCGCTGATAGCTGTGTGGATCTTCTACCCCATGATGTGCCTCGGATTCTATATGGCGAAGGAGAGGACCGGCAGCCGCTGGATCAACGGTGTCGACTTCTCGAAGTACTCTGAGTCGGAGATTGGCGACCTCATGTGCATGTTCGGGCTCGGGATGTCCCTCGGTTCCGCCGTGCTGATGCTCTCCATCTCATTCATCGCTATGAGCTCGATAGGCATCTACGTCACTATTGTCGGGATAGCGGTCGCCGTCGCGTGTTTCCTGCTGCCCCTCGCCTTCGGCCGTCCGGGACGCGTCAGGAAGATGCCCGAACTGACCGCAGGGATGACGGTCACGCTGGTCATCGGCATGTCGGTCGTCGCCGTGGTGCCCTCGATGCTGATGGCGGAGGGGTCGGTGTACGGGGTGGAGGTGGAGTTCGGCGAAGATGGGTTCACCGTCGACGCGCCCATGGAGCACTGGTCCTTCAAGTACCATGAAATCGAGGAGCTGGCACTGTATCCGGACTTCGATAAGGGCAGCCGCATCGCAGGATACGCCACGCCCAAGATATGCAGCGGGACCTACAAGACGGACTTCTTCGATCCCGGGAACTACCTGAGGTACCAGCTCGCGTCGTACGCTTCGGAGAAGATGTGCATCACGTTCTGGGTGGACGGAAACCTCTATGCCTTCAATCTCTCGGATGATGAATCAACGGCGACAGCCTATGCCGAGCTGGTGAAGCGCGTCCCGCGACAGGGTTTTCTACGCGATGGGGGATTCACATGGCATGCTGTCGATGGATCTGCAGATCGATTATCCGGACGAGCGTACCGCGAAAGCGGTGCTCGCTGCCGTGGCCCCGGACAACGACGGCTACGTGGAATCGGAGATGCGCGGATGCACATTGCTCTTCAGGATATCGTCAGATAAGGCTGGCACCATGCGCAACACGGCGGACGACCTGCTCGCGTGTATAAAGGCCGCCGAGGAATCCGTGTCCCTCGGCGAATAAGGGGAAAACGGCCGCCCCCCGGAGGGGTCAAGGCCTTCACTGTTTGTTCTGCTCCGCGAGGGCCTTGTCCCTGTTGCGGATGTCGACCCTCTTGACCTTGCCCGAGATGGACTTGGGAAGCTCCTTCACGAAATCTACCGCCCTGGGGTACTTGTAGGGGGCGGTCTCGTGCTTGACGTAGTTCTGGAGCTCCTTCTTCAGCTCGTCCGTGCCCTCGAAGCCGTCCCTGAGGACGATGGTGGCCTTGACGATCTGGCCCCTGACGGGGTCGGGGACCGCTGTGACGGCGCACTCCAGGCAGCAGGGGTGGGTCATCAGCACGGACTCGATCTCGAACGGGCTGATCCTGTATCCGGAGGACTTGATGACGTCGTCGTTCCTGCCGACGTACCAGAAGTAGCCGTCCTCGTCCTTCCAGGCGAGGTCGCCGGTGTGGTGGTACCCGCCGAACAGCGTGGCCCTGGTCTTCTGCCTGTCGTGCAGGTATCCGACGAAGATGCCCGCGGGGTGCGGGTCGATGCCGATGCAGATCTCCCCGACCTTGCTGGGCGGGCAGGGCTTGCCGTCCTCGTCCAGGATCTCGACCCTGTACTGCGGCGACGGCTTCCCCATGGATCCGGGCTTGGGCGTCATGCCCCTCAGGTTGCCCACGAGGACGGTGGTCTCGGATTGGCCGAAGCCCTCCATGAGCTTCAGGCCGGTGGCGGCGTACCATTTCTCGAACGTGTCGGAGTTGAGCGCCTCGCCGGCGATGTTGGTGTGGGTCAGCGACGACAGGTCGTGTCCCTCCAGGCCGGCGTTGCAGTACATCCTGAACATGGTGGGCGGGCAGCAGAACGTCGTGATCCTGTACTTCTCGATGAGGTTCAGCACGGCCACGGGGTCGAACTTCTCGTGCTCGTACACGAACAGCCCCGCTTCCATGATCCACTGGCCGTACAGCTTGCCCCAGGCGTTCTTGGCCCAGCCGGTCTCGGCGACGGTCCAGTGGAGGCCGTCGGGGACGACGCAGTGCCAATGCTTGGCGGTCAGGATGTGCCCGATGGGGTACGAGTGGTCGTGGACGGCCATCTTGGGGTTGCCGGAGGTCCCGGATGTGAAGTAGATGAGCATCATGTCCTTCACATGGGTGGGGACCCTCGTCCACTCCTCGGATGCGGCCTCCACGCCGGCATCGAAGTCGTCCCAGCCAGGGGGGCAGGGCCCGTTGTACTGGGAGTTGGTCATGCACTTGAACTGGAGCGAGGGGATGTCCTCGGCTATGTCGAACTCCTGCCACACGGGGGCGTCGGAGGTGACGATGGCGGCCTTGATGCCGGCCGACCTGACCCTGTACTCGATGTCGTGCTTCTTGAGCATGAACGTCGCGGGGATCAGCACGGCGCCCATCTTGTGCAGTGCGATGGAGACGTACCAGAACTGGTAGTTGTGCTTCAGCACGGCCAGGACCATGTCCCCCTTCCTGATGCCCTTGGACGTCAGGTAGTTGGCGGTCTTGTCGGACAGCCTCTTGATGTCGGCGAAGGTGAACATCCTCTCGTGGCCGCGGTCGTCGCACCACTGCAGTGCCCTCCTGTCGGGATCGTTGATCGCGATGTCGTCCACGATGTCGTAGGCGAAGTTGAAGTCGCTGGGGTAGTGGACGCTGTACGTCTTGAGCAGGCCGTTCTCGTCGTACGTCTCGTCGACGTAGCGCAGGTTGATGTCCCTAACCATCGGCTCTTCCCCCCTCTCATGATGATGGCGATGTATTCGCAGCCGTCCTTGCTGGTGGCGGCCATGCCGTGGGGCTTGGTGGCGTCGAAGTACACGGAATCCCCGGCGATGAGGTTCTCCTCGTGGCCGTCGTAGACGAACCTGAGGCTGCCGGAGACGATGTAGTCGAACTCCTGTCCCTCATGGGAATCGGTGCGGATCTCGCCCTCCTGGTCCTCCTCGACGTACGGGGCCCTGACCAGGAACGGGTCGGCGGCCTTGTCGGCGAAGTACGGGGCCAGGTGGCGGTAGTCGAACCCGCTCAACCTCTGGACGGGCAGGCCCATGCCGTCGTGGGTGACCACGTAGCCCTTGAGGCGGGGGTTCTCGCCGGTGATGAGCTCGACCGCGTCGATGCCGAAGCGGTCGGCGCATTTGGAGATGAATGAGAAGGGGAAGTCGACCGACCCCTGCTCGCACTTTATGTACTGGTCCTCGGCGAGACCGGTGGCGTCCGCCATCTCGGCCGTGGTGATGCCGCAGAGCTCGCGCATGGCCATGATGCGCTGGGAGATCTCGGAAATGCCGTTCATGATCGGAGCCTCCTTATGCTTCCATGTCCGCCGCAGACGATCATGCCGTCCCTGCCCACGGAGTCCATGACCTCTCCGAGCTTGGAGCGGGTGTCCTCGAGGGCGGCCAGGTCCTTCTCCGGGTCCTTGGGGACGAACGGGGCGATGCTGTTGAACTCGGCCCTCTCCGGGATGACGTCATCGGTGTTGCAGTAGATGTCGCCGGTGAACAGGAGCCTGGGCTGCCTGCACAGGACCACCATCTCTCCGCGGGTCCTTAGGCCGGGGCCCTCCAGGACCTCCAGCACCAGGTCGCCGAAGGGGACCTTCCCCAGTGGCTTGAACCCGTCGTGCTCCTCGGGGGCGCCTCCGATGACCTCCACGAGGGACCTCTCCGGGGGCACGTAATCGGTGATTATCCTGCTGAGGCGGGCGTAGCAGTAGTTGTAGGGGTCCTCGTCCCCGACGGGGACGGCCATGTCGTAGAGCCTGGCCTCGGCCTTGGCGCTGACGATTATCCTGGCGTTCTCGATGACCGAGAGCAGGCCGCAGCGGTCCGCGTCGGCGTGGGTGACGAGGATGGTCTTGCCCATGCTGAAGAACGCTGGGAACATCTCCCAGAGCTCGGTTATCATCTCGTCGGAGAAGATGCCCATGCCGGTGTCGACGAACAGCAGGTCGTCGCCGTTCCTCAGTATGTAGGTGTTGCTGCCGCAGGGCGGCTCGACGACCACCAGGTCCGTCACGGGGGTGAGCGCCTGCTTGGTGATCCTGGGCTTGAAGTTGAGGTCGCGGTGGAACGCGATGAACTCGGCCAGCTTCAGGATGCTGTCGAGGACGCCGTCGGGGGACTGGCCCCTGCTCTTCATGAGGGATGCCACGTCCCTGCACTCGGAGATGAACTCCACCGCCCTGTCGTCGCCGAGGCTGAACAGCTTCTGGATCTTGTTGGCCAGGCGGATGTACTTGACCGTGCAGTCCAGGTCTGCGTCAGATCCGTTGTAGGATGAGACGTTGAGCATGTACAGGCCGGACACCTCGTCCAGTATCCTCTTCGCGCTGACAGGGTCCTTGACCTCCATCCCGATGTTGAAGAACTGGTGGTCGGCGTTCTCGTCGGCCCTGGAGTTCAGATACGATATGTTGACCTCGTACCTGCTGATGGCCTCCAGAACCGGGAGCAGGGAACCGGGGGTGTCCGGGATCTTCACCTCCATCACGAGGACGGTCGGCTCCACCGCATCCAGGCTCACGTAGGCCATCTGGCCCAGGTCCTGCTCGATGGCGCGCAGCTGCTCTTTGGTGCCCATTACCTCGATGAAGAGGTTGAGGGCGCCCCTCTTGTAGCTGACGCGGGTTATGTTGCCTCCGTGATCGCCTATCGCCTTGCATGCCTGCATGAATGCACCGGGCTTGTCCGGCGTCCTGGTGGTGAAGGTCCTCTTGACTTGCTCGCTCATTGCTCGTCCCTTTTCCTGATGGCCGCGCGCTGTATCTTCCCGTTGACCGTCTTGGGCAGCTCGCTGACGAACTCCATTGCGCGCGGGTACTTGTAAGGTGCGGTCTCATGCTTGACGAAATCTTGCAGCTCCTTCTTGAGCTCGTCGGAGGGCTGGTAGCCCGCCTTTAGCACGACGGTGGCCTTGACGAGCTGTCCCCTCACGGGGTCGGGGACTCCGGTGACGGCGCACTCCAGCACCGCGGGGTGGGTGACCAGCACGGATTCGATCTCGAACGGGCTGATCTTGTAGCCCGACGATTTGATGACGTCGTCGTTCCTGCCGACGTACCAGTAGTAGCCGTCCTCGTCCACCCAGGCGACATCGCCGGTGTGGAACCAGCCATCCCTCATCGCCTTGGCGGTCTTCTCCTCGTTTCTGTAGTAGCACATCATGAGGCCCGGGGGTCTGGGGTCGCACCTGATGATGATCTCGCCGGTCTCTCCTGCGGGGCACTCGTTGCCCTTGTCGTCGACGACCTTGACCTCGTACTGCGGCGACGGCTTCCCCATGGAGCTGGGCTTCGGCTCCATCCCGCGGATGTTGAAGATGGTGCAGGTGGTCTCGGTCTGGCCGAATCCCTCCATCAGCTTGATCCCGGTGGCCTTCAGCCAGTTCTCGAAGACGTCCGGGTTCAGGGCCTCTCCCGCGATGCAGCAGTATTTGAGGGACGACAGGTCGTGCCCCTCCAGGCCGGCGTTGATGAACATCCTGAACATGGTAGGCGGGCAGCACAGCGAGGTGATCCTGTACTTCTCGATGATGGACAGGATCTCATGGGGCTCGAACTTCTCGTAGTCGTAGACGAAGACCGCGGCCTCCATCAGCCACTGGCCGTAGAGCTTGCCCCAGACGGCCTTGCCCCATCCGGTGTCGGCGATGGTCAGGTGTATCCCCTCGGGGTCCACGTTCTGCCAGTATTTGGCGGTGGACAGGTGGCCCAGGCTGTAGAGGTGGTCGTGCATGACCATCTTGGGGTACCCGCTGGTCCCTGAGGAGAAGTACATGAGTAGGGGCTCGTGCACGTTCGTCTCGATCCTATCGAGCTTGTCGGAGGCCTTCTCCATGCCCTCGTCGAACTGGAGCCAGCCGTCGCGACCGGAGTTGACGATCATCTTGATCTCCAGCGTGGGGATGTCCTCGGCGGAGTCCACGGCATCGCAGACGCCGTTCATGTCGGTGCAGATCGCCGCCTTGATGGAGGCGGACCTGACCCTGTACTCCACGTCGCCCTTGGTGAGCATGAACGTGGCGGGCACCATGACGGCGCCGATCTTGTGCAGGGCCACGGACACGTACCAGAACTGGTAGTGGCGCTTGAGGATTGTGAGCACGGGGTCGCCCTTCTTGATCCCGAGGGACAGGAAGTAGTTGGCAGCCTTGTCGGACAGCCTCTTGATGTCACCAAAGGTGTACCTCCGCTCCTCGCCCTTGGGGTTGGTCCAGATCATGGCCAGCCTGTCGGGCTCGTGGGCTGCGATGTCATCGACGACATCGTACCCGAAGTTGAAGTTGTCGGGGTAGCGGTAGTCCAGCTTAACGAGCCTCCCGTCCTCGTCGAGGGTCTCCTCGATGTACCTCTCGTTGATTCCCCTCATTGCTCTCTACCTTTCATGACTGATGCGATGAACCTGCATCCGGTCTTCGATGTGGCGTACATGCCGTGGGGCACGCCGCTGTTGTAGTACACGGAGTCGCCGGGGCCCAGGTCGTAGAAGTGGCCCCCGTGGACGAACCTCATGGTCCCCTCTAGGACGTAGTCGAACTCGTCGCCGGCATGGGAGGACAGGTGGACGTTCTCGTCGTTGTCGCCCTCGATGTAGGGGGCGGTGACCACGAAGGTCTCGGACAGCCTGTCCTTCAGGGTGTATCCGAGGTGCAGGTACTGGAAGCCCAGGCGCCTTTTCATAGGGAGGCCCTGTCCGTTCTTGACGTAGGTGCACTCGCTGAGGTGGGGCTTCTCGCCCGTCAGCAGCTCGACCATGTCGACCCCGCATCTCTCCGCTATCTTGTAAAGGAACGTGAACGAGAAGTCCAGCTCCCCGGTCTCGTAGACCTTGTATTCCTCGGGGGTCTTCCCGACCACCTCGGCCATCTCCTCGACGGAGATGTCACACATCTCGCGGAGGGCTTTGACACGCTCCGCTACTTCCGATATGATTGGCTCTACCATGATATCACGCGTCCGGCCACAGCTTGTGGGCCATGTTGCGCAGCTCGTACTTCAGGATCTTCCCGGCTGCGTTCATTGGAAAGTCGTCGACGAATGCGACGTATTTGGGGGTCTTGTACCACGCCAGCTTGCCGCGGCAGAAGTCCATGACGTCCTGCTCGGTCATGTCCTCGTAGCCGGGGTGCTTCACGATGAAGGCGCCCGGCTGCTCGCCGTATTTCGCGCTGGGGACTCCCACGACCTGGACATCCTTGATGCCCGGGCAGTGGTAGAGGAAGTCCTCGACCTCCTTGGGGTAGATGTTCTCTCCTCCGCGGATGATCATGTCCTTGATCCTCCCGGTGACGTAGAAGTAGCCCTCGGAGTCCCTGTATCCCAGGTCCCCGGAGTGCAGGTAGCCGTTGGAGTCGATGACCTTGGCGGTCTCCTCGGGCATCTTGTAGTAGCCCTTCATGACGTTGTAGCCCTTGCAGCAGAACTCGCCGATGACGCCGTCAGGGCAGGGCTCGTAGGTCTCCGGGTCCAGGATGACGGTGTCGACGCCCTGCAGCTTCTTCCCGACCGAGGAGCACTTCTTCTCCAGGGAGGGCTCGTCGTAGGTGGTCTGCGTCATGCCGGGGGACGCCTCGGTCAGGCCGTAGACGATGGTGATCTCCCTCATGTTCATCTTCTCGACCACCTCCTCCATGGCGGAGATGGGGCAGGGGGACCCGGCCATGATGCCGGTCCTCAGGCTGCTGAAGTCGAACTTGCTGAACAGCTTGTGGTTCAGGATGTTGATGAACATCGTGGGGACGCCGTAGACGGACGTGCAGCGCTCCTCCTCGATCGTGGTCATGACCTTGATGGGGTCGAACACCTCGCAGAAGCACATGGTGACGCCGTGGTTGATGCACGCCATCACTCCCAGGACGCATCCGAAGCAGTGGAACAGCGGCACGTTGATGCACAGGCGGTCGGTGGGGCCGTAGTTCATGTTGGCGCCCAGCCAGTATCCGTCGTTGGCGATGTTGAAGTGCGTGAGCATTACTCCCTTGGGGAACCCGGTGGTCCCGGAGGTGTACTGCATCATGGTGACGTCGTGGACGTCCACGGAGTCCTTGCGGGCCTGGTACTCGTCGTCGTCGATCTGGACGGCCAGGGACTTGACCTCGTTCATGGAGTACATGCCGCGGTGCTTGACGGGCCCCAGGAAGACGACCCTCTTGAGGTGGGGGTACGTCTCGCTGTGGAAGTTCTCCCTGGGCTGAGTCTTCAGCTCGGGGACCAGGTCGTAGACGGTCTGGACGTAGTCGACGTCCCTGACGCCGTCGATGAGGAACAGGGTTTCCATGTCCGACTGCTTCAGGACGTAGTCCAGCTCTGAGGACTGGTAGTTAGTGTTGATCGTGAGCAGGATCGCGCCGATCTTCGCCGTGGCGAACATCAGGGTGATCCAATCGGGGACGTTCGTCGCCCATACAGCGACCTTCTCGCCCTTCTGGACCCCCATGGCCATCAGGCCCTTGGCCACCCTGTCGACCTCCAGGCCCCACTGGGCCCAGGAGAGCCTGAGCTCCCTGTCCACGTAGACGATGGCATCGTTATCGGGGTGGTTCCTTATGCATTTGTCCAGCAGGTCGCCCAGCCTCTCGTCGCTGGTGATCTCTTTTCTAGGTATGCAGACCATGCTGCCACCTCACATGGGGGTGTACAGGACCGCGTAGATCTCCGCGGGCCCGTCGACCGCCCCGACGTAGTGCGGGACGACCGAGTTGTAGTACGCGCTGTCTCCGGGCAAGAGGATCCTCTCCTCCTTGCCGTAGATGAACTGGATCTTGCCCGTCACGACGACGATGAACTCCTCTCCCTCGTGGGCGCTGAGCTCGTGCTCCTCGGACTCTCCGACGCGGATGAACATGGGCTCCATGTGCCTGTCGGTCTTTCCGCTGCCGAGCGGGAAGTACTCGTAGTTCCCTTTGTCGCCGTGTGAGGATGCCTCCTCGACCCTCTCGTCCTTCCTGACCACGATCGGATCGGGGGTGAACTGGTCGTCGGTGAAGGTTCCGACCCTCTGGCCGAGCGCGCGAGCAAGCCTAATAAGGGAGCCGATGGGTGGATAAGCAATTCCCTCTTCGTATTCCCTGATGGATTCGATGCTAAGACCGGAGTTAATGGAAAGCTGCTCCTGGGAGAGCCCCATCTGTTCGCGGTACTTGCAAATCCTTTTTCCAAGCTTGTTCTTGTCGGCCATTTATATCGCCTGTGTGCCCGTATGCGAGATATTTTTTATAGTTTACCATCAGAGCGCTCTTCATCGATGCTCGCAAAGGTGCATTTGAGCTCCATTCTACCCTAAAAATTGTATGTCAATGAATGTTAATGAACATCGATGTGGCTATGTCCCAAAATGTCGGCCGTCGGTCCTCACTACCATTATATCAGTAAATAGATGAAGAAAGGGATGCATCTCCCCTAAATATGCGCACCTGTTACAGCGGAGCATGAGCGTCCTGCGCAAGCGCGTCACAGTCGTCTGCGGCCACTACGGCACCGGAAAGACCAACCTCTCGCTGAATCTGGCACTTGATGCCGCGGAGGCCGGGGAGAGGGTCACGCTCATCGACATGGACATCGTCAACCCGTACTTCCGCTCGTCCGACCATGCCGGGGAGCTGGAGGCGAAGGGAATCAGGGTAATCGGCCCGAACTTCGCCAATTCTAACCTCGACACACCATCTCTGCCCCCGATGATCGGGGACGCCATCGCGGAGGACGGGAGGGTCATCATAGACGTCGGAGGGGACGACGCCGGCGCCACGGCGCTGGGGGTCTACGCCAAGCAGGTCTCGGGGTCCGCTCCCGAGGTCATCTACGTGGTCAACAAGTACAGGAGCCAGACCACCACCCCCGAGGAGTCGGTGGAGATCCTAAGGGAGATAGAGTCCGCGGCACGCATCAGGGCCACCTGTATCGCGAACAACTCCCATCTGAAGCAGCAGACCACCGCCGACACCGTCCTGAACTCCGTCCCGTTCGCGGAGAGGGTGTCGGAGCTCACTGGCCTTCCTATCATTTTCCATACTGTTCCCGTTGGAGTGGACATCTTAAATAGGATTCCAGATTACTATCGCGTGCGTGTCTTAGTCAAGGCACCATGGGAAGAGGCTGAATCCGATGCCGAAGGTCACTGTTGACAATGACAGATGCAAGGGATGCGAGATGTGCGTCATCGCTTGCCCGAAGGAGATCCTTGAACTGGACCACTCCATTACTAACAGCAAGGGGTACCACCCCGCCCACGTAACCGATGCTGGGAAATGCATAGGGTGCGGGTCGTGCACCATCATGTGCCCGGACTGCGCCATCAGGGTGGAGGTGGAGTGATGTCCGAGAAGGTACTCATGAAGGGGAACGAAGCCATAGCCGAGGCCGCCATCGCGGCCGGGTGCAGGCACTTCTTTGGATACCCCATCACCCCCCAGACCGAGGTCGCGGCCTACATGTCCAAGAGGATGCCCAAGATCGGCGGAGTCTACCTTCAGGCCGAGTCCGAGGTCGCATCCATCAACATGGTCCTGGGAGCCGGCGCTGCCGGGGTCAGGGTCATGACATCCACGTCGTCCCCCGGAATCAGCCTGATGTCCGAGGGGATCTCATACATCGCGGGCTCCGACGTGCCCTGCCTCATCGTGAACGTCGAGAGGGGAGGCCCGGGCCTCGGCGGGATACAGCCGTCCCAGTCCGACTACTTCCAGGCCACCAGGGCCACCGGCCACGGGGACTTCCACATGCTGGTCTTCGCGCCGTCCACCGTCCAGGAGACCGTGGACCTCATCTCCGATGCGTTCGACCTCGGGGACAAGTACCGCATGCCCACCATGATCCTGTCCGACGGACTGCTCGGGCAGATGATGGAGCCCGTCGTGCTCCCCGAGCCGAAGGAACCCACCGACGACAAGGAGTGGTCCGTCAGGGGCCACCAGGGCAAGCGCCCCCACAACGTCGTCAACTCGCTGTACATCGACCCCGCTGTGCTGGAGAAGCTCAATTTCGAGAGGTTCGAGAAGTACGAGAAGATTAAGGAGACCGAGCAGAGGGCCCAGGAGTATCTGGTCGATGACGCGGACATAATCCTCGTCGCCTTCGGCGCGTCCTCCAGGATAGCCCACTCAGCCGTCGATGCGGCGAGGAAGCAGGGCATCAAGGCGGGCCTCATAAGGCCCATCACCCTCTGGCCGTTCCCCGAGAAGGCCATCGAGAAGCACGTCGGCCATGCCAAGGCGTTCCTCTCGGTGGAGATGAACATGGGGCAGATGGTCGAGGACGTCAGGATGATCGTCGCCAGGAGGAAGCCGGTCCACTTCTACGGCCGCACCGGAGGAGTGGTCCCCACCCCGAAGGAAGTGCTCCAGCAGATCGTCAAGATCGACGGAGGTGAGCTGTGATGGCTAAGGTAATGGGAGAGAGGCCAAAGGCGCTCCTGGACGTCCCGCTGCACTACTGCCCGGGATGCACCCACGGTATCGTCCACAGGCTGGTCGCCGAGGTCATTGACGAGCTCGGAGTCGAAGGCAGGGCCACCGGCGTGGCATCTGTGGGCTGCTCCGTGTTCACATACAACTACTTCGGATGCGACATGGTCCAGGCCCCCCACGGCCGTGCGCCCGCCGTCGCAACAGGCGTCAAGAGGGCCAGGCCTGACAACGTCGTTTTCACCTATCAGGGAGACGGCGACCTCGCCGCCATCGGCATGGGGGAGACCGTGCATGCCGCCGCCAGGGGCGAGAACATCGTAGCGATCTTCATCAACAACGCCATCTACGGCATGACCGGAGGCCAGATGGCCCCCACCACCCTGCCCGGGCAGGTCACCCAGACCACGCCCTACGGCAGGGATACCGCCGTCGCCGGGAACCCCATCAGGGTCTGCGAGCTCCTGTCCAGCGTCAAGGGCGTCGCTCTGGCGCAGCGCGTCACCGTCGACTGCCCCAAGAACGTCAGGGCCGCCAAGAAGGCTATCAAGAAGGCCTTTGAGTACCAGATGGCCGGCAAGGGATACTGCATCATCGAGGTCGTTTCCACCTGCCCCACCAACTGGGGGATGTCCCCTGCGGACTCCCTGCAGTGGCTCAGGGACAACATGCTCCCGTACTACCCGCTGGGCGTCTACAAGGACGTCGGAGAGGAGGGGGAGGAATGACCGGGCACAACATCCTGCTCGCAGGATTCGGCGGTCAGGGGATCCTGTTCACCGGCAAGGTCATCGCGTACGCCGGCCTCATGGAGGGCATGGAGGTCTCCTGGCTCCCGTCCTACGGCCCCGAGATGCGCGGAGGCACCGCCAACTGCAGCGTCTGCCTGTCCGACGATCCCATCGGGTCCCCGCTGGTCACAGAGCCCGACATACTGGTTGCCATGAACCTGCCATCCCTCGAGAAGTTCGAGAACGACGTGGTCCCCGGAGGGCTCATCATCGTTGACAGCTCGATCATCACCAAGAAGGTCGCCAGGGACGATGTCAAGGTCATCTACCTTCCCGCATCCGAGATCGCGGAGAACGCTGGCATCAAGGGCGCCGCGAACATGGTCATCCTGGGCAAGCTGTTCAAGGAGACCTCCTTCTGCACCCCGGAGAACCTGGACAAGGGCCTCCAGAAGACCATCCCCGCCAAGAAGATGGACCTGCTCGACAAGAACAGGCTCTGCATCAGGCTGGGGACGGAGAACCGATTTCAAAATCCGGGGAGGGGGCTATCCCCCTCCCCACTGTTTTGCTCAGCTGGTACGTTCATTTCAACGGGCTTTCGATTGCGATCGCGTGTACTTGTCCGGGTCGTACGGGTTCTCGTAGATGTCCTCTTCATCCTCCTTGCGTCTCCTTCTCCAGGGGATCAGGAACAGGATGATGGACGCCAGAGGTATCGCGGCAGCGAGTATGAACCACGGAGAGATCCCCGAATCATCCTCGCATCCGACGGCATATATGGAGAAGTGCATGACGCCGAAGCTCACCCCGGTGTCCTGCGCATATTCGAACTCCACGTTCTCCATCGGATCGGGGTCCAGGTGGTAGACGTATAGCCTCCCGGGGTCCCGCCCGCCCTCCATAGCGTAATCGACTGTCACCAATACAGGTTCTGCGAAGGACATGGAGTATCTCGTTCCGTTTATGAGGATGAATATGTCGAAGATCAGGGAGTTCGGGACCCTGGAGGAATCGATCCCCACATCATCGATCATCATCGGTATCACGCAAACGGTCATGCCGGAGGCGGACGCTCCCATCCCCCTCATCACCGCGGATGAGAAGAACAGGGTGACATTGCCCTCGATGACCGTCAGGGAGCCGTAACTCTCGGCTATGGCGCTGGAGATGGTCCATGGGATCTTGATCTCCGTGCCGGAGGTCCGAATCACCACATCCGGCCGGGTGCCGGCGGATTGGATCCCGCCGATGAGGTCGAGGGCCAGTCTTTCTTGGTCGCCAGTTATCCTGCCAGATTCCCCGAGGTTGATTGTTATCGGGTTTCCGGCGATCAAACCGCCATGGCCGTCATCTGAAAGCCCCCATTCCACGGAGCCGCCGCCTTCCGTGGAGCTTCCGCCGGCGGGCCGTCCGGACGATGTCACCGTCACGAAGCATTCTGCACGCAGGGAGCCGTCATCGGTAGTAACCGCAATCACTGCCGTCCCCTCCTTCCAAGAAGCCACGGTCCCGGCTTGGGAAACGCTCACCACGCTTTCATCGGATGATGTCCACACCAGGTTCACGGGCGCCGAATCCTCTGGGATCATCCTCGCGGAGAGGGTGATGGAGCTGCTGGGCGGCATGATCAGCGAGGTGTAGCCGATCTCTATCGCCGACGGTGCCGATTCCGCCCCCCACTTGGCGTATAATACGACCTCGGGGTTGCTGGAGTACAGCGTTATCGGATCCTTAGGGAAGTATCTGACAGGCCCGTCGGGCGAGAGCGACCATCCCTTGAAGGACAGTTCCGCGTGCTTCGGGGAATTCGGAGAGATGCTGAACACCACCTCGCGGGCATCCGAGCGCTTCATCTGCTTATTCGGGGCGTCGTATCCGCCGTTAGCATCGTAGGTCACCGAGTAGACAAATGTCGGGGTGCCAGATTCAGTGAAAACGGCGGTCAGCGACGCATCCGAAAAGACCGTGAGGTTGTAGGTGGCCGACGCTGAAACCATCCTCCCGTCCTGGTACCAGTTGGAGAATGTATACCCCCTGCTGGCCGAGGCTATCAGGGTAGCCGTCTCGCCGGCTCTGTAGGAGCCCGCACCGGTCACCGTTCCGCCCCTGGACGGGGACGCATAGACATTGACCCTGTAGGAGGAGCCGTGGTCGATCCCCCATACCGCCAGGACGGTCACATCGGATGTCACGTCCACAGTATCTCCGACGGAGTGCTCTGCCCCGTCGACCTTCCAGCATCTGAACGTCATCCCGCCCGGGGGCGTGAATCCGCAGGATGGGAGAACGTAGGCTCCGGTCCCCGTCTCCACAGGTTCCATGTAGCCCGTCCCGCCGTTGGAGTCGAACGAGACGGTGTGGTATCCCCCGTGAACGTGGATGTAGCAGTCTGCGATGTAGGTCCCTATCCCGAACACCTTCAGGAGGAGGTGATAGGGGGAGCCGCTCATTTCGAGCGGCTGGTCGAGGTAAACAGCGAACTGCGACCTCGCCTCTACCGGCTCGATTTTCTGCACCGGGGAGGTAGATACGAGGACGGAGGCCTGGACGGAGGGGCCCCCGTCCAGGTATACGTACAGAGCCGGCCTGAAGACGCCATAGGAGTGGGTGTAGTACTCCGCTCTGATGTTCCCGTTCTCCCCCTCGCCTGCCTTCCCCGAGAATGGCCCCACATCGGCGGAGGGACCGTCGGCCAGCGCGCAGGTGAAAACGAACGTGGAGGCCAGCGCCAGGGTCAGAAGCAGTGCAGTCTTGCCGTGCATCAGATCACATCAACTCGGGGCACAGATGACCCATGCGGTCCTGTCGGTGCATTCGTCCTGGCCCTCGGGGGTGAAGAGAGCACTCGCGCTGTACACGTCGACATCCGGCTTCATCACAGCGTCGCAGGACTTCCATCCGCTGCTGACATCCAGATACGGCTGGTCGTAGCGGAACTCGTTGCTGATGCTCCCAGTCTTCTTGACGGTGATCTCCCAGGCAGCGCTGCTGAGGTTATCGTCATTCAGATTCCCATAGGCGTAGGTGGTTTGCGATCCGGAGCCAATGGCGTCGAAGTAGGTCCCCTCCAGCGTCACGGATCCGGCAGGCAGCACGGTGGTGGGATGGGAGTCGATGTACAGTACGACCGTGTTCCCTCCCTCAGTGTTCGTTATCCTTTCTATGGCGAACCTCCCTGCGGCACCATCAGACAGCGGGTCGGAATGCTGCGTCACGGTGACCGTTATGGGGCCGGTGAAGTCCTTGAGGATCAGTATTCCGTCGTGGCTGGACGCTGTCGTGGAACCGCTCTCGAAAGTGGCTCCGGACACAGTGGCAGTGAAGTAAACGCCAGCCGCCTCCGATGTCACGACGACAATGGCCCTTGCATTGTCGTCGCGGTACACCGCGGACGGGTGTGCGAAAGTCAGAGGGTGGCTGGCATCGGCCTTCACCACGGTGATCGGATATGCGTCCTGGCTGTACTGGGCATACAGTGTGGCCGTTCCGCCGTCGGTAGATTCGAGGTTGAGCTTGCCGGAGGATCCGGATGGGTAACCGATCCCGCTGCCATCGGCGGCTGTGTTCCAGGAGATGAACGTCCAGCCGTCGATCACCGGTACGATATCGGACAGTTCCACCAGGGAATCATAGAATGCTTCCGTGGGCGGGATGGTGGGCATGGGCACCGGCGCCGTCGCATCGCCGGGCACGTTGGCGTCGTATGAGATCGTGTAAGCGTTCTGGGACCAAATCGCGAAGAGCGATATCGTGCCGCCGTCATCTCCGATGAGGCCCGTGACTTCGGAGCCGCTGGCGTAGCCATTTCCTGTGCCGTCGCGCTCGGTGTTCCACTCTTCAAAGGTCCATCCTGTGAGGGAGGGCGCATCGGCGGCGGTGAAAGTGCTTCCTGCGCTAGCCGGTATCGCTCCCAGCGGGATCCCGACCGTGTCGGAGGTGGCATCGGACGGCCTGTTCCCGTCGTACACGACGCTGAACGAACTGGCCTGCCACTTGGCGTAGAGGGTCGCATCCCCCGCCACCGCCGGGGAGACTCCAGACACCGTGTAGATGTTCGAGACCGTGGCACCATCGGCGTAAGCGACATCGCCGGATGGGGACCTGGCCCATCCCATGAAGGCGTACCCCTCGGCCGAGAATGTGTTCTGGGGCAGCACGGACTCCGTGCCGTACGTCATCGTCACAGAGGACATCGACTGTGACGGGTCGGCTTCGGGGAGGTTTCCGTCGAAGCTCACGGTGTACTCGTTAGGGGAATAGACGGCGAACAGCAAGGTGTCCTTATTGAAAGCCGAGATTGCCTCTTCTCCGCCGTTATCAGTCTTCGAGTAGTGGATGAAGGTGTGATAGTCCTTGTAAAAGGTTCCAGCAGCCGGTAATATGGGGGCAGTTCCGTAATCGAGCATCTGGTCCGGACTGATGCCGGAGCCTCCGTTCGCGTCGAAGCTCACCTTGTACTGCTGCACGAAGAGCGTCGCCTGCGCCAGCACAGCGGTGCCAGGGTAATCGTAGACGAAGACCTCGTAGCGCAGCGAATCGTTGGTCTGCGCGAGGGCGCCGTCCAATATCAGGTATACCTGTCTGGAGTGGGGGATTCCGCCGTTGGTCTTGTAGACCTCGGAGATCGATGCGGGCGTTGCGGGGTCGTATTCTCCTATCGACACCCTCACAGGCAGCGGATATTCCAAGTCCGGGATGCTCAGGTAGAGGATGTGTTTGGTTCCAGTGATGTGGTATTCGGCAGATATTGCAAGATCAGGTGCATTGGGTAGTGCGGACGTGTTCCCCTGGCCGTTCAGGGTCTCGTCGGATATCGTGATGGCCGCTTCGCCGTCCATGGCGATGAGCGGTGCCGCACAGAGCACGGCGAGTGTAGATATTGCGATGATTATCGCTGTCGTGTTCTTCATTTCAATTCCTCTTATTTGTTCGATAAGAACAGTCCTCAAATGGCTGACGGGGCCAGAACGGCCACCGATGCCAGTTTGTTGGAGTATGAGTCGTTGGCCAGGTCGTAGATCCCGTATTCCAGGAGCACGTAGGCGCAGTAAAGACGGGAGCCTAGGGGCGCGATGTCGTGCAAGACGATCTCAAGGGCGCCGCTCCCCTCCTCTATCGTAACGCTGGCCGTAGAGACGTTCGTATAGGCGGTCATGTCGCTGTCGGATGGCTGATGGCAGATCCCTATGACGGAGAACCTGCCGCCGGGGAGCCCCGCCTCCGTGGACGGGCCTATATGCACCGACACCCCGGTGCCGTCATCCGTTATCCCGGAGATGCACAGCGATTGTATCCCCCTGTCGGATACGGTCTGGGAACTGACGGTGAGGGTCACGGGCCCGGTGGCTTCGGAGAATATCCAAGTAGTGTCGTTCACCCTCGAGATGGCCGCATTGGTGGCTTCGACGATGTGGACGTGGTGATCCGTGACGCCCGGCTTCTTGCTGAGCAGCAGGACGCTGGACGATGAGGCCCGTATCGTATCGTCGAATGTGGCATCCACGACATCGGATGCCTCCGTGGCGCTCCCGCCGTCGAGGATGAAAACGCAATCCACGTTGTAGACGGGTATCGACGGTGAGGCATCGATGAAGCAGGCGTACAGCCTCACCGTTCCGTCGACTGCATGGTCTTCCGTCGGCTTATAGTACGAGCACTGGGGCCCTATGTAGCCGGTCGCGTCTGGACCAAGATGCCATCCGATGAACTCCCTCCCATCCTGCGCCAGGGGCTATGGCATGAGGACATCGGCTCCGTTCTTCACGAACAACTCGGTTATGCGGGACGGGGACTCGTAGAACTCGACCTTGTACAAGGGGATCCAGGTGACGAAACTCGCGGAGATGACCGAATCGCTTCCGAGGCAGCCCTGTTCCATGAGGTTGTAGTCTCCGTCTATGAAGCTGTAGAGGTAGTAGCCCGGGTCGCCGCATGCGGTCAGCCGGTACTCGGACCCGTCCCTGTCCGTGACGGTCATTGCATAGCCGTGAACCGTATACGTCGAGCCAAGCAGCACTCTGAAAGATTGAACTCCGGGGTCTACCGTTATATTGCCGCCCGGCGGCGCACTCACCACAGATATTAGGACAGTCGGCTCGAAAACTGCATGTACCACAACCTGGCATGCGGGCATGGTGAAGGCCATTTCATCGAGGATCGGGCCTCCGTTGGTTCCGGAGGCGGTCTCGTAGGAATAGCTGAGGATGGTGAGCCTATGTCCTTCATCGCAATCGGCGGATAACTCGACGACGGTTCCAACGCGGGATAGCTCGGGCCCGGACACGTAACCGTCGCCGGCGACATCGTATCCGATACGGAAGAGCTCCATGGAATCGAGGTTCATCACGTAAGCCAGGCGCGCTCCCATCGGCGCGTTGTGTGGCGGAGGATGAACGGCAACCAATGTTGATAGGCCGCCGTATAGGTTAGATCCATTGGTTGTGACCCACCATTTCGAACCTCCCACGATGATAGTCGTGGCGTACGTGCTGCTCGGATCAGCGCTGATTATATCCCTGCTGGGGTGAGTGGGGTGGTATCCTGAGTAGTCAGCAGGCAGGTTCCATACGGGGGAGGCTTTGGAGGTGGTGTAATTAGTAACGGCAAATCTGCCTGTCTGAGCCACTTCGTACTGCCCGTCCACATGGTCCGTTCCAGATAATTCAGTTGTCTGATTGGGATTCGACTCATATGCGATGTTGATGCCGTCGCCTAGGCCGTCCCCCGCATACAGCTTCCCGCTCCGACCTATGTATGTGTTGTCGAGGTATTCCCACAAATTGCCCCAGGAATTCTCTATGAAGAGCTTGGAGCCGTTATCCCGGACGCGCTTATCGCCGTAGTACCAGCCTTTGCCATCCATCGTTCCAGTACTAATAGGATTGCCGTATTTTCTCACAACGCCATTCCCCACTAGGGATTTGGAGTCGTTCCCGCACATGACCGTATAGGACATCATCTTGTACAGAGTCCAGTGATAGAAGTTCCAGAGGCCGAAGACACCGTCTGAATGGCTGATGTTGTTGACAACCATGTCGCGGAACTCATGCAGAACGAGCCCCGTTCTTGGCGCCGCACCGGAAACGGAGACGAGGGTACTCTTGCCATCGATCGCCATTTCCGACGCCTCGTACACCCCTAGGCACAGGAAATCATAGGTTGTTGCGGAACCCCCTGCTGGATCCGTTACCGTGTGGGCGTAGGCCGTCATCTGCTGATGCCCGTCGACCTCGGTATCTGCCCCAAAGAAGTCCGGGTCGTTGGAGAGATACAGGACATCGCCATCTGCGTACCAGTACACCGTGGGGATAACGAGCATTATGTTATACTCGCCTGTGAAGGCATTCCCCCTGAGTGTCCTGGAGAGGTCGTTGGGATCCAGGATATAGGCTACTTGGCCGGGTGATGTGCCGATTCTCGGTTCCGAGCAGCCCTCGATGCTCTGAGAGAGGTTAATCGCAGCGTAGAACGAATTGAAAGGACCCATGCCACTAGTAAAATCCCAATCATCCAATCCGTTCTTGATCTCGGGCGTACCCTCAGAGGATTCTGAGTACACCTCGACGCTACTGACCTGTTCTGAAACCATGGAGAGCTTGTATCCGAACGTAGGGAAACTAGTAGGCAGATACGGTTCCTCATCAGCTTCCGCTCCGGGCAACATCAGAGTTATCGGAACTATCAGCATCAGGGCGATAGCGGTCAGCGCTGCGATCCTGTTTCTTTCCATCTTCTTTTCCTGCGGATGACGCGCAGAGGGTCCCGCAAGACTTCACACGACCAAACAATATTTATCCATGGCCTTTCCAACCGTTACATTACCGAAAGGTCAGAACGGCTTTTTTTCAAGGGAGCCGCGTGATTTCGGGCTTCTGACGGACCAGCGCTGCCATCGGGCGCATCCCGGTCGGAGGCCATCACGCCGTTCATTATCACGAATATGCAGCGTTCCGTGAGCTCGTCAGTCGGCTCGGTATCGTTGGAGAACACGAAAGCGGCCATGCCATGAGCTATGGCCACCATGCACTTTATGTCGAACGACAGGTGGGGGTCGGCCCTCATCAGGTCCGAGTACTTCTCGTCAAGGATCCTGAGGATGACCTCCTCGGGCGTCTTGTACCTCGGCGGCAGGGGCTCATGGCTATGGGAGTACTGGATGAAGAAACGGGCCTTCAGCGGATTGTTCTTCAGATAATCGAAGTACGCTCTCCATAGCTCGGTCAGATGCCGCTTGAGGGAGTCCCTGTCATGCGTCTCGGGGGCCTCTACATCGTCGAATGTGCGCCTCACCTCGCGGCAAATCAGGCCGAAGCAGCTCGATAGGAGGTTGGACCTGTTGCCGTAGTAGTGGATGATCAGGGTCTTGCTGCAGCCGGCCTCCTTGGCCACGGCGTCCAGGGAAACGGAGTCCCCTTTCTCGTGATACAGCCTGATGGTGGTCAGCAGGATGTCCTCTCTCTTGTTCATAGGTTCCCGCCTTCCATTATTCTTCCATCGCAACATTCGATCCTGAGCGCCCGGGAACCCGGGGACTGCTGACCGCCGATTATTCTTGATTCACCTTCTGGGGCACAGCCCCTGGCCGATATGCAAGGATTGTATGAATGGTAACACTATTTAATGAAGACCTGTCCATCCGTTCAGTGACGACCGGCTCACCCTCGTTGCATCCGCGTTCGGAACAGTCTGCCAAGGATGCCCTTGGCCTTCTTCATGGGGTCCTTGAGGATCGGCTCCACCACGCGCCTGCCGTGGCCTATGACGAATGCCGTCCTGAGGGGATTCTCGGGTTTGGGGATGAAATGCTTGTCGAACCTCTCCGGGTCCAGCTTGTAGGCCCTCATGATCGCGGGCGATGGGAATCCGCGGATGCCCATGCCGAAGCCCTCGGCCATCATCCGCTCGGTCGCAATGGCGGCCCTCTCGTCGCTGTCCGCGAACAGGAACAGGACCTGCTGGCCGTCCCAGAGGACCTTGCTGCGCTTCTGGACGTCGTCCATGCTCTCATCGTGCCCCTCGAAGAGCCTCTGGCCCTTCTCCCTGGCGACCTCCCAGCAGTCCCTCATGTACAGGTTGAGCTTGGAGCCCTGCAGGACCCTGATCTGGCACCTGCCCTTCGCATGGTCCATCGCCCTGAACAGCTTGCCGAACTCAGCATCCGAGACGAGCTGGCCGTTGAACAGCTCGGTGCGCTTGATCCCGTCGATGGGATTGTCCGAGCCGTCGGACACCAGCCTGATGGCGTTCCTGGGGCAGGATGCCTCGCAGTGCCCGCATCCGATGCATCCCCTCCCGGTCTCGCGGGCCTTCTTCTCATGGATCTCGAGATTGCTCTTGATGCACACTTGGACGCATTTCCCGCATCCGATGCATTTCAGAGTGTTGATTTTGGGGTGCTGCATCTCGCTGCATCCTGTTGTCGCTGATGAGCTTCTTCAGCGCATCGGCGTACAGCGAGGGGTCGATGGTGTGGCCGACCCCGGGGATCTCCAGGTAGACGGATCCCTTGATGGCGTCCCTCACGGCATGGGCCTTCTTCGGTTCGACCATGATGTCCTCGGCGCCGTGGACGACAAGCGTGGGCACCTTGATCTCGTCGATCCTGTCGCCGATGTCGAACGTGTCCATGGCCTTCATCTGCTCCAGTAGCTTGGTCGGATCCTCGAAGCGTTTCGGGGTGGGCACGTCCATGCCCTTCTCGGCCAGCCCGGCGAAGAACGTCTCGGGGAAGCAGAACGATGTGATCACGATGTGGATCGCCTCCGCGGTGCAGACGCCCTCCTTCGCGAGCCGGGTCGTGTTCTGCATGAAGTAGGCGGACCTGTACGGCCTGTACTGGAATGAAGAGACGAGGGTGAGAGTCTGCACCCTCTGCGGATGCCTGACGGCGATGGACATGGCGGCCTCCGACCCCATGGACCAGCCGACTATGTGGGCCTTGTAGATGTGGAGGTGGTCCATCAGGTGGATCACGTCATCGGCGATCTCGTCGATGCGGATCTCCTCCTTCTCGTACTCGGTCATCCCCACACCGCGGTTGTCCATGGTGATGACCCTGCATCCCTTGAGCAGGGGCACCATGCCCTTCCAGAAGCGGTGGTTGGCACCTATGCCCCCGATGAGGATGACGGGTTCCCCCTCGCCCTCCTCCTCATAATAAAGCTTGACGCCTGGCAGTTCCGCGAACATGCAACCGCAATCCCTGGTCATGGATAAAAAACATGATGCCTGATGGTCGCGCCCTAAAAGGGTTAATAACCAACCTCCCGATAGGCCACGCATGTTCGAGATCATCAGGCGCGACGGCATGGCGCGCATCGGCAAGTTCGAGGTGCACGGCAAGGTCATCGAGACCCCCGCGCTGCTGCCTGTCGTCAACCCCAAGATCAACACCGTCCCTCCCAGGGAGCTCTACGAGAGGTTCGGGTTCGGGGCGCTCATCACCAATTCCTACATCATCCGCGGGACCCCGGAGCTCAACGCGAAGGCCAGGGAGATAGGCCTCCACGAGCTGCTGGACTACCCTGGGATCATCATGACCGATTCAGGGACGTTCCAGTCGCACATGTACGGCGAGGTGGACCTCACCAACGAGGAGATCATCGAGTTCCAGAAGGCCATAGGCACCGACATCGGTACAGTCCTGGACATCTTCACAGAGCCGTTCTGGACGAAGGAGCAGACCGCGGACTCCATCGTCACCACCCTGGAGAGGACGCAGCAGGCCTGCGACATGAAGGGAGAGATGTTCCTCAACGGCGTCGTCCAGGGCTCTGTCTACCCCGACCTGAGGGAGGACTGCGCCAGGAAGATGGCCGAGATGGACATCGACGTCCACCCGGTGGGCGGGGTTGTCCCCCTGATGGAGCAGTACCGCTACTCGGAGCTGGTCGACGTCGTGATGTCCAGCAAGCGCGGCCTCAATCCCAACCGCCCGGTGCACCTGTTCGGCGCCGGCCACCCCATGATCCTCGCGCTGGCGACCCTCATGGGATGCGACCTGTTCGACTCCGCCAGCTACGCGAAGTTCGCCAGGGACGACAGGATGATGTTCATCGACGGCACCTTCAGGCTCCAGGACATGCAGTCCCTGGACTGCAACTGCCCCGCATGCCGCGGCCGCAGCATCGACGCCATGAAGAAGCTGGACAAGAAGGAGAGGACGAAGGCCATCGCCGAGCACAACCTGTACCAGATCAAGCAGGAGATGGACCTCGTCAAGAGGTACCTGAGGGAGGGCAGGCTCTGGGAGCTGGCCGAGCTCAGGTGCAGGGCCCATCCCGCCCTCCTCGACGCACTCAGGAGGCTCGGGGAGTACCAGGACCAGATGGAGCGCTTCGACCCCATCAGCAGGGACGGCGCCATATTCTACACCGGTCCCGAGTCGAGGAACCGCCCCGTCTACAAGAGGTATCTGGACAGGCTCGGAGAGAGATACGTTCCGGCCAGCGACAAGGCGGTGCTGTTCGAGGAGTGCCCCGGCAAGCCCTACAGCAGGCCCTACGCGGAGCAGTTCGCCAAGGCCCTGAAGGCAGGTTATTGCCCTATCGTCGCATCGCCTTTCGGCCCCGTGCCCGCGGAGCTCGACGAGATGTACCCTCTAGCCCAGTCCCTGTTCCCGGAGTACCCGGACATGGAGACCGAGGAGGCCATGGAGATGCTGACGTTCAGGTTCGTCTCCAAGATGGGGTTCAAGGAGGTCATCGGCCCCGAGCAGATCCCGGATGTCGAGACCGGCAGCGGCCTGGACCTCGACATGATGAGGGCCAAGGCTGTGGCCAGGTACCAGTTCGGCCTGGCGGCGGCCGATGCGCTGTTCAGGGGAGACGTCCAGCTCGTCAAGAGCAAGAAGACCGGGAAGATCAGGAACGTCATCTCCGACGGGGAGCACGTCCTCTCCATGCGCGCAGGGGATGGCATCTACACCCTCAAGATGGAGGGTGCCAAGAGGATCCTGACTGCAACGGAATGGCCCCACATGAGAGTAGTGATGAAGGACGACGCCGTGCCCTTCGTGGCCGAGGGCAGGAACGCCTTCTGCCAGTTCGTCATGTGCTGCGACCCGGAGCTCCGCCCTATGGAGGAGGCCATCGTCACCGACAAGGACGACAACCCCATCGCTACCGGCAGGATGTTCCTGGCCCCCAGCGAGATCCCCATGATGAAGAAGGGGATGGCCGTGAAGGTCCGCTCGGGATCATCCGACGAATGAGATTCCAGAAGAAAAATCGACCGGCCCCGGCCGGGGCCGGTCTTTAATTGTGATTCAGGCGTCGACGACGGGGAGCTCGTTCTTGCTCTCGTCGGCGAAGACCTTCGCGATAGCGTTCTTCATGATGGTGTCGGGGACATCCTCGATGATGTCCTTCTTCCAGTCCAGGGTCGGGCGGCCGAAGGTGACCCTCCCTCCCTGGCCGAGGTCGCAGCTGTCTTCGACCTCCAGCATCTTGATCTTGAGGCCGTCGATGATCTCGGGGATCTCTCTGCCGTTGATGAGCACGGTGTTGGGCCCCTCGTCGATGATCGTCTCCGTGAACTTGCTGTCGATGTCGCCCATCTGCATGTCGAACATCAGGTCCTTGATGTACGAAACCATCGCCGCGGTGGTCCTGCGCCTGATCGTGGGGTCGGTGAGCTCCGCGTTGGTGTGCCTGTACTCGATGTGAATCGTGACCATGTTGATTCAATCTTGGAACGGGTATAAAAGGGGGATGGCCCCCCGTAGGTTTCGGTCCTCGATCTCCCATGTCAGGGTCACGCTGTCGGAGGTCGACACGTCCTCGGGGTCGATGTCGATGTTGGCACAGATATTACTGCAGCATTCCATGGCGGAGCGACTGCGGTAACCCTCGTCGTAATCATCGTAGTCGTAGCTACCGCCGCGCTTGACCTCGAGCAGGCGCCCCAGCCTCGCTCCGGCGGCCTCGACTATCATCCTGGCCTCCTTCGTGGCGTTCTCCGTTGCCTTCCTGAGCGCTTCGTTCTTCGCCGCCTCCGGATCGCTGTTCACGAAATCCAGGTGGATCCTCGGTGCGATCCCGTTGTCCAGGATGTTGTTCACCAGCTTCGTGAGGAGCCCGTTATCGTTGGGGAACTCGAAGCGGAAGTCCTGGTGATATGAGAACCCGTCCGCGAACTTCTTGTACACGGCCCTCCCGTCCTTGTCCACCCCGACCTTCTTCTCTTTGAAGTGCTGGCTCACCGAGAAGTTGGAGGTCTTGAGGGTGTCTCTCTTGATCCCGGCATCCTGGGCTGCGTCCTTGAACAGGGTCGTGCTCTCGGAGACCGCCTCCAAGGCCTTGGAGAATGTGGGGGCGATGCCCTCCACCGATGCCCTCACGACCGTCATGTCAGCGGGCGACTTCACCATCGCGCGCCCCTTCACTGTTATGGTCCTTGCCATTTTTCTCATCTCCTAGGGCGCCGGCCTCCGCCGCGCGCCTCACGGATGATGATATGCGGCCCCAGTATAATAACTATGTTTTGTTATAAAAGTTATAAAAGTTATAAAGGTTATGACGAGACGGCATCGACATGGAGAAGTGCAAAGGGGACTGCATCTCGCTGCCGAAGAGCATATCGGCGAAGGCGGAGACAGGACAGTCGTGGACGCTTGACAAGCGATATCGGTAAAGTTCATAGTCTTCGAATGGCAGTGACGGTCATGAATCCCGATGAGAAATTCTTGAGGATGGCGGTAGAGGAGGCCCACATAGGGATCCGCGCCGGCCACGGAGGCCCGTTCGGCTGCGTCATAGTCCGCAACGGGGAGATTGTCGGGAAGGGGCATAACCGCGTCCTGGTCGATACGGATCCCACCGCCCACGGCGAGATAGTGGCAATCCGCAGCGCATGCGCCGCCCTCGGGACCATAGAGCTATCGGATTGCACACTGTACACATCCTCGGAACCCTGTCCGATGTGCAAGGCGGCCATATCCTGGGCGGGGCTGGGAAGGGTGGTGTACGCGGCATCGGTGCGCGAGGCCAACGACGTGCTCGGGTTCAAGGACCAGATGATGGCCGAGGCCTTCAGGAAGGGAGAGGATCTGGCAGCAGTAGAGCAACTGTATGTGGAAGGATACCTGGAGCCGTTCCTGGAATACAAGCGAATGCTGGGCAGGATATACCGATCGCCCGTTCTACCCAGGCGTCGCACCCTCCATTTCGGCAATCGACATCCGGGCCATCCGTTTCCCTTGCCGATGCGATCGGTCCGTCCATCTTCTTTCCATGATGGTGTCAACGGCTTTTTTTTCAAATCTTCTTCTGTTTCGCGGTCTCAGATGCCGAAGGGGACGTGTCGGGATGTGCGGGGCCCCTTTCCGGTCATATCAAAGGCAGGAAGGGAGAAAGTGTCGAAATCAAATGCAATCGCTGTTATCGGCCACCTGGTTTTTATCGGGCCGATTGCTACGTGTATCGATGAGCAAGTGGGTCCCCTTGGCGGCTATCGCCTTATCCGTAGCGGTGCTTGCAGTGCTCGTCAGCCTCCCAGACGAGGAGCCACCCGTGCCACTGGACGAGGGGTGGGAGGTGGAGGATGCCGGCGAGAGGCACACGATCTCCTACGACGCGTCCGGAGGAAAGATCGCGGGCTACGCCCAGAACTACTATTTCGAGGGGGCCTACGTCGAGCTTCCCATCCCGGAGCGCCAGGGGTACTTCTTCCAAGGATGGTTCAGGGACGCAGAGATGACGGTCCCGATAGGCGCGGTCACGCCCTTCGAGACCGAGGATCTGTCCCTGCATGCCTCATGGGGCCACCACGGCTTCGTCGGAACGGCCTACGACGTGGCGATCGCCGGCGTGTACTACAACGGCGACCTGGAGCACTTCATAGAGGGAACGGCCACGTACAGCTATGTGACCCAGGTGGAGGGCGCATACTACATCAGGACTGACAGCCACATAAGGTACTACTCGGACACGGGCTTCGACGAGGAGATCGACAGGTCCGACGGCGGCTGGTCAGGCAGCATAACGGGATCCCTGAAGTACATCGGCAACGGGGAAGTGGACGGGATCGTGTGCCAGATGTGGTCGGACGGTCAGGTGACGCGCTGGATCAAGGACATGTTCTGGATACAGAAGACCACGGTGGATTCCGGCAGGGACCACACCGAGTACTCCACGCTGCGCTACTACGAGTTCGAGCCTGACACCAGGGTCTCTCCCGACATCAAGGCGGAGTACCCGCTCACCGTTACGTTCCCCTCCGACCTGAGGATAGGGGACAGGGCGGTCTTCCATGCCCAGGGCGACGGGTTCACCGCATGGTACGTCAACGGCATGAGGGCCACCACCGCCAACGACGTCGAGATAATCCGCGTCGACCCGTTCATGAGGCTGGAGGCCAGGGCCGGCGAGTACGTGGTCCTCGATTCCGGGGACATAGACCCCGAGGACATGGGCCTGGTCGGTCCCGTCAATGTCAGGGGGTTCTACGACAGCGAGGAAACCGTGCACGCGGGCCGCCTGAGCCTGGAGCCCGGCTACTGGATGCTGTCCGACAGCGCCGCCCCCGTCTCGCATTACATAGAGGTCATGGTGGAGGAAGAGAGGACGTTCTACCACGGCTTCACCTATGGCGGCCGCACCATGCACGTGATCCTGGACCTGAAGCTCAGCGAGGTGTTCAGGAACGCGTACAGGGACCCAAACAGCAACATAAGGAACGTCTACAACTACGAGATGGTCGAGCGCATGTACACCCCCGGGGATCCGTACGTGCAGGGGCTGGCGCAGGAGCTGAGGTCCCTCGGCTCCGGGCTCGACGAGCGCGGGATGGCCGAGATGGTGCTCAGGTTCGTGCAGGAGCTGCCCTACGTCCCCGACGGAGATTCCAGGTCCGAGACGGATTTCATGAAGTACTCCTCCGAGACCATGTGGGATTACTGCGGGGACTGCGAGGACCTGTCGATCCTGTATGCCAACCTCATGGCCGTTCTCGGGTACAGGTCCTGTGTCATGGTGTTCGACAACCACGCAATGGCGGGCGTCGAGCTGTCAGAGAAGCAGAAGGGCGACGACACGTTCGTGTCCGGCGGGGTCACCTATCACTACGCGGAGACGACGACCACCGCATGGGGCTATTGGAAGTGCCCCAAGGGCTACGGCACCGACAACATGAGGCTGGTGGTCCCGTACTTCAGTTACGGCGGGTCGCGATCCTGCGGTAGCACAGGCCGAAGAACAGGCACAGGTACAGCGCCACTATCAGGACCGAGTCCAGCGGGATCCCATCGTCCAGGAGTATGCCCCTAGAGAGCTCGCTGATGTGGGTCAGGGGCAGCACGTACACCGCCCAGGACACGACCTCCGGCAGGTCGGATACCTTGAACAGCGTGCCGCAGAGGAACGTCATCGGGACGATGAAGATGCTGGTGATCAGAGTCAGGTGCTGCGTCTTGCTGGTCACCAGCGCCGCCAGTAGGCCGAACATCGAGAACATCAGGCCTCCTGCGATTATCACGAGGAAGATGAGCGGGTTCGGGTCGATGCCGGGGGAGATGATGCATCCGACTATCAGTATGACGGTGCAGCTGATCAGCGACCTCACGACGCCGGAGAGCGTCTTCCCGAGGATGACCGACGACACCCTGACTGGGCAGAGCAGGAGTTCGTCGAAGCTCATGTAGAACAGCCTCTGGACCAGGACCCTCATGGACACCGAGCTGAAGGTGCAGGCGACTGTGGTGAGGGCAATGATACCGGGCAGGATGAAGCGGACGTACTCCTCGCCGCCGCCTTGCATGCTCCCTCCGACTCCGTATCCGAAGGCCAGGAGGTAGAGGAGCGGCCCGATGAGGCCTGTCAGGAGGACCTCGATGAAGTTCTCCTTGATGTAGACCAGGTCGCCCCATGCGACGCTGTAGACCTCCCTGAGGTACTCGACGGGGTTCATTGGAGCCCCCCTTTGCCGGTCAGCTCGAGGAAGACGTCCTCCAGCGAGGTGCGGCGGATGTTGTAGTACCTGTCGCCGAGGGTCTCAGCGAAGGCCCTGGCCTCCTCCCTGGTCCCGAAGTACGAGGTCTCGTTGGAATCGCCCTCCTCCCATTCCACGGCCACGCGGCCGATCATGTCGCGGAGCTCGTCGACGGTCCCGGTGGCGATGATGCGGCCGCTGTCGATGATGGCCACCCTGTCGCACAGGGATTCGGCCTCCTCGATGTAGTGCGTGGTGAGGAAGATCGTGGTCCCGCTGCGGTTGAGCTTGCGGACCAGGTCCCAGAGCATGTGTCTGGAGCGGGTGTCCAGGCCGGCCGTGGGCTCGTCGAGGAACAGGACGGTGGGGTCGTGGATTATGGACGCGACTATGGAGGACTTCCTCTTCCAGCCGCCTGACAGCTCCTGGACCTTCTTGTCCATGTGATCGCCCAGCTCCAGGAGCGCGGCGGATTCCTCGATCTTCCGATCGATGCGGTCCTTGGGGATCTTGTGGAGCATGGCGTGGTGCTTGAGGTTCTGCCTGATGGTCAGGTCGTTGTCCAGGCTGATGTGCTGCTGGGCTATCCCGATGCGCTTCCTGGCCTCCAGGAACTCGGATGACGTGTCGTAGCCGTCGATAAGGATCCTGCCGGATGTGGGGCGCTGGATGGTGGTCACCGTGCGGATCGTGGTGGTCTTCCCCGCCCCGTTTGGGCCGAGGAACCCGAAGACCTCGCCGCGCTCGACGTGGAACGACACCCCGTCCACGGCGGTGAAATCGCCGAACCTCACAACTAGATCATCAACTTCGACGATGCGGTCTCCCATGCTCCCTCGGTGGTACACTATCGGGGGGCAGTCATCGAGGGGCTGCCCGGCGAGGTACCTGCGGACGTCATCTGCATCAAGGTTCTTACATATTACCGATGCAGCCTGATTGTACTCGTCCTTGGTGGAGATGCAGGCATCCGTGGAGATGTAGGGGGTGAGGCCGTGGTCGAAGGCCCCGTAGTATGTGGAGATGACGCAGTATTGCGTGACGGTGCCCACGAGGAGGACGGAATCGCACCCGGCCTCTCTGACGGCCTCTGCGAGCCGGGAGTCCTTGAAGCAGTTCATGTGGAGCTTATCGACGATGATGTCGCTGTCGGCGATCGTCATCTCTTCCATGAACTCGTCCGCATCGGGGCCCTTGTAACGGGTGTGCTCGTCCCCGCCGATGAAGCGGACGTGGATGACCGGGCGACCGGCGTCGCGGAACATCGCCGCGATCTCGTTCATCCTGGCGATGGGCGCGTCATGCTGCCTGGCCATGTCCTCGTGCGTGAGCACGAACTTCTTCTGCATGTCGACCATGACCAATGCGAGCTTCTTTCCGAGCGGGTCTATCCTCATGATGGGCCACCTGGGATGGGGTAAACTGCCAAGTATATAATCCAAACGGATAGCTCCAACGCTACGCGTGGGGCTTCGGAAGAACGGTTCCTGCGGCGCGCACCGGTCAGAAGAGGTACACGTAGAGGCCGACGGCCAGGAGGACGACCATAGCCAGAACGGGCATCGCGTTGACGATCCTGTCCTGTTTGGAGATCTTGGAATCCATGATGCTGGATGGCCTAGGACCTACTTAATGCTAGGGGTTTTCTACGGGTATCTGCATCCCTTGAGCATGGATGTACGCGTCCTGTTCGTATGCCTGGGCAACATCTGCCGCAGCCCCATGGCCGAGCACGTCTTCAGGTCGGTCGTGGCGGAGGAGGGGCTCTCCAGGGCGATCACCTGCGAATCGTGCGGGACCGCCTCCTACCACATCGGGGAGCCGCCGGACCGCAGGGCCGCACGGGTCATGGCCGTGCACGGCATAGATTGCTCCGGGAAGAGGGCCAGCAGGATAAGGCCGTCGGATTTCGACGATTTCGATTACATCGTGTGCATGGACGGGTACAACCTCGACGACGTGCTATCCATGGCGCCGCCCGGTTCCAAGGCCGTCGTCACCACCCTTCTGGACGGGGACGTGGACGACCCGTGGTACACCGGGGACTTCGAGAGGACGTTCAGGGAGGTCTCCACTGGAAGCAGGGCCCTGCTGGAGAGGATCAGGAGGGAGCGCGGGATATGATGGCCAGGATGTTCGTGTCGGTGCCGGTCGCGGACACGTCGTGGTCCACCCCCGTTTCCACTGCGCTCAGGTCCTGCAGGGGGGTGAGGCCGTCGCCGCCGGAGCAGCTCCACATAACGCTCAGATTCATCGGGGACATCGATGAGGCCCGCATACCCGCCCTGATATCCGCCGTCAAGGCCGCCTGCGAGGGCTTCGGGTCCTTCGAGGTGTCCATCCGCGGCATGGGGTGCTTCCCCAACGAGAGGCGTCCATCGGTGGTCTGGGTGGGCGCAGAGCCCCACGACAGGCTGACCGCCCTTTCCAATGGAATTTCCAAGGAGCTCAAGAGGGCCCGCTTCCGCTTCGACGAGAAGCCATTCAAGAGCCACATCACCGTGGGCAGGTGCAACGGGCCCACCGATGTCTCCGGGGTGCTGGCACAGTTCAGGGATGCGGAGCTCCACACCTTCGAGTGCGACCATGTCGCAGTTGTCCGCAGCTTCCTCGGCCCGTCCGGCGCCCGGCACAAAACCGTGGAAAGGGTGCGTCTGTGACCGCACGGTGCTCCCTTTAAGTCCGTTCACGCCGAGGCGCCTCCGGCGATTGCATGAGAGAAGCAAACGACAGCGGAGGCATCGAGGGCCTCCCATTGCAGCTGATGATCACCATACTGGTTGCCACGCTGGGAACAGCGGTGATCCTCGGATGGATGGGCGGCATAGAGTCCCCGCACTACATAGGCTCGGTGGACCCGAGCGAGGACGTCATAGAGATCTCGAACAACGTATCCCTCGGGGATGTGTGCTTCACCGTGACTGACCAGGACGGCAACCCGCTCCCCGGCGCGGTGGTGACGCTGTCCGGTCTCGGGGTGAAGAGCCTCGACGGGCAGAAGGACTACAAGGTCACGGACCAGGACGGCCGCGCCGATTTCGGCAAGCTCTCATTCTCCACATCCAGGGGGAGCCTGACCGTCGATGCGTCCCACCCGGACTACGGGGAGAAGCAGATCAAGGTGATGGTACTGTGAACGACTCCGGCGTCCTTGGGATGCCGCTCAGGATCATGATATCCATGATGGTCATCGCCCTGATGGTCCCCGCACTGGTCTCAATGTCGCAGGACATGGACAGGGCCGCCGACGAGGCGGAGGGTGCCGCCATCGCGGAGCAGGTCGCCGATGCCGCCACCCGGGCCTACCTCTCCGGGGTCGGCGGCTCGGTGACCTCATCTCTCGAGATCCCGTTCGGGAGGGCCCTGGCCATCGGCGGGGACGGGGCGGACGCGTACACCATCCGCATCTACTCCGACGGGGTGCAGACCGGCCGCGTGGTCATGGACAATCCGCCCATCAGGCTGCTGGGCCCGGAGACGATGCTCGAGGGCGGCGCCGTGCTGGTGCTCGAGACCGTGGCCGTCGACGGCAGGCTGTGCGTGGCGGTGAGCGCGTCATGATCGAGTTCACGATGTCCAGGGCGGTCCTGTGCATCTGCGGCGCGATGATGCTGGCCGCGGCGGTGGCCGCGGCATCCGCCGGGGAGGAAGGGTGGAGGTCGGGGATGGGCGATGCCCTGGCCAGGGACGTGGCCGGGATGCTGGACGCCTTCGAGGCCTCCAGCATCGACGAGATAACGCTCTCGGGATGGGACATACTGCCATCGCAGTCGTGCAGCCTCTCCGTGGGAGACCATGCCGTCAGGGTGCACTCGCCCGACGGCGACTTCATGGCGTACACGCAGTTCCCCGGAAGGTTCGAGCTGTCGTACGGGGAGGAGAAGATCCTGAGCTCGGTTCCCGAACACCTCGGCTATGTGCCTCACGGTCGACACGAGCGTGTCGATCTCCTCGGGGGAGTTGTAGACGTAGGTGGACGCCCTGGCGCTCCCGTCGATTCCACGCGCCACGTAGAACGGGTGGGCGCAGTGCATACCGGACCTGATCATGATCCCGGCCATGCTGTCGGCCATCATCGCTATGTCGTGGGAGCCGAGCCCGTCTATGTTGAACGACAGTATGCCGTTCCTCCTGGCCGGGTCCGAGGGGCCCACGATGTGGAGGTTCCCCACGTCCTCGAGGCCATTCATTGCGCGGGTCAGGAGCTCCCTGTCCCACCTCTCCACCTCGTCCATGCCTATGCGGGAGAGGTAGTCGAGAGCGGCCCTGGTGCCGATTATCCCGGCGTAGTTCTGTAGCCCGGCCTCGAACCTCTCGGGGACGGGGGCGAGGTTGCTGGAGTCGTATGTGGCGAGGCCGACGGTCCCTCCTCCGAGGGACAGCGGGCGGAGCTTCTCCAGGACCTCCATCCTGCCGTACATGACGCCCATGCCGGAGGGCCCTAGCATCTTGTGCATGCTCATGCAGTAGATGTCGGCGCCGATCCTCTCCAGGTCGACCCTCCTGTGCGGGGCGGCCTGGGCCCCGTCGACGATCACGACGGCGCCCTTGTCGTGGGCGATGTCGCACACGGCCTTCACGGGCACGGTGCATCCGGTGACGTTGCTGGCGTGCTGCACGGAGACGGCCTTGACGTCCCCTTTCATGCAGTCTATGAACGAATCTATGTCGAACTCGCCATCGGGCTTGGACCTCGTCATCCTCCTGCTGATGCCGGCGGTCTCGGCCAGCCTGAGCCAGGGCACGTGGTTGGAGTTGTGCTCCGAGTCTGTGGTGACGACCACGTCCCCCTTCCCGAGGCCGAGGCCGTACGCGGCGGTGTTGAGGGCCTGGGTGGCGTTGAGCGTGAAGCAGTAGCAGCTCGGGTCGTCGGTCCCGAAGAAGGAAGCCAGCTTCTCCCTGGCCTCGTCGATCTCGGACGAGACCCTGGATGCCATGGAGTGGACGCTCCTGCCGCCGCAGGCCGGGTATTCCGAGTAGTACTCGTCCATGGCCCGGATGACGCAGTCGGGGCGGAGGGTCTGGCATGCGCTGTCCAGGTAGATCCCCTTCCCGGAGCGGATGCTGGGGAAATCCGAGCGAACGGCGCCTATGTCCATGCACTTCCCATACGCGTCCCCTTATAAAATCTCCTTTACTCCCAGCAAAATGTTGTCGATATTGTTTTTAACGCGTCAGGCATCCTCTCGAGCATGGCATCCCTGAGGACCTCCGCGGGAGGAATCGAGCTGGAGCTGCCCGGCATGGTGGCATCCGGCATTATGGACGAGACGGGCCCCACGATGGCCCGCATGCTGGAGCTCGGAGCCGGCGCCGTCGTTTCGAAATCGGTGGGCACGGAGCCCAAGCCCGGCCACGCCAACCCCTGCTTCACCGAGGTCACCGGGGGGTACGTAAATGCAATGGGGCTGCCCAACCCGGGGATCGAGCTCTTCGCCGAGGAGATGGCGGAGGCCGTGGGGAAGGGACCCATAGTCGGATCCATCTACGGGGCCGGGCCGGACGAGTTCGCCAGGCTGGCCGGGAGGATGGAGGACTACGGCGCCAGCGCCGTGGAGCTGAACCTGTCCTGCCCCCACGCCAAGGGCTACGGGATGGAGGTCGGCACCGACCCGAGGATGGTCAGGGACATCGTGTCCGCCGTCAAGTCAGCCGTGAAGGTGCCGGTCTGGGCGAAGCTGACGCCCAACACACACATACTGCCGGACATCGGCAGGGCCGTCCAGGACGCGGGAGGGGATGCCGTCGTAGCGATCAACACGCTCAAGGCCATGGTCATCGAGCCGGAGTTCGCCAGGCCGCTGCTGAGCAACAGGTTCGGCGGGCTGTCCGGGCCCTGCGTGAAGCCTGTCGGGGTCAGGGCCGTGTACGACCTCAGGACAGTCCTCGACATCCCGATAATCGGCGTCGGGGGCATAGCGTCGTGGAGGGACGCGGCCGAGTACATCATGGCCGGCGCGTCCGCGTTCCAGGTCGGCAGCGCCATAGGGACGGTCGGCATCGACGTCTTCCAGAGGATCAACTCCGGGCTGTCCGCATTCATGGACGAGTACGGCTACCGCGACATCGCATCCATGGTGGGGGTGGCCCATGAGCGATGCTGTCAGGATAAAGAGCGTGACCGAGGAGGCCTACGACACCAAGACCTTCAGGTTCGACTGGGACGCCGAGGCGAGGCCCGGCCAGTTCGTGATGGTCTGGATCCCCGGCGTGGACGAGATCCCCATGTCGCTGTCCAGCACCGGCCCCAAGGAGAAATCCATCACCGTCAAGAACATTGGGCCCGCCACCGACGCCCTCCACAAGGTGAAGCCCGGGGACGTGCTCCGCATAAGGGGCCCGTTCGGCAACGGCTTCGACCTCTCGTCCAAGAACATCCTGATCATCGGCGGCGGCGTGGGCACCGCGGCCGTCATGCCCGCGGTCGTAGCGACCGGAGCGGACACCATCATCGCCGCCCGCTCGGACAGGGACATCATCCTCGACGACATCGCCGCGGAGAACGCCGAGAACGTCTGGATCGCCACCGACGACGGCTCCCGCGGATTCCACGGCAACGCCGTGCAGCTCATGAGGGAGAAGGTCGCCGAGAAGCGGTACGACTGCGTCGTGGCATGCGGCCCCGAGGTCATGCTGTACTTCACGTACAAGGCCTGCGAGGAGCTCGGCATCGACTGCCAGCTGTCCCTGGAGAGGTACATGAAGTGCGGCGCCGGCGTCTGCGGATGCTGCGCCATGGACGATATGCGCATATGCAGGGACGGCCCCGTCTTCCGCAGGGACCAGATCTCCAAGCTGACCGAGTTCGGCGTCGGAAAGAGGGACGAGTGCGGGCGCATGGTGAAGTTCAGGTGATCAGCTGACCCAGTCAGACCACATCACCGTCGCCCACGGCAACCTGATCGTGGACGTCCCCCGCAAGGTTTTCAAGGGCAGGGAGTGCAGGATCGACGAGGACGAGGCCGCGAGGTTCTCCACATTGGTCATGGCTAGGTACCCCTGGCTGACCCGCAACTCCGTCGACGTCCTCCTGAAGAAGGCCCGCATGGAGATGCTCAGGGTCCGCGACGAGGAGACCAAGGGGAAGGAGTACAGCAGGACGCTGGCCGACGAGGGCAGGCTGGACGAGGCCATAGAGCACATGAGGATCCACCTGGACCTGGATCCCGATGACGCCGATTCGTGGTACGCCCTGGGGGACCTGCTGTGCAAGAACGGCCAGGCCGCCGAGGGCTACAAGGCGTACCACCGCGGCATGGAGCTCGCCACCAAAGGGAAGAGGAAGCGCCGATGTGGCGCCTAGGCTCGCTGGAGCTCGACGGGCGCGTCATACTCGCCCCCATGTCCCGCTATTCGTACCTGCAGTACAGGGAGTTCATGATGCGCTTCGGCGCCTGCATGTGCGTCACCGAGATGGTCTCTGATTCGGGCATAGTCTACGGGGACAGGCGCACCCTGCCGTACCTGGAGACCGGGGAGGACCATCCCGTGGCCGTCCAGATATTCGGGGACGACCCGGAGATGATGGGGAGGGCGGCCGCGAGGGTGCTGGAGTCCAACCCGTCCGTGGATGCCATAGACATCAACATGGGATGCCCGGTGGAGAAGGTGGTCCGCAGGGGCGCGGGTTCGTCGCTCATGAAGGACCCGGCGCTTTGCGGCAGGATCATGGCATCGGTGAAGGCCGCCGTCGATGTGCCGGTAACGGCGAAGATACGCCTGGGGTGGAGCCCCGGGAACATGACATTCAGGGAGGTCATCGCGGAGCTGGAGTCCGCAGGGGCGGACGGCATCGGCTTGCATGTCCGCACACGCGCCGAGAAGTACGCCGGCACGCCGCATTACGACCTGGTCGGGGGCCTGCGCGACGAGATGTCCGTGCCGCTCATGATCTCCGGGAACATCTACACGCCGGAGGATGCGGGGAGGGCGATGGAGATCACCGGCGCCGACGCCGTCATGGTCGCGAGGGGAGCCGTGGGCAACCCCGCGCTCATATCGAGGATGGATTCCATGCTGAGGATGGGGGAGGTCCCCGAGGAGCCCACCGTCTCGCAGCAGGCGGAGTGGTGCCTCGAGCTGGCCAGGATGACTATAGATGCCGAGGGCGAGGAGCGCGGATGCAAGATCATGCGCAGCATCGCGGCGAACTTCATGACCGGCGTGAGGTACTCCCACCCCGTCAGGCTTGAGCTCACCCGCATATCCACGTACGCGGAGCTGGAATCGATAATGACGAGGGTATGCGAGGCCAGGGGCGGAGAGAGGATCACCGCCCACGGCCGTGGGATACTCCGAGGTCGGCCCCTGTCGTTGTACTCCTCGATCCTCTCCTCGAGGTCGAGGTAGATGTCCTTCAGCTTCTCGAGGGTCTCCGGCTTGACGTCCCACAGCCCGCGGTCCACGGCCTCCAGGAGGCGGTTGAGCATGTCCATCATGGCGTGGGGGTTCTCATCCTCCATCCATTGCCTGGTGTCGTCGTCGAACAGGTAGCGCTCGGCTAACCCCTCGTACATCCAGTCCTCGACTACATCCGATGTGGCGTCCCATCCGAACGTGTACTCGGTCAGGTTGGACACCTCCGACACCCCGCGGTACCCGTGCTTCTTGAGCCCCTCCACGAATTTCGGGTTGAGGACCTTGCTCCTGTACAGGAACTGCAGCTGGTCGTTGGTGCTGCGGATCCTCGTCCTGTCGGGGTCCGACCCGTCCCCGACGAAGGTGAGGGCGTCCTCCCTCCCGTAGGCCCTGACGAAGGAGTTCATCCCTCCCAGGTACCCGTACACGTCGTCCATGTCAAGTATGTCGATCTCCTTGTCCGGCATGTTCTTGATCGTCACGCCGACCTTCGAGAACCGCTTGACGAACTGGTCCTTCATGCTGACCGCGGTCATGCCCCTGCCGTAGGCGTAGCTGCCCCACTCGGTGTAGATGTCCGCCAGGTCCTGCACGGTCTCCCAGCTCCCGTTCTCGATGGCGTGGTTCACTCCGGGGCCGTAAGCCCCGGGCGGGCAGCCGAATATCCTGACCGAGTTCCTGAGCCTCGCCTCATCCACGGAGATCCCGGAGGCCATGGCCTCCACGATGTCCTTCCTGAGGTTGGACGCGAGGTAGTTCTCCTCGTCGGACTCGTCGAGGGCGGCCACCATCTTGACCGCGTCGTCTATCATGTCTATGAGGTTGGGGAACGAGTCCCTGAACAGCCCGGTTATCCTGACGGTGACATCGATCCTGGGACGGCCCAGCTCCTCCAGCGGGATGACCTCCAGGCCGATCACCTGGCCCCCTACGGGGGACCAGACCGGCTTGACGCCGAGCAGCCACAGGATGTAGGCCACGTCGTCGCCGTTGGTCTTCATGGTGTCCGTGGCCCAGATGATGAATCCCACTTCCCTGGGGTAGCAACCCCTCTCTTCCATGTAGCGTTCGATCATCTGGTCGGCCATGCGCTTCCCTATTTCCCAGGACGATCTCAGCGGGATGGAGTCTGGATCCACGGAGTAGTAGTTCCTGCCCATCGGGAGTATATCCGCGTTGCCGCGGGTGGGAGCGCCGGAGGGGCCGGGCAGGACGTAGCCTCCCTCGCACCCGTGCATCAGGTTGTCCATCTCGTCGGTCATCCGCAGGAGGTTCGGTACCAGGGTGTCGCAGATGTACGAGACGGTGGCCCTCACTGGTTCCGTGAGGGAGCCGATGAGCTCCTCGGCAGCCTCCAGGGACGGCCCCTTCGAGAATCCTGTGGCCGCCATCGTCGATATGAGCCCGGAGGCCTTCGAATCCACATCGTCCAGCAGGGCGCTGTTGAGCTTCCCTCCCGTGGTGCCGGAGGGGTCGTCGACGAGCGATTGCACATCGATGCCGCAGGCCTCCCCTATCGCGTCCCTCAGGGCCGGGACGTCCCCGTTCCTGACGCGGGTGAGGGTGTACACGGACTCCTCGAGCCGCTCCCCCTCGGGCGCCCTCCCGAGTATGTGGAGCCCGTCGCGGATGACGTTGTCCCTGATGTCCGTGAGGTAGTCGTGGAGCTGCTCCACGTGGTTCTCGAAATCCTCGACGGTGATGTCTTCCGGAAGGTGCAGGTCCTTGAGCAGGTCCGCCTCCCTGGCGGCCTCCAGGACCTCCTCCACCAGGGACATGTTCTTCTCCAGGCGGGTCTCGCTCCTCGCCTTGAAGTACTCCTGGAGCGCGTTCTCCACCCTGCTGAGCTCCTCATAAGAGCCCGCGCGGGCCATGGTCGGGCACATGTGCCCTATGAGCACCGCCTCCGACCTCCTCTTGCACTGGATCCCCTCCCCGGGGTCGTCTATGATGTAGGGGTAGATGTGCGGGACGCCGTCCAGGACCAGGTCGGGATAGCACTTCCCGGAGAGCCCCACGCTCTTGCCCGGGAGCCATTCCAGGGTGCCGTGGGTGCCCATGTGGATTATGACGTCGGCCTTGAAGTCGTTCTTCAGCCACCTGTAGAATTCGAGGTACTGGTGTGTGATGGGCAGGACGGGATCGTGGTATATGGACTCGTTCTTGTCGGCCCATCCCCTCAGGGGCTGGAACCCGATGAATATGTTGCCGTTGACGATGCCGGGTATTACGATCCTCCCGCCCTCCACGCACACATCGCCGGGGGGCGCTCCCCACTGCTCCTCCATCTGCCTCCTGTTGAATTCGGGAATCTTGGAATAGTGCTCCTGGTACCGCTGCTTGGTGACAAGGTCTGCGGCCTTCTCCTTGATCCTCTCCGACGACGACCATTCGAAGTCGTTGGTTATGTTGTCGAGAATCTCGTCTATGAGGGCCCTGCCGTCGGCCGGGACGTGGTCCAGGGTGTATCCCTCGGACTCGTACCTCTTCAGCATGTCGCTGACGCTCTCTATGGTGTCCAGCCCGGCGGCGTTGCCAATCCTTCCGGAATCCTGCCTGGATTGGTACATTAGAACCGCCACCCTCCTCTCGGATGGAGGGGTCCTGCGGAGCCTCGCCCATGCCATTGCCATCTCGGCGAGGTGGTCTATCCTGTCCTCGAGCGGGGTGAACCTCCTGGCCTTCCCCTTGCCGCCCTCCATGCTGCATATGGGCACCCCGATTATCTGTCCGTCGATCTCCGGCCAGAACACGCTGTTCTTGAGGTCGTTCTTCCCGATGCCCTGGGCGCTCTCCTCGTAATCGGCGAAGTGCCTGCTCACGCTCATGGTCTGTATGACCGGCACGTCCAGCAGCGTGCTGTAGAAGTTCTGATCGTCGGGGGTCCTCACGCCGGACACGTCCTGCCGCGAGTTGTTCAGCTGCGAGAACGGCGTCGCCATGATGAGGGCGTCGATGCTGGGCTTCCCGCCGGACATGAAGTACTTCCGGACCACGTCCACCGTGCCCCTACGGCCGGCGACCTTGCTGGAGGAGGCCCCGAAGAAGACGGGGATGACGTTGGCGCCCATGGACTCCAGTCTGCGGATGAGCGAGCGTATGTGGTCCTGATTGTCGTAGATCCACATGTTGGAAGTGTACAGTATGCCGATGGTCATCCTGCCCTCGACCAGATGCGATGCGTACTCCTCGGGGGTGACATCCCTGCCGAAATCCGGGTGGTAGATGCCGTCCGGGCGGGTCGTGATCGGCTCCGGCGCATCCAGGATCCCGTTGAGGCGGTTGTGCAGCCATCTCACGATGCTACGGTCGTTCTCGGGGCCGCGGTTCCTCATGTACTCCCCGAGAAGGATGAAGTCCTTGTCGTCGCCCTTGAACAGGTCCCTGTAGGCCAGCCTGATGTCCATGTCGCCGGAGAACACCAGGACGTAGCCGGGGCACTCCTTCAGGACCTCCTCGAACGTGGCGAACCTCTTCATCCTGGTGGGGTCGGTCATGCACCTCATCAGGACCAGGTCCGCCGCTTTCGCCCTGTCTGCCAGGTCATGGTACACGAAGGGGTCGTCGTCGACATCGTCGGCGTTGACGCAGAAGAAATCGCACTCCACGCCGATATCCTCGCAGGCCTCCCTGGCCGGTGCTTCCATCGTGCGGGCGTCGACGCTCTGGACTGAAATGTAGACGATTCTGAGGGCTGTCACGTTGGATTGATATTCCAACATCTCTATTTTAAAGGCTGTCAAAGGTTTACCGACATTGAACTTTCAAGATTGTCAAATGTTTAATCAGGCAGCTGTTCTATTGGAGACCTGAATCTGCGGATTGTATAGGTTACATCAGGCCAGCACAATCTTGCCGCTCTTCGGTTCTTCCAGCCCGAAGAGTCTGAAGATCTCCCTCACATTCTTCGATACCGCGGTGAGTCTCCAATCAC
>SUTA01000004.1 GCA_015063135.1 Thermoplasmata archaeon
TCCGGGCGCTGGGATTGGACATCGATCGCCTGATCAATCGATGCAAAAGCAGGGGCAAACCGAGGTTACGGGCAGCGGAGGCTATCGACTGGGCGCGAATAATCAGGATGAAGTGCCGAATTCACGTTAAATTGGTATTATATACAGAAAAATTTGTACCAACCGAACATGTCGTATTACCCTGATAGCGCTCTATCCGAAAGGCACGTCTTCACTATACTGATGTGCGCGCTCGAACAAGGCACGATCAGGTCATCCGATGTCCATGAATTCATCAAGAACTGGGGCACCATCGCGGAAAGGCTCGATTTCATGGTGAAAGCAGGTTTGCTCAGCGAGCATACGATTCGCGAGGGGCGCGTATCCCTGAACTACGTTCTAACACCCAAAGGGGAGTTCGTGGCCCGCATGATGAAGATCTGCGACAAGGCCATTGACGGGGAGTTCGACATCGACAAGGACAGTGTCGACGCCGCCATGGGCAAGAGATGATGCCCGGGATACGATCCAGCATAACTAACAATAATTTGGTTAGCAACGGGAAAAGAGGGGGCTGGGCCCCTCTGTTGATTGTTTCAGGCGCGGTCTTCGATCTCCTTGCGGACCTGGGCGATGAAGTCGCCGGTAGGAACCGCTCCGAGGTCTCCCTTGTCCCTGGACCTGACGGCGACGATGCTGCCGTCCTCGCTCTCCTTCTCTCCGAGGATGAGCATGTACGGGACCTTCTCGAGCTGCGCTTCGCGGATCTTGTATCCGATCTTCTCGTCTCTGTTGTCGAGCTCCACCCTGATGCCGGCGGCCTTCAGCTGGCCGGCGACCTTGGCGGCGTAGTCGAAGGACTTCTCGGACACGGACAGGACCTTGACCTGGACAGGGGAGAGCCATGTGGGGAACCTGCCGGCGTAGTGCTCGATCAGGATGCCGATGAACCTCTCGATGGAGCCGAATACGACCCTGTGGGCCATGACGGGCCTGTGCTTCTCCCCGTCGGCGCCGATGTAGCTGATGTCGAACCTCTGGGGCATCTGGAAGTCCAGCTGGATCGTCCCGCACTGCCAGGTCCTCCCGATGGAGTCCTCAAGGTGGAAGTCGATCTTGGGCCCGTAGAATGCTCCGTCGCCCTCGTTCACCACATACGGGAGGCCGCAGGACTTCAGGGCATTGATGAGGCCGTTGGTGGCCCTCTCCCAGTCCTCGTCGGACCCCATGCTGTCCTCCGGCCTGGTGGACAGCTCGACATGGTACTTGAAGCCGAACTTGGAGTAGACCTCGTCGATGAGCCTGACCACGTTGGTTATCTCCTCGGTGATCTGGTCCTCGGCCATGTAGATGTGCGCATCGTCCTGGGTGAAGCACCTGACCCTCATCAGGCCGTGCAGGGTCCCGGACCTCTCGTGCCTGTGCACGATGCCGAGCTCAGCGAGCTTGATGGGGAGCTCCTTGTAGGAATGGGTCTCCACGCCGTACACCAGGATGGAGCCGGGGCAGTTCATGGGCTTGATGCAGAACGTCTCGTCGTCGATCTTGGTGGTGTACATGTTGTCCTTGTAGTGGTCCCAGTGACCGGACTGCAGCCACAGGGCCTGGTTCATGATCAGGGGGGTGGAGATCTCCTGGTAGCCCTCCCTCTGGTGGATGCCCCTCCAGTAATCGATGAGGGTGTTCTTCAGGGTCATGCCCTTGGGCAGGAAGAACGGGAATCCGGGCCCCTCCTCCATGAGGGCGAAGAGTCCGAGCTCCTTGCCGAGCCTGCGGTGGTCCCTCTTCTTGGCCTCCTCGAGCATGGTGAGGTGGGCGTCCAGGGCCTCCTTCGTGTCGAAGGCGGTGCCGTAGATCCTGCTGAGCATCTTGTTCTTCTCATCCCCGCGCCAGTATGCGCCGGCGAGGGAGAGCAGCTTGAACGCCTTGACGGCCTTGGTGTACAGGGCGTGGGGCCCGGCGCACAGGTCGACGAACTCGCCCTGCTTGTAGAAGCTGATGGCGGCATCCTCCGGGAGGTCCTTCACCAGCTCGACCTTGTAGGTCTCGCCCTTGGACTCCAGGAACTCGATGGCCTCGGCGCGGGGCAGGGTGTAAGTCTCCAGCTTGAGGTTCTCCTTCACGATCTTCTTCATCTCGGCCTCGAGCTTGTCGAGGTCCTCGGGGGCGAAGCCGCCCTCCTTGTCGAAGTCGTAGTAGAAACCGTCATCGATAGCAGGGCCGATAGCGAGCTTCGTTCCCGGGTAGAGCCTCTGAACCGCCTGCGCGAGCACGTGGGATGCGGTGTGGCGGATGACCTTCAGGTCGTCCTCGCATTCCCTCACGCTTCCATCATTGTACAATGCCTTCATGCAAATCATCTCTTCCGCGGCCCCTACGAATGGGTCGCGACTTTTATTGAGTGAATCCGCCCAGTCAAAACAGGTTAATATAATTGTTCAAAGGACGGACCAGAGAAGCGCGCGGCATCGGCGCTTGACGATGATGCAGAGGATGTCCTCGTCCTGGACCACGTGGTCCATCCCGACGGTCTGCCCGGGGAACTTGGCGGACTTCCCCCAGACCATTGCGTACCTGAAGTTGTTCTTGAAGTCCCTGTGGATGAGCTCGCACACGTCCCCGACGTTGTTGCCGCGCTTGACGATCAGCGGGATGTCCAGGTCGGCCTCCTGGCCCTGGGGCTTCAAGTATATCCTGATCATGTCGATGGTGTCGTACAGGGCCTGCTTCAGCTCGGGCATTCCCTGGCCTGTGGCCGCGGATATGGGGATGCAGCGGTACTGGCTGTGCATCTCCATGACGGCCTCCAGCTGGCCCTCCCTGGCCAGGTCCACCTTGTTGATGGCCATGATGGCCTTGATGTAGACCCTGTTGCCGGCGAGGACGTCCAGCATCTGCTCGACGTTGATGTCCTCCCTGACCACGACGGTGCAGTTGATGTGGCCGTAGGCCGCGGTCATGTCCCTGATGGTCTCCACGTCGATCTTCGTGAGCTTCAGGGTGGGCTTGACGAGGATCCCGCCGTGGTCCGACGGGGTGATGACCACGTCGGGCTTGGACTGGTTCAGGCGGATCGCGGCGTTGTACAGCTCCTTGAACAGGACGTTCATGTTGGGGTTGAAGATGTCCACGACCAGCAGGATGACGTCCGCGGACCTGGCCGCCGCGATGACCTCCCTGCCGCGCCCCTTGCCGCGGGAGGCGTCCTTGATCAGACCCGGCATGTCCAGGATCTGGATCTTGGCGTGGTTGTACTCCATGACCCCGGGCACGACGTCCAGGGTGGTGAAGTGGTACGCGCCGACCTCGGACTTGGCCCCGGTCAGCTGGTTGAGGAGCGTGGACTTACCGACCGAGGGGAAACCGACCAGCGCCACGGTGGCGTTCCCGGCCTTCTTGACGTAGAATCCCTTGGTCGGGCCCTTGGAGGAGCGCCTCTTCTCCTCCTCCTCGGAGAGGCGGGCGATCTTGGCTTTGAGCTTGCCGATATGACCTTCGGTGGCCTTGTTGTACTTGGTCTTGGAGATCTGCTCCTCCAATTCCTTGATCTGCTCCTCTATGGTCGCCATTGGGTGCTGCTCCGTGTTCTGGGAAGGCCACCCTATATTAGACAGTTGCGCGAGCGCTGTGCCTTTTATATATCGTAGTCAATGGCCCCGCAATGAACGAAGTTGCAGCAGGGAAATCGTTCAAAGACGATTTCAATGCGCTCACACCAAAGCAATGGATAGCCATCGTCGCCGGTCTGGCCATCTCGCTGGTCCTGGTCCTCTTTGGGGGCGGCGGCCTGTGCTTCGGCATCATCCTGGCGCCGATATTCCTGTACATGATCCCCCACCTCCTGGGGGTCCAGTCGGTCAGGATCAAGGCCATCATGGGAGTGATCTTCGTCGTCGCGGCCATGCTGATAGGGACGTTCGCGTTCATGGGGGTCGACAAGGACCTGGACATCAGCAAGGTCAACGACGGGAAGGTCATCTCCGACCCGGAGTTCGACTACGAGGACTACGTCCTCACCGCCACCATCGACTTCGACGAGGACTACTACGTCATCGCATCCTTCGCCAAGGTCACGATGTTCAGGTTCGGCATGCCCATGCACGAGGTCATCAAGGACGAGGACAAGGTGCCCATGGTGCCCTTGGACTCTGAACGGTACGGCGCGCATCTGGATATGGAGGACGGGGTCCTGTACTACGTGCTCATCCAGGTTAAGTACATGGAGGACGGCAAGGAGAAGGAGAAGGCCTCCATGGCATTCCTGGTCAACACCGGAGCCGACGTCGGCATCGACATGTACCTCAAGGGCACGGCCATGGGCGTTGTGGCCCCCGGTGCGTTCTACTTCCTGCTCGTAGCGTTCTCGTTCCTCATGAGGCGCAGCCTCGGCAAGACCCGCCAGAAGATGGAGGACGAGGGACGCCTGTATCCCCAGGGATACGGGAGGTGCAAGGAGTGCGGGACGCTCGTCCTGCCCGGAGAGGTCACCTGCAGGAAGTGCGGCGCCTACATCGATGTACCGGACGAGATGAAGGCTTCCAAGAAGGACTACTTCGTCTGCACCGAGTGCGGTGCCGAGGTCCCCAACGACGCCAAGGAGTGCCCCAAGTGCGGCGCGAAGTTCGAGGGGGTTGAGAACGAGGTCGTCCATGCGGACGGCACCGTCGACGTCTCCTCGGAATCCTTCGAGTGCTCCGAGTGCGGCGCCCAGGTCCCCGCGAACGCGACCCACTGCCCCAAGTGCGGTGCCAAGTTCGACGAGGACGACGAGTGATCCAACGTCCGGGGGCGGTCCGCCCCCGGGCCCCTTAGTATACAAAGGACAGCGGTTGGTACCCTGCTATGAGCGACGAGAGCGGCCTCGAGAACGTGAAAGGCACCAAAAAAGTGCTGAAATTCGCCCTGCCCACCATCGTAATGATGGTTCTCACCTCGTCGTATGTCATGGTGGACGGACTTATCGTCGCCAACCTCATCAGCACGGACGCTCTGGCAGCGGCCAACCTCGCCATGCCCGTATACTCCTTCTTCACCGCCGTCGGATTCATGTTCGCATCCGGTGGCTCCGCGCTCGTGACGAAGAAAATGGGCGAGGGGCGCGTGGCGGAGGCGAGATCGGACTTCACCCTGATAGCCATCTCAGGCATCGTCATATCGGTCGCCATCATCGCCGTCTGCCTGCTGTTCCTGGACCCGCTCGTAGACGGACTGGGAGCCGACGAGACCCTCCACGGCCTCACGAGGGAGTACATGCTGTACTGGGGAGCCTTCGCGCCCTTCGCGGTACTCCAGTTCATCTTCATCCAGTTCTTCATCGTGGCGGGCAAGCCCGGCCTTGCACTCGCCGCCGCCGTCGGATCCGGCGTGACCAACATCTGCCTCGACCTGCTGTTCATAGGCGGGTTCGGCATGGGAATCGGCGGGGCCGCAGTCGCCAGCGGCATCAGCGCGCTGATCCCCAGCGTCATCGGGCTCTACTACTTCACCGGCGGCAGATCCGCCTTGCAGTTCGCCAAGCCGAAAGGGAACAGGCGCATACTGCCCAAGGTCTGCTCCAACGGCGCATCCGAGATGGTCACGGAGCTGTCGGGTTCCGTGGCCTCCCTGGCGTTCAACCTGGTCATGATGCACTACATCGGCGCGGACGGAGTCGGGGCGATAACCGTGATCATGTACGTCCAGTTCCTGGCCCTGGCCATCCTGCTCGGCTACTCCATGGGGGTGGCCCCCGTGATGTCCCATGCCTACGGCAGGGGCGACCGCGAAGCCATGTCAGGCCTTTACAGAGTAAGCATGAAGTTCACCCTGGCATTCAGCGTATCAGTGTTCTTCTTCATGGAATTCTTCGGATGGGTGGTGGTCGGGCTGTTCAACGCCGGCAACGAGCATCTCTACGAGATCGCTACCGACGGCATCCTGATACATTCGTTCGCCTACCTGTTCATGGGTGTGAACATGTACGCCTCGTCGCTCTTCACATCCCTGTCCAACGGGCTGCTGTCCGCGGTCATATCCGGCCTCAGGACCCTCATCATCCTGGTGCCGCTCATAGTCTTCCTCCCCGCCGTGATGGGCGTGGACGGGGTCTGGTACGCCATCCCGATAACCGACCTGACTGTCATGATCCTCTCCATCTGGCTCTTGATCAAGAATTCCGACAGGTACGGATACGGCAGGCTGTTCGACCGCAAGCCGGCAGCCAGCCGAACCTTTATCATACGCGACTCCTTCCCCTCGGACGGATGCCCTCAGAACAGACAAGTCTAGACGGCGGATCGCCGAAGAAGCCCTCGACTTCCATAGCCCACACGCTCGCAACGAAGCAGCAGGAGATCTCCGTCACGGAGTTCTTCGAGAAGAACAAGCAGATCCTGGGGTTCGACTCCAGGTCCAAATCCCTGCTCATGGGCATCAAGGAAGCGGTCGACAACTCGCTGGATGCCTGCGAAGAGGCCTCAATCCTGCCAAACATCGAGGTCAGGATCGAGAGGATAGGCGACGAGGACTACAAGATATCGATAGAGGATAACGGACCCGGCATCGTGCACAAGATGATGCCCAACGTCTTCGGGCGCCTGCTCTACGGATCGAGGTTCCACGCCCTGAGGCAGTCCAGGGGCCAGCAGGGTATCGGGATCTCCGCGACCGTCATGTACGGCAACATCACCACCGGCAAGCCCGCGCACGTCATCTCCAAGATAGAGGGGGAGGACGAGGTCGCCTGGGGCATGGACATCTTCATCGATACCAAGACCAACCGCCCCGTCGTCACCAACGACAAGGCGTTCACCTGGGAGGGGAGGGACCACGGCACCTTCATCGAGTACACCATCAAGGGGAGGTACATAACCGGGAAGCAGTCCGTGTTCGAGTACCTGAAGGACACCGCCATCGTCAACCCCCACGCCCAGATCACGTTCCACGACCCCGACGGCACCAAGACGGTGTTCGAGAGGGCCACATCCGAGATGCCGCCGAAGCCCAAGGAGATCAAGCCCCACCCAGAGGGCATGGAGATCGGCGACCTGATGAAGTACGCCGGGGCGACCCAGCAGAAGACCATCAAGGCGTTCCTGAAGAACGACTTCTCCAGAATCACCGACAGGCTCGCCAGCGAGATCCTCGAGAAATCCGGCGTCGACGGCAACAAGAAGCCGGCGAAGATGACCAGGGAGGAGGCCATAGCCATCCTCGAGGCCATCAAGACCTGCAAGATCATGGCCCCTCCGACTGACTGCCTCTCCCCCATCGGCGAGACGCTGATCAAGAAGGGCCTGATGCACGTCCTCGAGGGCCTCAGGCCCGAGTACTACGCCACCCCCGTCACCCGCGCCCCCAAGGCCGTGAACGGCAACCCGTTCATCGTCGAGGCCGGAATCGTGTACGGCGGGGACATCCCATCTGACAGCCAGGTCCAGATCCTCAGGTTCGCCAACCGCGTCCCGCTGCTCTACCAACAGGGCGCCTGCGCCATCACGAAGGCCATCCAGGACATGGACTGGAGGAGGTACGGCCTCGAGCAGAGGGGAGGCAAGGGGATCCCCTTCGGCCCCGCGATCATCCTGGTCCACGTAGCGTCCACCAAGGTCCCGTTCACTTCCGAGGGCAAGGAGGCCGTCGCGTCCTACCCCGAGCTCTCCGCGGAGATCGGCCTGGCGCTGAGGCTCTGCGCCAGGAACCTCAAGAGCCATCTGAACAAGATGGAGAGGAAGCACAAGACCCACGCCAAGTTCGAGATCGTCCAGGAGATCCTGCCCGACATGGCCAAGAAGGCCGCCGACCACCTCGGGAAGCCGGTGCCGGACCTGAGCAGGACGATCACCAACATCATGAACGTGGTCTGGATAGAGCCGACCGTCGAGAAGAAGAAGAACCTCCGCACGGTCAAATACACAATCTACAACTACACTCGGTCCGAGAGGACCCTGCGGCTGCACGCGCGGCTGCCCAAGGAGTGCGTCAACCTGACGCTGTTCTCCAACCCCGACTTCCTCGACATGAACGATGAGGGCAAGGCGAACTGGGAGGTGAAGTCGATCCCGCCGAGCGAGAACCACGTGGTGTCCTTCGAGCTCAAGGGCGAGCTCGCCGACACCTTCGACGCGGACGACATCTACTTCTCCGGCCTGAACCCCACCATCGTCATGGGCGCAGAGCAGCTGCCCGGCGACTGGGGCATCAAGGGGATGGAGATCGTGCAAAGCAGCGAGGACGACCTCGTGAGCGACGATGACGAAGATGAATCGATGGAGGCTGAGGATCTTGGCGACGAATGACAGACAGAAGGAAGCGCTGGACAGCCTCACGGGCGTAGTCAGCCAGATCTACGACCAGCTGGACGGTGGCGAGATACCCTCGATGGAGCTCCCGTTGAGGTCCAAGAAGAACATCGAGTTCGACCCCCAGCACAACGTCTGGACCTACGGCGACCTCAAGACGTCCCGTACCGCCAAGACGGTCAACGGGGCGGTGATGATGCTCAGGACCGTGTACACCGCCGACTTCATCAACGAGATGATCAAGGAGAACAAGTCGTCCACCTTGAGGGAGATGTACTACATCTCCGAGGGCTGGCACAACGCGAAGTTCCACACCCAGGACGAGAGCAACCTCCTGGCCGAGGACCTCGAGACGATCACCGGCTGCATGAGGGAGGACTTTAAGCTCCGCCCCGAGGAGTCTGGAGCGCACGTCTATGGGGACGTCAACTTCACCACCATGACCAAGAAGGGCATGAAGAAGGTGAACTGCATCGACGACGTCTCCGAGGCTGGGTTCGCGGTGCCGTACAAGGTCGAGGAGGACACGTTCCAAATCGACCCGGGCAACACCAAGTTCATCATGGCGATAGAGACAGGAGGTATGTTCGCCCGTCTCATCGAGAACGGGTTCCCCGAGAGGTACAACTGCACCCTGGTCCACCTGAGCGGACAGCCCGCCAGGAGCACCAGGAGGCTCATCAAGAGGCTCAACGAGGAGCATAACCTGCCCGTCACCGTCTTCACCGACGGCGACCCGTGGTCCTTCAGGATCTACGCCTCCGTCGCGTACGGGGCCATCAAGACCGCGCACATCTCGTCCTACCTGGCGACGCCCACTGCCCAGTTCATCGGCGTCACCGCGTCGGACATCCTGAACTACAACCTGCCCACGGACAAGTTGAACGACAAGGATATCGGCGCGCTCAACGCGGAGCTCTCCGACCCCAGGTTCAAGGACGAGTTCTGGGTCAACGAGATCCAGGCCATGCTCAGCATGAAGAAGAAATCTGAGCAGCAGGCGTTGGCCAAGTACGGTCTGGACTATGTGACGGACCATTATCTCCCCGAGAAGCTCACCAACATGGGCATCCTCTGAAACTCCAAATGCCGGGCGCGAGCCCGGCTACCTTCATTTTCTAGCCAGTTGGATTGGTTTGATAGCAAACGATATTAAACCTATCGTCCTTACCATCCATCCATGACAGCAGACCCTGACGCACCGGGCGACATGCAGCTGGAGATAATCCGCGGCCTGAGGGGCGTCATCCACGCGTTCTACCTGGACAAGGACATCCTGGAGGAGCTCCGCAGGGAGGAATCCACGGTCCGCGCCATGGGGAACATCGAAGTCGACAACAGGGGATTCAACGAGGCCCTGAAGCGCGAGAGCGTCATTTGCATCGTGAAGGACCCCAGATTCAGGCCCCCGCCGGAACCCACGGTGGTCCTCGAGACATCCGACGGCGAGATCATCGGCGAGGAGGTATTCCCGTTCACCATGCACAAGTACGAGAACAGGACCGACGTGGTCTGGCTGTCCGACGGGTTCGTCCTGTTCCCCCAGATCATGGCCAAGGGCGGCGAGCAGTTCGTCATGCCCCCGGTATCCTTCCCGGAGCTCAACGAGAGCAACGGGTGCAAAGACGTCGTCTCCTGCAGCCCCGCTCCGACCAGCGACCTGATGATCAAGAAACACTACGGCCTGGTCGACAACCCCAAGATCGCCTCCGTCCTAGTGGCTTTCAACAGGATCAAGCGATCGCGATTTTCGGGGGGGGGGTCAGCCCCCCCCAGATTTCATTCCCTGGCTGTCTTGCGGCAGACCAGAACGGGACAATGGGCCATCCTTACGACGGTCTCCGCGACGGAGCCCATCATCGCCCTTTTGAGGTTAGTACGTCCCAAGGAGCCGCAGACGACCAGGTCTGCGTTCCAGGACTCTTTGACGATCTCCTCCGCAGGACGTCCGATCACCACTTTCGCGGTGACATCTATGCCATTCTCCTCCGCCTTCTCCACCACGTAACCGATGGCAGCTTCGGAATCCTCCTCCCCGGCCTCCCTCATGATCTCTCCGGTGGATTTCCCATCGCCGAGGCCTGCGTACTTTTCAGTGTCTATCACGAACAGGGCGATGATGGAAGAGCGGTTCTTCTTGGCGATATTGATGGCATTATCGACTGCGAATCTGCTGTTCTCGGAACCATCTGTAGGGACCAGCAAGACACCGTACATGCTAAAGTCGGTGGACATGGGCTTCGACGCGCCTATCTTCCTGGTGGACACGCTGGCGCCCTCTCCGTCGGAGCGTCTGGTGGAAGCGCTGAGGATAAAGAACACGGCCGCCATCATCACCGCGAAGCAGGCCAATGCGCCGAATACGAGGGTATGGGCCCCCAGGATTCCGAATATCAGCGGCACCAGCATCCCTGAGAGGAACGTGGAGAGATTGAGGGCCATAGCGTACCCGCCCATGATCTTCCCAGAGGTGTTCGCCATAGACAGCCTGGACAGGGATCCTACGACCGTCGGCATGAGGAGGCCGAGGGAGCAGCCGATCAGCACCTCAGCGACGAAGAGTATGACGATGACCACCGCCTCCCCGCTGACGAACTCGGGGATGAACAGCAACGCCATTCCCGCGGCCATGAGGAGATAGGCGCACCCATACGATGTCCTCTCGCTGAGCTTCGTCGCGCTGCGGCTGTAGATGAGGCTGAACACCGCCTGCGATACTCCCATGAGCCCGAGGAGGAGTCCGCACAGTAGACCGGCGTTGGCTTCGAGACCGATGGAAGGCACGTAGTACGAGAAGTTCGTCGGCATCGAGAACATGATGAACATCTCGCAGAACACAGCGACGTAACATACCGCGATCCTTCCTTTCCTATTGGAGATGTCGGCCTCCTCAGATCCTGCCGATATGGAGCGTCTCTCCGGCTCCCTGACGGAGATGATTCCGAGAAGGATTATCGGGACCCCGATGAGGTATATGAGGAACGGGTAGTTCCATCCGATGTCGGCAAGGGTGCCTCCTAGAGTCTCGAGCAGGAACCCTCCGACGCCTATGGCTGCCGACTGATAACCTATGACTTTCATGCGCTGGGGGCCGTTCCAGTATTCGCCGATCAACGCGGTGCTGGCCGACGAGATTCCGGTGAGCCCGATTCCGAGCAGGAAGCGGCAGGCGAGGATCGCCGTGTAGTCATCAAGGAAGTAGGGCAGGACACCCATGACAGTGAAGATGACCAAACATGCGAAGAGAACCTTGACCTTGCCGAAGCGATCCGCCAGATACCCCACTAAGAATCCGAAGATCGCCACCGAGAGCGCGGGAAGTCCTATGACCAGGGCGGTCATGGATTCCGTCTGTACGAAGTGCTCGCCGATTCCTCTCAGGGCGGGAGCGACGGCGGCCGCCCCCATCAGGATGACCATGGATGACAGGAGGATGGTCGCGAGCGTGATGCCATTCGGAATGAACGGTTTTCTGCTATTATCCATGCCAAATACCCATTTCATCCTTTTATTAAAGTTTAATTCGACAAATAGTAGTCGTATATTGAACACTTTGTCTTGCCTAAAACATGGTAAATCTATGATGACACAGAGGTCGCGGCATCTCGCCATCAGCAGGATGTCGTGTCAGACGGCCGACGGCTCGGACAGCTTCGCTGGGTTGATCCCTTCGATTTCAGAAACGACGCATATCACAATCCCGTGTCGAACTCAGATTTGCCTACAGTCCCCAATCCGATTCCAGACATATTGAATACCCAGATGAACATGATAACTCCATGCCAATCGCTTTGGTCACAGGGGCATCCGGAGGCATCGGAAGGGAGCTGTCGCTCACCCTCGCTGAGAACGGTTATGACCTGATAGTCGTAGCAAGGAGGGCCGATGAGCTGGATAGGCTAGCGGAGGAGATCGGTTCGAGGTTCGGAAGAGAGGTACGCACGATCACTTGCGACCTGTCCGAGCCCGAAGCCGCCGAGAGGATGTGCGCAGGGGCGGGAGACGTGGATGTCCTGGTCAACAACGCAGGCTTCGGAGACTACGGACCGTTCGCCGAATGCGATGCCGCCAAGCAGACGCGCATGATAGAACTCAACGTCCGCGCCCTCACTGAGATCACTCGCGCCATCCTCCCTGCGATGCTCTCCCGCGGCAGCGGGAGGATACTCAACGTCGCATCCGTCGCCGCGTTCGAGCCCGGGCCCCTGATGTCTGTCTACTATGCAACCAAGGCCTACGTCCTCTCGTTCTCGGAGGCCATCCAGGAAGAGCTACGCGGGACCGGCGTCACCGTCACCGCACTGTGCCCCGGGCCGACCAACACGGGCTTCGCATCCGCCGCCGGCGCAACCGGCTCCAACTTGTTCAAAGAGGCGGCCGGGGCCGACGTGAAGAAGGTCGCGGCCTACGGGTACCGCTGCATGATGCACGGAAAGCCCGTGGCAGTCTGCGGGCTGTCGTTCAAGTTCCTGACGTTCTGCGTCCGCCTGTTGCCCAGGGGCGCTACCCGCAGAATGGTGCACTACATCCAGGGCAAGACAAAGAATTGAAAAATGACCAGCAACAAAAACGAGCGGCAAACCCCCCCCCCGAGGATGGGTCGCAAAGGATGAAGAAGTGCGACATTCATTCTCGATCGCTTAAGGAGGCGAATGCCGCATGAGATACATTGGCTTAGATGTACATAAGGATAATATCACGGCCTGCGTGCTCACGAGCACGGGCAAGCCGAAGTTCGAGAAGGATTTCATCAAGGGTTCCGGGCAATGGGACCTCTCCGAGCTGCTGGGTTTCGGGGACAAGGACGGGTTCTGCGTGATGATGGAATCCGGTACGTACGCGTATCAGCCTTTCAGGTTCTTTTCGGATCTGGGGATCGAGACACATGTGGTCCACGCCCAGGCGCTGAAGGTCATAACGAAATCGGACAAGAAGACCGACAGGAAGGACGCCTACACCATCGCGAGGATGCTGAGGCTGTGGAAGAGGGGGGACGTCGACCTCCAGATGGCGTTCATGCCGACCCGCGAGCAATGCGAGCTCAAGGACGTATGCAGATACCGCGAGGAGATCTCGAAGAAGATAGGCGACGAGACCAGGAGGATCAAATCCCACATGTCCAGGAACTGCCAGCATCTTCCGGATGATTTCGACAACTTCCAGACCAGGAAGGCCAGGGATTATGTGAGGTCCGCCTTCCCGGCGGACATCACACTGATGAGTCGCATGGCCGACCTGGAGAGGCTAATCGAAGAGAGGGATTCGGTCCAGAAGGAGGTGGAATCCAGGCTCCCGGGTTCCAGGGAGGTGGAGGTCCTGATGACCGTGCCGGGCATCGCCAGGCAGACCGCCGTCCAGATAATGTCCATGATAGTGGACATCGACAGGTTCGATGATGCGGAGAAGCTCTGCGCGTACTTCGGCATGGTGCCGAGGGTCAGGGATTCGGGGGGCAAGGAGCATCACGGCCGCATGACCAAGAACGGTGACAGGATGATGAGGGCGGTGATGGAACGTGTGACGCAGTCACACGTCCAGTACTGCGACTCGTCCGTCACCCGGTACTACAAGAGGAAGTGCTCGGAGATGGGCACGAAGAAGGCGCTCATAACGGCATCGAGGAAGATGCTGTCGGTCATATTCGCGATGCTGAAGTCCGGCACGGACTTCAGGCTCGCAGCTTGAACCGCATCGGTTCAAGCCTGACTCCCGACATCCGATGCCGATTATGGGATGCGAGGTCCGAGGTATTCCGCCGTCGCCTTTGTTTGCGGCCATGACCGCCTTGAGAAATTACGGGGTAGGCCGACGACCAGGCTCGAAAAGTCATCCTACGGCCTTCGGGACCGTCCAAAGTAAATTGCGTTTGCATAACAGGATCGGTGGGTCGGATGCGGGGATCCGTCAGCGTAAGCTATAAACAACAGGCAAAAACATGCAGTAATGCCGCTCGTTTTTGTCAAGTAAACAAAGATAAGGGGGCCGGCCCCTGAGGGCCGGCTTTGATCCGGTTTACTGGGTTCCGTCGCCCAGGTCGTGGACCCTGTCGAGGGTCTTGTTGTGCTCGAGCTCCTCGTACCTGAACCTCTCGATGTTGGTGGCGAAGGTCTTGTCGGCGGGCATGAGCTTCTTTATGCTCTGCATCATGGTGCTTCCGATGCCCATGAGGGACTTGGACAGGTTGATTCCGAACCTGGTCCTTCCGCAGACGACGTGACCGGGGTTGACGACGTCGTAGGGATCCATGACGGTCTTGAGGGACCTCATCCTGGCGGTGGTGGGCTGGTCGTGGATGACGTCCAGCATCCAGGCGAAGAACACTCCGAGTCCGGTGGACCTTCCGCCGTAGATGGCTGCCCTGTCTCCGAGGTAGAAGTTGAACCCGAAGGCGAGCATTCCGGTCATGAGCTCATCGTCCTTGAAGTAGTAAGGCATGAACAGGGTGGTGGACCTGTCGACCATGACTCCGATGACTCCTCCGGCCTCCATCTTCATGGCCTTGAAGCCCTCGTAGCACTCGTCGGTGAACGCGCCCCACTCGTGGGCGGGCACGATGACCTCTCCGGGGATCTCTCCGACTCCGACCTTCCTGGCCCTGAACTCGTAGCACCTCTCGTCCCACTCGTGCTGGGCGATCTCGTTGGCGATCTTCCTTCCGCCGTACTTCTCGGCGATGGCGTCTATGGCGGCCTCCTCGAGGTCGTTGTGGGCGGCGTCTCCCTGAACGGTGACCAGCCACAGGTTGGACACGTCGGGGGCGTGGACGCCTGCGCGCCTCTGGTTCTCGAAGTGCTTGGCGTCGGACCAGGCGATGTGCAGGGGCCTGAGGGAGGCGTGGGCGATGACGTCCTGGATGGGCTCGTTCATGGCCTTGAGGGTGTCGAACTCGTAGGCGAGGCACCTGATCTCTCCCATGGGGTAGATCCTGAATGTCACGGTGCCCAGCATTCCGAGGGTTCCCTCGGCTCCGGCGAAGAACTGGTTCAGGTTGAACAGCGCGCCGTAGGACCCGGTGGAGTTATATCCGGTGGTGACGATGGTTCCGTCATCGAGGACGATCTCGGCGTTCAGCACGTTGTCCTTGGCGGAGCCGTACTTGTAGGACCCGACTCCCATGCCGTTGGTGGAGATCCAGGCGCCGATGGTACCGGAGGGGAACGAGGAGGGGTACGATCCGATGATGTATCCCTTCTTCATGCAGGCCTCGAGCAGGTTCTTCCAGGTGCAACCGGCCTGGACCTTGACGTAGAGCTCCTCGGTGTTGATCTCGAGGACCTTCTTCATCTTGGAGGTCATGTCGATGAGGATACCGGCGTTGGTGGGCATGGATCCGCCCAGACCCCAGGACGCGTTGCCCCTGGGGGTCGCGGGGATGCCGTACTTGTGGGCGATCTTCATGACGGCCGCGATGTCCTTGACGTTCTCGACGCGGCAGACCACGTCGGGGACGTTCTTGAACGCCATGCCGGCCATCTTCGGAAGGGGAGCCAGGTCGTGGCTGTAGATGATCCTGTCCATGTAGTTCTCGTTGATGTTCTTGGCACCGATGGCCTCCTTGAGCTCCTCGACGATCGCGGGAGTGACCAGGCGCTCGAGGTTCTTGGGGGCCTCCTCGTACGCTCCGTCGTTGAACCCGGCCTCGATCCTCTTGATGAATTCCTTGGTGGCCTCGTCCCTGAACTTGGACTTGCACCTGCAGCAGCTCCTTCCGCCCATCTCGATGGCCTTATCGGCCGCGGCGAGGTAGTCCTCGGCCTTGGCTCCGAAGAGCTTGACGACTGCCGTGCTGCGGTCGGGGATGTTCCCACCGATCTCGAAGCTGGCGATGCCCTGGCAGGCCTCGATGAAGGCGGCCAGGCACTTGAGCGGAATGTAGCATGTGGGGGCCTTGGGGCAGACGGTCTCGTCGTTGCAGATTCCCTGCCAGAGGGCGGCTCCGTCCAGCTTGGTGGCTCCGGCCTCGGCCATGAGCGCATCGGTGGCGGCGAGGTCGGCCTCGACGAACTGCGCGTCTCCCTGGTAGGCCATGAGGACGGAGGTCTTCGCGAAGGAGATATGGAGGGGCTTGAGGGAGGGCTCCTGGACCAGCTTGGCGAGAGCGGCGGACATGGCGGGCACGTCAGCGAACTCGTAGGCGCAGGCCTTGGTGATGCCGGCGGGGTGCATCTTGAAAGTGACCTCGGTGATAATGCCGAGCCTTCCGTAGGATGCGGCCATGGTCTGGGTGAGGTTGTATCCGCTCATGTAGTAGCCGATGCAGTCGTAACCGGTCTCGATGACCTCTCCGGTGGCCTCTACTGCGGCGATGTTGTAGATGCTGTCCTTAGCGGTGCCGTACTTGTAGGAGCCGACTCCGGCCTCCTCGATGTACGCCCAGTCCTCGACGGTGGAATCGGTTCCGGCGGGGTAGACCCCGAGGGTGAATCCCTTCTCGGCGGCGGCTGCCCTGATGTCCGAGAACTTGGCCCCTGCCTGGGCCCTGATGGTCATGTTGACCTCATCGACGAAGACGATGGCGTCCATGGCGGACATGTCGACGTAGACATCGGTATCTACGTGCTTGTTCCTGGTGGCGATGCTCCTGATGGATCCGCCGGCCCTCATGGTGAGGACGACGGCCTTGGACAGCTCCTCGGCGTTGGCGGGCCTGATGCAGACCTTTCCCTTGATTTTGCAGTCTTTGGATGCGCTCACGACAGATTTGACCTGCTCGAAGTCATCGGCGGACATGCTTCCGCACTCGTTGGATTTCATTTTCAATCGCTCCTTGCCGCTTATAGCGGTGGCTGTGATTGGTCGCACGCGTTCTCTATATAATATGGGTGGGCGTCTATCTCATACCGATATGAGATTGAATGAGATTATCGGAACCTGGCCATCCCGGCTGAGGAGACCAATGCAGCCAGCTGCCCGGCGGTCGCCCTAAACAGGTGAGTGGGGCAACTGCAATCGGAGCAGCCGAACCCCTTGGCCGCAGGGACCATCCCGGATGCCTCGGCCATGCGGGCCAGCTCGCATTCGGGGATGAAATCAGGATAGGACTCGAAAGCCTCCGCCGAATCCGCAGCGGATGTCAGATAATCGATGTGCCAACGCAGCGGCTTGTCCCTCCTGAGATGCCTGGAGAGGCGCTGGTCGAGGCCGCCCATGGCGCTGCCCACGTAGATGTACAGCCCGGGATCGAAATGGAGAATCCCCAGGGCCCCCACGCGGATGTCCGCGGGGGAGCCGAGGGTAACGGCGAGCACGTACGTGCCCTTTCTGATCATCTGGCTCTGTCCTCGTCCTCGACCTGGGAGCGCGTCTTGATCCTGATGATCACGCTGCTGTTGTCGATCTTGGACGGGGAGATGTATGCGACTTCGCCGAGCTTCCTGCCGTAGACGAGGACGTTCTCGAGATACTCCCTGTGCTCCTCGTAGGGGATCTTGACCCTCAGGCCGTCGAGGTGCAGCACGATCGGCGCCGGCCTCAGGCACATGTCGATGGGCTCGTAGTTCTCCAGGATCTGCTTGACCTCGGCGGGGTGCACGAACAGGGGGTCCTCCTCGAGGGACCTCTTCTTGTCTCTGAGCACGTCGTCGACGGTGTCGGCGACCTCCTCCAGCTTGGCCCTCTCGTCTGGAAGCCTCATCCTGGAGGCCTTCCTGCCCACACCGTCGATGATCGCCTCGCAGGCATCGTCGACGCCTTCGGGCCTGGGTCCGCACACGAGCACGGTCGGGACGTGGATCTCGCGCATGAGGTCGGCCTTCTTCTCCACGCAGGGCTTGAAGTTGCCCAGCATGAAGACCGCGGCATCGTACTCGTCGATGATGTCCTTCTCGACCTTGGAGATCTGGGACGTGAGCTTGCCCCTTCCGCGGGCGAGTCCCATGACGACTGTGATGGCCCCGTACCTCCTCAGCTCCTCCGCGATGTCGCAGATGGGGTGGGGCATGTGATGCCTGCCCAGGGTCGGTCCGACGACGGCGATCTCGGTCCCGGCCAGCGGGACCTCCTTGACGACCCCTCCGATGTCGGTGCACACCCTCGAGATGGCCTCCTTGTCCTCTCCCGGGATCGACATGATCACGGTGAGCATCTGGGAGCTCCTGTTCCTTTGAAGAACGACGCCTCCGACGTCCTCGATGGCCTCGAATAGCTCCTCGGAGCGGTAGACGCCGCCGTCGTACATCATTACCTCGAACATCGGGCCCCGCCTCCCATGAACCTGTGGACCTGGATGCCCTCCTCGAGCATCTCCGGCCTCAGTATCTCCTCGGTCGCCACAACGGTGATTATGTGGCCGTCGATCAGGGTCTTCCTGTTCTTGATGCCCTCGGGCATCGTCCTCCAGATGGCGCCCATGATCTCCCTCATGTCCTCCTCGCCGGAGGAGATCTCCATCTCCGCCAGCTCCTCCTCCTTGGCGCCTGCCACGTCGAGGTCGAACCTGGTCTGCTGAACCACGTTGCTCCTTCCGTAGCGGGCCCACAGGACCCTGAGGATGTCGGGGGCGTAGCGCTCCTGGGTGATGGTGACGTGCACGCCGTCGATCTCGAACCTGATAGTGGCCGCATCCGGGATGGTCTTCCTGGAGGGCGCCGCTTTCAGGACGACCGAGAACACGAACAGCGGGACGTCGGGCTTGAGGACCAGCTTGACCCTCTCGATGAGCGTGGCCTTGTTCAGGTCTCCCATTATCTCCTCGAAGAGCTTGGCATAGGCCGCAGAGCCGTACTTGTCCTCTCCGATGACGTCTACATCCATGGGGCTCCCTCACAGGAATCCGGAGCTCAGCAGGGCCCCTCCGACCGCACCGATGTACTGTGAATCCGGCGGCACGATGGGCTTCTCGCCGAGGACCTCGCCGATGGCGGTTACCAGTCCGGAGATCAGGGATGTCCCGCCGACCTGGATGATCGGGTGCCTGACGTCGATCTCCTGCAGCTGCTGCTCGTAGACCTGCTCCGCGACCGAATGGCACGCGGCGGCCGCGACGTCCTCGAAGCTCTTCCCCTCTCCGAGGGTGGTGACCAGGTCCTGGATGCCGAAGACCGAGCAGTAGGAGTTCATCTTGGCGTTCCTCCAGTTGCCCTTGTCTGCGATGGCGCCGAGCTCGGTGACATCGACCTTGAGCCTCTTGGAGGTCATCTCGAGGAACCTGCCGGACGCTCCGGCGCATATCCCTCCCATGGTGAAGTTATCGGGGACCCCGTCCCTGACGGTGATGGCCTTGTTGTCCATTCCGCCGATATCGATGATGGTGGCCTCGCCGCGCTGCTTGTCGGCGAGCCAGACGGCACCCTTGGAGTTGACGGTGAGCTCCTCCTGGACGAGCTTCGCGCCGAAGTGGTCGCCCAGGGTGAAACGGCCGTAGCCGGTGGTCCCGATGGCCTCGATCTGCTTCATCTCGACGCCGGCCATCTTCATGGCGGCCTCGAGGACCTCGGTGGCGGAGGCGACGACATCCGCGGATGGAGTCCATGCCTTGCCGATGATCTTGTTGTTCTCCATGATGACAGCTTTGGTCGTGGAGGAACCGGAGTCCAGGCCGGCGGTGATGCCGGACTGCCTCTCCCTCGCGAGGAGCTCCTTCCTGGTGACTATGGTGACTAGGGCCTCCATCCTGGTGAGCAGCTGGGATGCCTTGAGCCTCTCCGTGAAGGAGTACGTGACCACGGGCAGCCTGGTGTTCTCCTGGATGAACCTCCTGAGCTCGTTCCTTACCAGCGCGGCCTCGGCGCACCTGAAGCATGTGGTGATGAAAACCGCGTCGGCATCGTACTTGCCGTCGGCCAGCTGGGCCGCGCGTGCGATCATCAGCTTGAGCTGCGGGGAGCGGGGGTTGAACCCGAACCTCTTGACTGCCTCGTCGATGTCCGCGGCGGACACGTCGGGGTAGACGATCTTGGCGCCGACGGACCTGGCCGCCTTCTCGATCTCGTACTGTACGCTGCTGTACTCGGTACCGCAGGAAAGCTGTGCAATCTTGATGGTCACTCCAATCCCTCCAGGAACTCCTTGGTCTGCGCGACGAAGTTGGTCGCCTGCTCGTCATCCTCGGGATAGCTCACGTGGAGCGTCGGGATGCCGCGCCTCTTGATCAGGTACTTGACCATCAGGTTGGACCTCTCGCAGCCGACGCAGCCGAAGCTGTACGGGCAGTCGTCCATGACGATCGCCGCATCGGCGGCCTCTATGAGGGGGCCCCATAGGGCCATCCTGCCCCTGATCCCCGAGGGCACCTCGACCCCCGCGTACTTCAGCCCTTTAACGACATCGTCCAGGGTGACGTTCATGGGGGGCATGTCTACCTCCAGGTTGTCGACCCTCTCCTGGATGGCCGCCATCGTGCTCAGCGGCTCGTGACCGAACCTCTCGACCAGGTCGAAGAGGACCAGGCTGTTCGGCGGATCTATGAAGACCTTCATCAGTGCACCTCGCAAATCTTCTTGAAGTCGTTTACAGGAATGCGTTTCTTCTCCGCCGGGGGCACGTACTTGGCGCCCTTGTCCACCCTGTCGAGTCCGACCTGGATCTTGGCAAGGAGGGCCCATTCCTCCTCCAGCTGCGCGAAGCCCGGGCGGGTGCCGTGCTGGGCGCGGCATCTCCTCGGGTCGCTGCACGGGTAGGCCCTGATCTTGGAGAACACCTCGTTGCGGTAATCCTCCCTGACCTTGGCCAGTATCTGCAGGCACGTGCTCCTGGGGGCCTCCACGAGGCACCCGTAGCACGTCTCTTTCACTATCACACCCTCGCCGAAGGAGTGCACCATGCGGACCAGCTGGTCCGGCGTGAGCATCGACCTCGGCGAGATCATGAACAATCTAGTCTCCCTCTCCTCGCTCATAGGTCCGCCTCCGTGATGTAGACGACGTCCTCCTCCTCCAGGCCGTCCATCAGCCTGTCGAGGTCGTCGACGAACTTGCCGACGATGTTGGTCCCGTAGGCCTCCTCGCCTGTAGGGCCGTATTCCTTGCTGTCCTCCAGCCTGATGCCGATGAGGCCGTGGTGCGGCCTGGCCTGGTTGGTGATGCCTATGTCCCCGCGCTTGACCTTCTTGAACGGGTCCTGCGGGTACAGGTTCTGAGCCCTGCCCTCGTCGCCGTAGAACGTGACCATCGGGAGGCCCTCGAAGGTGAACTGCACCTTGATGGAGCCCACCGGCTTGTGGTTGAGGCCGGTGACCTTCCTGAAGTAGTGCCTGCTGAGCTCGTCCTTGCGTGACAGCTCTATCTTGAAGACGCGGTCCCTGGGCACGGCGAATGTCTCGACCTTGCCCGCCTTCATCGCGTCCATGGTGTGCTCCGGGGTCTGCTCCACGATGATGGCATCGTCGGACTGGTCCCCGGTCCTGACCTGCTCTATGCCCCTCTCCTTGAGGAACTCGGCGCCGGCCTTCTGCGTGAGGCCCACCGCAAGGGCCCTCGGCGGATTGGTGACCACGGTGAACGTGTCGCCCTCCTTGGCGTAGGCCACGATGGCCTTGCCCGAGACTATCTGCCCGGCGATGTTGATCGCGGGGGACACCTGCCTGCGGTCCTTGTAGAACATCAGACGGCCGTTCCCGATGCCGCGGTTCCTCACTCCGACCGCTCCGTCCTCCCTGGTGGCGCAGTCCTCGTTGGGGATGTGAACGTCCAGGTCCTCCTCGCACGCGACCATGCTCCCGGCGGCGATGTCCGCGCGGATGGTCCCGTCGGATGCCAGGATAAGCAGGTGCTCGGCGGATTCGGGGGATTTCTCGTTGAGGTCCACGGTGACGTTCGTGTAGACCTTGTAGCCCTCCTCGAGCTTCATGGTCAGCTTCTTCGTGACCGTGACGTTCTCGGTGCTGGTCTCGGACATCACCGGGCGGACCTCGGTGATGGCGTCGCCCTCCCTCAGCAGGTCGAGGATGTGCCTCCCGACAGTGATCCTTCCGATGACCGCCCTGCCCGCACCGTAGCTCCCCTTGTGGTTGTCCCTGGCGACCATCAGGTAGGTGGTCTGGTTGTCGAACCCTCCCAGAGAGAGGAACGCGTCGTATGTCTTGTACATGTGCTCGGACCTGTCGAGCTTGAGGTCCGTGGGGAAGGATCCGAACGCGGCGATGTTGTGGGTGACCCACCTGGCGTTCACCTTGGGGATCTCCTCCATGAGGACCTTCCTCCATTTAGCGGCGGACTTGCCCTCGTCCAGATGGAGCACCATGATGCCGCGGAGGGTGACGAGCTCGAAATCGCTGGTCTCCTTGACGACCTTGTCCTCGGAGAGGTACACGGCGATCAGGGTGTCCTTGACGTAGGCCTCGCCCTCCAGGGCCTCCTTGAGGGTCGCGCCCGCCTTGAGCTCCTTCTCCTTGCCGTTGACGACTACCTTCATCGGTTACCACGCTCCGGCAGCATCGACTGGACCTTGGAGACGATCTCGTCCAGCTTGTCCTGGGTGCAGGTGACTCCCCTGACGACCCCGCTGACGATCTGCACGATCTCGCCCTTGGTCTGTATCTTGTCCTCCGGCGGCATGACCACCGAGGTCTTGATCCCGATGGCGGCGAAGTCCTCGTAGTCCACTGGGCACTGCGCCACCACGATGGCCGGGATGTCCACGTTCCTGAGGATCAGCCTGGCCTTGTAGATGATGTGCATCCTGACGTTGCCCAGGTGGATCAGCGCCACCTTGTACTGCTGTATCCTCTCGACCTCTATGGGATCCAGTCCGAAGTAGGAGCCCGTGGTCATGTCCGGCGCGTCCGCGGGGACGCCGGAGCCGGCGTTGACCACAAGGACGCTGGTGTCTATGCCCTCCTCGCGGAGGGCGTACGTTATCTCGCATACCGGCTTCGTGATGTGCCTCCTGCCGGGACCCATCGCGATGGCGACGACGTCCCTGCCGGACTCGGAGATGGTCGCCCTCTGGGCGAGGCCTCCTCCGACCCCGAGTCCCATGGACTCCCTGCACTCCACGAAGCTCAGATGACGACCCATCTTCTGCTTCAAAGGATGACCTCCTGCTCTCAATTCTCCCCTTCGGGCACCGGCTCGAGCTCGAACTGCTCCAGGACCTCCTCGGGCTTGCCGATGGTCACGACCCTGCCGGCCTTCATGAAGGCGGCGCGGTCGCAGCAGTTGAGCACAAAGTCCATGTCGTGGCTGACCACGATGAATGTCTCGCCAAGGGTCTCCCTGGCCCTGATCACCGATTTGGCCACGATGGTCTTGGTGATGGGGTCCATGGTCCCTGTGGGCTCGTCGAGTATGATGATCTTGGGCTCCTTGATGAGCACCTGGGCGAACGCGATCCTCTGGCATTCTCCCACGGAGAGGGAGTCGGGGTAGCTGTACAGGATCTTCTCGATGTCCTGCTTGGGGAACCCGACGCTTATCAGGACCTGGATGGCCTTGACCTTGGCCAGTTCCGCGGGCATCTTCATGCCGATGCAGGTGCTCAGGTTCTGGAGGATGGTGTCGAACGGGTACAGGGTGTACTCCTGGTGGAGGAACCCGATGTAGGGGGTGGCCCTGCCCTTGCCGGCGAATCCGCTCTCGGACATGTCGATCCAGTCGTCGCCCAGCTTGATCTTGACGGATCCGCCCGTGGCGGGGGACATGCCCGCGATCATGCGCGACGTGGTGGTCTTCCCGGCTCCTGAGTACCCGACCAGGCCGAAGACCTCCCTCTCCTTGATGTCGAACGTGACGCCGTCCACGGCCTTGACGACGCCCCTGACGACGGAGAAGTAGTGCTTCTCGGCGTTGTCCAGGGAGATCAGCGTCTCGCCGAGGTGGCCCGCTGCGGACTTCTCGAAGTGGTAGTCCTTCATGAACTCGGTCGCGATGCCCTGGGGCTCGCCCTGCATGAGGACCTTGCCCGCATCGAGCAGGATCGCCTCGTCCGCCATCCTGGTGATGGCCTCGGGCCAGTGGGAGGCGAACACCATGCAGATGTTGTGCTCTCTGACGTAATCGATAAGGCCCTTGTGGACGATCTCGGCCGTGGTGGGGTCAAGCGTGCCGGTGGGCTCGTCCGCGAGGAAGAATATGGGGCTCTTGGCGAGCTGCCTTGCCATGACCACGCGCTGCTTCTCGCCTCCGGAGAGGTCCCTGGCGATGTGCGTGGTCCTGTGGGTCATGTTGACCAGCTCCAGCATCTTGATGGCCAGCTGGATCCTCCTGTCGCCGTCGATCTCCTTGGGGATGGCCTCCATGACGTTCTCCACGACGGTCATGTCGCCGAACAGGGCGAAAGTCCTCTGGAGCATGATGGCGATCTTGGATCTGACCGCGAGCCTGAGGGGGTCGTCGGACTTAAGGGACCAGAGGTCCACGTCCAGAGTCTCGGTCTCCCCGCCGCATGCGCATTTCTCCCCTTTAATGGGGAGCCCTATGGCACCGCACTTCTTGCAGCGGTTCACGTGGTAGATGATGCGCCCGGAATCGGGAGCGTACTCCTCGGTGCCCCTGATCATGTGGATCAGAACGCTCTTTCCGGCAGCGCTCTTCCCTATGAGGCCGATGATCTTGCCCATTGTGAGGGTGGCGCTGACGTTGCTGAGCACGCACTTCCCGTCGAAAGACTTGGAGACGTTCTCGATTGTCAAAAGTTCGACCGATGACTTGTCCATGCGGGGGGTACTGGATTCCTATAATAAAAGGAAACGGTATTAACACGCGTAATAGTACATCCAGTAGCCTGACGGCACCCGCTTCCATTAAATACCTGGCGCTCCGATGTTTTACTATTGCTGGATGGAGGCAAAGGGAGATGAACGCTAATGATGACAGGACCACGCATGCCATAGAGCATGCGTTCTGGAACCTCTTCCAGCGCAAGCCCCTCAGCCTCATAACGCTGCGCGAGGTGGCCGACAGGGCCAGGGTGCCGGTCGATGCCGTGACATCCCGCTACGCGAACTGCCGGTCCATACTCAGGAGCATCGAGGATGAGCAGATAGTCCAACTGGAGGAGCTGTTCCAGAGCTATGACTGGCGCGGTCTGGACTTCGCCAACCTCTACGAGCATTTCCAGAAGTACTTCTACGAGAACGAGGAGGTCCTGTACCCCCTTGTCATGGAGCACAAGGACCCCGACTTCGCAAGCGAATACAGGAACATCCTGGAGGACCGCCTCTTCCGGGACCTGAACATCTACACCAAGAAGAAGAACAGCCTAGCGCCCGAGATCGTCGAGTACCTGATAGAGTGCTTCATCGAGATGTTCCTGATAGGCGTGGCCCAGCACAGGTTCGCGAAGGAAGAGGTGGCGAAGATCGCCAACGGCGTGATGCGCGAAGGGTTCGAGAAAGTCCTCCGTGACGACTACGGCGTGGTTTTCAAAATCATCTACATGGACGAGCAGCGACGCCATAGTGGATGGGTTTATCTATTGGATGAACGGTTCATCCATCATGTTGGACGGCGGCGTGAGGACGGGCGGACCCATCCCCAAATTCAACGACTACCACATCTGGAAGGCCCTGAACCACCTCAGCGACAAGGAACCGGTGGGCAGGAAGAAGCTGGCCTCCGTGCTCGGCATCGGCGAGGGCAGCACCCGCACCATCCTCAACATCATGCAGGACGAGAACCTGATCTCGATCGGCAAGAGCGGGATCTTCCTGACCAACGAGGGCATCGAGACGAAGAAGAAGCTCCACATGGACGTCGTCCGCATCCCCGCCGGCGACCTAACCATCGGCGACTGGGACTGCGCCGTCCGCGTCCCGCGCATGGCCCGCAACGTGAAGTACGGCTGCGAGGAGAGGGACCGCGCCATCATCTCCGGCGCCAGAGGGGCTACCACGCTCGTCTACACCAACAACAAGCTCATGTTCGCCGGCGAGGAGTACCCCGTCGACGAAGAGACCGAGGAGAGGATCAAGTCCGTCTTCAACCTCAGGAACGAGGACGTCGTCATCATCGGCACCGGTCCGGACCCGGAGTCCGCCGAGAACGGCGCCGTCGCCGCCGGACTGTACATACTCGGAGGCCTCGGGTTCGGGAAGGAGGACAAGGTCCTGCTGTCCCCGAACATCACCGGCAACGAACTTATCTCCCTGGCGTTCGCCATCCACGACCTCGTGGGCGGCCTGCCCGTCTGCGCCAAGAGCAAGAACAACCTCGGCATAAGGATCGAGGAGGGCAGGGTCGTCGACAACGCCTATACCGGCGATGTGCTGGAGGAGGTCATCGAGGTCGGCACCACGATACGCAGGATCGCAACCTCCGGGCCCTACAAGGGCATAAGAGTCATCGTCACCCCCATCGAGATGGACAGCCGCGTCATCGCCTCCATCGGGGTCGTCGACATCAGGACCATGGCCGGGAAGGACAACCTAATCAGGCTCAGGAGTGACGAGGAATGAGCAGTTGCAAGGTCTGCGTCGACGCCGGCGTCTGCAAGATGAAGACCATCATAACCGCCAAGGACAACGGGATGGGCATGGTGGACGTCACCCTCGAGAGCGACTGCCCCAACATCCTCAGGCTGTCCTGGGTCCTCACCGAGCCGCTGAGCCCCTACGGGGAAGTGGAGGCGGAATTCTCGGAATCCACCGTGTACAAGCTCTGCGAGGGCAGGATCCCCCACACCGCCTGCCCCGTGCCCAGCGCAATCGTCAAAGCCATAGAGGTGGCCGGGGAGCTCGGCCTGAAGAGGGACGTCTCCATAACCTTCCTCGAGGACGAGCGAGCTTTCTGGACGGATCCCATCATAACAATATATTAATATTAGGTCTATCAGTACTTCGCCATAAAGCATCAATGGGAGTGCGACAAATGGCGAAGAAGCAATTCAAAGCGGAGTCCAAGCAGTTGCTGGACTTGATGATCAACTCGATCTACACCCACAGAGAGATCTTCCTCAGGGAAATCATTTCCAATGCATCGGACGCCATCGACAAGCTGCATTACAAATCGATAACGGAGCCCGACATAGCCGTCGCCCGCGAGGACCTCTTGATCAGGGTGTCCGCCGACCCGGAGGCCAGGACGGTCACCGTCTCGGACAACGGCATAGGGATGACCAAGGAGGACATGGACGCCAACCTGGGCGTCATCGCCCACAGCGGGTCCCTCGAGTTCAAGAAGGGGATCGAATCCGCCGACGTTGACATCATAGGCCAGTTCGGAGTCGGATTCTACTCCTCATTCCTCGTCTCCGACAAGGTCACCGTCAGGTCCAAGGCCTATGGCCAGGACCAGGCGTGGGAATGGAAGAGCGAGGGCGCGGACGGGTACACAGTGAAGGAGTGCCAGAAGGACGGGTTCGGGACCGACGTCATCATGCACATCCGCCCCAACGCGGACGGCGAGGACTTCGACCAGTACCTGGACGACTACGTGCTGCAGATGCTGATCAAGAAGTACTCCGACTACGTCCGCTGGCCCATCCACATGGACCTCGAGAAGGGGGCGATGGAGGAGACCGGCGAGGTCGACGAGGAGGGGAACCCCAAGAAGGAGTGGAAGACCCACAGGGAGGACACCGTGGTCAACAGCATGGTCCCCATCTGGCAGCGCCCCAAGGACGAGGCCACCGACGAGGAGTGCTTCAAGTTCTACCAGGAGAAGTTCCGCGACTACGAGGATCCCGTATCCGTGATCAGGGTCAACGCCGAGGGCGCGGTGAGCTACCGCGCCATGCTGTTCATCCCCAAGGCCGCCCCGTACAACTTCTACAGCAGGGACTTCGAGCCTGGCCTGCAGCTGTACTCCTCCGGCGTGATGATCATGGACAAGTGCAAGGACGTCCTGCCCGAGTGCTTCAGGTTCGTCAGGGGGGTCGTAGACTCTCCCGACCTCAGCCTGAACATCTCCAGGGAGATCCTCCAGCACGACCGCCAGCTCTCCACGATCAAGGCCAACATCGAGAAGAAGATCAAGGCAGAGCTTGCCCGCCTCATGGCCGACGAGCCGGAGAAGTACGCGGAGTTCTACAAGAGCTTCGGCACACAGTTGAAGTACTCCATAGTGGACGGCTACGGCGCCAAGGCCGACGTCCTGCAGGACCTGATAATGTTCCACTCCTTCGAGAAGGACAAGCCGATCTCGCTGAGGGAGTACAGGGACGCCATGCCCGAGGGGCAGGAGAAGATCTACTACGCGTCCGCCGACAGCGTCGCCAGGGCCAAGCAGCTCCCCCAGACCGAGCAGGTGAGGGAGAAGGGCTTCGATATCCTCTGCATGAGCGAGGAGGCGGACGACTTCGTCGTCAAGACCCTCCGCCAGTACGACGGCAAGGACTTCTGCGACGTCGCGGGCGCCGATCTGGGCCTGGAGACCGAGGAGGAGAAAAAGGAGGCCGACGAGAGGGACGAGGCCGAGAGGACCGTCACGGACTTCGTGAAGGAGACCCTGGGGGACAGGGTCGCCGCCGTGAAGCTCTCCAGGAAGCTCAAGACCCACCCGGTGTGCCTGAGCACCCAGGGAGAGGTCTCCCTGGAGATGGAGAAGTACTTCGCCAGCATCCCCGGGGGCATCGAGTCCAACAAGGTCAAGGCCCAGAGGGTCCTGGAGATCAACGCCGACCACCCCGCCTACGCCGCCCTCAAGGAGGCCGTGTTCTCCGACCAGGAGAAGGCCAAGGCCATGGCTGAGATCATGTACGGCCAGGCGGTGCTCGTCGCCGGCGTCCCCATGGATGACGTGTCGGCCTACTCCGACAGCGTCTTCAAACTGTTCTGAGACCGGGTCCTGACCTGGTCCACACGCCCCGGGCACATGCCCCGGGGCTACTTCTTCTCAAAACGATAAGGGGCAGGGGGATGGCCCCCTGCGTTTGGATCATTCCTTTCCGGTCGCGTCGCTGATGGCTCCCGTGTATGCAGCCACAGGATCCTCCCTCTTGATGAGGGCGATGATGGGGCTGATGATTGCCAGGATGACACCAATCAGGCATATCCACAATCCATAGCCGATGCTGACGGTGACTCCGAGCAGGGATCCGGTGTTATCGTTGATGTCGATGACAGCAACGATGCAGAAGATCAGGGCCAGGATCATGACGATCAGGGAGATGACAGGGATGTACTTGTTGACCTTGACGCTCTGAACGAAGTTCAGGAGGAAGATGATGAGAGTCAGGATTCCCCCAATGATGCAGAGCACAGGCGCATATTTGGTCAGCACGTCTTTGATGCCGTCGGCATCAAAATCCGTAACGAAATCCCAGCCACTAGCACTGGTGGTTTCCCCATAGCCCGCGGCAACGATTTTGACGGTCTCCCACGGAAGGAAGACGCCAATAATCGCTATCAGGGCGCCAATGATGGCGAGAATACCGATTATCTGTTTCTTTTGCATATCCATACCTTCTGGCTATCCGCCGATTAGGAATCCATGTGTCAATTATAAATCGTTATTGCCGTTTTTTGCTTATTTTCACATCCAATTGGAACGGTAAGCTTACCTGCTGGATATTCTTGCCAACGTAACCGTTCGACTGAAAAAAAACCTCGAAAACTATGAGAAAATTACCTCTTTTGCAAAGAGATTGGATCGTCGAAATGTGCCAGCATCATCGACATGTCCCAAATCGCAGGGGAGAGCCCGCCTCTTCCCTTTTTTTATATGCAACCCCATACGGGTGCGGATGAGGCCATTTTCTGAGCGCACGAAATTCATGCCGGGAGATTCCTTCGAGGAGGACATGCGCCGGCTCGCAGGGGAGGTCCGCAGCGAGTGCGAGTACATCCCCACGGAGCTGGACCACCCGGACTACAGGATACTCAGCGAAGGCCAGAGAGACTACTACTTCTACTGGCGCTCGGAGCTGGCCAACGGCAACCTGCTCGTCAACGACGAGGGCCTCATGTGGCTGCGCATGTGCGAGATCGTCAATCTGGACATAGACCCGATGCAGGGCTACCGCGAGCTGAAGCTCATGCTCGACAGAGGCGGCTACAAGAGGGTGCGCGACACCGTGACATCCACGCTTGTGGACTGGTGCATCGCGCATTCCCTGCCGATACCGCCGATATGGATCTGGGGCTGGGACAAGAGGCACGACGTGGTCCTCACCAGCGCCCTGTCGCCCGCCCCCGACAGGCTCCCGCTGGAGTTCATCAAGCGCGAGGGACAGGTGGACGACGTCTACTACGACATGAACACCGACATGCTGGAGGACGTTTGCAACGCCACCATACAGGCGCTGGACAGGCACCTCATCATGATGACCGGGCGCGGCCTGCTGGAGACCTACTCCCGCAGGGACGCGACCATGCACACGGTGTACGAGGGGCTGGTCTGCTTCAAAGAGGACCGCTCATACAGGGTGAGCTACCTGAGGCCCACCGCCGAGTTCAGGACGATGATGAAATCCATCGTCCGCTACGGGGAGAAGCTCCTGTTCAAGAAGATGGGGTACAACGGCCCCAACTGCCCCGGGGCGTTCAAGAACGAGTACAGGAAGATCGCCGATGCCGCGGCGGAAGCAGTCGAGAAGGACGGCTACATCCAGCTGCCCAAATCCGAGCTGCTGTACAGCGCGGTCCCGGTATCCCGCAGGGAGAGGATGCTCATAGAGATGGGCGAGCAGCTGGAGGAGTCGGAGGGCGGCAAGGTCCTCGAGGACCTGACCGCCAAGGCCATGGCCGTCAGGCCCGGATTCGAGTCGGACCTGAGGGACCTCTCGGGGAGGATCCAACCCTACCCGAAGCAGTACGTCCCGTCGGGCGCGACCAACCTGATCCCCGACCAGGCCTCCGACGATGCCATGGACTACTACCTCTACTGGAGGGACGAGGCGAAGAACGGCACGTTCCACGACACTGACAGGGGGTACCTGTGGCTCTACCTCTGCGAGCTGATAAACTCTGACGGGGAGCCGAGCAGGGTGCTCGATTCCCTGGCCGAGATGGCGAGGGCCTACGAGCAGGACGAGGATCGCCCGTTCATCGGATCGGCATATCTCGACTACGCCCTGGCCAACGGCATCAGGAGCGTCGATCCAGGGGTCATCAGGAACAACCTGTCCATGAACCTGGCCCTGGACTCGGTGTTCTCCGACGACCCGGTGCTGGACATCGGCACGGTGTCCAAGGCCTCGGGGCTGAAGACCGAAACCGCCCTGAGGGGGTTCGACGACACCTGCCTGAGGGCGCTCATGATGGCGCTCAGGGAGCTGGATGCCTCCACCCCGATATACCTCAGGTGCAGGCTGAGGTCTGACATGTACAGGGACAGGGCGTTCAAGCGCCTGAGGTACTACGGCGACCTGCCGAAGGAGATCTCCGTCGAGTATCTGGACTACCTCGGCAGCGACTCCTTCTCCGACGGGCTCCGGGACCTGGCCAGATGCGTGCTGCAGACTGTCGCCAAAGCCAGGGGCGGCAAGGGGAAGGTCAAGGTCGACAGGGCGTTCGGGCAGGCCGTCGGGCAGATCGTGGAGAGATGCGCCAAGGCCGCGGTAGCCACCCAGGACAGGGCGGCGAAGCGCAGGATAGAGATAGACCCGGTGAAGCTCAGGAAGGCGGAGTCCGACCTGGACGAGGTCACCGGCATGATGGGCGTGGAAGAAGCCGGGGAGGAGGAGCCCGATCAGGCCCCCGAATCCCCGGCGGAGAAGGGATGGTCCGCGTTCAGGGCATCCCTGACGCCCGACGAGATCGATTACATCGGATCGGTCCTGGCCGGGTCGCCGTCCGCTTCCGGCGGGAAGGCGATCAGGCTCGAGGATTCGATCAACGGGAAGGCCATGGACGCCGTGGGCGATGCCGTCGTGGAGGACGGCGAGCCGATAGAGGATTACATAGAGCAGCTGGAGGAGATGATGGGATGAGCGAGGTACAGATACCCAAGAGGACGCTTGTGACTCTGATGAACGCCCTTTCGTCGGGCGTGGTGCCCAGGCGCGGCCTGGAGTACATCGCAGTGGGCCGCAAGAAGGAGACGGAGACCTTCGTGAACGACCTGGAGGACACCGCCGCGGGAGGCGGGGCCTTCAGGTTCATATCCGGCCGCTTCGGGAACGGGAAGAGCTTCATGACGCAGATGGTCAGGAACTACGCCATGGACCGCGGATTCTCGGTCATGGACGCCGACCTCGCAGTCAACCGCAGGCTCACCGGGACGAAGGAGGAGGGGCTGAACACTTACAGGGAGCTGGTGAAGAACACCGCCTACAGGCAGCGCCCCGACGGCGGGGCCATGGAGGCCATCCTGCAGGGCTGGCTGGCGGACGCCAGGAAGAGGATCGCCACGAGGGACGGCATATCCTCGGACGAGGTGAGCGCCGCATCCGTCGAGAGGGAGCTCCGCGGCATCACCGCCAGCATGTCGTCCATGCAGTTCTACCAGGACTTCATCAGGGCCGTCGCGGGATACTGCGCCGACTCCATGGCCGGCAACGACGACAGCCCCCGCCTGAAATGGCTCAAGGGGGAGTACAGGCTCAAGGGCGAGTCCAGGGCGGAGACCGGAATCGCCAACATCATCTGGGACGACAACTGGTACGAGTTCATCAAGCTCTGGGCCGAGTTCTTCGTCTGCCTGGGGTTCAAGGGCATGGTGGTCTTCATCGACGAGGGCGTCGTGCTGTACAAGATACAGAACCGCACGGCCAGGTCCAACAACTACGAGAGGCTGCTGTCGATGTTCAACGACATCATGCAGGGGAAGTCATCCCACCTGTCCATGTACGTCTGCGGGACCCCCGAGTTCATCGAGGACCCCAACAGGGGGCTGTACAGCTACGAGGCGCTCAGGTCCAGGCTGGTCACTGGCAGGTACGAGAACGGCTACGACAACTACCTCGGACCGGTCATAAACCTCCGCCCGCTGACGGACGAGGAGATCTTCGTCCTCATCAGGAGGATCAGGGACCTTCATGAGCAGCGCTATGGGTACGAGTCCGGGATCGACGACGCGATGATGGAGGAGTACCTCAGGGTGGTGCTTGGCAACGTGATATCCACCACCATGGTCACCCCGAGGGAGATCACCAGGGACTTCATCAGCCTGCTGGACACCCTGCACCAGAACCCCGACGCGTCATTCGACGACATGGTCAACAACCGCTCAGTGGAGGGCACGGACAACCCCGACGACATCATCGAGGACCTCGAGGTATGACCAATCATTTCGAGCAGCTGCCATGGTTCCTGAAGGAGTACGTCCACAGGAACGGATGGAACGGCTTCAGGGACATACAGACGAGGTCCTTCGACATCTTCGCCGGCAGCGACGACCACATCCTCATCTCCGCAGGGACGTCCAGCGGGAAGACCGAGGCGGCGATGTTCCCGGTCATAGCCTCGCTGTACAACAACCCTTGCGAGGGCATCGGCGCGTTGTACATCGGGCCGCTCAAGGCGCTCATCGACGACCAGTTCGCCAGGATGGAGATGCTGCTCAGGGACTCGTACATCCCGGTCACCGGATGGCACGGGGACATCCCGCAGAACGTCAAGGATAGGCTAATGAGGCATCCTGAGGGCATCCTGCAGATCACCCCGGAGTCGCTGCAGAACATCATCGCCGACAGCCCCGAGACTCTTAGGAGGCTGTTCGGGAGCCTGAGGTTCGTGGTCATCGACGAGGTCCACGCATTCATGGACTCCGACCGCGGGAGGCAGCTCCAGTGCTGCCTGCAGAGGCTGGAGGTCTCGGCGGGCTGCGACCCCAGGAGGATCGGGCTCTCCGCAACCATATCAGACCTGGGCGCGGCGGCCGAATGGCTTTCCGCCGACACCGGCAGGAGGGCCTCGGTGGTCTCCGATCCCATGGTCGGGAAGCGCGATATCAGCATCCAGTACAACTACATCCCCGTGGAAGGCGAGGAGGACGACCTCGACCGCAAGAGGGGCATCACGCGCTACTACCGCAGGCTCTACGAGGACGTCCGCGGGAGGGACTGCATCGTGTTCGTCAACAGCCGCTCCGAGGCGGAGATCACCGGCAGGTCGCTGAAGAAGGTGGCCGAGACGTACGGCGAGAAGGACCTGGTCCACGTCCACCACGGGAGCATATCCGGCGAGCTCAGGAAGGCGGCCGAGAAAGCCCTGAAGGACCCGGTCGGCAAGGCGGCCGTGGTGGCGACGGTCACCCTTGAGCTCGGGATCGACATCGGCGGCCTGGACGGCATCGTGCAGATCGGATCACCCATGACGTGCTCGAGCATGGTGCAAGGGTCGGGAGGTCCGGGCGCAGGGGCAACAGGCAGTGCATGACCATCATCTGCAACGGCGACCCCGTGAAATGGTGGTCGTACGTCGAGGGCGTCGACACCAATCTGGTGAAGGCGGTTGCGCTGACGCTCCTCGTGCTCCGGGAGAACTGGACGGAGCCCCCGTCTCCGGCGGCGCTGCCCTACGGACTGCTGTACCATCAGACCATGGAGTACCTGCGGGCGGGCCTCGGGGCCAAGTTCCCCATGCTGGTCTCCGACGTCCTCTCCATGTACCCGTTCAGGGAGATCACCCAGGAGGACTACAGGATACTGATAGGCCACATGGTCAACCAGGACCAGCTCGTGCAGATGGAGGACGGAACGCTCCTCATCGGACCCAAGGGCGAGAGGACGGTCTTCAACCGCGACTTCTGCTCCGTGTTCAAGGTCAGGAAGGAGGTCGAGGTCATGTGCGAGGGGAAGCCCGTCGGCTCCATTCAGGAGCTCCCCGAGGTGGGCGACCTGATACAGCTCGCCGGCGGGATATGGGAGGTGGTGGAGGTGAAGGAGGCGCAACTCACCGTGAACGTCGTGGAGTCCGACGGCAACGCCAACAACCCCTGGAAATCCGGGACCCCTCCCCTGGACCCGAGGGTGATGGAGATGATGCGCGCGGTGCTCCGCTCCGACAGGAGGTACCCGTTCCTGGACGAGGCGGGCAACGATGCCTTGGATGCGTGCAGGGCCACGGCGAGGGAGTGCGGGATGACCGAGCTCTTCACCTACATCGACTCGGACACCATCAGGATCCACCCGTGGGTGGGGACCGTGCAGTTCGACACCCTCCGCAGGATAATAGAGAACATGGACGGGGTGGACTCCGTCCGGTACGTGCAACCATACTTCATCGACGTGGCCTGCGATATGACGCCGGAGAGGCTGATCGATGGGATCCGCCGCTTCGTGAGGAAGGGGGACCCCGAATCGCTGGTCACCGACAGGGACCTTGTCCGCGCTGGGAAGTACGACAGATTCGTGCCGCCGGCCCTGCAGTCCAAGGCCTACGCCAGGGACAGGCTGGACTTCGATTTCGAGCTGGACCCGGATTCCCGATCGGGCGCCGTGGAACAGGCACTTCGTCTGGTACTCCGGCTCGCTGGAAGCGTACATCCCGAGCTTCTTGTAGTGGCCCTCGTCCACCGCGGAAATGATGACCGAGGAGTGGACGTCGGAGCCCCTGAGCATGGGCAGCGCGGACAGCGCCTTCTCGGCCTGAGGGTCGTGGTTCGCCATGATGGCCAGGGCGACCAGCATCTCGTCCAGGTGGAGCCTGGGGTTCTTGTTCCCCAGGTAATCGACCTTGAGCCTCTGCATGGACTTGATCACATCGGGGGAGATCAGCATCACATCGTCATCGATCCCCGCCAGGGTCTTCAGCGCGTTGAGCAGCATGGCGGACGAAGCGGTGAGCAGCGGCGACGCCTTGCCCTCGATGACCATCCCGGACGGCAGCTCCGCGGCCACGACCGGCCTGTCGGTCTCCGTCATCCTCTGCCTCACGGCGTTGACAACCTTGCGGTACGTGACATCGATGCCGGCCTGCTTCATCAGGATCTCCGACTTGAACAGGACGCTGTCGTCGATGCGGCCCTCCTTGCGGTCCCTGAGCGCGGTGAAGTAGCGCCTGATGATCTCCTCGTTGGCGGCCTTCCTGACCTTCTCGTCATCGACGATGCAGTTCCCCGCCATGTTCACCCCCATGTCCGTGGGGGACCTGTAGAGGGACCTTCCGAAGATGCCCTTCAGGATGGCATCGACCACGGGGAACACCTCGATGTCCCTGTTGTAATTGACAGTGGTCTTGCCATAGGCCTCGAGGTGGAACGGGTCGATCATGTTCTTGTCGTTGAGGTCCGCGGTGGCGGCCTCGTAAGCGATGTTCACGGGGTGGTTCAGCGGGATGTTCCATATGGGGAACGTCTCGAACTTGGCGTACCCCGCGGAGACCCCCCTGCGCTTCTCGTGGTAGAGCTGCGACAGGCACACGGCCATCTTGCCGCTGCCCGGACCGGGGGCGGTGACGACGACCAGGGGCTTGGTGGTCTCGACGAAGTCGTTCCTGCCGTAACCCTCATCGCTGGCGATCAGGTCGACATTCGTGGGATAGCCCTCGATCGGATAGTGCCTGTACACCTTGAGGCCCAGGACCTCCGCCTTCTTCTGGAGCTGATCGGCCGCCGGCTGTCCGGTATACTTGGTGATTACCAGGCCGCAAACGTGGATGCCGCGGTCGGTGAAGGAATCTACTAGCCTGAAGACCTCGGAGTCGTAGCCGACCCCGATGTCCTTGCGGATCTTGTTCTTGACGATGTCCTCCGCATTGATGACGACGATGGCCTCGGCCTCCGATCCGAACTCCATGAGCATCCTTATCTTGGAGTCGGGCATGAAGCCGGGAAGGACGCGGGACGCGTGATAATCATCGAAGAGCTTACCGCCGAACTCTAGGTAGAGCTTACCGCCGAACTGGCCGATGCGCTCCCTGATGTGCTCGGACTGGGTCCGGAGATACATCTCGTTGTCGAATCCGCTTAGCATTGTTGGAAATAGGCCTCTTAGCAGATAAACCTTTTCTACGATTGGACTCGTAATCACAGCTATTCAAAAAGATATGACTGAATATTTCATAATTTATTAGATAAATATCTAATGAATAACTATGTTTTTAGATGATTATCGTGACGATTCGGGGAAGCGCCTTTGGCGAATCGCGATATAGTCGTAACCCATCGCCGGTCGCATGGAAGCACCGGCGTTCTTCATCCGCCGCAGGAACGAGGCCATGGAGGCCGCCCGCCCCGTCTTCAATGGGACGACCCTCCTGAAACCGCCGTCCTGGTCCCCTCTAGCCGATGCCCTGAAGCATGTCGACAGGGATGTCAGGAAGCCTTTCCTGGCGGTCGACGGGGACAGCCTGGCCTCCGGAAGGCTGGGTACTGAGGTGATGAAGAACCTCCGCGTCCGCGGCGCGGATGTCTGGCTCTTGTCGTACGTCGAGATAGCCGAGGATGTGTTCGATGCGTTCAACATGGGCGCCGACATGCTCCTCGCCCCGCTGCACACGATCCGCTCTGTGACCGCCCTCAGGGACATCCACGGGGTCTCCGACAGCGTGATCCCGACCCTGTTCTGCTCCGGCGGCGAAGCAGCCGGCATCAAGGGGCGTGTCGGGATCTGCGACGCGTTGTCCATGCTGGCCGACGAAGGGTTCCCCAGATGCTGCGTCCTGGACACCGACGGTTCGGTGGACTGGAATGGCGTGATGGAGGATTTCCCATCGGCGATCCCCTTCTCGGACCGCCACATCGAGGGATTCGGCCTGACTTTCGCTGCCTGCGATCCCCGAGGGCCTGGGCGATGCGCTCCCTGGAGTCCGAATAAGTCTCCTCCACGGGATGGCCGTCCGTCCTCTCGACGGTGACGATGCCGATCAGCCCTATGCCCATCGACCTGCAGAACCTCTCCACGACCTTCTGGGCAGGGCAGCCCTCCTCGACGCTGCGACCCCCGCACAGGAGTGCCAGGCATTCCTTCGGACGCTCCAGTTCGCGGCGGTTCCAATGAAGCTGGAACCTGCCTAGAACCCTGACGGTGGGGGACGAGAGCCCATCGAAGAATATGGGCGACGCGATGACCAGGAGATCCGACTCGCCGAAGGACCCGTAGACGAACCTCATGTCGTCCTCCTTCCTGCACCTGCCCTCCGTAGCGCACGAATCGCATCCGTCGCAGTCTGCGATGGCCATGTCGGAGGGACAGAACATCCTCACGGAATAGCCGCGGGACGCGAGCTCCTCCGCAGCGGCCCTGCACATGGCCGACGTGTGGCCCTTCGGATTCCCGCTGCCGCAGATGATCGTGGCGACTCCCATGCCGTGATTATCGGGCCTTCGGATAATTACCTTTACTATTAGCGGCATTACCGGGCATGCAGGGCAGGTACGTTCTCGCAGACGACCCCGATGCGGGCCCCGACTTCCTCGTCACATCGAAGATCAGGAGGTGCAACGGATGCTCCACGTGCATCACGTCGTCCCCGGGCAGATGCTCCCAGTACGACGCCCTGTCGCCCGAGATCCCCAGGATCCTGTCCTCAGATGTGCTGGTCATAGACTCGGCAGTGGACGGGGATATGGTCCGCATGCCCATGAGGAAGGCCGTGGAGAGGCTCTCCAACATATTCCTCGCGTGGACCGATGCCGGATGGAACGTGCCCCAGGACATCGGCAAGACGTCCCTGAGGGAGATCGTCGTCAGCTGCGCAGGCGAGGGCTCCGAGGAGTTCGAGCACTACATGAAGGAGATGCTGCTGAAGGGCCCCGTGAAGAGGATCTCCTTCGAATACAAACGAAAAATCAAGAATTAAAGGGTTTGGGATGAGGGGGCGGACCCCCTCGTGAAATTCATTCCTTGGGGGTGTTGTCCCAGACCTGGACGAACTCGACGCGCTGGACGCCGAAGATCTCGCGGACGTCGGAGACGACCTTGTACTTGGCGATCATCCAGTTCTGGTCGAACTTGCAGCGCTCGGACTCGGTGATGACGACCTTGTCGTCGGCGAAGGCGAACTCGAAGCCCTCGGCGGACTCGAAGGCAGCATTGATGACGGCCTTGGCCTTCTCGTTGTTGTCGGAGATCTCCTCGGTGACGGTGAACTTGTAGTGGAGGTCGTGTCCGGCGAGGTGGTTGTTGAAGTCGACCTTGACGCGGCCGGCTCCGACGGACATGACGATACCGGTCTTGTTGCCCAGGGAGACTGGCATGCCGGGGTAGGGGTTGATCTCCTGCTTGTAGAACTCCTTGATCGGGTGGGTCTCGATGAGCTTGGGGTTCCTGGCGCCGGCGGCCTTCTCGCAGGGGATGGTGACCTCGGTCTCCTTTCCGATCTCGGCTGCTGCGACGGCGGCGTCGAGGTCGGGGAAGAAGCTCTTGGATCCGACGATGTAGGTGATGGGCTCGTAGGTCATCCTCTCGTCGTAGATCCCTGCCTCCTCGGCGGCGGCCTTGTCGGTCGTGTCGAAGAGCTTGTCGTCCATGTCAGCGAAGTAAGCGCAGTAGTTCAGGCGCACGATTTTCTTTGCATCTGCCATTTTGAATCACCTGATGTGTGAAATGGAATGGGCGGACGATACGTCCCCTATTATAAAGACTATTGCACACGCGCTCCCGCGCATTGTGTGCATACGCGAGTGAAAACGTTATAAACGGGGGCGCGTTTGTCCCGACCAGCCTACCAACCATGCCGCCTTTGCATAGCCCGGTAGTGCGGCTGACTTGTAATCAGCAGGTCGGGGATTCGAATTCCTCAGGCGGCTCCATTTCTCCCACATTGGCACATCGGTTGAGGATCAGTATCCTCGGCCTACCGTAATCGGTGTTGACGACGCACTCGATCCCGAAGACCTTCTCTATGTTCCCCGGGGTGAGGACGTCCATAGACGGCCCGAAATCGACTACCTCCCCGTCGTCGATCATCAGGATCTCATCGCAGAAGCGCATAGCCAGATCAAGATCGTGTATTATCAGGCAGGCCATGAATCCCCTCTCCTTGACCGTGGAGCGGATGGTCTCCAGGACATCTATCTGATACCTGATATCCAGATTGCTCGTGGGCTCGTCCAGCATTATCAGCCTGGCACCCTGGGCTATGGCCCTGGCCACCAGCACCCTCTGGGCCTGGCCGCTGCTCAGTTTGTTGAAGGGCCGGGAGGCATACTCGGCTACGTTCATGTCCCTCATAGCCTCCCAGGCGATCTCCCTGTCCCGTTCCGTGTAGTTCCAAGCGATATAAGGCAGGCGCCCCATCAGAACCACTTCGTAGACCGACGGAGGCATTTGATCGATATAGGCGGTCTGCGGGACGAACCCTATGCGCTTGGCTATCTCGGTACGAGTCAATCCGGAGAGGTCCTCTCCATCCAATTTGACCTCTCCGGAAGATGGCTCCAGGATGCGTGTTATGCACCTGATGAGTGTCGTCTTGCCCGACCCGTTGGGCCCGACGATCCCGAGTACCTGGCCTCCCCCCAGATGCAGAGAAATATTCCTGAGGTCTGACTTCTCGCCGTAGCTGAAGTTCAGTCCAGTAACATCTAAAGCCATATTCACACATATTCAATAATACTATTTTAGAATTCGTGTTACGTCTATAAATATTTCCAGCGATATGTCCAACTATGGATTCCAAATTCATAGCGATCATCGCAGTCGCGGTAGTGGCGGTCATCGGAATCGCCGCATTCGTCGCGCTCTCCGGTGGATCTGATCACAAGGATGTGGGAGGATACGGCCTCGAGATATTCGGTAACGTCGACGGCGATAACGACGTCGACGACAAGGACGCCGATCTCCTCAAGAAATACCTCAAAGCGAAGGAGAATGGGGAGACCCCTCCCTCCATCACCCTCGACCTCGCCGACGCGAACGGCGATGGCAAAGTGGATTCGAAAGACGTAGACGAGATCAAGACCATCGCGTCCGGCAAAGCGAAGTACATCCACTTCCTGGACGGCAACGGCAAGGAGATGAGGGTGTCAACCGACATCCAGCGCATCGGCGCGGAGTACTTCTGCAACACCGAGCTCTGCATGATCCTCGGAGTCATGGACAAGGTAGTCGCAGTCGACTACGCTCCCTACATGCAGAAGGATTTCTACTTCCAGGACGAGACCCAGAGGGCCAACGTCAAGAACATGGTCAGCATGAACACCCCCGACTACGACATGGTCAACTCGTTCGAGCTAGACATCCTGTTCACCTTCTCGTACGACCCCGACCTGAACGCCACCAAGCAGGCGAAGCTCGTGGACTGCGACGTCGTCTACCTGGGACTCTACTACCCCAACCTCCTGAAGGCCGAGAACTCGGACTACGTCCACGGCATCCTGAAGGCAGGGTACATCCTGGGCAAGGTCGACCGCGCCGAGGCTTACGTCGACTGGATCCTGGGGAAGCTCAACTACCTCATGGAGAAGACTGCGGGCATCCCCGAGGCGGACAAGCCCCACGTCATGATGACCAACTACCAGAACAGCTACCTCTCGGACGAGGCCCGCACCAACATGACCGCGTACGGGTACAACGACCCGCAGGGACAGGCTCTCCTGGTCGCCGGAGGCCACAACATCCTCCAGGACATCAGCGAGGAGGCCTACAAGAGCGGGTACAGCAAGTCCGTGCAGTACGATGCCGTATTCAACGACGACCCCAAGGTGTATGCCGATTACATCTTCTGCCACACGGTCCAGTACACCTATGCGGCGACCGAGATGAAGGGCGTGTCCCACGGGTACTGCACCAACGACTACTCAGACTTCATCAAGGCATGGAACTTCGCGTACGACAGGCCCCTGGTCTCCGACGAGCTCGGATCCAAGAATCACCTACACATCAACTCCGGGGACCTGAGGAACGGCTGCAGCGGAGGCGTGCTCCTGGCAGCATACCTGGCCAAGGTTATCAACGCGGACCTCTTCGGAGATCTCGACCCCGTGGCCCTCCACAACAACTACGTGAAGGAATGGCTCGGAGTGGATGGATACGATGTCACCACCCAGGCCGTCGTCATCTATCCGAGCGTCTGATGAAAACGAGGGGGCCCCGGCCCCCTTCCCTTATCCGAGAATGGTGAATCGATGGACTGGGAGCTTACCTGGATGGAGGAGCTCGAGGGCACCACCCGCAGGGACCTGGACAGCAAGGGGTTCTGGGACGACAAGGTGGGCAGCCTCTTGGAGAACAGGGGTTTCGGCGCCGACATGACACGGTGGCAGCTATCCGTCCTCGATCCATCGGAAAACGACTTCTGCATCGACATCGGCTGCGGATGCGGCCGCCTGTCGATTCCCGTCGCGAAGATGTGCAAGGGCATCGTGGCCCTGGACGGATCCGGCCCCATGCTGGACGAGCTGTCCGCCCGCGTGGCCCGCGACAGGATATCCAACATAACGGTCACCAGGTCTCACTGGCAGGAGTACGAGCCCGCGAGGCGTTTCGACCTGACGTTCGCCTCGTTCTCGATGTTCATGCGCGACATGCGCTGCCAGCTGCTGCGGATGTCGGGATGCTCCGACCGCTGCGTGGTGTTCGCCTCCGCCGACCTGAGGATACCCGAATCGGCCCAGAGGTCCGTCCTCGGGAGGATCGTCACCCGCTACTCCGATGCCGAGATGATATTCGGCATCGCCGAGGATGCGGGTTTAGAACCGGAGCTCGAAACCGAGGCTTTCGAGAGGGAGGCCCCGGGTGATCCAGAGAAGACGATACAGAAGCTGGCCGCCATGTGCGGAGTCGGCTCTGACAACGAGGAGCTGAGAGAATACGTGTTTTCCGGACAGTGCGCCGAGGACCTCTCCGAGGTCCATGCGGGGGCGATATCATGGAGGAACCGACGATGGATGCGGCGAAGGGCGAGATCAAGCGCCTGCACAAGCGCAGGATCCTGTACATCGTGGTTGCGACCATCGCCCTGGTGCTGCTCATGTCATGGTCGGTCACGATCAGCTCCACCACCATCACCCCTGTCCAGGTCTACGAGGTGCTCATCAACACGATCTTCCCGGGGACCTTCGACGTCCCCTACAGGACGACCCACATCGTGATGAACACCTATCTCCCGAGGGTGCTCATGGCGATGGTCGCCGGCGCGCTTCTCGCCATCGGCGGCGCGGTCACCCAGACAATCATGCGCAACAGCCTCGCAACCCCGTACACCCTAGGAGTCTCCTCCAGCGCCGCCTTCGGCGCATCCCTGTCCATCCTCTTCGGCATAACGGCCGTGGCTGGCAGGTACGGGACCATCCTGAACGCGTTCATATTCTCCCTGATCCCGGCCATGATAATCCTCCTGGCCTCATCCAGGAGGAACATGTCCCCGGCTTCGATGGTCCTCATCGGAGTGGCGATATCATACATGTTCAGCGCCTGCACCACCCTCTCCCAGTACTTCGGGGATGCCGAGGCCACGAAGACAGCCATGTTCTGGACCGTCGGAGACCTCAACAGCGTCCTTCTGGAGTTCGTGCCGTATGTGGCAGTCACATTGGTGGCCACTTTCATCATATCTATGTATCTGACGAAGAACATGGACGCCCTCCGCATGGGCGACGATACGGCCACGTCCCTTGGGGTCAACGTCCACACGACAAGGGTCGTGCTCATGGTCCTGGCCTGCTTCTCCACCGCCGTGGTGGTCAGCTTCGTCGGCGCCATCGGATTCATCTGCCTGCTGGCCCCCCACATCTCCAGGCTCATCGGAGGCGGGAGCATCAGATTCCTGATCCCGGCATCGGCAGTGACCGGCGCGCTGCTGCTCACGATAGCCGACATCATCGCCAAGGACCTGGTCAATCCCATAATGCTCCCGGTCGGGGCCATCACCGCCGTGATCGGCGGACCAGTCCTGGTCTATCTCCTGTTCAAGAGCCGCAGCTCCTCGTTCCGATTCGCCGGAATCGAGCCCTGGCGGCATCGATGGATTCCTGTATCCTCCTGAACTCGCGCCTCTGCAGGTAGGTCAGGCAGAGGCCGCCGAACACATGGACCAGGACCATGCAGTAGATGATAGCCTCGAAGGGATCTATCCCGAAGTAGCCGTATGCGGCCAATGCGTAGAGGCCCAGCTTGATGAAGGCCCAGATGAAGAAGTAGTTCATGGCGATCTTCGCCCTCTTCATGGACTGGAGCATTGACGATTCCACGGCCATCAGGGCGCTGAACGGCACCAGTAGTGCGGAGACCCTGAGCGTCCACACAAACCTGGGGAGCAGCTCGTGCATGCTCTCCTCGTAGGTCATTATGGCCATCAGAGGCTCCGCGAAGACCAGCATGATGGCCGCGGCTGCCACGCCCGCCAGGATCACCAGCTTGAACGTGTAGCTGAAGCTCTCCCTCATCTTGTCCAGGTCGCCCTGGCCGTACGCGGCCGAGGCCACCGGGATCATGGCGCTGTCCATGGCCCTCCACGGGAGCCCCATCATCCCGATATACCTCCAGGGATAGTTGTACAGCATGACTGCCGTGGTTCCGCCGGCGATGACCAAGAAGACGCGCTGAATCAGGTCCGTCACGTTGGATATGATGCTCTGGGCGGTCTTTGGGCCGCCGATATTGAGGATCTCGGCAACGGCCTGCCTATCGTACCTGAAGTCCTTCATGGCGAGCGGGACGACTGTCCTGCCCTTCAGGTACCAGAACAGGCCGATGGACACGGAGATGAGCGCCGACACGCAGGTGGACAGCCCGGCGCCGAATATCCCCATGCCCAGGACGTAGATGAGCAGGGGGTCGATGACCATGTTGAGTATGGCCGCGGTGGATTGGATGATCGTGGATTTCCTGGCGGCGCCCTCGCCCCTCAGCGCCCCTCCGAGGATGGTGTAGACGAGCACTGCGGGCGACATGAGGACGAACGGGATCATGTACTCCCAGCCGGGGCCCCTCACGCCGCCTGCGCCCATTATGTCTATGGCGACATCGAAGAAAAGCGTGATGAGCACCGAGGAGATGACGGCGAAGATTATCCCGAGGATGATCGAGTTGGCGACGAGGTCACCGGCCTCGCGCCCCTCCCCCAGGCGGAAGGATATCGTGGCCGTGGCCGCCACGCTGATTCCCAGCCCGGCGCACATCATGAGGCCGTAGAGGGGGGTGACGACTGAGACGGCCTCCGCATCCGTGGTCCCCAGGCCGGACACCCAGAAGGTATCCACGAATTGGTTGAGCTCCACTACGAGGAGGGCGATGAAGATGGGGACGACCATGCCTCTGATGGCCCGCTTGGGCTCGCCGAGCAGCCTGTCTAGCTCGGTCTCGCCGTCCTTCCTCCCGTCCTTCCACAACATGGTGTTACCTTTTTAGGATTCGTAACAACTGCCCTTTGAAATAGTTTCTCGACATGCGTGGCGCAATGTGGATTATAGAGGATCGCGAGATGACAAGCCACACCGCACCGCCAAACAGGGCGCCGATGAGGGCGGTGGATGCGTTGTTGGTATACTTCGATATGTAACCGGCATCCTCAAGCACCACGCCGAAGACGCTGTCGAGGATGTTCCCGAAGACTCCCGCGGCGAAAGGCACCAGGAGCATGGCGTCCAGGCACCCGTCCATGATGAGCCATCCCAGGACAGCGATCACGAACGCCGTGGCGGTGGAGACTGCAGTGCCGAGCCTGGACACACCCCCGTTCATCCCCGTCTCGCAGGGCTTCATTGTGGTGATCAGGTAGGTCCTCTTGTCGCGGACCCCGATCTCGCTGGCTATGGTGTCCGCACCTGCGACCGCCAGGGTGGCGATGAACATGACGTAGAACAGCTCCGGGTCGAAGTTCAGGAAATAGTGCGCCAGGACGATGATGCACGGCGGCAGGCCGACGCCCAGGACGTTCTTCCAATTGCGCTCGCCGGATTTCCCCTCCTGCAGCCCCTCCGCCATCTTCTGGCGGATCCCGTAGAACGTGGCCGCGAAGCCCGCCATGGTGAAGATCGTCAGGAGGACGAACGCATTGAAAGAACTGAAGACTGCTACTATGGAGCCAACTGCGAAAGATGCCACGGCCCCGTCAAGCGTGATGCATCTGAGGTAATAGCAGCCCACAGACAGCGCCGCGGTCAGCGCGATGGCTGCCACGACCAGAACCACGTCCATGTCCTGCCGATATAGTACCGATATATAATGGAATGCCAACAGTATCGAGATGTGCCAGATGTCGGGAATCGCCTTAAGGCCTCGAGTATCTGGGTGGCGTACTTTATGCATGCGGCCTTGTCCTCCAGGGGGAAGAACATGACCTTTCCCTGGCGGTAGAGCGTGGTCTCCATGCCGTTCCATTGGAAAACCATCATCTCCTCGTCGGACGACGTTATGGCCGAGGGGTCGATCCCCAGCGCGGCGGGGACCTTCGAGATGTCGATGTCCATGGGGTCGGCCGGGACGGCCATCAGGGACTTGCCCCCGCACAGGCGGGCGGTCGTGAACCTCAAAGCAGCGCCTCCAGGGCCTTCCGCGCGGCATCCCTGAAGTCCTTCAGGGACGAATCGTTCACCAACATGACATCGGACAGGGCGATAACCTCGGCGATGCCCCATCCGACCTCCCTGCGGTCCCTCTCCAGGAACTCCGACTCGTCGCGGGGGGCGTCCTCCCTGCCGCGGGAGACCAGCCTGGCATAGCGCAGGGAAGGAGGCGCGTGGACCGCGATGATCACGGTGTCGGCCAGCGACCTGAACGAGGAGACCTCGTCCATGCTCCTGCAGCCGTCCACCAGGAACACGTCGCCTGACATGCGCTCCATGGAGCGTCTGGCCCAGACGTCCTTCCCGAACTCCGCCCTCTGGGAGCTGGCGTACTCGCCCAGGGACATCTCTGACGCCTTGCCGCTGGCGGCGTAGGCCTCGCGGACCATGTCCCCCATGCGGACGAAGGGCAAGCCCATGGAGCCGGCGACCTGGAGGAGCTCCTCCTTCCCGGCCCCGGGCATGCCCGTAACTATGATCGCCCTCATCGGATCACAGGAGGTTGTCGGTGATGTTGATGAGGATCCTGTCGCAGTAGCAGCACCTGAGCTTCGGCGGGTGGGTTCCCTCGACGACGAACTCCGGCGCCACTGGCTCCCCGCGGTTGGTGATGCAGTTGGGGTTGCTGCACCTGGCGAGGCCCACGACGTGGCCCTCCAGGGACACCTTGTACTTCTCTGCGACGTAGTAGTCGCGGATGATCGAGATGGTGGCATCCGGAGCGATCAGCGCGATCTTGTCGACGGTCTCCGCGTCCAGCTCCCTGTCCTCGATCTTCACCAGGTCCTTCCAGCCCATGACCTCGGACTGCACATGGATGCCGATGCTGATTGAGGAGTCGATGTTGTTCTCGTTGAACCCGATGATCTTCATCACGTTCAGGGCCTGCCCGCAGGCGATATGGTCGATGACCGTGCCGTTCCTGATCGGCGGCAGCTTGAACTCCATGGGGGCCTCCATCGGAGCTCACCCCCCATTATGGAGCAGAGGAGGGCCATCCTGACCGGGACCCCGTTGAAAGCCTGCTTGAAGTACCTGGCGTGCGGAGTGCTGTCCACCTCTGGCGCGATCTCGTCGACCCTCGGCAGAGGGTGCATCACTATCATATCGCTCTTGGCCTCCCTGAGGATCGCGTTGTCTATCCTGTACGTTCCTGCGACCTTCGTGTATTCTGCGTGGTCGGGGAACCTCTCCCTCTGGATCCTCGTGACATACAGCACGTCGGCCTGGCCGATGACGTCGTCCAGCTCCGCCGTCTTGACGGGGTGGCAGCCCTTCTCCTCCAGGTGCTTGACGATGTCGTCGGGCATCTGCAGGCTCTCGGGAGCGACCAGCGTCAGCTTGGCGCCGAACATCGTCAGCGCGTCGGCCAGGGAGTGGACGGTCCTTCCGTACTTCAGGTCCCCGACCAGGGCGATGTTGAGCCCCTCGAGGGTGCCCTTGGCCTCCCTCATGGTGAAGAGGTCCAGCAGGGTCTGGGTGGGGTGCGACCCGGCTCCGTCCCCGGCGTTGATGACTGGGTTCTCGGAGAACTTGGCGGCGAGCCTGGCCGCTCCCTCGTAGGGGTGCCTCAGGACGATGGTGTCGCAGTAGGTGTCGACCATCTTGATCGTGTCCGCTAGGGTCTCCCCTTTGGAGATCGATGTCATGGACATCTCGGAAACGTCTATCACCTGGCATCCGAGCCTGTAGGCGGCGCTCTCGAAGGAGAGCTTGGTGCGGGTGGATGGCTCGAAGAACAGGTTCCCGAGTATCCTTCCATCGAGAGCGCGGCTGCGCTTCTCGCCCAGGGCGTACGGGACCATCTCCTCGGCGAGGTCCAGCACCCCCTCGATCTGATCCTTTGTGAAATCGCGGATAGAAACGACGTCCTTGTCGTAGAGGTCCATGCATCCCAGATTCGGATAAGCGTTCTTTAAGGTTGCGCGCGACTCTTCGATTACCTATAAGACGGAGTTAGGCGTTTGGGGGCAGGATAACATGAAAACCACATCCTTGAGGGGGGAACCACTGTGAGCGAGTACCCCATCGAGATCTCCGGTCTGAGGAAGCAGTACGGCTCCTTCACGGCCCTGGACGGCCTCGACCTCCAGGTCCGCAGGAACAGCTTCACCGGGCTGCTCGGCCCCAACGGCGCCGGGAAATCCACCACGCTGAAGATCCTGACCAACCTGCAGAAGGCCACCGAGGGCAGCGTCTTCATCAACGGGATCGACGTCGGGAAGAATCCGAAAGCGGCCCTCCAGGGCGTCGGGACCGTCATCGAGACCCCGGAATACTACCTCTACCTGACGCCGATCGAGACGTTCGCCTACATCGGCGAGCTCCTGGGCATGACCAAGGAGTCCATCTCCGCCGAGACATCGGAGCTCCTCGAGAAGGTCAAGATGACCGATTGGGCCGACAAGCGCATCGGCACGTTCTCCAAGGGGATGAGGCAGAGGATCAGCATCGGGCTGGCCCTGCTGAACTCCCCGGACGTCGTCATCCTGGACGAGCCCACGTCGGGCCTGGACCCCAGGGGGATGGCCGAGATGAGGGACATCCTCAAGAACATCAGGAACGAGAACCACGACCTCACCGTCTTCATGTCCTCGCACATGATGTACGAGGTCTCAGACCTCTGCGACCGCGTGGCCCTGATGAACCACGGGAAGCTCCTGCTCCATGACGACCTGTACAACGTCATAGGCGACTCGGACCACAGGAGCGTCATAGTGAAGTTCGCCCAGCCCCCGTCCGACGACGTTATAGCGTCCGTGTCCGGCCTCGCCAACGTCATCGGGGCGGAGAGGAGCGGAAGCAGCATGAGGGTCAGCTTCAGCGGCGGCATGGACGAGGAGATCCTCCTGTTCAAGCAGCTCGGGGAGCTGGACATAGGGGCGTACTCGATGTCGGAGAGCCAGAACGCGCTCGAGGAGAAGTACCTCGAGCTGATCAAGGAGTCGAGGTGAGACCATGGAAGGATTCGCAGACGATCTCAGGATAACATTCGTAGTCGCGAAGAACGAGATGAGGAAGCACCTCCGCGGCAGGCGCATCATCATCTTCGGGGCGCTGCTGGCGGTCATTTTCGTCGCCATCACCGCGGCCTTCGTCCTCCTGGGCGACGGCCTCGGGAACGACCCCGAAGCGCTCGCCGGCATATACCTGGCCATCATATCCCTGATGATAATAATCGGGGCGACGCTGTTCGCGGCATCCAGCCTGGTCTCGGAGTTCACCGAGAGGACGGCCCTGATCCTGTTCACCCGCCCGGTGAGGAGATGGTCCATATTCATGGGGAAGATGCTGTCATCCGTCGTCCTCCTGATCGCGTTCGCGGCCGTCTACTACGCCCTGGTCGGGGCCCTGTGCATCGCCGGGCCCGGCTCGCTGCCCAGCGGATTCGGGGCGTCGCTCGGATACACCGCTTGCTACTGCTTCGCCACCGTTGGGATCGCCATGCTGGTCAGCTCGCTGATGAAGACCACCGCGAGCGCGTCCATCCTGACGTTCTTCCTCCTGGCCCTGCTGCTGGACATGGTGATGACGATCATCGCCATCGCGGCCGGCCTGGATGACACGTGGTACATGCTGAACACCGCGGCCTCCGCCATCGTGGACTGCCTCGGCACGGACATCACCGGCGAGGAGGTCTCCGTCGACGGCTTCAAGGCGGTCGGGACCATGCTCGCATGGGGGATCGTCCCCGCGGCGCTCGGCCTGTTCAGGTTCAGCAAGAGGGACTTCTGATGCCCGTCGGGGGCCCCGGCCCCCGACCAACCTTTTTTAACTTCTCCTGCAGTCGGCGTCCTCATGTTGGATGTCGTTTCCAGGTCCCAGAAGGGCAGGTGCTGCGAATACCGCAGGGAATCCTCGGAGATCTCCACCCCGGCAGTGGTCAGGACCAGGCCGGAGGGCGATGTTTGGATCGAGGTCGGGGCCCAGGGCAGGACGCTCCATTGGTTCGGCTCCGAGGTGCCCATGGAGAGGGGGCTGCTGAAGACCTCCTACTCGGACGTCGAATCGGAGGTGCCCGTCATCGACGGCGTGGCCGTAGTCAGGCTACCGCTGCCGGAGAACCTGGAGCTCGGCGAGGACGTGGAGGCCGTTGTGGTCCCAAACGCCTTCGAGCTCCGCAGGGACCCCCGCAGGATCGTCGACACGGTCATCAAGCTGAGGAGGGCAGCCGGACACGGCAGGCTCCTCATGCTCAGCGGGCTCGCGGAGCCGTCCACGCTCGCCATCCTCGCGTACATGGGCGTCGACGTCTTCGACACCGCGCTCGCGGACGCGAGCGGCGCCAGCGGCATCAGGCTCATCCCAGAGGGCGAGATCGCCACCGGGGAGGACGAGACCGGCCCCAACACCATCGAGCTGCTCACCGAGCTCGACAAGGTCAGGACGTTCATCGGATGCGACAGGCTCAGGGAGCTGGTCGACCAGAGGGCCCCGTCCAGCGCATCGTCCGTCGCGCTGCTCAGGATATACGACGACGCCGGGTACGAGTACGCCGAGGAGTCCTGCTCCCGCACCGGGTGCAGGTTCAGCTGCAACACCACCCAGGCCCTCCGCAGGCCCGACGTCAAATCATACAGGGAGAGGATCGCGGGCTACAGGAAGCCGGAGCACAAGAGGGTGCTCCTGCTGCTCCCGTGCTCCGCGAAGAAGCCCTATCACATATCGAAATCGCACAAGGCGTTCTCGTCCGCAATCCACACCGCGCAGCACGACACCCTGGTGCACGAGGTCATCGTCACCTCCCCGCTTGGCATCGTCCCGAGGGAGCTGGACTTCATGTACCCCGCCAACTCCTACGACATCCCCGTCACCGGCGAGTGGAAATGCGAGGAGAAGAGGTTCATCAGGGAGCTCGTCTCCAAACTGGTGGCCCAGGGATACGACAAGGTGATCTGCCATCTGGGCGAGGACTACGAGCTCGTCGAGGGGATCTGCGACATGGAGCAGACCGTCATCGGCGACCCCACGTCCCCCTCATCCATCGAAAACCTCGACAAGGCGCTCAGGGCGGCCACCAAGGGCATGGAGCCCGTGGACTACATGATAGACAGGAACGCTGCGTTCAGGAGCATCGTGGAGTTCCAGATGGGCAAGGAGGCCGCTGACCTGCTGATGGGGGGCAACACCTACGCCATCGGGAAGTTCCCGTACTGGAAGCTCATCCGCGAGGACGACAAGCGCAACAAGGTCCAGCTTGGGATGACCACTCCCGAGAGGGGCATGATGTCCCTCACCATGGACGGCGCGAGGATCCTGGCGGATCACGGCATCAACATCGTCGAGATCCTCGACTTCGAGATGAAGGGCAACCTGTTCGCGGTCGGGGTGGTCAAGGCCGACCCCGGGATCCACATAGGCGACGAGGCCATCGCGGTCTGCAACGGCGAGGTCAGGGGCGTCGGCGTCGCCATGATGTGCGGCCGGGAGATGACCGAGACCAAGCGCGGAATCGCCGTCAAGATGAGGCACAAGAGCCGAGCCACTTTCGGTCCACTTTCGGAGGCCCTCCGGGGTAGCCAGATGTCGGAATAGGCATCTCCACTTTCGGGGACCTCCCCCTCTTAGCTTTAAATACCCTGCCCGCGTCGTAGGAATTGAAGGCAAAAGTGCAATCCCCACAGCATGAGTCTTCCACGGCGGGGGAACATATCCATCCTATCCTATCCATCCTCCTCCGCCGTTTTTCCATTCTCTCCCGACGGGGCACTCCCTCGGATAATCGGAACGGATGCTCGGAGATCGGGATCGGAAGCGTACATCCTGGCGACCCTGTTCAACGCGAATCCCAGGACGATGCCCGCTACGATGCAGATTATGACGGGGACGGCCATATCGCCCTCGAACCCATCTATCCCCCTGTAGAGGACATCCACGACGGATCCCGCAGTCAGACCGAGAATGGTGCAGTACGTGGATTTGCGATGGTTCGTCAGGGCGTAATCGATGCCCTTAGAGAGGACGAACACGCTGAACAGCAAGCCCAGCCCGATCGGGACGAGCATCCCGAGATCGAAGCTGTTGAACGCATCCAGGAACTTGTCGAACAGGCCCAGAGCCAGGAGCACGGTGGACCCGCTGATGCCGGGCGCGATCTTGGACAGCCCGAAGATCACTCCGACTACGAACATTATTGCGAATCCCAGGGCGCCATCGGCCTCGAACTCCTCGCCGTCGCCGAGCAGCATGAAGACCATGATGATGGCGAATCCGACGATGAACGCGACGACGTTCATGGGGGTGGTGGGGGTCCCGTCGGAGCCCATCCTGACGATGTCGGGCACCTGGATCACGATGAGCGCCGCGAAGAAGAAGAACATCGGGATCTCCCAGTTCTCGATCAGGAAATCCAGGCCGAACGATGCGGCGATGAACCCTATCACGATTCCGATGAGCAGGAGGAGCACGAACCTGAGGTCCTTCAGGAGCTTCTCCCTCACATGCGCCACATCGGCGATCAGACGGTCGTACAGCCCGAAGATGACGAGGACCGTAGCGCCGCTGGCCCCGGGGAGCATCGACACTACGCCGGTGATGATACCCGCTACGACGTCCTTCAGGTCCCTGACCGCCATGCGACCCGCTAGGTCGATAGATTATAAGCAATTTCCCATGGATTGGCGATACTATGATAACCCAGATTACCGTTTTACGACCCATATGGCAGACATAATGATCCGCAAGAGGAAGAGGATGAGGTCGAAGGAGGTCAAGGCCCTGGCATCCGAGCTGGAGGCCGCCCTCGGCATACCCGTGTTCGACGAGGACGATGCCGTGGACATGGCCGAGAGCTCGGACTTCAACGTCATCTTCGTCGGCCCCGACATCCTGGGCATCGTGTACGACGGCAAGGCCTTCCTCACCGTGAGGGGCATCCTGAAGTACAGGCCCGAGAAAAGGGCCGTCACCGTGGACATGGGCGCCGTCCCGTTCGTCATCAACGGCGCCGACATCATGGGTCCCGGGATCACCGATGCCGACCCGGACATCCAGGAAGGCGACCTCGTCTGGATCCGCGACGTCAAGAACGGCCAGCCCCTCGCCATCGGCAAGGCGCTCAGGTCCGGAGAGGCCCTGGCGTCCAAGCAGCCGGGCAAGGCGATCAAGAGCATCCACTTCGTGGGCGACAAGCTCTGGAAGACCGGTGAGCGATCATGAAGGTCGTCCACGACCCCATACACGGCAGCATCCCCATAGGCGGGGTGTTCCAGGACGTCGCGGACCGCCACGAGATGCAGCGCCTCAGGTACGTCAGGCAGCTCGGCATGGGCTTCCTGGTTTTCCCCGGCGCGAACCACACCCGCTTCGAGCATTCGCTCGGGGTGTACCACCTGGCGGGCAGGATGGCGGACGCCATCGACCTGTCCAAGGAGGATTCCGACCTCGTCAGGATGGCTGGCCTGCTGCACGACATGTGCCACTCCCCCTTCTCCCACACCCTGGAGAAGACCACCGAGAAGGCCACCGGGATGGACCACATGGAGCTCGCCAGGGCCATCGTCACCGGGAAGGCCAGGAACCATCTGCCATCCTACGGCGACCTCTTCGACGGCGTCGGGACCATCGGCGAGATGGTCTCAGCCGAGGGGATCGACCCCGAGGAGGTCTGCGACCTCATAGCCTTCCACGAATCCAGGTCCGAGAACCTGGACGGGTTCACCGGCGGGCAGACCTGGTTCAGGTCCAGGGACTACGCCCACCAGATCATCCACGGCCCGGTCGACGCCGACCAGATGGACTACCTGATGAGGGACGCCCACTACACCGGCATGACCCACGGCGACATCGACTGCGAGAGGCTCATCAACACCATGGCCGTGCACAACGACCGCATCGTCATCAACCGCGGCGGGATCACGGCGGCGGAGGGGCTGATGGTCTCCAGGTCCCTGATGTACACCTCCGTGTACTTCCACGAGACCGTGAAGATAGCCGAGAGGATGCTGGTCAAGGCCGTGGAGGACTCCGGGGTCGACCTCTCGTCGCTGTACCTGTGGAACGACTCCGACCTCATGCAGGCGCTGCTGTCCACGGATGGGCGCGCCGCCGGGACCGCCAGGAGGCTCCTCTCCAGGAACCTCTACAAGAAGGCGGCCATAGTCTACGCCGAGGAGACCACGGAGGACATCGCGTCCGTATTGGTCCAGTACTCCGGCTCTGCAGGGAGGGCGAGGCTGGAGCAGGAGGTCGCGGACGCCGCCGGCGTGGACGTCTACGACGTTGCCGCGGAGGTGACGCCGAAATCCAACCTGCAGTCGCTTGCGAAGGTCGGCAAGACCGACGTGGCGATACTCGACTCCGAGGGGAGGGTCAAGCCGCTGACCAGGATCTCCCCGATAGCGAAATCGCTGCAGTCCAGGGACACCTACGGCTGGTCCGTGATGGTGGCGTCGCCCAAGGACAAGCGCGAGGCCGTCTCCAAGGCCGCCAGGAAGGTCCTCGGCCTTTGATCACGCCGATGGGCGTGAGCTTGGCGACCTTCGCGGTCAGGCCCGCGTCGCATACGACCCTGATGACCTCGTCCACGTCCTTGTACGCCTGGGGGGCCTCCTCGCAGACGCCCTCTTCCGATCCGTTCCTGAGGTAGATGTCCTTCTCGGCCATCTCCCTCTTGACCTGGTCCGCGGACAGGCTGCCTATGGCGGCCTTCCTGGACATCTGCCTGCCCGCTCCGTGGCAGGAGGACCCGAACGTCTGCTCCATCGATCCCCTGCGGCCTGCCAGGACGTACGTCCCGACGCTCATGTCGCCGGGGATGATGACGGGCTGCCCGAAGTCCCTGTACTTCATGGCGATCTCGCTGCGGCCAGGCGCGAACGCCCTGGTGGCGCCCTTCCTGTGGACCAGGACATCCTCATAGTGCCTGTCGATGTCGTGGCGCTCCTTCTTCGCGATGTTGTGGGCCACGTCGTAGACGACGTCCATCCCCATGGACTCGGCGGAATCGCCGAGGACCTTCTCGAAGGACTCCCTACACCAGTGGGTGATCATCTGCCTGTTGGCCCAGGCATAATTGGCGCCGCAGCACATGGCGCGGTAGTACCTGTCGCCCAGGTCGGAATCCAGCGGGGCGCATGCCAGCTGCCTGTCGGGCAGCGGGATGGAATTGGTCCTGATGTAGCGCTCCATCTCCTGGAGGTAGTCGGTGGCTATCTGATGGCCGCATCCGCGGGAACCGCAGTGGACCGTGATGGTGATGGTTCCCTCCTTGAGCCCGTATGCCTTCGCGGTGGCCTCGTCGAAGACGTTCTCCACCAGGTCCAGCTCCAGGAAGTGATTGCCTGATCCAAGCGATCCCAGCTGGGGCAGCCCCCTCTTGCGGGCCTTGTCGCTGACGGCGGAGATGTCCGCGTCCATCATGTGGCCGCGCTCCTCGGTGACCTCCAGGTCCCTCTCCCATCCGTAGCCGTTCTCGACCGCCCACTCGGAGCCGTTGGCCAGGATGTCGTCGAGCTCCTTGTACCCCACCTGGGTGAGGCCCTTGGACCCGAGGCCGGACGGGACGTTCTTGTACAGCTCGTCGACCAGGGCCTGCTTCAGCCCGCCGATGTCGTCGAGTGTGAGATCGGTCTTTATGAGACGGACGCCGCAGTTGATGTCGAAGCCTATCCCTCCGGGGGAGATGCATCCGGAATCCGCATCCACGGCGGCCACTCCGCCTATCGGGAACCCGTATCCCCAGTGGATGTCGGGCATGGCCATCGAGCTCCCGACGATCCCCGGGATGCATGCGACGTTCGCCGCCTGCATGGGGGCATTGTCGGCGCGTATCTGCGAGAGCATGGCCTCGCTGGCGAAGATGACTGCATTAGTCCTCATCCCCTTGGATTCGTCCTTCGGGATCTCCCACCTGTTGTCGTCGATCCTCCTGAGCTGACCTTCGTATGCCATGACTGCCCTCGCTCCCTGTTATATGTACGAGGATAAAGAACAGTCGGTGCAGGAACAGGGGTGCCGAGAGCCCGACGGTTCTGGCCGCCCGGACCGGCTAGATGTATCTCCAGTATTATTTATCATCAAATTACAACTAATTTAGTAACACTTTCAGATAATTTTTTATTAACAATCCCTATGTCGGCACGATGCGCAGGATCGCGATTTACGGCAAGGGAGGAATCGGTAAATCCACCACCGCCTCCAACATCTCCGACGCCCTGGCGGAATCCGGGCTCAGGGTCATGCAGATAGGATGCGACCCCAAAGCGGACTCCACCAGCAACCTCACCGGAACCTCACGCAGGACCGTGCTGGACACCCTCAGAGAGGGACCTGTCAGCAGCCTAGACGACGTGGTCTCCGAGGGGAGCCACGGAGTGCTGTGCGTCGAATGCGGCGGCCCGAGGCCAGGCACTGGATGCGCTGGAAGGGGCATCATCGCCGCCTTCCAGGAGCTGGAGAGGCTCGACGCCGTTTCCGTGTACAAGCCGGACGTGATCATCTACGACGTCCTGGGCGATGTCGTGTGCGGGGGCTTCGCCATGCCCATCCGCAACGGGTACGCCAGGGACGTGTTCGTGGTGACATCTGGAGAGAAGATGTCGCTCTACGCCGCAGGGAACATCGCGATAGCCGTCAACGACCTGAAGTCGGACGGCTACGCCAGGTTCGGCGGCCTCATACAGAACTCCAGGGGGGTGGCCGACGAGGATTCGCTCGTGGACAGGACCGCCGAGGACCTTGGATCGTCTGTCCTCTACCGCCTGCCGAGGGACCCCGAGGTCCAGAGGTGCGAGGAGCGCGGCACCACCGTGGTGTCCGGCGCCCCCGAATCGGCGATGGCCGACCGCTACAGGGAGCTGGCCAGGAAACTTTTGGAGAAAACGTCGGACGCGTCCGGAGGGATCAGGATGGACGCCCCGCCGTGCGGATGTGATTGACATGAAGCAGGGAATACTGATAATGGGATACGGAACAAGGAAGGGGAACCTCGTGGAGGTCCTGGAGTCCACGGCCAGGAGGATAAGGGCCATGACGGATTACGAGGTGGCCGTCGGCTACTTCAGAGTCAGCTCGCCCACCATCAAGGAGGCCCTCGAGTCCCTGGTGGACAAGGGAGTCGAGAGGGTCGCCCTCGTGCCGTACTACGTCGCCGAGGGGAAGCTCACCCACTTCATGATGCCCGAGAAGATCGACATGCCCGGCTACGCGGAGTTCGCGGAGCTGGAGGTCAAAGGCAAGAAGATCATGGCCTACAAGGCCCAGGCGTTCAACTTCGACCCCGTGGTCACCGACATAATCTGTGACAAGATCTCCGCCATGGGCGGCACCAAGGACTCCGGGGTCATGGTGCTGGGCCACGGCACTCTGGACGAGTCCCTCATGAACAGGACCGTCATCCAGAGGAACGCCGAGAGGCTCTCCGCAAGGGGCTACAAGCACGTGGCCTACGCGTTCAACGAATTCTGCGAGCCCTCCATCCACGATGCCATGAAGAAGCTGGCGGACGAGGGCGTGAAGGAGATCGTCTGCATCCCGCTGTTCATCGCCATGGGCCTGCACCTCGGCGACGAGATCCCCGAGCAGCTCGGCATCCCCTCCTACAGCGAGGGCGGCATGGTCGAGTTCGAGGGGAAGAAGATACAGATCAAGTACACCAGGCCCCTGGAGGACGACCCGCGCCTCACGGAGCTCGTCGTCAGGAAAGCGGTGGAGTTCCTGGAGCGATGGCCATGCGCGTTCTCATCGTGGATGCCACCCACGGAGGGCAGGTACTGTCCCGCAGGTACATCGGTTCCGGGGACGAGGTGACCCTCGCCGACGTGTACAGGATCGCGACCCCCGAGCTGAGGCGGGAGATGGAATCCATCGGCGTGAAGTTCGTCATCGGGACCCCCGAGGGTGACTTCGACCTGGTCACCATGCCCTGCCACTGCCCCGACGTCTTCCTGGAGAAGTGCACCTACAAGGACAGGGTCTGGTTCTCCGACTCCGTCAACCGCTTCATGGACGACCCCCGGAAGAGGATCGAGATCACCGGCGTGAAGGGGAAGACAAGCACATGCTACATCCTCGCCCACATCCTCGACTCCTGCGGCATGACAGTGCATCTGGCCACGTCCAGGGGGGCGGGACCGTTCGTTAACGGCGAGCACCGCATCAAGGAGTGGAGGAGCATCGCCCCGCCGTACCTCCTGGATCAGGAGCCCGGCGACTACGACATCATGATCAACGAGGTCTCCCTGGGCGGATCCGGGAGGGCCTACATCGCCTGCATCACTAACCTCCTGGAGGACTACGGCATAGCCAAGAAGACCAGGAAGGCGAGGGATGCGAAGAAGGCCGTGCTCTGCGACAACGTCAACATAGTGCAGCCCGACGAGGTCCCCATCTGGGAGGCCTACGGGAAGCCCATCACCCCCAACCCCTGCAGCGTCACCGCCGTCGGCGAGCCCGAGTTCGGGAAGAGCCTGAGGGTGCGCGTGGAATACGACGGGCCTCACGAGATCGACCTCGACCCCGGGTACCTGTCCCTGCAATACCTGCAGGCCATGGCCACCGCCTGCGGCATCGCCCACGAGATGGGCATCCCATGCGACAAGGTCCTTCGCGCGCTGGAGACGTTCAAGGGCGTCCCCGGGCGCGGGGAGATCCGCAGCGAGGACGGGGTCAGGTACATCATCGAGAGGAACCCCGGGATATCCCACATGTCCGTGGAATGGACGCTGACCTGCCTCGGCAGGATGCACACCCTCGACAGGGCCGTCCTGATCATCGACCCCGTGTCCAAGAAGGTCTGCGACAAACTCGACAGGGACCTCATCGCCGAGGTCGCCGCGAAGCACGGCGTGGCCCTGATAGTCACCCCCGGCGACGGCACCGAGCCGGACGTCCCGGAGGGCATGGGGACGGTCATCAGGATGACCAAGGAAGGATACCAATGAGCGCCATCATCCATCCCCGCCCGAATCCGATCGTCGCCGCGATGTACACCGCCAGGGACATGGATGTCGACGTCATAGTCATCCATGGGCCCGCGGGATGCTCCTTCATGGCCTCGAGGCCGCTGGAGAACGCGGGCGTGCACGTCGTCACATCCGCCATGAAGGACAGGGACCTCATATTCGGCGGGGCGTCCCCGCTGGAGAACGCATTGAAGGAGGCGAGGGACAGGTTCCACCCCAAGGTCGTGGCGGTGGTCTCCACCTGCGCCAGCACGATCATCGGGGACGACGTCGACGCCATCATCAAGAGGGTGGACATGGGCGGTGCGAAGTGCTTCGCCATCGACGCCCACGGATGCATGGAGAACAACACCGACGGAGCTGTCAAGGCGCTCGAGGCGGGGGCGGATGCCGGGATCATCCCCAGGGAGGAGTACGTCAGGCAGACGTCGCTGCTCAAGGCGGCCACCGACCTCGAGAGGGCCAGGGGCATGGCCGGGAAGACCTACCTCAAGCCCGCGGTCAGCCCGACCAAGTACGCCGTCTGCAAGAGGATCATCGAGACCCTCTCCGCAGGCGGGAAGGTCTCCGTCGCCATGATCGCCAAGAAGGAGCTCGCCTACCGCTTCGCCGACATGTTCCTGGCGGTCGACGAGGCCCGCAGGAGGTACGGCGGCGAGGTCAGGTACATCGCCAACATGGACCCGGGCCTGGGGCTCCCGAGGATAAGGCGCTACGTCGCCGAGATCGACAGGGACCTGGAGGCCGGCGGCGTCAGGATACACGACGTAATCGGCGGTCTCGACGAGTACGCCATCGTGGGCGACAGAATGAGGGAGAGGATCGATTCCTTCGCTCCCGACCTCAGGATCTTCATGGGGATCTGCCACTCCTATCCCGACATCAGGGAGGGCGACATACTGATCACCGACCAGCCGAGGGAGCTGGCCAACTACCTGAACCAGGGGCTGTCCGCCGTGGGGGAGATCTCCTCCCATAGCATGGTTATGGGCGCCACCGGCATCGTGCGCCTCGAGACCGCGGACACCCTCAGGGACATGATGGAGCGATCCCTATGAAAGGCGTGATCATAGCCGGCACCGGGAGCGGAGTGGGCAAGACCACGCTCACCGCGGGGATCCTCTCGTCGCTTTCCAAACGCATGAAGGTCCAGGCGTTCAAGGTCGGTCCCGACTTCATCGACCCCATGTACCACACGGCCGCCACCGGCCGCTTCTCCAGGAACCTGGACTCGTTCATGATGGACGACCAGGTCATCAGGAACGTCGTGGGATACAATTCCAAGGACGCGGACATCTGCGTCGTCGAAGGGGTCAGAGGTCTCTACGAGGGCTTCTCCGGCGACTCCGACCTGGGCTCCACCGCGCACATCGCCAAGATCCTCGGGCTCCCTGTAGTGCTCGTCGTCGATGCGGGCAGCCTCACCAGGAGCGCCGCGGCCATAGTCAACGGTTTCAAGGACTTCGACCCCGACGTCAAGGTCGCCGGAGTCATACTCAACAAGGTCTCCGGGCCACAGCACACCGACAAGCTTGATGTCGCCATGGGGCGCTACTGCCCCGGGATCAGGGTCCTGGGGAAGATCAGGAAGGACCCAGGCGTGACCCTCGGCCAGAGGCACCTCGGCCTCCATACGATCAAATCGTTCGACGCGGAGACGGCCCAGGGCCTGGAGGCCGTGGGCGACGCCGTCGACCTAGACGGCCTCGTGGGGCTGGCAGAGGACTTCTCCGTGGACCTGCCTGATTCTTCGCCCTTCCACAGCGATGACGCGCATGCGAAGGTCGCCGTCCCCATGGACACGGCCTTCTCTTTCTACTACAGGGACAACCTGGACTGCCTCTCGGCCTCCGGGCTCGAGCCCGTCTATTTCGACGCCGTCGGCGGGGAGCCGCTGCCGGATGCCGACATGGCCTATCTCGGCGGAGGGTACCCCGAGCTGCACGCGCCAGAGATATCCGCTAACAGGGACTTCCTCGAGGGACTTAGCTGCATGGCCTCGGAGGGGAAGCCGATATACGGCGAATGCGGGGGCCTGATGACCATGTGCAGGTCGCTGGAGACCGCAGACGGCTCCGTGCACGGGATGGCTGAGGTCCTGGATGCTAGGACAGTCTTCACCAACAAGCGCCACGGGCCCACCTATGCCATAGCCGAGGCTACGCCCGCCAACCCGTTCTTCACCGGGAGGGTCAAGGGCCACGAGTACCACTACTCCGACACATACCCTTCCTCTAACCCCGTGTACGGCTTCGACGTGCTCAGGGGGGCGGGTATCGCCGACAAGAAGGACGGCCTCGTGTCCGGTAGCTGCATGGGCGCGTACATGCACCAGCACGCACTCTCGATGGGCGATTGGGCCAAAGGATTCAGGAAATCGCTGGTCCGATATGACGAACATATCCGCTGGCGTTAACAAGATCAGATCCCTGCCCTCGGCGTACTCCTCCAGGTCGTCTGTGAATCCCGAACGCGAGAATATGCAATAACGAGGATTGAAACAACCGTTAGTCGTCTGGGTCCTCAGCTGAAGCTCCCTTGCCTCTCTCTCCCCGGTCAGCTTATTGCGGAATTTGCATTCGCATACCAGATGGAACTGTATCCCGTCGTTCTCGCAAAGAGCGATGATGTCTATATCGGCATAATCGTCGCCGACCTTTCCCCACCATCTACCGATTTCCATGCAATGATATCTGCGACGAATGAACTGACAGCATTCTTCTTCGAATGCTGGCCCGTAGAAATCATTCAGCGCAGGAAGTATGGATTCGTACGCAAGGTCCTCGTCATAGGCCGTGACTACAGTCATTTTGGGCGCGATAACCTCATAATACAGCCTAACGAGCCCGTCACGTATACGGTAATTCCGCTCCTTCCTCGGCGCCCCGCACATGGGATTCAGTGGCTCTACGATCCCGAGGAGCTCCAGCTTCTTCAGTTTCATATAGCACGACTCCTTCGTCTCACCGGTGAGGTCGGAGATCTCCTTCCCTGATGTGCGACCTCTTGATATCGCCATCACGATTTCTGTCAGCCCGGGAACCCCCTCCCTTATCAGAAGTGCCTCTGCCTCTTCCCTCAGTGGGGCCAATGGACCTACCAGGGCGTCCTTGATGCACCCCTCTATAGTTCCGCTCCCCATCATGATGTGATATAACGGTATGCCGCCCGCTATCGCATAGACACGGAGAAGGTCCTCTTCGGACATGCCTGGGTGGAATGCCGCACATTCGTAGAAGGGCAATGGTTCCACTTTTATCGAACCTATGAAGCGCTTGTAAAGCGCACCCTTCGAGTTGTTGAACAGGTCGTCCATCACCAATGCCGAGGACCCGCAAACTATCAGCATCATATTGGAGTCCTGGAGATCATGGTCGATGAAACGCTGCAGATGGGAATTGCACTCTGGACGTTCCTTGCAGAGGTATGAGTATTCATCTATCACCACTACGAAGCGCCCCTCTCCCATATCCAGGCCCGCTATGCGATCGAGGATGTCTGGAAAATTGACGGTGCCGGTACATTCCGTGCCGGTGTACTGGTCTATTTCCCTCCCGAACGACTCCATGGATGCTTCATACGAATTCTCTACCGCGGTCAGAAATATGTGCGGTTTCTCCTTGCAAAACTCGCGTATCAGAGCCGTCTTGCCTACACGCCTGCGGCCCCAGATGGCCATGGTCTTGATACCGGGATTGGAAAACCTCCTCTCCATCTCCCCCAGATACTTTTGTCTGCCCACGAGCTCCACGCAATCACTCCCGTCCCTACATATGTCTAATCCAATATTTATTTATTACAATTAACAAAATAATTTTTTTGTTAAAAATAGTAACAATAGAATAATTTTGATATAGGTTGATTCGCCAATAGCCTATCGACAATCAAATCTACAAACAGGATAAAGATAAGGGGCCGGGGCCGAGATTTGAACCCGAGTCAAGGGATCCACAGTCCCCTAGGATAACCAAGCTACCCCACCCTGGCCATGGTGTGAATCGGACTATCCTATTCCCATACATAAAGATTCGCACATTCCGATGGCTGCGCCCTCCGCAACGGCCGCACGGTCCTGTGTGCAGCCAGAAGGCAGACCTGTCGCTCAGTTGCCGCGAATAAGAGCCGACAGGGAATCGGCACGGGACTCGGCCAACTCGATGATGGACGCTATCCTGCCATCGCTGATCGTCCCCCTGCAATCCGAGAGCACATCATCCACGATCCCTGGGAACTCCCTCACCGCCTGCTCGTCAACCCATGACAGGTCCCGCACGAGTGCAATCTCCTCATCGAACGACGGCGCGAACGGGTGGCAGGGACCGACCGAGCGCTTCATTATCATAGGCGTGGGATGCGAATTCCCCAGCGAATCCCCGTGATCGAACAGCGGGGCCATCCTGTATTCCGAGGCCGTATCCGGATCCCTGACCAATCCGAAGTTGCCCATGTGCCTGTCCTGGTTGCACAGCAGGTAATCTGCCACGATCATCCTGTCCAGGAACGGGACGGCGTCCACGCCCAAAGCGGCGCATGACGAGACGTAGCGTCCATACACCCCCTCCCCACCGTCCGGCTGGGAGGCCCTCAGGACCTGCGATGCTGTGACGAACTCGGAACCCTCGTCAACGAAATCGCGGCATACGCTGAACGGCCTATCCGAATCCCATTCGACCGAGTAGTCAACATGGTCTATACCCAGGGCCTCCATGCATCTGGACGCTATCGCCTCGTTGAACGGCTCCTGCCCGTTCTGGCCCGCTCCCTTCATCAGGAAGAACCCATCGGACCTCTGGATCCACCTCTTGGGCAGGTTCCCCGGCGAGGTTATGTCCGGTGTCGAGTACTCTTCAGGGATAGGGCCGGGGTTGCCTATAAGAATCTCCCCCGCCTGCATAGAGAAGCCCTTCCTGAAGAAACTGATGTCCTCCCAGGATGCGTCCGACCCCTCCCTGCGGATCCAGTAGTGGTCGGAAAGACTCAGGCCGTTGCCCTTGAGAAGGAGGGACGACACAGTGCTGGCATCGACCGCGTCCAGGAAATGCCTGATGCCGGAGCGGCTCATGGGGATGATGCGCGACAGCCACCAGCGGTTGAGGTTGGCATTGGCCTCCGCGATGCCCGATCCGGTGCCCAGAGGCATGTGGTCAGGTTCGATTATGCGCTCGACCGAGACGACGGATCCCATCGTATCGCTGATGATCACATCGGCGACCGGGATGTCCTTGTGCATGAGCTCGAAACGCATGTTACCGCATCCCCGTTGAGGTAAACATAACTTTTCACGTCTCCTTTTTATACGAACACGGGGCTGGCCCGAGCATGAGCAAAGTCCTCCTCATCAACGGCAGCCCCCACAAGGAGGGCTGCACATTCACCGCCCTCAGCGAGATCGCCAAGACCCTGGAGGCCCAGGGCGTCGAGTCCGAGATCTACTGGGTCGGCAAGGAACCGCTCCGCGGATGCATCGGATGCGGTGCCTGCAGCAAGGGCAACGGCTGCGCCTTCGGCAAGGACGACGGGGTCAACTACATCAGGGACAGGCTCGACGAGTTCGACGCCGTGGTCCTGGGGTCCCCCGTGCACTACGCCGCCGCATCCGGGCAGATCAAGTGCTTCGCAGACCGCCTGTGGTACAGCAGCACCGGGAAGCTGATGAACAAGGTCGGAGCCTCGGTGGTCTCCTGCCGCAGGGGCGGCGCATCCGCGGCGTTCGACGAGCTGAACAAGTACTTCACCATCGCAAGGATGCCGCTTGCATCCTCCCAGTACTGGAACCAGGTCCACGGCAGCAAGCCCGAGGACGTCCTGAGGGACGAGGAGGGCATGCAGACCATGCGCACCCTCGCGCTGCAGATCGCCTGGATGGTCAAGTGCATCGAGGCCGGCAGGAAGGCGGGCATCGAGGCACCCGTCTACGAGCCCGTGATCCGCACGAACTTCGTGAAACCCCAGTGAGCAAACCGCCGGCCGACATTTGGCTCGGCCGGTGTCCATTTCCCAACATCATGTCCATTACCGAATGGGATGGCCCTTTTTCCGTCCATTTTAGGTCAATACCGTTAAAACGTCCATGCCTGATGACCAAGCATGGCAAAGAGGGATCTGATCTCAGTTTCAGACATGCAGGACAAGTGGCCGGAGATGGTCGACCTGGCCATCAAGCTCAAGGCGGAGCGCGGCCACCACGGCGACCCGCTCAGGGGCAAGACCCTCGCTATGATATTCGAGAAGCCCAGCACCAGGACCAGGATCTCGTTCGACGTGGCCATCACCGAGCTCGGAGGCCACGCGCTGTACATCGACGAGTCCAAGATGCAGATGGGAGTCCACAGCGAGACCGTCGAAGACACCGCCCGCGTCATGAGCAGGTTCGTGCACGGCATCATGTACCGCGCCTTCGACTACAAGATGATGGACAAGTTCGGCGAGTACGCCACCTGCCCGGTCATCAGCGGACTGGACAACCTGGAGCACCCCTGCCAGGCCCTGGCCGACATGGTGACGATCAAGGAGAAGCTCGGCGGGTTCAAGGGCAAGAAGCTCGTTTACCTGGGAGACGGCAACAACGTCTGCAACTCCCTGCTGTACGCCTGCGCCATCATGGGCATCGACATGGTCGCGTGCTGCCCCGCGGTGAGGATGCCCAACGCCGAGATCATGTGGAGGGCCTCCAACATCGCCAACGAGAACGGCTCCAAGATCATCGCGTCCCACGACCCCAGGGAGGCCTGCGTCGACGCAGATGTGCTGTACACGGACACCTGGATCTCCATGGGCGACTCCACGCCCGAGGCCGAGGCCATCAAGCTCTTCCACGACTACCAGATCAACGACGACCTGCTGAGCATCGCGAAGCCCACCTGCATCGTGATGCACTGCCTCCCAGCCCACAGGGGCCAGGAGATCACGTCCGAAGTCATGGAGGGCCCGCACAGCGTGGTCTTCGACCAGGCCGAGAACAGGCTCCATGCCCAGAAGGCCGTCCTGTACACCCTCATGAAGGACTGATGGAATCCGCCGGGCATCCGCCCGGCTCTTTTTCGTCTTTTCTGATGCGATCGATAGCTTTTGCAATCCCGTCATCTCTCATATTTAAACGGTCCCATTGATACCATACCGTGTACGGTATAGGCCAGCACCTTTTACTGCAGTCACTCTGATTAGAAAATCACCGCGTGTTGGTGTTACTAATCTGAAATTCGTAAGAATCAATATATACCATCATCCAGATGGAGTCGTAACACGAATAAATTGTTCGTATTACGGTGATTTGAATGGATAAGAAGATCATGATCGGCGTAGCCGTCGTAGCGATCATCGTCGTCGCGGCCGCCGCGGTCGTCCTGCTCAAGAAAGGCGGTGACGATTTCTCCATCGACGAGTACCCCGACACCTACCTGACCGTCCTGGGCAACGCCGAGCCCGACCTCGTCATCGACACCAAAGACGTCAAAGCCATCGAGAAGTTCATCAACAATGGAACTGCAGACAAGTCCGGCTACAAGTACAAGGACTACTACATGTACGACGCGAACTTCGACAAGAAGATCGACCAGAACGACGCCGACATCGTGGCCGCCATGGTGCACTGCCAGACCACCGGCGACTGGACCGACTGCCAGTACGTCTACTACGTGAACGTCGACAAGGAGGTCGCCAAGTACGACATGACCATCAGCGAGATGGTCGTCACCCTCATCGCTCCCCCGCTGGACACCGTCCTCGCCATCGGCGGATCCGACCTAGTCGTCGGAACCGACAACAGGATCACCACCGGTAAGTACCATGAGGAGTACGAGACCGCCCTCGACTTCGACAGGCTGGTCGACGTCGGTGACTGCAAGGAACCCGACCTCGAGAAGATTTCCACCCTGTCCGACACGTACAACGGCGTGAATGTCGTCTGCGGAACCCAGAAGACCTACGGACCCACCATGGAGAAGGTCTTCAAGAACACCGACGTCCAGGTCATCCGCATCGGATCCTGGGAGTACGGGACCACCCTCTACGGATTCCACACCCTCGCGTTCCTGCTGAAGCAGGTCGAGGAGTCCCAGGACTTCTACGCTGGATACGTGGGGATCAACACCGCCGTGAAGGAGATCGTCAACACCGTCGACCCCAGCAAGAAGGCTCCCGGGAAGATCGGAGCCGCCGCCTGCTACGGATACCTCGACGAGCTGTCCCTGCTCGGCTTCTACACCGGCGAGTACACCAACCTCATGGTCCTGGAACCCTATGACACCGCCGAGGCCTACCTCGGAGGAGGCGAGTCCGGAGGACACGGCGACACCATCACCACCGAGGATGTCTCCGCCATGTACCAGAAGTACTACCTGAAGAACCTCTTCCTGCTGATCGGAACCCCGTTCCAGATCGTGGCCAGCGAAGGGGACACGCAGTCCAGCCAGAACTACATGAAGAACATCTACAAAACCTGGAGCGACAAGATCGGCGCCAAGCAGATGACCGACCTGAACATCAGCATCAGCGGATACTCGTTCAGCTCCGGTGTCTCCGAGGTCCTGAACCAGCTGATCCACTGCTACTACCTGTACAACGAGGAGTTCCTCGCCTACTTCGACTGCGACACGCAGGCGGAGGCCCAGGACGTCCTGGCCCACTACGTCGACTGGTACTGCGAGTCCATCAACATCGACGAGAAGTGGAGCTTCTACGGAGAGGAGAACGGCGGAGCCGAGGGCACCATCGGAATGAACCTGCTGTACTGCGGCGAGGACGACGAGAGGAACATCCTCTACGGAGTAGTGAGCAAGAAGGGCTGAAAGGATGAGGCCTAACACCGTGGTAGCAGTCCTCGCGGTGGGGGCGCTGATGATAGGCGCCTTCATGCTGTACGCGACATCGGACCTGTTCGGGAGCATGAATCCCGACCAGTACGACCGCAAGGAAGGCTACGCGGTTACCGGGACCTCCGATGGATCGGAGGTCTCCGGGACGGCCCTCCTCACAACGATAAACGAGAGCGGGGCATACCACAACTATCTCATCGACGTCTCCGTCGATGGGGTCCCGCCCTTTTCCTTCCTGGTCCCGTTCGGACCGGACGGCCATCCCTCCAACTATGATTTGATCGGAGGGGGAAGCCCCATTCTGGATGTATACGCCATCTCCCTGGAGGGGAGGGACATAACGATCTCGGTGGGGGAGCTCTGCACCATTGCGGGGTTCACCGTGATCGGAGAGGGATACGAGCTGACCGGAGAGATCATAGAATGAACATCAAGAAAACCCTAACCGGCCTCAAGGACCGCGCCAGCCTCACAAAGACGCTGGACAGAATCGAGGGGGAGTCAGACGAGGAGTACGTCTACAGGGAGTACAAGGTATCGCAGAGGTCCAAAGCGCTGTTCCTCGGCGGATTCCTGGCCCTGTTCATCATCCTCATCGGCCTGAAGATCACCCAGGGGCCGTACGACATCGGTTTCATAGAGGTCTATCAGACCATATGGCACCACATCACCGGGGACATCATCGAGCCCATGGCCGACAACGTCGTCTGGGAGCAGAGGATGCCCAGGGTGCTGACCGCCGTCATAGTCGGAGTCGGCCTCGCGGCGGCTGGAGCCGCCATGCAGAGCATGATGAAGAACCCCCTGGCGGACCCGTACACCACCGGAATATCCTCGGGTGCGCTGTTCGGCGCCACCCTGGCCATGACCGTCGGGATCTACATCGTCGGCGGCTTCTACGGCCGCGTCGTGAACGCGTTCGTTTTCGCCATGGTGCCCGCCCTGTTCATCATCGCCCTCTCGAGGTGGAAAAAGCCCTCGCCCGCGATGATGATCCTGGTGGGTATCGCCATCATGTACATCTTCAACGCGTTCCAATCGTACATGATGCTGAGGGCGGACCCCAACTCCGCCTCCGCCGTCTACACGTGGAGCGTCGGGAGCATCGGCATGACCACCTGGGACGAGATCCCGATCATCCTGACCGTCTCGGCTGTCGGATTCGTCTCCCTGTTCCTGATGACCAGGACCCTCAACGCGCTCAACTCCGGGGACTCATACGCGAAATCCCTTGGAATCAACGTCGACAAGGTCCGCATCATCTGCCTGATCATCATCTCCCTCATCGCCGCGGGAATCGTCAGCTTCACCGGAATCATCGGATTCATCGGTCTAGTTTCCCCGCACATCGCGCGTATCTTCGTGGGATCCGACAACCGCATCCTGCTGCCCGCATCGGCGCTCCTAGGAGCATGCATGATGATCATCTGTGACATGGTCGCGTTCATCATCGTAGGGTCCACGCTGCAGATCGGAATCGTCACCGCGATGATCGGCGGACCCATCTTCATGCTGATCCTGATCGCCCAGCAGAAGGAGGTGTGGTGATGCCTGAGATTCTCATCGAGAACATGGGCACCGGGTACGGAGACATCCGCATCTGGCAGGACGTCAACCTGGCGATAACAGAGCCGGGGCTCGTCGGGATCCTCGGCCCCAACGGAGTGGGCAAATCCACGCTGATGTACACCATCAACAAGATCCTGCCCCCCACCGAGGGGAAGGTCTCCATCAACGGCATGGACGTCACCGAGCTGGACTACAAGGACATAGCGAAAATCGTCGCATACGTCCCCCAGGCGTCGAACGAGACATTCGCCATGACCGTCCTGGACACCGTCATGATGGGCAGGTACCCCGTTTCGGGGTTCACCACCTCGGAGGACGACGTCAGGATCGCCACCCGCTGCCTCAGAGTGATGGGGATAACGGACCTGGCCATGAGGAACTTCAACGAGCTGTCCGCAGGACAGCATCAGAAGGTCATGATCGCCAGGGGCCTTGCCCAGGAGCCCCAGATCCTGATGCTTGACGAGCCCACCTCCAACCTGGACATCTACCACCAGATCTACGTGATGAAGCTGCTCAGAGACATCGCGAAGGCCAACGGCATCATCGTGCTGGTCATCTGCCACGACCTGAACGTCGCATCGAAGTTCTGCGACCGCCTCATCCTCCTAAGCAATGGGAAGATCGCATCGGACGGGACGTCCAACGAGGTCATAACCGCCGAGAACATAAGGGACGTCTACAACGTCAACGCGGAGGTGCAGGAGGTGGACGGGAGGCCGTACGTCGTCTACCACTCGGACGAGTCCGTCGATGCCGACACGACCCTGGTGTTCAGCCGCTCCAAGGATGGTTCAGAGGAGAGTCAGGCCGCCAAGGGCCTGGGGAGCATATTCGGGAAGAGGCAGCACAGCCGAAGCTCCAAGATATCACTCGAAACCCCTTAGCCGGGGCGGACAGCGCCCCGGTGACTTTCAGATTCTGTTAGGGAAGAGGACCGGCCACCCGCATCAGCGGGAGCCGGGATGAAGAGGCTCAGAGAATGGCCGATGCGAACGCCCTGATGTCGGACATCGCATCGCAATCCGGGAACATGTCGGCGAGCAGCCCGCCCTCCTTGTCCGCCTTGACGACGCAGCGGTCGTACCTTATGCCGAAGGTCTTCGACCTCTCGATGCCGACCATCTCCGCGGTCCTGTCGATGTCCTGGGGCTCGTCTATCATGTTGACGACCATGACGGTGTCCTTGACGCCGAGGTCGCGGCCCATCCTGAGGACCTGCCTGGAGACCTCGGAGGACTTGGCGGTGGGCTCGGTGAGGATGATGTTGTAATCGAACTGCGAGGCGAGGCCCCTTCCGAGGACCTCCGGGCCGGCCTGGGAATCCACCAGCGCCACATCGTACTCCCCGGTGGACTCCACGTACCCCAGCAGGATCTTTATCAGCGATATGGCGGAGCAGATGCACCCGTCGCCCCCGTGGAGGATAGCGCCCATGACCACGATGCGGATGCCCTCGGGCGTGAGGTGGGAGTTGTTCGCCAGGACCTCCTCGCCGACGATGTCGATCCCCTCGTCCTCGAGGTGGTCGTTGATCTCCTCCTTGTCCTCCATGATGGTGGCCACGCTGTCGAACGGGATGCCGAACGCCAGGGCGAAGTTCATGCTCGGGTCGGTATCGAAGACGATAACCCTCTTGCCCTCTGCGGCCATGATCTGGCTCAATGCTGTCAGGGTGGTGGTCTTCCCCACCCCTCCCTTGCCCGTGGCTATGATCTTCAACATGGATGATTCCTCGGCGGACGATGACTGCGGCCTCGATCGGGATGCCTTTGAAGAGGGTCTTGCGCGCGTTGAACACGCGGTCCTCCCTGATGAACCCAGCCTTGATAACTACTGAACCCGCACCGGTGACCTTGTCGACCAGAGCCCTCGCATCATTCCCTTCGGCCAGCACATCCCCGATGATGATGTACTTCTTGCCTGCCTCCGCCGGTGCGCCCGCATCAGCGGCCTTGCCGCGTCCGACCTTCGCGACGACGGCGTCGGCCAGCAGCGCCCCGTTGACTGTGGGGGACACGGCTATGTCATAGACCTCCCTCTCGAACATCGACGCCAGGGCGTCGACCATGCAGTCAAAGGATGCTTTGTCCGCCATCGCCTTGGGGATGTTCGCGGCTATCGCCGAGATCTCCGGCATCGCTGTGCCTCCAGGGTCAGTGTGGTGGAGTAGACGGTCTCGTCGAAATCCTCGGAGCTCTTGGACTCGTCGGTGTGCTTGGTGATGAACGCGTACGTGCCAGCATCTTTTATGTCGAATCTCAGGATGCCGTCGGCATCGGTCTTCATATTGACCAGGTCCTCCCAGGACCTGTTGAAGACTATGACCTTCTGGTTGGGCATGGGCTTTCCCTCGTAGAGCACCTTGACCTCGGCCTCGGACCCGACCTTCAGGGTCGCGGCCTTCGGCATGATCTCGAGCTCGGCATGCATGACCTCGCCCGGATCCTCCCCGTCCCTGGAGATGATCCTCTTGGCCATCATGCGGAATGCACCGCAGTAATCCGCCTTGGAATAGTCGCGCTTGGAGCCCCGGTGCCACCCCTCGTCATCGGTGACCCAGACGGCGTTGGTGCCCACATAAAGAGTGTAGACCTTCGCCCCCTTGTCGGGGAACTCGAACTCCCATCCGCGGGGCTCGTCGATGATGTCCCTGTCCGGCGGCTCGATGAGGCCGTTGTCATCGTACAGGGCCGGGATGGCGTAATCCGTGGGCATGGGCTTGTCCGGGACGAGTTTGTGGCCGTACAGGCCGAACACCCTCACGGTACCCTCGACGCCTTCGGCTCCCTCCAGCCAAATCTCGTGTCCGTAGATCATCCTGCTGAAGCTCCTCAGGGTCTCGGGATCCATGTCATCCCAGTTGGTTTCGCGCATGAGTACAAGTAACACGAATTTTATATTAATAATATTATAGAGCGGAGCATGGATGCTGGAACCATCGTCTTCGGAGCCGACAGGAGCGTCCCTGGGATCGTGAGGGCGGCCGAAAACGCCAAGGCATTCCTTGAGGCCCGCGGGCGCCGCAACGTCCGCATCGCATATTACAAAGGCTCAGACGAGGAGCCGTTCTCCATCATGTCCGACATGTACTTGCAAGGCGTGGACACGTTCTGCATCCTCCCTCTCGCCATAGCCGAGGGCAGGATGACAGTGAAGCTCATGCCCCAATCCCTCCACCTTCCCGACAACTCCGGATCGTGGACGATGATCGGCAGCCACGACGTGGCCGCCAGGTTCTCCACCGCCCTGGGAAGGGACTCCCGCATGGCCGAAGCCATCGTCTCGAAGTTTGGGGAGCCGCGGCCAGACGTCGGCATTCTGGTCCTGTCCCGCGGCTCAAAGCTGACCCAATCCAGGAAGACGGCGGAATGGTATGCCGGCAAGCTGCAGGATGCGGGCTGGAAGGCGGCCGCGGCATTCCTGCATCATGGCACTACCGCCTCCGAGGCCGCAAAGACGCTAGCCTCCGCGGGATGCGACAAGATCGTCATCCTGCCGCTCATGGTGGCGTCGGACACCGCCTCCGCCCTGGAGGCGATAGAATCGGTGAGAATCGAAAAGGAGGTTCTGGAGCCAGTAGCGCTCTGGGACGCGTTCCTGGATATCCTGGACTCGAAAGTGCCGGAGAAATGGCGATCGGGCCGCCGTCTCGAGGATGAGCTCGGTCATTATGGTGTCCACCTTCTTGACCACCGCGTTGGGCACCTTGGTGACCCTGCCGTTGGCATCCATAAGGGCTACATAGCCATCCTTGATGGTGGTCTTGACGACCGATTCAGCCACGATGTTGGAATCGTCGTGTCCGTCGAGATAGACTGTGAATTGGCACATCTGGAGGGCAATAACACTAATTCCATTTAAGTGTTACCAAGAGCACCGACGGAAGTTAACGCGCGTTTCAGTCACCGTTAAATCCGGCTCCATGGATTCAGGCATCATGAGCACTAAGATCGCGGTGACGTACGAGGACGGACAGGTTTTCCAGCATTTCGGAAGGACCCAGCAGGTCAAGATCTACGAGATCGATAATGGGAAAATTGTCTCCACTCAGATTGTCGACACCTCGGAGCACGGGCACGGGGCCATGGCGGGCTACGTCAAGGGCTTCGGCGCCACGGTCATAATCTGCGGCGGCCTCGGCGACGGCGCCAGGAACAGCGTCAGGGATGCAGGACTGGAGCTGGTCAACGGCGTCTCGGGCGATGCCGATGCGGCGGTGCGGACCTACATCGACGGCACCCTCGTGAGGTCCGACGGGGACTGTGACCACCACTGCCACCACCGATTGCATCAGACGGAGAGCAGTCTGTTAAGCTCCTCTATATCCTGACCTCGCCACTTTGTGACTGCTGAACGAAGTCTGGCCCATTTGCCACTTGCGGTTTTGCATAGCTTCCGCTGTTCAATGATTCGATGATTGCGATTCCGAATGTCCGTTTTCAGGCCGGAACCGTGAGTTTTCCTTCAAGATCCGCACGGATATTGCCGAAAATCTACCTCGAGATAGGATTCCAATTGCTGTAGATTGCCTGTTTCCTGTGCCCGTTCCCGATTATCCTCGTAAGTGTCAAATGGCCTAACGACCAAACGATGGATTCAGTATTCGGTTTCTCCGTGACGGTCTTCCTTCTGCCTTTTTCCTCGATGGTCTTCGTATTGCCTTTCATCTCATACCTCGCCATTGCCACAGCGGTCTCTGAAAGAAGGGCCAGCATCATCGATCCGCAGATCGATGATTCGCCCCATACCCGCAGAGGCTTCAATCCCGTGACCCTCTTCAGGGAATGTATAAGGTGCTCGACCGTGGCCCTTGCACGATACTTATCGAGAGCTTCCGACGGTGTCAATTGCTCCGAGGATCCCAGTTTGAAAATCCCGGCACGGGTACCCATGATCTCCCGGATTATACCTTCCCTCTCGCTCTCTTCGAACGTGAATTTCGTCTGAAGACTCACCTTCACTTCGATATTCGCAAGCACGTTCCTCTTCACGGTAACGAAATCAGACTTCCTGAAATGCCCGCCCTCGTAGGTCTTCACCGCTTCGACCATGCGGTCGAAGCTCTTGAAAGCGGAATGGTACGAACGGTACCAATTGTCCAGGGATAAGAACAGATACGTTGTTCTTCCCGATGAATCGAAGGTGTGCTTCTTGCAGCACACCCCGTCCTCCACGTATTCCCATTCACACTCGGAATCATTTATCCTCCTGTCGTCCGAGGCATTCATCTTCACCCTGGTGAGATACTTGTGCCCTGATTCCACAATCGAATCCAGGATATCCCCTGATGCTCCCCCGTTATCCACTATTATCCACGATCCCTCCCGAATCACGGAGAAGATGTCCGGAAGGGCATCCCTGTATTGTTCGGGATCGGAAGTGTCACCTTTGTAGGCCCTCATGAAGAAGGGGATCCTGGATCTCTGGAGTTCAGCGGTCAGGAACTCCACCTGTTTCCTGCTCTGGTCCCTGAAATCCCTCGGATAACCTACGGCCCCGAGCTCCGCTTCGGGGCCGTTTACCACAACTGCCGAACCGTCGATGTTCACATCGGTGTTCTCGAAATGATATCTGCATCGAGACCTTCCCACAGTCTCACGAGGATCCCATCGCTGTGATTCCCTATGAGCGAAACAGCATGGTTGATGGTCCTCTGCGACAAACCCGAATCCAATCCGAGTTCCTTTCTTACATCCCTATTCTTCAGCCAATCGGAACATCTGCTCATGGAATTGCTGCCCATGAGGATGTGCGTGCACATCGCCGTAAGGATCCTGCTCATGGGTACACCACGGTGCTTGAAGGTATCAACGAAGTCCAAAACACCCGCAGAACCGAGATAATGCTCGATGGTTTTCACAAGCCCCGTCGGAACTGATATATTCTCGTTCGGACTGGGAAGTTCCGTCCCAGTCGTTAAGGTTTTTTGTGTCACAGCTGAACATTCCGGCCGGGACACTTTTTGCTTTCGGTCCCGACTCCAAAATCAATGTTCATTCGCTCTTAGTGGCGAGGTCAGGATCCACTCTTAAACTAAGAGAGCTTTCTTTTTAGAGAACGCCTGCCGACAGGTACGGTCTGTCGATAAATATAATATTGATAAAATATTATCAGATTTCAAGGTGTTCAAAATGATAGTGGTACCGAGCTCCGAACTGAGGAACAGATATACAGAGCTTACCGACGAGTATCTTCCGACTGGGGAACCGATCTATCTGACCAAGAACGGCCATGGACATGCAGTCCTTCTAAGCATCGAGGAATACGAGAGACTCAGCAGGGAGGATACGGTCAACAAGATCCGTACTGGCATCCAGGCGGCCAAGGAAGGCCGTGTCAGATCCATAGATGAAGCGGAGCAATACATCAGAAAGGAACTCGGTCTATGACATACGAAGTAGTCATCACCGATCCGGCGATCGATGATGTCATCGAGATAGTCAGCTACATAAAGGAACTCACAGGAAGCGACAATATCTCGGATGAATACATGATGGGTATTCTCCAGACCGCGAAGTCCCTGGCCACCATGCCTTACAGGTTCCAGATATCCGATGAACCTCTTCTAGCGGAACTCGGTGTCAGGATGGTTCCGTACAAGGATTATCTGATAGCCTACGGCATAGACGAGAGCACCTCCACCGTTTTCGCATATAGGGTGTTGTATTCCAAGTCGGACATCAAAGAGAGATTCTTTGATAAGACGTGATGGATTTTTCGTATCCTGCCATATATGTACCATGCTGAAAGATGGTACATCCTGACCTGAGTAGGGCTGTCCTGACTCAGGATTGCATTACAACCTAACTGTCAGACGCGGGTTTAATAATCAGCCTCAGTTCACAAGTTCCCCTCTGTCGAACAGCAGCACATCATCGCCGCATTTTCCGGCCATATCGTCATTGTATCCCGATACGGAGAACAGACAATAAGTAATGTCAAAATCGTCTAACTCCTTCACCATCGATACTTTGCTCTTGAGTGAATTAAGTACCGTCAAGCACATGGGTTTTGAGGTGAACTTGCATTCGGCCACATAGGCCCTGCCGTTCTTCCTGTCCAGGGCAATGAGGTCTATCTCCCCCTTACCCCAGTATTTCCCGTATTCAGCACATATACCTTGGGAAAGCAAGTATCTGCGCAGTTCCTCCCTGCATACGTCCTCGAACACGAACGCGACGTGCGCATCCACGAAGTGCCCCTTCAGGTCCTGTACTGCCACCTCACTCTCCCTTCTGGATATGGATTTGGCATACGGATACACGAACCGGAACCATAATGCGAGGAAATGGTTGGATATCAGATACTGGCTGTTCCTGCTCTTCTCAGGCTTATCCTCCGTCACGGGTACAATCTTCGTCACTATGCCTGTATCCATGAGCCTCTTTATGTACGGAAGTATCTCGTTCGACGGGGCCTGCACGGCGCCGGTGATCTTCTCCATGGTCCTGTTCCCGTTCGCCATTGCTTTAAGGTAAGTGTTGTAACTGGACAGATTGCTGAATTCCGAACCCAGAAGGTATTCCCCTTCGTTGAGCAAAGGTGCGCCAGGTTTCATGGTCATGGCTATCGCCCCTTCAATCGGTTCCTTGCTGCCCAACAGCATCATATAATGGGGGACCCCGCCCGTTATCGCGAACCTCTCCACCGCTGTCCTGTAATCACCATCCGTGAACGTCTGACGGAAAGTGAACGGCAGTAGCATCAGGTCGCATGTGTTCCTTCCATACAAGGGACTTTTGGAATTCTCCGTGAGCCCGTTCATGGACACGAGCGATGAACCACAAAGGATGAGCATGATGTCCATGCGCGAAAGGTACCTGTCCCAGAGCGACTGGAATTCTTTGAGGAGGTTCTTGTCCGCGGATACGGCATAGGGGAACTCATCTATAGCGATCACAGCTTTTCCTTCTGTGTGTGAGGCGTAATACCTCAGCGCATCGGACCAATTGCTGAATCCCAGGGATATCCCTGAGGGTCCGGAGATCTCGGCGGCGAGAGATGTTAGGATAGATGCGGATGTCTCGCGGTCGACCTCGAAATACAGGTGCTCCTTGTCCTTCAGGAACTCCTCCAGCAATCTACTCTTGCCGACCCTGCGCCTTCCTTTGAGGATGACGAAGGAATGATCCTGAGCATACTGCTCCTCCAGAATCTTCAGTTCTTCATCTCTGCCTATGAATTCCATGATTCAGTATGCGTTTGATGGTATTTTAAATATTCTTTAATAGAAAATTGTTTAAGTTAAAATATTTTATAATATTCAAATGAATCTTAAAGTGAGTTATATGATGTTTAAAGGCCACAATTGACATTTAAACCCTCAAGAGCTCGAGTTGGCCTCGCGCATAGAAGCGTATGACGACGGATGTGTCCAGCCGACCCTCTCGCTCGAGGTCGAAGAAGAACCACGACGACATCTCGACGAAGTTCTTGCCGTCGTAGCCGTTGTACTTCATCAGCACCTTAGAGGCGAACTGCTCGCAGGTCCTGCATGTGGCGGCGATCTCCTTCAGGTCGTTCAGGTACGCGATCTTGACATCCACGTCCTCACGGCCCTCGGGGTCGTGATGCGACGAGAGGAATAGGTCGATGCCCCTGTCCAGGTAGCCCTGGAGCCTCCTCACCTCGGACTCGGCCCCCTCCACCCCGAACACGATCGAGTGGGAGTCGTGGCCGAGCATGTGCATATACACCGCATTGGCCTCCGGGATCACGATCTCGAACGCCTCGGCGACCGGGACGATCTCCAGCCTTATCCCGGCGATCTCGGTCTCCCCCGCTGGCAGGATCCTGTCCGGCCTGACCAGGTCGTCGTCGAAGGTGAAGCCGTAGATCGACGCGAAGTCCTCGACCAGCTGCGCTCCGACGCCGTCGTCGTTATAGGCTCTGGCGGACTCGGTCATGCAGACCTCGGCGTCAGGCAGGAAGCTCGCGCCGGCGGCATGGTAGGATACCAGCTTGGACACCACCGAGAAATCCTGCTTCTCCAGGTACGCGGAGAGCTCCGTGATGTTCTTCTTGAACCCCGGGTGCTCGATCATGACGGCCTTGCCGTCCTTCACCAGGAAAATCACGCGGGTCCCGGCCTCGTCCTTGGTGTCGTAGATGAGTATCCCGATCCCGTTGCGCTCCATCGTGGACACCTCGCCGTAGGCCAGCTTCTCCTTCGATGCTTCCATGGGAGACAAATCGGATACCGATGATAAAAGGAATCGCAGGCAACGATAATACGGGCGAAGACGTTCCCCATCCGAGGAGGGCATGGCGGACCGCATCATCATCCACGTTGACATGGACGCGTTCTACGCATCCGTCGAGGTCAGGGACGACCCGTCCCTCCGCGGGAAGCCGCTCATCATCGGCTCCCTTCCCGGCGAGAGGGGCGTCATCTCCACCTGCAGCTACGAGGCCAGGAAGTACGGCGTCCGCTCGGCCATGAACATCAAGGAGGCCTACTCACTCTGCCCCAACGGCGTGTACATGCACCCGAACATGGTGAAGTACAAGGACGCCTCCCGCCAGATACACAGGATATGGAGGGACTTCGCGTCGGTCCTGGAATCCATCGCCCTCGACGAGGCGTACCTGGACGTCACGGAGACCGCCAAGGACTTCGATTCCGCCAGGGTCTTCGCCCATGAGATCAAGCGCCGGACCCTCGACGAGGTGGGGCTTACCTGCTCCGTCGGGCTCTCCTACTGCATGGCCGGCGCCAAGACCGCCAGCGAGGAGATGAAGCCGGACGGCTACTTCGAGATACTGACCCCCGAGGACTTCATGGACCTGGTCATGGACAGGGGCGTGAGGGTCCTGTCCACCGTGGGCGAGAGGTCGGCTGAGAGGTTGCAATCCATAGGCATAGAAACAGTCAGGGACGTCCTGGAGAGGCAGGACGAGGTCGTGGAGCTCCTGGGGGACCTCCACGGCAGGCAGGTCGTGAAGGTGGCCCAGGGCATCGACGACAGAGAGGTCACCCCGTGGGAGCCCCAGGACGCGAAGTCCATCGGCCGCGAGATAACCTTCCAGGACAACGTATGGAACTACCGCCTCGTGGAGGACGTGCTCCTGCTGCTGGCGGCCAACGTGGCCGACCAGGCCAGGAGGGCGGGGCTCCGCGGAGGGGGCGTGATGCTGAAGCTCACCTATGCCAACGGCAAGGGCATCTCCAAGTCCAGGGTGACGGCGAACTGCGGCGATGCGCTGTCGATACACAAGGAGGCGCTGTCCCTGCTGGAATCGGTCGAGAGGAGGCCGCTGAGGCTCGTGGGGGTCGGCGTGTACAACCTTTCCAAGGGCTCGGTGCAGACGACCCTGGATGTGGGCGAGGGCACCGCGCAGAGGGTGCGGTCCCTCAAGGAGGCGCTGGGCGCCATAGAGAGGGAGTACCGTATCGACCTCGGGGCGAACATGCGCAGGGTGTACCGCCTGGACACCCTCCATGCCGCGGTGGAGGAGATGAGGAAGAACGCCGTTTGGCACGGCCCGCGACCGACTTCTCATATGTGCATATATATTCATCGACAATTGAGAATTCTCAATACAATTCTTAATTCATCTCCATGCTAAAACGAGTTTCCTTCCCGTTTCTGCCAATCAGCGCTTTTGACAATCCCCACGTGTGGGAAACTCCCTCCCTCTCGAAACTTGGGATAAGAATCCGCAAGTTTATCCCCACATGTGTGGGGAACTCGAGTACACCGGAGCCGCGAACAACACCGTCATCGGTTCATCCCCACATGCGTGGGGAACTCAAGTTCAGTCCCTTGGCGAAGTTGTTGGTGTCCGATTCATCCCCACGTGCGTGGAGAACTCCTGTAGATCTCCCACCCGAGGTATTCCCCGTGCGGTTCATCCCCACGTGCGTGGGGAACTCCCCCTTAAGCTCGGATGATGTCATGGTCCATGTCGGTTCATCCCCACATGCGTGGGAAACTCGTTCACGTCCCCTGCGACGTTCACCACCGCGTCGGTTCATCCCCACATGCGTGGGGAACTCCGCTCAAGTCCTCTTTTGTGAAGTTCGTTCTCCGGTTCATCCCCACATGCGTGGGGAACTCATGACCCCGTCCTGCTCCAGGCTGACCAGCGCCGGTTCATCCCCACATGCGTGGGGAACTCGATCCATTTCGTCCAGTCGGTCTCGGGTATTACGGTTCATCCCCACATGCGTGGGGAACTCTCGATTATGTTAGGCTCATAACTTAACATTGGCGGTTCATCCCCACATGCGTGGGGAACTCCTCGGCCCTGCGACATGCAGCATCGAGATTCGCGGTTCATCCCCACATGCGTGGGGAACTCATCAGACGCTGCTCCACATGCCCGCGGATCATCGGTTCATCCCCACATGCGTGGGGAACTCAAGAAGATCGTCACGATGTTCTACGACAACGCCGGTTCATCCCCACATGCGTGGGGAACTCGCCAGCGTGGCCATCACGATTCCCGATACCAGCGGTTCATCCCCACATGCGTGGGGAACTCGTCGGCACCCTGCTCGGGGTCGATTCCCTCCTCGGTTCATCCCCACATGCGTGGGGAACTCGCTCCCATCATCCTGGCGAACGGGCTGTCCTCCGGTTCATCCCCACATGCGTGGGGAACTCGGCGAGACCCCTAGGACCCTGTGCCCTGGATTCGGTTCATCCCCACATGCGTGGGGAACTCGGTCGGGATGCTCCCTCCGATAGGTCAACCCTCGGTTCATCCCCACATGCGTGGGGAACTCGGGATGTACAAGGCGCCGTCTATCAGCTCGGACGGTTCATCCCCACATGCGTGGGGAACTCCTCATCATCGCGGTGACCGTGAGCATCATTCTCGGTTCATCCCCACATGCGTGGGGAACTCGGAAGTGCTGCGGATATGGAACCAATCCCAACCGGTTCATCCCCACATGCGTGGGGAACTCTAACATTCAATGGATGAACCCGTTCTTTATGGCGGTTCATCCCCACATGCGTGGGGAACTCATTCCTCGTTTTTGTGTGGTTGTTCGCCATCCCGGTTCATCCCCACATGCGTGGGGAACTCCCTTGCACATGGTACGGTGCTTCTGCGGCTGCCGGTTCATCCCCACATGCGTGGGGAACTCTCTTATTATCGTACTGCTCGACTAAGCTTATCCGGTTCATCCCCACATGCGTGGGGAACTCACCATCAGCAGGCCGATGTTGTGCGCGTTGCACGGTTCATCCCCACATGCGTGGGGAACTCGCCACGAGATGCGATATGTCGGAAGTATGGAACGGTTCATCCCCACATGCGTGGGGAACTCTCCGGGAACTTCTCCTGCTTGATCGCGTTCACCGGTTCATCCCCACATGCGTGGGGAACTCCGGAAGATTCACCCTGTAATTGTTCGCCCTGCTGGTTCATCCCCACATGCGTGGGGAACTCAAACTCCGGCAGATCCTTTCTCGAGATGGATACGGTTCATCCCCACATGCGTGGGGAACTCGAATTGCACCATTCAGCCATCCATTTTATTTCCGGTTCATCCCCACATGCGTGGGGAACTCCTTGCCTATGCGCATCTTCTCGTCGTAGTACTCCGGTTCATCCCCACATGCGTGGGGAACTCCATCGCCGCGTCAAAATCATCACCGGATATTACGGTTCATCCCCACATGCGTGGGGAACTCTCGACCTCCTCGATGGCCCAGTCGATGTACTCCGGTTCATCCCCACATGCGTTGGGAACTCGTTATATGCTCGTCGTTGTTGACCATGCGCATCGGTTCATCCCCACATGCGTGGGGAACTCTATGACCCCTCTCTTCCGGTGCAGACCCGGACCGGTTCATCCCCACATGCGTGGGGAACTCGAACTGCATCGCGGTCCTGCGTTTCTTCTTCCCGGTTCATCCCCACATGCGTGGGGAACTCTGTCGTCATTTTATAGAAGCGCATCACGATATAAACTTCATCATCTTGATGCCATCAATTTCGCAGATGGATCTTCTGGAATCACCACAGGAGTCAACGTCAAACCCGAACTCTTTCTTTGATGTGGACCAGATTATCAATGCATTCCCACCCCGAATATTCTGCCTAACGCATGACCAAATCCATTCGCGGAGCTTAGCGCTGCAATCCCCAACGAATACACCTGCCCTCACTTCGAACAGCCATAATGATAACCTTCCCCTCAGCTGCGGTGGCGCATTTTCAACTATCAGCACCAGAATAGAAACCACCATCCGATTCCGAGAATGCTGGAGGCTCTACAACGCCCCCTGGGTCCGTTATTCTATCTTCAAACAGGCTGTTTATTAGAGGCACTATCCGCTCCAATATGCGCTCCTTGCGAAACATCTCTCTGCATTCCTGCCGAACGTCTGACTCTGAATGATCACGATGATCAGATGCATACCTAAAAGCCAACGGAACCACGGTCTCATACTTCATGAGATCCGCCACATCGTACACGAATGATCTCGGCCTCCCTGAGTGGATGAATCCTATCGATGGCGAGTATCCTGCGATCAGTATAGCGGCCTCGCATATCCCATAGAGGCACGAGTTCGCGGTGCTAAGCAACCTGTTAACGACGTCCGCAGAGGACCAATTATTTGCATCATACCTCCTGCCAGTCCATGTTACTCCATACTCTTCCGATAACGAACGGTAGATGCTCTTAACCCTGTAAGCCTCTTTGCCCCTCATTTGTTCCAGCGAAAGTCCAGGACTGAATGGTTCATCAAAACGATACTGGTACATCCTGTAAACGACTGATTTGCGAAGATCCGGATCCAATGCGCATCTCGCCTGCTCTAGGAGCCTATCGCACCTATGCCCGCCTGGCATTCCCGCGGAATAGAGGCGAACTCCATACTCGCCCACCCACACTAAGAGACACTTTACCGCTGCCGCGAGTTTGACGGCTTCGTGCGTAATGTCAGTTCCGGGACCCAACATTATACATGTTACCGCGCCCACAGGGATCTGCACCCTGGAACCTTTGGAATCGCGAAGGACGAACGCACCTTCCTCCACATCCAAACGGCCGTATTCGAGGAAGATATATGAGCTGCGCTCCTTCAACGGTATCGAACAAGTATCTATCCATGTCATGAACGTTTTATCAGCAACAAGCCGCAACCGAATCCTTTGGCTGTGCCGATCCCTTTATACAGACAGTCCTTGAACAAGCCCGCATCAGTGACCATCAATGTCCCCTCTATGACGACCGTAGAAAAGGTGATCTTGACATCGCCCTTCTTGCTCTCGCATCTTGTATAGCTATGAGTCATCAATGTGCTCTCATCGAAATCGAAGCCATTAAGCTCTCCCTTATGGATCATCCATTCGGAAACAGACTTATGAACTACGTCGTTCATGGATAGTTCCCTGCCCTCAGCCCGGTACCTCCTCTTCATATCCATTACAACATCGTGCCTCTTGTGCTTCCCATCAGAACTCTTGGCCACGGTAGGGTTGGCAAGGAGTCTGAACTTGTATACGTCGCCGTTCTTCACAACTGGATCATAGATTTTACTCTCTATCCTCCAATAATTGTTTTCAACAGGTTCCCTGGATGAGACCATGTATGCTGTGCGCCCATCGTCAAGGATCGCGTAAATGAAATCGCGGTCCGAATCCGGCATCCCTGGGAACAGGTCCCACATCTCCTTATGGACATTGTATGAATCTGTCGACAAGGATTTCATCCTGGATTCCATGCCATTATGTGTCAATTCCAGCTTGCTAAAGTAATGGGTCATCGCAATTCCCCCAGATACTCGTACTCAATCCTTTCTCTGAAGCTCCAGTTGATTCTATCCGGCATATCGTCAACGACGACATTGGTCACATAACCTCCGAATCCCTCCAGCGGATAGGTGGAATACACTCTCATGGCATCCATATTCTTGAGGAATTTACTGTCTTGGAATGCATCGTTGCGGAATGGCCTCAGACTTACCTCGGGGATGATGTCGCATAAACGGGAATACGATTCGATTGATGGGCACATGGGGAATGACAGGGGGCAAGACTTCCTTCCAAGGTATGGAACAAAGTGGGGGCACTCGAGGGCGGCCTTGATGGATTCCAATGAAAACTCCGCCCCAGTCTTTGGCACCATGAGCACGGTGAAATACCCGTTGCAGATGAACCTCCTGTCTACCATTATCGTGTTCCTCTTCTCGCTGGACAGCTCCAGGGCCCTGGGAGGTAGCCTAGTGAACAGTTCGCCCTTGTCCGGCTCGGAACTCTCGACTGTCGCAAAATCGGACATCTCCGTCTCCTTGCCTGATGATATCACCGCATACTCGTAATCGACGAACAGGCTGTGAATGCGTGCGTCATCCCTTTCGAACCCCAATGATGCCGACACTACGCCTACGATGGCGGATTTGGTGGGATGTCTTCTGGTCGGCCTGAAAGTGCCTACAGCGACAGTACCCCATCCCTCCATGGGGCCTGTCAGGTGAAACACTAGGCACCGCCTATCACTCTCAGTCAAGGAAGGCACCAGCTTCCAAGATGCTGCCCTTGCCGGCACTGACATCCATGACATAGCAGGAATCGTAGCAATTACCGAACACCTTGTCCATGTTGGATTGCATCGTCATGAGCGCCTCGATTGCCGATTTCAGCGGATCGTCGCCATACACCGGCTTGAGGAATGCGGATGCGAGCGACCTCGGCTGCTTGTCTCCTTTCTCGATCATGATGAACGATGCATACGACCTGGATGCGAATGAGTTTTGCTTCCCGCCAGGAGATACCGTTGCAGAAGCCTCGAGAAGGGCCTTCAGAGCCTCGTGCGCCAAGTCCTCGGACCCCAGATTCCTGGAGAGCAGTTCGAAATCCACGCAGATGTAGTTGTAGAACAAACCTGCACCGAAGCTCGTCTCCCCGAGGTGCCCTGCTCCCGAATCGCTATCCTCGTTCAAATCATCCACGGCCGTGAAGTAATCCTCCTCGACGGTTGCCCTGTGCACGGTGAACGCATGCGCTACCTGCACCGCTGCTTCGCAATCGTAGGACTTATCGTTCGCCACCATTCTCCCGAACATGGCTATGTCTACAGGGAACGGGGATTTCCTAAGAAGATCGCCCATTTCCGGCTCCTTGCCTTCCGATATCTCTGCCATCACAGCATCAGCGGCCCTGATTTCGGAATCGGAGTAGTGGAAGAGCTGCTTCTTCTTAGCCTTGCCCTTCTGTTCATCCTCGGCATCATCTCCAGAAGCGCTCTTGACGGACCTGAACGCACCGTCGATCTCCGCTCCGTACTTCTTCGCTACCTTCTTGTCGACGGGGGCACGGGTTTTTTCCTCCTTTCCAGCAACCTTGTCGACAAGGGATATTCCCTCGATCAGGCAATACTCTATGGTTTCAGACAGCTTGTTTGTACGGATCCCCATAACGGGGAATCTGTCGGACATGATGCTGCTGGTCCTCCAGGCCCTCTTGAGGCTCTGTGAGGAAACCCTGAGCCTGGTGGAATCCCCGATCTTGACGGTCTTCGGCCTGCCCAGATCGTCCCTGTTGAGGTTGGATGCCGGGTAGGATGTCAGTTCGTGTATCTGTATGTATTTCATTCTTGTTCCTCCTTTATGCGAGATAGAAATCGTTTAGCCATCTTTTCTTGGAAATCTGGCTCTCATAGTTCCAGTAACGCAGGTCGGTTGCCAGAGCTCTGATGTTTAGGGTGTTGTCGATGATCGGAAGGACTCTCACCAATTCCCTGGAGAGTCCCTCCAGATCCAACGAGATCAATTTGTTGAATCTGATCTCGGAAACCACATGGTCCGCACTGGATGTCTTCTTTCCCATGCGTACCGCGACTTTCTCTTTAGAATCCGCCTCCACGTGCGATAACACCATGGCTATGCAAGCCAGGACATCCGTGTCTATCTGTGGAAGCGCCCTCACTAGGTCGTAGAACGCAGCCACCGTCTGGATTCCGATGATGTCCGACTGGTGCCTCAACCTCGCAGAACTGCCGGAATCGTTTTGCAGCCTGTACCACCAGTTGGCGACGGCGCCTTCGAACTCTTCCTTGGATAATTCGCTCATTTGTTCAACTCCTTCGATATTGATTTCTCTGACATATGCATAGATAGGTTCTTTCTGCTCAATGCGACGTTCGAATAGTACTCCAAAGGAACGCTATCCGCTGCACCGTCTAATGCTGAGGAAGCTACAGAATGCAGTTCTGATCCCCATTGCAGCAAGAGCTTATCATTGTCTTCAGGACCGATTCTACTGACAAATTTCTCGAAAATCGAATCGCAACCGTTCCAATAGCTTTCGATTAGATCGCTAGGTATGCTGACCGGCCTCCCTATGTTAGACCTGTCGCGTGGACCATAGAGTATCTTCAACGCTTTTTTCAGTTGATCGCACCCATATTCAGCAAGGCGAATCATGTCCGCGATTGCCAATGTCATGGCGCTCTTGGCGCGCTCGTCATAATCCATCAGCATTGGCTGATGGATTTCTTTCCAAGCTTTGACCGATGCCTTATCATTGACATATCCGTTTATCCATAACCTGATCTCTTGCCCAAAGCATATCTCTTTGATATCCAGCCTGTTCATTTGAACCTGTCTGACCGCCTTTGAGGGACATACTTCTGAAAGCCCTGTGTACATCATGTAAGTCCATTCGTTCAGGTGGCCGATACCTTCAGAGACTTTGACCGGTTTCGTATCTGTCTTATCCTTGGAATAGGGACAGAGCGGATGCTCCCAGCCGCTGTATGATGATCCCTTGCTTACCTCATCATAATCGACGATTGATGGCCCTGTGGATCCACATAGCATGCAAGTCCCCTCTTTCAAAGATCCCAGAGCTATGCGCCGCACTACCGTCCAATAGACCATGCGAGGGTCGTTATCCACTGAAGAAAACACCTCGCACTTTTCATCACTCATCCATGGGAATATATGCCCGTCTGTTCCTGAGCCAAGGTTATCTTTAATGAGAATGTTCAGGAATATCGTGGTAGCGAGGTTTATGCCCTCCACCATGGTTGTGAGGGGGCTTGATCCCCTCATAGAGCATCTTATCCCGCTTCCGCCGACCGGAGCTAAAGCTTGAAGAGTGTAAACTGAGGCCGCGGCGCATGACATGCAGAGGCAGTTGCGACCGTCATTGCGTTTGATGAAGAAATCCTTGTTTAGCTTGACTGTGTTGTCGCCGGGCGATGTGATCAGAATCCTGTCTATCGATTTCCGATTTTCCACTCCGGGCTCTTGCATGAATGGATGGTTCCCGCCTATGAGTTCAAATGCATCCTTGAAAAATGACATCTTCTCCTTCAGTGCTTCGCATGATGGCGGATTCTCCAGCATATCGAGCCACTCGTCCACATCCTTGGGCGTTGATGATGTCTGTACCAAACCTATCAAGAACTGCGTCACCGCAGAATTGAAATCTGGCCTGCTGAAGCATACCTTGATTGGAGGGTCACGGTTGTCCGTGATCTCCCATGGGGCAATCTTTCTGATGGTTCCGGATTTGCAAATTACGGGAATCCATTTCTCATCTATCAAATTAAACATATTCCAACCCCCTTGTTCTGCTGTACCTCAGGCCATTTTTATTATTCCAGCATTCGTTTCCATCGTCATCTGTGGCTTTTGTCATCAATAATTTGACAACGTACTGCCACTTGCCATGCTCATAAGCAGTTTCCGTAATGCCGACGGCATTTTTTTTCTTTACTGCGACCGTACTCGTCTCGGGATTCCCCGATAATGGGATAGTTTTCCCATCGAATTCTTGGAGAAGAAGGCATTGAACTGTACGCTCATCCGTTTCGCGAGTGGTCGCACGTTGAACCGCCTCCCATTGGCTATCGGAGAACTCTGATGCCAACGAGCACCCATAGCAAGTTTCCGGATCCAGGACTACACGCTTGTAATTGGCAATTGAGCCTTTGATTATACCCATGAATTCCTCATAATTCGCGAAGAATGGACTGCCTGGCCCAGGCTCCCCATATGCAAACTCTATCATCCTGCGATAATCCGCAGGTATCGAGATTTTTCCCTCCTGCATCAGCACTGCCGTATTGAACAGGACGCTGTGATTCCTGTAGACGAATGCCGCCCTAGGGAGGTATCTCGAATACCAGAACTCATCGGGCACAGATGTCATGGGAGGCCCATTAACGACGAATTCACAGCCGATTGGGGAATCGTTGAAACGTTGGTCACGACCCAATCTCTGGATTAGGGAGTCTATTGGCGCGAGATCGGAATACACCCTTTCAAATTCTATGTCCAATGATTGCTCGATGACCTGCGTCCCGATGACTATCATTCCCTCGGGAATTGCCCCTTTGCCACATTGCCTGAACAGCTCACCCTCTATTGCCGTGCGATCTGCCGCTATGAAGCGGGAATGCAGAAGGACCTTCTGGTAAGGACCGTCTGGAATCGAATCGAAGGCTTCGATTGCATCATCCACCGTGTTGCGGATCCAGCATGCTCTCATGCCATCGTTAGCCAGAGATACTAACTCGTCGATTACTGCTGTATTATCTGAGATGTATCTTATTGGGACGTTGCGCAAACTACGCTGAGAGCATTCGACCGGCTCCTGCTCAACGACATCACGACAAACGGTTATGAGTGGATATTCCCAGGAGAGGGTGCTGGTACAGCAACCGTAGCTCTCTATGAGCTGTCTCTTCATTTTGGATGGGATGGTGGCTGAAAGGAGCACGATTGGGACCCCATACAATTTGCAGTAGTGAATGAATTCGCACAATAGGCCGAACGTGTACGCATCATATGCATGGACCTCGTCAACGACCACAACATGCCTGGCCGCTGCCAACAGCTTCAGGGGCTGATAACGGACGGGTATGACGGAACATAGAATCTGATCCACAGTGCATACCGAAATATTGGCAAATAGGGCCTTGTTCTTGCCGAACGTCCATCCCCTGTCAATATCCAGACCCGCATTCTCTAAGAAATACCGGGAGGAACCGTGCTGCAACGATACACTGACATCATCGGACACCATGCTGGAAGCATACCCGTTTAATCTTGTGAATATCAAGTTTGACGTCGAACGGGTTGGTAACGCGAACGTGATCCCGTCAGCGTCTGTGCTCTCCAGACATCTCAAAGCGCAAAAAAGTGCGGCCTCCGTCTTTCCTGAACCTGTGGCATCCTCAACTATGCACAAAAACGGCGAAGTTGCATCCAAAGAGGACATCTCGCTTTGGGCTGGTGATGGAGGGAACCCAAAGATCAATTCAAAATCAAGCTGCTCAACTTCCTTGCGGAATATGTTGAGGGAGTCTTCTCCGATGATAGCATCAGCCCTATCTCTCGCGATTGAAAAATAATCACTCAATGAGATAGCTTCGGAGTGATAGTCAAACTCCCCCGATGCAATCCAATCGCATTGGTTTATCACTGCTGCAACAATGTTCGTCAGTCTGTTGAAATCGTCTGAATGGATTATCGCATCGCAAATTCCAGGTGCGACTTTGAACAGCTTTGCCATCTCCTCTATAACGGCTCTGGCACTTTCTCTTGATTGCTCATCGAACATTGTCACGAATCTGTCGTAATGAAGCTGATCGTCGCAACCCCTGGGACTCCCGTGGTGCATTGCGGATGCACGTATGAGACTCCTTAGAGACCTTCTGTCTCTCCGGTTACCAGATGTGAATCCAACCGATCTGGCTATGGTGTCAAAACAACTACCTATCATCAGATTGTAACCGCCCACATCATGACGGTAGCCGTTACTGAATCCATCGGCTTTCTGGAATGCAGGGCAAATCTTGCCGATGTCATGGACTGAACTGAAGAATACGATCAGATCTATGACTGCGTCGGATCCATAGGGTTCCGGTATCTTGAACGATTTGAGGATACGGGTATCGCGCGTAAGGTATGCTTTGCAGACGGCCGCTGTGTCTATAAGATGATATTCCAGCAGATGAGTCCCTCTAGAATCCCTCTTGGCCCAGTACCGCCCCGTCTTTTCCTCTGTGATTCCCGTTACCGGGATCGGAATCTCGTCCATTTCAATCAAGCGTATACTTTGGAGATATAAATAACATATGTATGTTAATTTTGTATAGACGTTATTTTACAGATAAAATGTCTTGATAACAAAATGTCCAAACTCGGTAATAATCAGCTTCTTATGCATTTCTGGATCTCTTTTGACCCATTTACTGGCTATCCACTTATCAATGAAATCACGATTGTAGTATACTTGATCATTCGCTTCAGATGACCTCTCCCAGATACCGCTTTCTTTGAACTCGGCGACCATCGCTTTGGATGTCAAGGGCAGACCGTCCTTAATGTGCCTGTCTAGGATGCGAAGCCCGATGACTAACCGACGGTTGGGCGCTGAGATGTTAAACTGTTGGACGATGTGCGGCTCCCTGATTGTTTTGATCAATCCGACAGGTGTACTACCATCATAATATATTGAACGCAAATCGTCCGCATCCTGATGCAAATACTCTCCTGCTCCAACGGAAACTGGTTCAGTATTCTCATGCATCATGGAAATAATGGTGGCTGCACTGATATACTCGGGAGAACCGGCGGAAATGTTGACATATATGACTGGTTGAACCTGGGATAAATTCTCAAGTTCGACTATTGATTCCACTTCCCTGAGCATGTTATCGAAATAGAATACCTTGCTGTTATGCTCGCAAATCTGGACATCGGGCAAGGATTCCTTTATTAAACTGACTGTCTGATCGTAGAAACTCTGATAGAACCAGTTTTTTGAGTTGCTATCATCAACGTAATGGATGATATGTATGCGATCCACATCGAAATACTTGGCCGCCTCGGATACACGGACTGTCTCCGTTGTGACACAGGAGATCATCACACGTTCCATCTTCCCCATGCCAGATAAATAACAATACAATGTTAATAAGTTACCTTCATTTTTGCCGCTGAAATAGATGTTACTGAAGTGAAATACATGATGTTTGAACAATGCATATTATACGAACTAGGGTAATCCACATTTATCATGTCCGAAATGGCAGGTAGCACGAAGATGGTCCTCTTCGCCATCGTACTCGGAACGTTCATGACGGCGCTGGACGCCACCATCGTCTCGGTGGCGCTGCCGACCATCGCCAAGGAGTTCGGCGAGGCGGGGCACGACACGGCCAACGTGTCGTGGATCCTGCTGATCTACACCATGATGCTCTGCAGCTGCATCCTCCTGTGGTCGAAGATAGGCTCCAACAAGAGCTACAAGAAGGTCTTCGTCAGCGGCGTCGGCGTCTTCGCCGCATCGTCGCTGGCGATAGGGATGTGCGGATTCGTGGAGCAGCTGGGGCTGTTCGCGATCATCCTGCTCCGCGCGGTCCAGGGGATCGGCGCTGGGATGGTGACCGCCATGTCCCTGGCCATGATATCGTCGTACCTGCCGAAGTCCGCCATGGGCGCGTCCATCGGCATGGTGACCCTCGCCGCATCTGCGGGCACCGCGTTCGGCCCAGCCCTCGGCGGGATCCTCACCGCGTTCCATTGGTCGCTGATATTCTTCATCAACGTCCCCATAGGGCTCGTCTGCATCCTGATGTGCATGCGCTACATGAGGGGCGAGGAGATCCACACGGCCTCCGGCGCCAAGGTGGACTACGTCGGCGCGGCGCTGATCTTCGTGATGATGTTCACGCTGATCTTCTACCTGAACAAGGGCCCCGACATGGGATGGATGTCCGATGCCGGGATCGCCCTGATCTTCGTCATGGCGATCGCCGCCGGTCTCCTGACCTGGTGGGAGAGGAGGTCCGCTGACCCGCTGATATCCCTGGAGATCCTCGGGGAGCCGCGCATCAGGCGCAGCATCATCGTCGGCATGCTGCTGTTCATGGCCATGGCCGGCAGCTACCTGCTGCTCCCGTACTACCTGCAGTTCGTCCAGCACTACGAGACCGTGGAGTACGGCCTCATACTCATAGCCAACTCCGCCGGGATGATGGCAATGGGGCCCGTCGTCGGGAGGATAGCCGACAGGACAGGTCAGAACAGGAGGTTCGTCATCGCAGGTGCCCTGATATGCGCCCTCGGATTCCTGATGCTCAGCAGGATGGACGTGGACACCGGCCTGCCGTGGATCCTGGTCTCGCTGTTCGTCATGGGAGCCGGAATCGGGATGGCCCTGGTATCCTCCACCAACCTGTCGTTCACCTACATCTCAGAGGGGCAGGACGGCCAGCTGTCCGGGCTGACCAACACGTTCAGGCAGGCCGGGAGCTCCGCGGGCGTGGCGATACTCAACGCCGTGTTCATGGCGTTCATAGTCATCGTACCGGGATCGACCATCGTGGGGGCCGACCTGATACCGGGTTTCAGGCACGCGTTCTTCGTGGCGATCCTGATCTCGCTGATCGCCTTCGTGATCGCCATGGGGCTGAAGGACAGGGAGCCGTCGGAGGCGCGAGGACACCCTGTCGATGCGTTCGGAGAGGATGGCCTTGATACGGGATGCCCTCTCCTCTCCTATGAACCCGTTCAGCGAGAGCAACGACTCCGCATCTGGGAGGATGCCCATGGCCGCATCCGAATCGAACCAGTCCAGAGAGGAAACCAGAGATAGCTGGCTATCGAAATCCTTGGCGAATGGCTTGCACGAACGGTCCAGCCTGAGGGGGATATCCCCTGTACGCAGCAGGCACCCCAATGCAGTCCCCGTATCGTATATGGGTGCCATACCGACATAATCTAGCGTTATGGCATCCCTTATGAGGCCGAAATTGCTGAGATGGCGGTCGTTGTTCATCATGATGTAATCTACAACCAGCATCCTATCCAAGAAAGGGACCGCATCTATCCCTGCTTCACCGCATAGACGGATGAACTGCCCCATTGCAGACTCGTCATTGCGACGAGGCGAGGACGCCAGCAGATTCGATGCCGTGACCAGGTCCTGGCTGCTGTTTATGAAATCCCTGCATGAGCAATATGGGTAGCCCCCTATCCATACGAGATCGTAATGGCAGCATTCCACCTCCTGCGACTCCATCAGCATCGTGGCGATGACCTCGTTGAAGGGCTCCTGCATCACCTGCCCACTGCCTGCTTTAAGCAGATGACGCTCGCCGTCCACTATCTTCCAACGCTTGTTCAGCACACCGTCAGACGTATTATCGGGGGAGCAGAAATTGAATCCGCCAGTGGCATAGGTGTTGCCGAACAGAAGGTCCCCCACATCCTCCGAGAACGCATTGTCGAAGAAGTTGACATCCGCCCATTCGACATCGTCTCCTGGCTTGCGGATCCAATACTGATCCGACAGGCTCAGCCCCATGCACCTCTCCAGTAGGATGCCCGTGGTCCTTATGCCGAGACGATACAAGGCATCCCGTATCCCGCTGCGACTAGCCGGGATGGACCTGGACGACCACCAGTGACGAATGGCATTCCCGTCCAGGAGGCCCTTGATACAGGTACCGACGGGAAGATGCTCCTTGCACAGGACCCGATCGACCCGAGCAAGATAGCCGTCATCGTCCAGTACTATCTCTGCGACCGGAACATCCCTGTGCATGAGATCGTACTTCATGGCCATCGTTTCGTCAAGGTTGTATTGGTCTATAAATCAAGCCCATGGATCGCTGCAGTATCGGGTACTTCTGCACGATGGAGAAACTCTCCCACTCCTCCTTGATGGAGAAGCGCTCGTAGCCTCCGAGGTAGTACACCGCCCACAGGGCAAGTATCCACGTCAGGCGGTAGTCGAGCAACGGATTGTCCGTCGGCGGCACATGCATCATGTACATGACGATGAGGAACGCCGTCATCGCCAGCGTGGTGAGCTTGGATGCGATCCCGAGGATCAGCGTGAGGCCCAGGATGAGGAGCCCGGCCATGAGCAGGACGTCCACGACAGGGTTGCCTCCGAGGGCGATGAATAGGTCCTTGAAGATCCCGCCGGTGACGAGGTCGACGAAGCTAGACGGGGATACCCCGTCTATGACCCCTGAACCGGAGGGCGTGGCGAACCCCAGGCCGAAGAGCTTGTCGAGGAAGGGCCACAGCATCATCCAGCCGATCGCTATGCGCAGGACGGCAAGGAAGCACTCGCCCTTCTCCCTCCTGTCCATAGATCTGAAATCCATGATGGGTTGAGCGGGAGCGCCGTTAAAAAGGTTGCCGGGACCCGGGAAATTATCCCGGGCCCCTCGACATTCCCTCGGGACAGTCCGCTGAACAGCCTGGAGAATGCCACCCTCAGGGCCTTGTAGCCGCTGATGTTGTCGTAGTCCTCCCTGGTGTACTGGGTGCAGTACTCCAGGTCCTCCATGAAGGCCTCGTCCATCTGCCTGCCGAGGTCGTCCGAGAGGATCACGGCGTTGGTCTCGAAGTTCAGCACCAGGGACCTGTCGTCGAAGTTGGCGGACCCCACGGAGCAGTACCTGCCATCCACGACCATCGTCTTGGAGTGGACGAATCCCCTGTTGTACATGTACACCTTCACGCCGTTGCCCATGACCTGGTAGGCGCTGCTGATGTTGCACCAGTAGACGAACATGTGGTCGGGCTTGTCCGGTATGATCACCCTGACGTCGACGCCGTTGGCGGCGGCCACTGACAGGGCGTCCTGCAGGGAACCGTCGGGGATGAAGTAGGGGGAGTGCAGGTACACCGTCTTCTTGGCGTTCCTGATCAGCTCCAGGTATTCCATCCTGACGGGGTTGAAGTCGGCCACGTCCGGGCCTCCGGATACGGTCAGCACCCTGGTGCTGCCGGTCACATCGGGCTCCACGCCGTAGTAGTCCTGCATCCTGTCCTTGGGGCACATGGGCCTCTTGGTGGCGTACTCCCAGTCCATCTGGAACCTCACCTGTATGGGCTTGACTGCCCCGCCGGTGATCCTCACGGCGGTGTCCCTCCAGTATCCGAACGGGCCCTTCCCGAGGTACTCGTCGCCGATGTTGAAGCCGCCGCAGTAGGCGATCTTCCCGTCGATGATGCCTATCTTCCTGTGGTTGCGGTTGTTCTTCTTGGGGCTGAACAGCAGCCAGATGACCTTGTGGAACACGGCGAACTCCCCGCCGGCCCTCTGGAATACCTTGATGGACTTCTTGGGGCCCTTCCCGATGCCGAAGTCGTCGGTGAGGAGCTTGACCTCCACGCCCTCCTTGACCTTCTGCGTGAGGATCTCCATCAGCTCGTTGCCGAGCTCGTCGTCCCTGATGATGTAGTACTCCAGGTGGATGTACCTCTTGGCGGCCCTGAGGTCGGCGTACATGTCCCTGAACTTGTCCTCTCCGAGGGTGTAGAGCTTGACGTCGTTGTCGTTGGAGAACCCGAGCCCTCCGGAGGCCAGGATGGCCTTGGCCGTGCGCTTGAAGTCCGGATCCGGATCGGTCTCCAGGAGCTCCTTCCCGTCCGGGACGACGTCGTTGATCTCCTCGTCCTTGATGCCCTTCCTCTTGAACTTGAGGGTGGAGTAGAACGTCTGGCCGATGACGATGTACAGTATGAATCCCACGATCGGCAGCAGCACCAGAATGAGCGCCCACAGCAGGATCTTCGACGGGCTGTTCCTCTCGGAGAAGAAGAGGATGAGCAGGAAGATCACATCCGCCATGACGATCATCTGGGTGAACCAGTCTATCATTCGCTCACCCCCATCTCCCTCCTGACATCGCCGTCGGCGATGAAGGATATCATGAACACCGCGATGATCATATGGGCTATGTGCTCCGCGAGCTCCCAGTAATCGTCCGCTTCCTCGATCGCATCCAGGGCCATCAGCACGAAGGCGATGACCAGGACGGCCCATACCACTTTCTTTACAGGGCCTTTCTTGCCGTCGGCGACGATTCTAGATATCCCCAGGACGATGGCCGAGAGGACGATGGTCGCGATGGCGATGTAGAGAGCGAAGGACTGCTCGTCGGTGTACAGGTACACCGCCAGCGCACCGCTGATGCCGCTGATGAGCATGCACAGTCCGATGACCGCGATGTAGCTGCGGATCACTTCGAGCCTGGACCTCCTCGTGGCCATGGTCTTGTGGGCATTCCCCGCGTAGATTATCGCCGCTATCGCGTTCCCAGCGCCCGTCAGCAGGCAGAACATCCGCGCGTCCGTCACGCTGTCGGGGACCTCGATGGCGTAGTCGCCGAATGCGGCAGCCAAGAGCATCACCGCGTTGGCGGCCAGCAGTATCGCGACGATCCAGAAGATCATCCCGAGGGATCTGGTGTCTTGGAAGAAGATCATTTTCCTATCACTGCGTGAGGATTAGGGTGGATGTATATAACCGAGATTACAGCCGCGATCGCGCATCGGAAGATGGGAAATGCCAGCCGCTCAGAACGGGCCATGTCCCCGATCAAGGGACTGATGAGTGGGCCCGCCCGGATTTGAACCGGAGTCTATGGCTCCCGAAGCCACAAGTATACCAAGCTAGCCCACGGGCCCAATGATTCCCCGATTGACTGGTCCGATAAAAGCATTGCCGTCCGATGCGTGCAATTTCCTTAACTTTCATAGCAACCCAAGGTTAGAATAATCGCAAATCATCCTAAGATCGCCAGGGTGGAAGTCCGGCTAGCAGGACTTCCCCAGGCCTGCAACCGGACTCTATTCTGTGAAACCGAGGGAGGTGACAACCTGCCAGAGAAATCAGGACCAGGGCAACCTGTTGCATTGGACCGCCCTGGTCCTTCAGTGGTTTAGGCTTTTGGCCGAACTGCTGATTTGAAAAGACCGAAAGGGCTCCCGCCGCGACAACGGCGGGTTCTCCAAATCTTCAAGTTCATTTTCACTTCACTCGCTTAAATATCTTGCCTATTGGCTTTTCATGCCGTAAAAGCTGGAGCCACCTACAATCTGCCATAGGTCAGATACTTATCCTAAGTCCGCAATCGCACCGACAATGACCATGCTGGTTGCCTACGACGGCCGCGAGAACACGGAGAAGGCGCTAGATTACGCCATAAGGAACGCCAAGGTGTACGGGGAGCAGCTAATCGTTTTGTCGGTCGTCACCCGCGACGGGAACCTGGACGAGACCAGGGCCAGGATCGAGACCGCCCGCGCCAGGGCCGAGAAGTCCGGGGCTGAGGTCCGCGCGATCGTGGAGTCCGGGGAGCCCGACAAGGTCATCCTTCAAACTGCATCCCGCTTCGGATGCGACACGATCATAGTCGGAAGGTCCAACAAGAAATCCAGCTTCGACAGGGTCGTCCTCGGGAGCGTATCCAACTCGATCGTGGCCAACGCGGGCTGCACCGTCATCGTCGTTCAGCGACGCATGCCCAGAGCCTTCACAAGCGACCTTATCACCCTGTCGGGTGTCGGCGGGCATCCCGGTATGAACACAGACGGCTCCATCCTCCTGACGCCGTCGGGGACCACATCCCCGCCCACGAACAATCCTCCGGATATGGCGCAGGTGCCAGATGCTATCACGAGCTTGGGCTCCGGGACCGCATCGTAGGTCATCTCGGAAGCCACCTCCATGTTCCTGGCCATGGGCCCCGTCACCAGCAGCGCGTCGGCGTGCCTGGGCGACGCGACCACCTTGATACCGAACCTGTGCATGTCGTAGAACTGGTTCGAGGCGCAGTTGAGCTCCACCTCGCAGGCGTTGCACGAGCCGGTGTCCAGCTCCCTGAAGGCCAGGGACCCTCTGAACATCTTCGCGACCGAATCGTCGAGCCTGCGCTCGATCTTCCCGATATCGTAATCGCGGCCGAGCACCAGCTCCTCCCTGGACAGGGCATAGTCCGGCGCCGGGGCCTCCTGGATGTAACCCTTCGGGCAGTGCTGGATGCAGTCCATGCACATCAGGCACCTCCCCAAGTCGACCTTCCAGCCGTCGTCGATGGTGATGGCCGATGTGGGGCAGATCCCCAGGCACATGCCGCAGCCGTCGCACTCCGACGCCATGGGCATGCCGCACCTGGATGCCATGAGCTCGTCCCTGGGGATGGTGTTCCTCCCCTTCCCGCTCAGATTGTCGAAAGCAGTCCCCAACATGGTATCACAGATCGTTCCCGCTGTACGACAGCCCGAAGCTCTTGTTGATCAATGGGAAGTCCGGGACGACGTTCCCGGGCACCGCATGGCACATGCCGAACCAGTTCCTGAAGGACGGGTCGCAGACATGGTACCTCCATATCCTGCCGTCCCTCACGTGCATCGAGTGCACCAGCTCGCCCCTGGGGGCCTCCACGACGCTGCAGTAGAACCCGTCCTCGGGCTCCACGTGGACCCTGGTCTCCCCGGGCTCCATGTTCTGGATGCACTGGTGGATCAGGCTGAAGGACTCCGTGATCTCGGCGAACCGCACCTTCGTGCGGGCCAGGACGTCGCCGCCGGTCTGCACCGGCATGTTCATCCCGAGGTCGCCGTACGCCTCGTACCCGAACTCCCTCCTGCAATCCACGGGCACCCCGCTGGCCCTCCCTATGGGGCCGGTGGCGCCGATGTCCCTGGCGACGGAGGGCTCCAGCCTCCCCGTGGTCTCCATGCGGTCCTGCAACGAGGGGCTCTCCATCATCATCTCCTCCAGGGCGTCGACCTCGAACTTCAATCCAATGAGGAAGTCGTCCAGGTCCCTGAGCGTGGACTCCCCGATATCCCAGCGTATGCCGCCGGGGACCACCGCGTTCATGAGCTGGCGGTGGTGGGTGAGCGTGAGGTTCATCCTCAGGACCTTCTCCATGATCCCGCCGCCGATGGCGGACGGGACGGAGAACGCTGTATCGGTGCATATGCCGGAGACGGCCCCGATATGGTTGTACAGCCTCTCCATCTCCGCCAGCATGGTCCTGATCCTGACCGCCCTCCGGGGTATCGAGGACCCGGACTCCATCATCTCCGCATAGGCGATGCTGTTCGCCACGCAGGTGTCGCCGGAGATCCTCTCCACGAGGCGGGACTTGTCCTCCCCGACGGGGAGCTCCAGCAGCCTCTCGACGCCCCTGTGGGTGTATCCCAGGGACGGGTTCAGCTCCAGCACCGTCTCGCCCGCCACAGAGAACCTGAAGTGGCCCGGCTCTATGATCCCGGCGTGCACCGGGCCCACCGGGATCTCGAACACCCCGTCCCCGGCGGTGGAGTTCTTTGGGAGCGGGATGCGCTCCTCGGAACCGATGTCGCAGGGCGATTTCCGCAGCGGATGGCCTCCGCCCCTCCTGCGGTACACTATGGGCGCCGACACGGCGCCGTCTATCGTGACGCCGCTCATCTCCGCCATCATCCTCTCGTGGCAGCCGGCGTACGGGACGATCCCAGTCAGCGAGGGGACATCCCCCTCCGTGTCGAAATGGACGCGGAATACCTCGCCGTCGCCGGCGAACAGGGCGTTCACCGTGTACATGCCGTCCACGGGCTCCTCGGCGAACACCGTCATCAGCCTCCCGCCCATGCGGCGGAGCGCGTCGCATTCCGCGATGTAATCATCGTGCGTCGTGCAGTTGGTCTCCATATCGGATGCCTCCGAACAATGCGACTATCGAATCCACCCAATCCCTGATCCCATCGGGCATGAACAGGCCCAAGAACAGGGACAGCGCGATCAGGCACCCTATCGGTGCGATGGTCGTGAAACCGACCCTCTCGTGCCTCCCCTCAGGGGCTTCCCCGGCGCGCATGGACACCAGGTTCCTGACGAACCCGGCGGCCACTATGGAGAGCATCGCGATCACTATGGCAGCGACCCACACGTACCCGTCCACCGCCGCGGACAGCAGCGAGAACTCGCCCACGAATATGGCGAACGGCGGAACGCCGATGATCGCAAGCACCCCCGCGGTGAGGGCGAACGACGAGAACGGAGCGGCCTTCGGCAGGCCGTGTATGTCGGCCATCGTCCTGGTGCCGTAGGTCTGCACGATGCTGCCTGCGGAGAAGAACAGGATCGGCTTCGTGATCGAATGCGCCGCCAGCTGGAGCAGGGCGGCCGTGATCGCCAGCGGGGACCCGATGCCGAGCCCGATGGCGATGAGGCCCATGTTCTCTATGCTTGAGTATGCGAGCATGCGCTTGAGGTCCCGGGCCTGGACTATGAGGAACGCTGCGACGGCCAGGGAGATCATCCCGAAGACCAGCAGTATGGTCGAGGCGAATCCGGGCACGGCTATCTCGGAGACCATGTAGAACCTGATGACCCCGTACATGGCGCAGTTCAGCAGCACGGCGGACAGCAGGCCGCTCACCGGGCTGGGGGCCTGGCTGTGGGCGTCGGGGAGCCATGTGTGCATCGGCACGAAGCCGACCTTGGTCCCGAATCCCAGGATCACCAGGGCCGTCCCCATCTTCATCAGGTTGGGGTCCAGCTCGTCGGCCGCTTCCATGAGCGACGTCCAGTCCAGGGCCAGCGACGAGTCGATGGCGCCGACCGTGGACGCGTAGACGAGGACCAGGCCCGCGAGCGCGACGGTGATCCCCACGGAGCATAGGATGATGTACTTCCACGCCGCCTCGTTGGACTCGTTGCTCGTGTATATTCCGACCAGGAACGTGGACACCAGGGTGGTCGCCCCGACCCCCAGCCAGACGACCGCCATCGACCTCACGGCGAACGTGGCGATCATGATGCAGATGAACAGCATCAGCAGGGTGTAGTAGGTGGATACCTGGCGGCTGAGCAGCTCGCCCTCCTCCCTGTCCCTGCCGATGTACGCATAAGAGTAGACGGACGCCCCCAGGCCTACGATGCAGACCAGGGACATGAACAGCGCGGACAATTGGTCGACGTAGAACATGCCCTCGTCGTAAGTCTCCCCTCCGATGACCGGGAGCAGGAACCACATGGTCGCTGCGGCCACGGCGAGGGCGCAGACCGGCATTACCTTCGAGAGGAGCTTGGGCTCCCTTATCAGGAAGCAGACGAGGCAAGATGCTCCCATCACCGCCAGCATCGCGAGCAGCTCGGGGCTCATTCCTTCAGCCTCCTGAGGAACGTCGTGTCAACGGAGTTGAACGACCTGTTGATCCTGTTCGCGAATATGCCGATGATGATGACCGCGACCATGACGTCGAAGAACGCGGCGAGCTCGACGATCAGCGGCATGCCGTGGGAGATGGCGAGCGCTCCGAGGAACAGGCCGTTCTCAGTCATCAGCAGCCCCACCGTCTCGGTGATCGCCTTCTTCCTGGTGCACATGAGCAGCAGGCCGATCAGTATCATAGATACGGACAGCGCGAGGCAGTTGCGCTCCATGGTCTCGAGCGACCCGAGCAGCGGCTCGGTGACGTAGTACGAGATCAGGACGAGCGCTCCGGCGGCGAGCAGCGAGCCGGGTATCCCGAGGCTCAGCTGCACCTCCTTCTCCACGTTGATCTTCCTCATGATGTAGAGGAGCATCCACGGCATCACGATGACCTTCAGCACAATCGTCAGGACAGCCATGATGTAGATGTGGGGGCTGTCGGACGACCACGCGACCAGCGCGGCCATGATGGCGAGGAACAGGGACTGCGCCGAGAACATCATCACCAGGGGCTTCATCCTGGTGGTGGCCATGGTGAACACGCTCAGCAGGAGCATGAACACGGCGCACACGTCGATCAGGTTGTTTATCACGTCGTCCATTCTCTCTTCCTCGCAGGATGTACAGCGTTATCATCGCAAGCAGCGACAACGCGAACGATATGGTCAGCAGGTTGGGCGTCTTGAAGAGCCTGGACTTCGCCATGGCGGATTCCACGGCGGCCAGCCCGACCGCGATGGCGAGCATCTTGACGGCGGTCACGGCCACCGAGATCAGCAGGGACTGGGCGTCGATCTCGGTCGCGATGCCCCAGGGCATGAACAGCGACGAGACCATGGCCATGAAGATGGTCAGCCTCATCATCGAGGACAGCTCCATCATGGCGAGCTCCCTTCCGGAGTACTCGAGCACCATGGCCTCGTGGACCATGGTGAGCTCGAGGTGAGTCGCAGGATTGTCGAAGGGCACCCTCGCGTTCTCCGCGAGCAGGGTGACCAGGAACGATATGGTGGCGAGTATCAGCGCGGGCCCGATCATGGCGAGACCGGACGTGGCGATGATCTCCGAGATGGAGCTCATGCCGGTGCCGGAATCGGTGAGGACGGCGAGCGTCGAGATCGCGAGCAGGAGCGAGGGCTCGATCAGCACGGACATCATCATCTCCCTGCTGCTCCCCATGCCCCCGAATGCGGACCCTCCCTCGAGTCCTCCGAGCACCATGCAGAACCTGAACATGGAGAACATGTAGACCACGGTGATCAGGTCGCCGTACGGCCCGGCTATGACCCTGGAGTAGATGAACGGCGTAAGGCAGGCGAGGACGATCATCGACGCCATGCAGACGTACGGGATCACCCTTAGCAGCCATGAGCTGTCGCGGCTGTACACGGAGTCCTTCCTGAACAGCCTCGCGAGGTCCCTGTAGGGCTGGAAGACGGAGGCGCCCGTGCGCCCCTGCATGCCGGCCTTCACCTTCCTGACGATGCCCGCCATAAGCGGGGCGATGGCCATGAGGACGATGGCCTGAACAATCTCTACGATGGCCTCTGGGATCGGCATACCATCCTCACCGCCAGCAGCATCGCGACGAGCGCGATCAGCATGTACCCGAGGTAATGCTGTATGTTACCCGTCTGCAGGGTGCGCACCCTCACGCTCACGAAGAGCACGGCGCGCCCGACGGGCTTGTAGATGTATTCGACGAACGGCTCGGTGAAACGGGTGGAGAGCCTCCCGGAATCTAGGGTGGACCTGTCACCGAACAATGGGTGGAAGACCCTCACGACGGGCTGGGAGAATCCCTCGGACGTGTACTGCATGTCCTGGTCGAGCTCGCCTCCGCTACCCCATGTCGCGGACTCCCTCTTGCCCTTGCGGAACACGCGGGCGAGGACGGCGATGACCAACATGGATCCGCCGATCATCAGCGCGAGCGTTATGGGCTCCATGTCGCCGGAGAGGCCGGCGTGGTAGTCTATCCCATGACCTATCATCTGCTCCGCGCCCGAGCATATCGCATCCATGACGGGGAACGCGAGTACGCCGGTGCCGACGCACATGGCCGCCATCAGGGCCATCGCGCCCAGTGAGATCTTCGAGGGCTTCTCCGGGGATGCGGCGCCCTTCGACCTGGGGCGGCCCAGGAAGATGAACCCGTACAGCCTGGCGTAAGACGTGGCCACGACCATGCCGCACAGGCCCATCAGCGCGACGAGCAGCGGCATGGCCACCCTGATGGAGGAATCGATGGCATCGGTCCCCAGCAGGGCCTGGAGCATCATCCATTCGCTGGCGAAGCTGTTCATCGGGGGGATGGAGGCCATCGTGAGCACGCCTATCAGGGCGACGCCGGACAGCAGCGGGAGCACGTTCGCCAGACCGCCGTAGCGGTCCATGTGGTGCTCCCCTGTGGACGATTCGACCGTGTCCACCGACATCAGCATGAGGGACTTGAACACGGAGTGGTTGAGCGTGTGGAAGAGCGCCGCGACCAGCGCGACGGCGGCCATGACGTGCACGTCGCTGTGGAAGAACATCGCCAGCGACAGGAACATCGTCACCAGGCCCATGTTCTCCATGCTGGAGTAGGCGAGGATCCTCTTGGCCTCGGTCTGCACCATAGAGAGCATCGCGCCCCACAGTGCGGTGACGGCGGAAAGGATCGTGAGTATCAGCGCGATTGCGGGGATGCACCCCTCGGCGCCTATGAAATCGAAAGCGCCCCTGAACAGCACCAGTATCGCCACGTTGGAGCAGACGGTGGTCAGGAGGACGGTCGTGTGGGTCGGGGACCTCGCGTACATGTCGGGCATCCAAGCGTGGAACGGCAGGGTGCCGAGCTTGGTCCCGAAGCCGGTGAAGAGGAGGGCGATTAGGATGGACGAGGTCTCGGTGCCCATCTCCTCCCAGAGACCGGACCACTGCGACACGTCCGCGGTGCCTGTGACGATCCACAGATAGGCGAAGACGGCCATGATCAGCAGCCCGCCGATGTGCGTCACCGCGAAGAACCTCCATCTGGGCCTGTCGTCCTGGCCGTTGTCGGCCATGAGGAACGTGATCATGGAGACCGCCTCCCAGCATATCAGCAGGAGGATCATCGAGTCGGCGCCCATGCAGAGGACGCACGCCGCGTACAGGGCGCACAGCATGGCGGCGTAGCGGGGGAACGGCTCCCTGCCTGAGGACCTGAGGTGTATGACCGTGGCGAGGAACACCAGCGAGGATACCGAGCAGAATATCGCCTGGAGCTCGCCGAAGGAGATGGAGTAATCGCCCCAGTACGACCCCAGCGGGAACGTGGCCGAGAGGTCTGCGCCGAGGAGGACCGCGGGATAGCACAGCACCCCGGCTATGCATCCTATGATGCAAAGGGCGGTGGACGCCTTGGACGCCTGGGGCCCGCGGCCCAAGCCGACGGCGATCCCCAGAACCGGCGGCACCACCATCATGACGAGGAGCAACAGCGACAGCGTCCCCTCTGCATCGTCCAGCATCCTGTAAGCACTTCCAAGCGCGCGTTATACAGTCCTGTATTTAAACTGTGCCACGAACGGGGCTCCGACTGGCTCGGAGAGAGGCGTCGCGGACGAACACCGCCTTCCCTCCGACGACCTTCAGCTCCGCATGGATGTCGAAATCCGATGCCCCGAGGCCCTCCGGGACCTCGAAGACCAGGGCGCTCGTAGCAGTGGCGCCCTTCTGCACGTCCTCGAGCCGATAGCCGGGATGGATGTAGGACTCCTCCGAGTACCCGTAATCCACGCCGCCGCAGGAGGCCGTCCAGACGGTCAGGAGCGGGTTGGTGTGGATGATGCGGTCGCCGTCGTTGGCTATGGTTATGTCAAGGATGAGGAACTCCATGCCCTCGTCCGCCTCGACGATGTAACCGCTGGAGGAGGCGAAGCTGGGGGATGTCTCCGCCACGTAGTTGTACCTCCCCTCGCAGACCACGGTGCCGTCCTGGTCCGAAACGACCTTCACCGTGACGATGAGGATCACCGCTATCGCCAGAGCGATCCCGATTCTCGAGAGGGTCCTCATCTTCATGAACCATGTGATGGGATGCAGATATTAATCCGTAGATGCCCCTGGAACCGATATTTCCTGTGGAAGGGGTTTATTGCCCGGCTCAATTGGGCTCTCACACGCACTTGCACCAGATTCTTCGATTTTCCATGCGATGTTATATAAAGCAGCGGCCCGGGATCAGCTGCCGGATCCGCCTGGAACCAGCATTGTGTGACCGCACGGTGCCTGCATTATATACCTCGTCAAGTCGTTGGCGGGCATGAACGGCGAAAACCGCGGTTTAAGGGCCGATGCGGCCGCCAAGAGGTTCCTCCACAGGAGGAGCATCCTGGCGACCGTAATCGGCGGGCTGGTGGACGAATGCATAGGCATGCCCCGCGAGGAGATCGAGGCGTGCCTGGGAGACGGAGAGTTCCTGGAGGGGCTGGAGAACGACAGCTTCCTCATTCCCCGGAGGGAGGACGTCACTTTCGAAAAGATGCTCCCTCTGCCCAGCGGGGACGTGATCCACCTAATGATCAATCTGGAGCCGCAGGACGACGGCTCCATGATGCGGGACCTATATGAACGCGGACGGGACTACTCAGCCGATCTGAGGGTGAGGCAGTGCAGGCGCCGCTCAAAGATATCCGGGAGTTCGGGCAATCATAATGTACACATGAAAACGATGAGCGTCTGGATACTGATGTCCCCGCGCGCGGACCTGAGGAACAGCATCCACGTGCTCACGAGGGAGGACCACGTAGCCTACGGGCCAGGGTCACCTGCCCTGAGTGTGGAAGATGACGACGCGATAGCCTTCATATGCCTCGGGGACCCAGAGGAGGACGGCGGGATCATGCCGGAACTCCTGAGGGCCCTGGACTGGTCCATGGTCCGGGGGATAGACGATAGGAAGCGCGCGGAGAAGCTGTCGGAGCTAGGATACGAGGTCGACAGGGGCATGGAGAACGAGCTGATTGGCATGAACAGCATAGAAGCGGACAGGGAGCGCAGGGCCAGGAGAGAAGGCGTTGCCGAGGGCAGGATAGAGGGCAAGATCGAGGTTGCTAGCAGGATGCTGGCCATCGGCATGTCCGAGGACCAAGTCCGCGACATCACCGGCCTCACCGAGGAACAAATGGAAGAAGCCAGGAACCTCCGCTGAAATAAAAAAAATGGCGGGGCCTTAACGGCCCCGCAAATACAGATTCGCTGGTCGGCCATGTCCCTGAGCACGTACTGCAGGATGCCGCCGTTGGCTATGTACTCGACCTCGGCTGGTACATCCACCCTGCACAGGGTGTCGAACTCCAGCTTCTTGCCGTCCTTGTAGGCGGTAACGCGAACATAGCACTTGGGCTCCAGGCCGGAGAGCTCGATGTCGAAGGTCTCCGTCCCATCGAGCCTCAGGGTCTCGCAGTTCTGCCCGGGCAGGAACTGCAGGGGAACGATCCCCATACCGACGAGGTTCGACCTGTGGATCCTCTCGAACGACTCGGCGATGACTGCCCTGACGCCCAGCAGGAGCGGGCCCTTGGCGGCCCAGTCCCTGCTGCTGCCTGTGCCGTACTCCTTGCCCGCCAGGATGATCAGGGGGGTCATGTCCTCCTCGTACTTCCTGGAAGTCTCGAAGATCGTGTCGACGGAGCCGTCCGGCATATACCTGGAGCAGCTGCCCTCGGAGCCCGGCACGAGCATGTTCTTGAGCCTGACGTTGGCGAACGTGCCCCTGACCATGACCTCGTGGTTGGCCCTGCGGGATCCGTAGGAGTTGAAATCCTTGGGCTCCACGCCGCGGTCCATGAGGTACCTCCCGGCGTCCGTGTCCTTGGAGAAGGCCCCGGCGGGGGAGATGTGGTCGGTGGTGATCGAGTCGCCGAGCTTGGCGAGGCACCTTGCGCGCTTGATGTCCCTGATGTCGGGTTCCTCGAATATGTCGTCGAAGAACGGGGGGTTCCTGATGTAGGTGGACTTCTCGTCCCAGGAGAACAGCGGGGAGTCCGTGCAGGGAACGGCGTCCCACCTCTCGGATCCCTTGAAGATGTCCTTGTACTTGGCCTGGAAGACGGACCTGGTGACGTAGGTCTCGATGATCTTGGAGATCTCCTCGTCCTTGGGCCAGATGTCATTCAGGAAGACCTCCTTACCGTCGGCGGTGACCGCGATGGGCTCCTTGTCCAGGTCGATGTCCACGTGTCCGGCCAGGGCGAACGCCACGACCAGCGGCGGGGAGGCCAGGTAGTTGGCCTTGACGAGGGGGTGGATGCGGCCCTCGAAGTTCCTGTTGCTGCTGGCGATAGCGGCGACGGCCAAGTCCTGGGCCCTGATGGAGTTGGAGACCTCGTCGGACAGGGGCCCGGAGTTCCCGATGCATGTCATGCAGCCGTATCCGCAGACCTGGAATCCCAGCTTCTCGAGGTAGACCAGCAGGCCGGAGTTCCTCAGGTACTCGGTGACCACGCGGGATCCGGGTGCCAGGGAGGTTTTGACGTACGGCTTGGGCCTGAGGCCCAGGTCGGCCGCCTTCTTGGCGACCAGGCCGGCGGCGACCATGACCGAGGGGTTGGCCGTGTTGGTGCACGATGTGATGGAGGCGATGACCAGGGAGCCGTCCCCGAGCATGTCGGCCACGGGCTTCCTCTGCTGCTCGACGCCCAGGGTCTCGAGGGTCTCGGCGAAGCGCTCCTTCATCTCGGACAGGGGGATCCTGTCCTGGGGCCTCTTGTGGCCGGCCAGGGAGGGCTCGACGGTGGACAGGTCCAGCTCAAGGGTGTCGGTGTACTCGGGCTCGGAGTCGTACCACATGGTCTGCTCCTTGGCGTACTTCTCGATGGTGTCGATGTGCGCCTCGTCCCTTCCGGTGAGCCTCAGGTACTCGATCGTCTTCTCGTCTATGGGGCAGTACCCCATGGTGGCTCCGTACTCGGGACCCATGTTGGCGATGGTCGCCCTGTCTGCGAGGCACAGGTTCCGGTAACCGGGGCCGTAGAACTCCACGAACTTCCCCACGACGCCCTTCTTCCTGAGCATCTGGACCACGGTGAGCACCAGGTCGGTGGCGGTGATCCCGGGGCCGAGCTTGCCGGTGAGCCTGAACCCGACGACGTCGGGCAGCTTCATGTAGCTGGGCTGGCCGACCATGACGGCCTCCGCCTCGATCCCTCCGACGCCCCATCCGACCACGCCCAGACCGTCGATCTGGGTGGTGTGGGAGTCGGTTCCGAAGCAGGAGTCGGGGTATGCGACCTTGCCCTTGTCCGTGTCCTTGACGTGGATGAGCGGAGAGAGGTACTCCAGGTTGACCTGGTGGCATATGCCGTTCCCTGGGGGCACGGCGCGGAAGTTTCTGAAGGACTTCTGCGCCCACTTGAACAGGGCGTAGCGCTCCTGGTTCCTCTGGAAGTCCAGCTGCTCGTTGAGCTCCTTGGCGTCGTCCCTTCCGGCGTAGTCGGTGTTGATGGAGTGGTCGATGACCAGGTCCACGGGCACCAGGGGGTTGATCAGCTCGGGGTCCTTGCCCATGGCGTCGACCGCGGCCCTCATGGACGCGAGGTCGGTGACCGCCGCTCCGCCGGTGAGGTCCTGAAGCAGGACCCTGGCGGGTATCCAAGGGATGTCCCTGTCGGTGTTCTCCTTGGGGTTCCAGGACGCCGCGGTGAGGACGTCCTCGTCCGTGATGGTCTCGCCGTCCCTCTGCCTCAGCATGGACTCCACTATGACCTTGATGGAGTAGGGCATCTTGGAGAGGTCCTTGATGATCCCCTTGGACTCCAGGTCCCTCAGGCTGTAGATTCCGACCGTTCCCTCGGCCGTCTCGATTGTCTTGTAGCACTCGCCGACTTCCATGGCTAAGCCTCTTATGGGCTACCGTAAAAGAGGGATGATATAAGGATGTTGACGATTAAGGGCCATGGACGAGTCCGGGGTCATGGAATGGTTCAGCGGCATCCACGGCACGCCGCTCGACATCCTCTTCGAGGGGCTGTCGTACTCCACCACCGCCGGGATAATCTGGCTGGTGCTCGGGGCGCTCATCATGTGGAGGGGGCGCCGCATGGAGGGCGCATCCATGATGCTCTCGGTAGTGCTGGCCCTTTGCATCTGCGACCTCGTTCTGAAGCCCATCATCGACAGGGGCAGGCCGTTCGACGAGCTCGATCTGGATGTCCTTATGTCCCTCCCGACCACATCCTCCTTCCCGTCCGGCCACACCGCTTCCGCGTTCGCCGGGGCGGTGTCTCTGCTCATGATCGACAGGAGATGGGGCATCGCCGCGCTGGCATACGCGACGCTAGTGGCGCTGTCCAGGGTCTACGTCTGCGCCCACTGGCCCACCGACGTCGTCGCGGGAGCCGTGCTCGGGGCCGCAGTAGCGGCCTTCGTGTTCTGCGCCGTCCGCCGCTACGGATCAGGTCGGGGCGATCGGCCGGATGCTGAAAATCGAGGAAAAGGAGGTAAAGGGGCCCGAAGGCCCCTGTTTGGATCAGTAGGAGACGCCCTGCCAGAGCATGGCGTTGGCGACCTTCTCGAATCCGGCGATGTTGGCGCCGGCGACGAGGTTGCCCTCCATGCCGTACTTGGCAGCTGCCTCGGATGCCTGCTTGTAGATGTTGACCATGATGTCGTGCAGCTTCGCATCGACCTCGTCGAAGGTCCAGGACAGCCTGGCGCTGTTCTGGGACATCTCCAGCGCGGAGGTGGCTACACCGCCGGCGTTGGCGGCCTTGGCGGGCCCGAAGAGCACTCCGGCCTTCTGGAACTGGGAGATGGCACCGGGGGTCGAGGGCATGTTGGCTCCCTCGGCGACGGCGAAGCATCCGTTCTTGATCAGGATCTTGGCGCTCTCCTCGTCCAGCTCGTTCTGGGTGGCGCAGGGCAGGGCGATGTCGCAGGGAACGGACCAGATTCCGGCGCAGCCCTCGACGTACTTGGCTCCCTTGCCGAAGTCGTAGTTCAGGTAGGTCTTTATCCTGTCCCTCTTCTGCTCCTTGATGACCTGCATGTTCCTGTAATCGATTCCGTTCTCGTCCACGATGTAGCCGTTGGAGTCGGACATGGCGATGACCTTGGCGCCCAGCTGGGTGGCCTTCTGGCAGGCGTAGATGGCGACGTTCCCGGATCCGGAGATGACGACCTTCTTGCCCTCGAAGGACTTGCCGTTGTGCTTGAGCATCTCGTCGGTGAAGTAGCAGAGGCCGTATCCGGTGGCCTGCGTCCTGGCGAGGGATCCGCCGCTGCCGATGGCCTTCCCGGTCAGGACGCCGGTGAACTCGTTCTGGAGCCTCTTGTACTGGCCGAACATGTAGCCGATCTCCCTTCCGCCGACGCCGATGTCTCCGGCGGGGACGTCGGTGTCCGCGCCGATATGCTTGGCGAGCTCGGTCATGAAGGACTGGCAGAAGCGCATGATCTCGTTGTCGGACTTGCCCTTGGGGTCGAAGTCGGATCCTCCCTTTCCGCCGCCTATGGGCAGGGTGGTGAGGCTGTTCTTGAAGATCTGCTCGAAGCCAAGGAACTTCAGGATGGACAGGTTGACGCTGGGGTGCAGCCTGAGGCCTCCCTTGTAGGGTCCGATGGCGGAGTTGAACTGGACGCGGTATCCGCGGTTGACCTGGACCTTGCCCTTGTCGTCGACCCACGAGACACGGAACATGATGATCCTCTCGGGCTCGGTGATCCTCTCGAGGATCGCGGCCTCCTTCAGCTCGGGCCTGGCCTCGACGACCGGCTCGAGGGACTCGAGGACCTCCTCGACTGCCTGGAGGAACTCGGGCTGGTAGGGGTAGCGCTGCTTGAGGTCGTCGAAGACCTCCTTCGTGTAAGCATTCTTGAGTGCCATTTTTTCACCTTTCGGGAACGGTGTCCTGCTAGGGCCTTGTTCTCTGGTTCCGTGGATTATTGAACTAGCATATAATACATTGCCTTACTAAAAAACGATATATTAGACATTTATCTAATAAACACCATATAATCCCAACTAATAAACAAAATCCATCATATTATTAGACATATATCTAAAACATAAAAATCGACGGAATGGACGTTTGAACGCGGAAAACGGAGTCCGTTAGACGCTTGTCGGTACGGTGCCTTGGGGCCGAACACGGCTATGACCGCATCCCTGAGCGTCTCCATGTTCCCGGATGAGTTGGCGGCGATGACGGGGCAGGAGCGGTCGTAGACGACCTCCCCCTCGATGGAGCACAGGCACCCGCCCGCCTCTAGAATGCACACGTCTGCGGCGGCGTGGTCCCACGGGGCCAACCTGATCTCGAAATAGAGGTCGACGGCGCCCTCCGCGAGCATGGCGAGCTCGCAAGCGGCGGTGCCCGTGCGGCGGATGTCGTTGCACCTCGGGTACAAATCCTCCACCACCTCGAAGCACCTGGGCGCGAGCGACTTGTCGTAGGTGCTCCAGGCGGTGCACAGCAGTCCGTCCTCGAACGGCCTGTCCGACACGTGGATGCGGACGCCGTTGCGGTACGCCCCCTTCCCCCTCTCGGCCTTCCAGAGGATGTCGGTGAAGGGGTTGTACACCACGCCGATGTACGGCTCCCCCTCCTTCAGCAGCGCGATGGACACGGCGCACTCCGGGATCCCGCGGGAGAAGTTCATGGTCCCGTCTATGGGATCGACTATCCATGTGTATCCGTCGCCGAGGATGGAATCCTGCTCTCCCTCCTCCCCGACGAACGCCGAACCGGGGATCAGCCTGGCGAGCTCCCCCCTGAGGAACTCCTCGTTCTCGGAATCCGCGGTGGTGACGATGTTGGACAAGGTGCCCTTCGACTCGATGCTGAATCCCGTGGCTGCCCTTATCCTCGCCCCGGATTCCCTCGCCACCTCCTCGATGCGGCCCAACATGACCCCGCGATAGCCCGCATGCTATATACCTCTGTGCTGGTGCCCAGCCCCTCCTTCCCTGTTGCTATTATAAACATAGAAACTGTTCCGAGGCGTCATGGCAAGAACGATCCCCAAGGAGCTGGAGAACGAGATGAGGATGCTCCAGCGCCGCATAGTAGACCAGAAGAAGAAGGTCCTGGTCATCGTGGAGGGCCGCAGCGGGACGGTCATCGGGCGCACCATCAACGAGCTCATGAACGTCCTCGAGCCCAGGGTGACCACATACACGCACTTCATTCCGTCGTACAGCGTCGACTCCCCCAGGTCAATGGGCCGCTACTTGCAGAGGGAACCGGCGGAGGGGACCATCGCCATCTACGACAGGTCATGGTACTCCGCTATGATGCTCGCCCACAACCAGGGCAGGCCCACCGAGGAGTTCATCATAGACTCCCTCGGGCTCGAGAACTACTTCTCATACAACGGGGTCGTCATCGTAAAGGTCTACCTCGACATCGACGACAAGGACATCGGCAAGCGCGCCAGAGAGTACTCCGAGAGGAGGATCAAGGACGAGACGTTCCTCACCGACGACCACATCGGCGCCAAGGCGTTCGACCAGAAGTTCTTCAGGAAGATGATGGACCGCACCAACACCTTCCACGCCCCGTGGAACGTCGTCGGCGTCAAGAGCATCCCCGAGACTGTCTGCGATGTCGCCAGGATCATCATCGAGAAGGCCGACGAGGGCATGGGAAGGACCCTTCCCCCTCATGGCCTGAAGGTCGAATCCATCTACAAGAACCCCCGCGAGGACGTCGACCTCACCAAGAAGGCCGACAACTACAAGGACGACCTGAAGAGGCTCAGCAAGGAGCTGTCCATGCTGCAGCACAGGCTCGCCGCGTCCAACAGGTCCCTGATCCTGGTGTTCGAGGGCTGGGACGCCGCCGGGAAGGGGGGCACGATCAGGCGCGTGGCCAAGGTCCTGAACCCCAGGGGCTACTACGCCGTGGGGGTCGCCGCACCCGTAGGGGACGAGAGGGTCCACACCTACCTGTGGAGGTTCTCCAAGCAGATGCCGAAGCAGGGCCACATCGTGATATTCGACAGGTCATGGTACGGCAGGATGATGGTCGAGCCCATCGAGGGCTTCTGCACAGAGGAGGAGTACAACCGCTCCGCGGCCGAGATCAGGTTCTTCGAGAGGTCCATAGCCGAGGCCGGCGGAATCGTCATCAAGTTCTGGATGGAGATCAGCCCCGACGAGCAGCTCTCCAGGTTCAAGGCCAGGCAGGAGGACCCGCTCAAGCAGTGGAAGATCACCGACGAGGACTGGCGCAACCGCGAGAAGTGGGATGCCTACGAGACCTACATCGACAAGATGATCTCATCCACCAACATCCCCGAGGCCCCGTGGGTCATCGTGGAGTCCGAGGACAAGCAGTACGGACGCCTGAAGGTGATGAAGACCATAGTGGAGACCCTTGAGAAGAACCTCATGTGATTTCGGCGATTGACGGAGTGAGCATTCGTCAATCTTATATACGGTCCAAGCATCCCTCATTCGGGATGATCGAGGATTTCAAGCAGAAGATAGCCGGCGACATCGCCATGTCCCCCGAGCCCGGCAGGGCCGTGAGGAAATGGAGGGAGGAGTTCGGCCTATCCCAGCACCAGCTCGCGGATTACATCGGGATATCGCACTCTGTGATCAGCGATTACGAGTCCGGGAGGCGCAAGTCCCCCGGGGTCTCAGTCATCAGGAAGATGGTGGAGGCGCTCATCGAGCTGGACATAGCCAATGGCTCCCCGGTCATATCGAAATACAACCCCGACTACAAGGTCGACTGCATCATCGCGATGGACGAGATGGCCGGGGGAGTGGACGTCGACGTGTTCATCGATGCGATCGGCGGAAACAACCTGAACCCGGACAGGCTGATAGCCAAGCAGATCCACGGTTACACCATCGTGGACTCCGTGAAGGCCATCCTGAGCCTGGGTTCTGAGGATTATCTTAAGATTTACGGGTGGAACACCGAGCGCGCGCTCATTTTCCTGAACGTGCACTTCGGGCGCTCCCCCATGGTGGCCATCCGCGCGCATCCGCTGAAGCCGGCGATGGTAGTTTACCAGTCGCCGGACGCGGTGGACCCGCTGGCAGTGAAGCTGGCCAGACTGGAGAAGATCCCGCTGGTCACCACCACCATGTCGGTAGAAGACATGATAGCGAGGATGGACGCCCTAAAGAGATCGGAGGAAGAACGATGGAAGTAGGAATTGTGAGCTACGGAGCCTACGTCCCCAGGTACAGGATCAAACCCGAGGAGATCGGGAGGATCTGGGGCGTGGATGGGAAAGGCATGGGGAAGGGTCTGATGATCTTCCAGAAGTCCGTGCCCTCTCCCGATGAAGATGTTGTTACCATCGCCACCGAGGCGGCGAGGTACATGATGGACAGGGTGCCCGACGTGGACCCCAAGGACATCGGGGCGATTTACGTCGGATCCGAGTCCCACCCCTACGCCGTCAAGCCGACGGCCACAATCGTAGCCGAGGCCATCATGGCGACCCCGGCCCTCACGGCCGCGGACATGGAGTTCGCGTGCAAGGCCGGTACCGCCGGCATCCAGGCATGCATGGGTCTCGTCGGATCCGGCATGATCAAGTACGGAGTCGCCATCGGCGCGGACACCTCCCAGGGGGCCCCCGGCGATGCGCTGGAGTACTCCGCATCCGCAGGAGGCGCAGCCTACCTGATCGGAACCGAGAAGGTCATCGCCAGGATCAACAAGACCCTGAGCTTCACCACCGACACCCCCGACTTCTGGAGGAGGGAGGGGCAGCCCTACCCGCTCCACGGAGGGAGGTTCACCGGCGAGCCCGCGTACTTCAGGCACATTACCTCCGCCGCCAAGATGATGATGGAGGCCATGGGCACCACCCCTGCCGACTACAAGTACGCCGTGTTCCACCAGCCCAACGGCAAGTTCCCCACCAGGGTCGCCGCCCAACTCGGATTCACCCCCGAGCAGATCGAGTACGGCCTGCTGACCCCCAACATCGGCAACACCTACAGCGGCGCGGTCCCCCTGGGCCTCGCCAACGTCCTGGACCACGCCCAGCCCGGCGACAGGATATTCGTGACATCCTATGGCTCCGGAGCCGGCAGCGACGCCTTCGACATAACCGTCACCGACGAGATAGTCAACTACAAGAGGAGCAACGCGCCCGTGCTGGAGAAGATCCTGGCCGACCCGATCTACGTCGACTACGGAGTCTATGCCAAGTACAAGGGCAAGATCGTCATGCCGGAGTGATAACATGAGGGACGTAGCAATCATAGGAATCGGAGTCACCAAGTTCGGCGAGCTCTGGAACAGGTCCTTCAGGGACCTCGGGATCGAGGCCGGCCTCAAGGCCATCGAGGACGCCAAGCTGTCTGGCAGCGAGATCGACGGGCTGTTCATCGGGAACATGTCCGCCGGGCGCTTCATCAACCAGCAGCACATCGACGCCCTCATCGCGGACTACTCCGGGATGGCGAGCAAGCACATCCCCGCCACCAGGGTCGAGGCCGGAGGGGCGTCCGGAGCCGTCGCGTTCAGGCAGGCGGTCATGGCCGTCGCATCGGGTATGCACGACATCGTGATGGTCGGAGGAGCGGAGAAGATGACCGACATCGACGACCCGTCGATTAACTCGGTCCTCGATGCCACCGCCGACGCCGAGTGGGAGGCCGGGATGGGCCTCACCTTCGCCAGCCTCCATGCGATGATCGCCCAGAGGATGATCCACGAGGGGATCGCCACCCGCGAGGAGATCGCATCGTTCTCCGTCAACAGCCACTTCCACGGGGCCCTCAACCCCAACGCCCAGTTCAAGAAGGCCATCACCCTGGACACCGTCCTGAGGTCCGGGCCCGTCGCCACGCCGCTCGGGATGTTCGACTGCGCGCCCATCTCCGATGGCGCCGCATCCCTCGTCCTGTGCCCGCTGGAGGACGCGAAGAAGTACACCGACTCGTATGTCAAGGTATCCGCAGTCGCCCAGGCCAGCGATACCCTTGCACTGTTCCAGAGGGAGGACATCACCACCTACGGCGCGACCGTCTCTGCCGCCCAGGCCGCATACAAGACAGCGGGCATCACCGCCGCGGACGTCGACGTCGCCGAGGTGCACGACACCTACACCGTCGCCGGGATCATGGCCCTGCAGGACCTCGGGCTCTTCAAGCGCGGGGAGGCCGGCAAGGCCGTCCTCGAGGGCAGGTGCCAGGTGGGCTCCGACATGCCCGTAAACACATCCGGCGGCCTGAAGGCCCGCGGCCACCCCGTGGGAGCGACCGGCGTCGCCCAGATCGTGGAGATCGCAGAGCAGCTCAGGGGATCCGCGGACAAGAGGCAGGTCGAGAATGCGAAGTACGGCGTGGCGCAGAGCTCCGGAGGAATGGGCTCTGCCGTCGTCGTCAGTGTCATGGAGGCGATCTGATGGCATCTGTAGCGAAGGAATGGAGGGAGATCCCCGGCAGGTACAACCTCGTCGGGTGCAAGTGCGGGGCATGCGGGAAGATCTACTTCCCCAGGCGCAACCTGTGCCCCGAGTGCCGCCGCGCATCCATCGGCAAGATGGAGGACTACGCGATCTGCAGGAAGGGGAAAGTGTTCTCCTTCTCGGTGATCTACGACGCGCCCGAGTGCAACAACCTGCTGAAGCCCTACGCGGTCGCCATGGTCAAGACCGACGACGGCGTGATGATATCCGCGCAGCTCGTGGACGTCGACGTCAACTCCATCGAGATCGGCATGCCCGTGAGGGCGGTCCTCCGCAAGCTGGACGCCGACGGCGAGAGCGGCGTCATCCACTACGGATTCAAGTTCGTACCGGATAACTGAAACCCAAAGGGTCGCGGGCTGCGGAGCGCGTTGCGCCTCCTCCCCGACCTCCTTCTGAACTCCCTCACAGCGGTCCCGTCGCCCTTGGATGCCTCCCATTCCTCGAACGAAGGGGGCTCGATTGATATCTCTCCGCTGATATAGGTCATCACGGACCTCATGCCCAGGTACACCTCGTATCCCTTGGGGGTCATGGAGTATGACGCTGTGTTGGCCTTGTACCCGTCCTTCTTGCTCAGAAGGCCGTTCTCGATCCCGCTTTCCAGGACGTCCTTGAGGGCGTAGTAAGAAATCTGGCCCTCCTCCATGATCTGTGTCGCCAACATCGGGCCGTTCTTGTAGATCGTCTCCAGGACGTCGTAAGCCCTTCCGAAGTATAGTCCGGTGATGTCTATCATTCGAACGGCAAAATACGCATTAAGGCTTTATTAGTTCATTGAGCAACGCTCAACAGATTAAGCTGTTAGTCGGCAACTACTCGATTCTTGAGCAAATCCACCGCGGCGACGTTCTCCAGCGCCTGGTCCTCGGGGGACAAGAACGGATCGGAAAGACCCAGACGCTCGATCTTCGCCTCGTCCACGGCGAGGATCGTCGGGTCGGTATCCACCCCGATGTCCTCCATGCGGGGGTCGGCGTCCCCGGCTATGAGCAGGGCGTACTCCGTGGACCCCTCCTTCGGGCGCATCCTGTCGTTGGCCCTCCCTATCTGCCTCTCCCACGCGCAATAGAGTATGACCTCCGTCTCGAACGTCTTGGACCTGGCCGTACCATCGGCGAAGGCCCTCTCGGCATGAAGTGCCGCGGATACCATGTGGTCGGGCCCGGCGATGTAGTCTGGGTCCATCAGGACGGCGCGGAGCCCCCTGGCCGCCAGATGGTCCAGGATGGTCTCGAATGGCGCGGAGCCCCTGATGCCCAATGCGCGGTACTGCATGGCCTGCCGAACGACCCCTTTCCTATAAACCTTTATTACGGGGATGGGGATAAAGGCGCGAAATCAGGTGCATAACCATGAGCGGCGAATGGATAAAGGTGGCGGCCCCGGCGACCACCGCCAACATCGGAGCGGGCTTCGACGTCTTCGGCCTGGCGCTCCACGAGCCTTACGACATCATAGAGGGGCGCAGGATCGACTCCGGCATCGTCATCTCCGAGGTATCCGGGCCCGGCAGCGACAGCATCCCGCTGGACCCCGAGCAGAACTCCGTCAGCATCGCCGCCATGGAGGCACTGAGGAGGTCCGGGGAGGACTTCGGCATCGAGATCAGGATCAAGAAGGGCATCAGGCCCGGCAGCGGCATCGGCTCCTCCGGAGCATCGGCTGCCGGCGGGGCGTACCTCGCCCACCTGCTATGCGGTGAGAAGCTCTCTCCGAAGGAGGTCGTCCTCTGCGCCGCCCATGCCGAGAACGTCACGTCCGGCGGGTTCCACGCGGACAACGTCGCCCCCTGCGTGCTCGGAGGATTCACGATGATCAGGTCCTACGAGCCCTTCGAGGTCGTTTCCATCAAGCCCCCGGAGGACCTCGGGGTAGTCATAGCACTGCCCGACATCACCGTCACCACCAGGGAGTCCAGGATGGTCCTGCCCTCCGAGGTGTCGGTGAAGAACCTGGTGTTCCACGTCGGGAACGCGTCCTGCCTCACGTACGGCATGATGGCCGGCGACCTCGGACTCATAGGGAGGTCCGTGAAGGACGCCGTCTTCGAGCCCGCGAGGACCAAGCTCGTCCCGTTCCTGAAGGAGGCCGAGTCCGAAGCGATGTCGCACGGCGCGCTGGTGTCCTTCCTCGGAGGGTCCGGGCCCGCCATAATCTCATTTTACGATAAGAGCACCCACGCCGGCGAGACCATCGCGGACAGCATCCGCGAGCTGTACACCGCCAACGGCATAGGGTGCGACACATGGATCACGGAATGCGGATCCGGCTGCAGGAGGATTTGAAATGGCAGAGCACAAGGTAGTGTGCTGGGATTGCGGCGCTGACGTTACCGACCCGTTCGTCAACACCTGCCCCAGATGCGGCGGTCTCCTGACCGTCAAGATGGAACTCGAGAAGGTCAAGGAGATGAAGCCCCAGGACCTCCGCAAGACCCCTCTGGGGGTCTGGAGGTACGCGCCCTTCATGCCCGTGGACGCCGCCAACAAGGTGTCCATCCAGGAGGGCGGCACCCCGCTGTACCCCGTCAGGGCCCTCGGCGCCGAGGTCGGCGTCCCGAACTCCTTCGTGAAGTTCGAGGGGCTGAACCCCACCGGCTCCTTCAAGGACAGGGGGATGACCATGGGTGTCTCCCACGCCAAGGAGCTGGGAGCCAAGGTCGTCGGATGCGCATCCACGGGCAACACCTCCGCATCCCTGGCGGCCTACGCCGCCAAGGCCGGCATGAAGTGCGCCGTGTTCCTGCCCTCCGGCAAGGTCGCCATGGGCAAGCTGGCGCAGGCCCTTTTCTTCGGCGCCAAGGTCCTGTCCATCGACGGGAACTTCGACGACGCCCTCGCCCTGGCCAGGAAGATGGCCGACGAGAGGAAGCTGTACCTGCTCAACTCCATCAACCCATACCGCCCCGAGGGGCAGAAGTCCGTGCTCTTCGAGATCATGGACCAGCTCGAGTACAACGTCCCCGACAGGATCATCCTGCCCGTGGGGAACGCCGCGAACATCTGGGCCGTCTACAAGGCCGTCTCCGAGCTCAAGGAGGTCGGCTGGATCGACAAGGTCCCCATGCTCACCGGCATACAGGCCGAGGGCTCCGCCCCCGTCGCCAGGGCCTTCAGGGCCAACGAGAAGAACTTCGTCCCCGAGGAGCACCCTGAGACCGTTGCCACCGCCATCAGAATCGGAAACCCCGTCAGCGGGAGGAAGGCGCTCCATGCCATGTACTCCACCGGCGGCTACTGCACCACCGTCACCGACGAGGAGATCATCTCCGCGCAGCAGCTCCTCGGAAGGAGGGAGGGCGTCTGCGTCGAGCCCGCATCCGCGGCATCCGTCGCCGGGCTCAGGAAGCTCCGCCAGGAGGGGGTCATCGACAGGGACGAGCGCGTGGTGTGCATCTGCACCGGCAACGGCCTGAAGGACCCCGACACCATCATCAACAACTGCGCCCCGCCCATAAAGTGCGGCAACAACGTCGCCGACGTCGAGCGCATCCTGTCCGAGTGAGGACGATCGGAAGTCGAAGAGGCTGGACTGCCTGGGTCCGGCCCCTTCGGCACCTTTAACCTCTTTCTTATCCCCATTCTCCGCCGCAGGCTCCTGGGCCAGCGCTCCGCCGTACTCCAGAGCCATGGCATCCAGCATGGCCTCCTCCTCTTCGGACGGGGAGCCCCTGGAGTCGTCCTGATGCACCTGGAAGCCGCCTCCAGCCTGCTCCTTTAAGCTATGTGCCAGCGCGGGCCCGATGCCCTGTATAGCGGCGATTTCTGACTCGCTCGCGGAAGCTATGTCCGAGCGGTCCCTCAGCCCCTTGTTGAACAGTATCCTGGCCCTGGAGCGGCCCACTCCGCGGAACGCCACGAGGGCCGACAGCTCTTCCTTGACGCCGTACCTGATGCGGACCATCAGGGGCTTGACCACCCTGCTGGCATCCGGGTTGAAAATCAGGGCGATCTCGTTCATGGAGTAGATGATCCAGTCCATCATGTCGATCTTGGCCCTTATGTCACCAGGGCCCACGCCCAGGGCGTCAGTCATCGTCTCCTCGTCGGTCTCCTCTATCCAATCCTTCACCATTATGGCCGACTTCACGTCGCTGGAGAAGAACTCGTAATCGTAATCATCGAGCTCATCGGGGTCCACAAGGAAGTCCTCCTCGTAGTCGGAGATGACGCTGGCTATCCTGGCCTCGTCGGCCTTCTTGGGGTAGGAGCCCATGACATCCGGGGTCATGGCGGCGGCGATCAGCAGCAGCATCGGGTCGGTGTCCCTCCCTATGCCTAGGACGGCCTTCCTCAGTATGGATGCCGACTCCGGATCGATGCACAGGTCGGAGACCCTCTTGCCGAAGGGCAGCGCCCTGATGCGCTCGCCGTCCACCTCCACCATCTCCTCCCTCTCGAGGAACGAGACCACGGAGGAGACCACCGACTCCACCCCGAAAAGGCTGGAGGTGGCCCCGTAGAACGTGCCCTTCAAGAACTCGATTATCGACTCCTCCGAGTCCGCATCGCCGGTGGCGATGAGACCCAGGATATGCCCGCGGAGCACCCTGTCGCTGAACAGCTTGGATGTCAGGCGCTCAGTGTCGTGGTCGATGTAGTCCTCCATGAGGTGGTCCTGGTCCTTGATGTTCTTGGCCACGAGGATCGCCTCCCCGTAGGGGTCGTACCCCGGCCTCCCGGCCCTTCCGCACATCTGCTTGACCTCCATCACGGATATGGGAGCGTTCAACCCGTTCTCGAAGCGTGTGGTGTCCCTGATTATGACCCTCCTGGCGGGCAGGTTGATCCCGGCCGCCAGCGTAGGGGTCGCGACTATGCATTTGATGTTCCCGCGCTTGAACCCCCTCTCCACGAACTTGCGCTGCCTCATGGTGAGCCCCGCGTTGTGGAACGCCATGCCATTGCGGATGCAGGACGCGAGCTTCTTCGCCATGGATGTCGACTCCGACTCCTGCTCCAGCACCGCAAGGTCCTCCTCGGCTATGGCCGGGGCCCCGATCCTCTTCATGTACGGAGAGTATCTGACGGCGAGGGCCTCCGTGGACCTGCGGGAGTTCACGAACACAAGGCACTGGCCGCCCATCAGGATCGTCTGCTTTATGAGCGACCACACGTCCTCCCCATCCACTGGCACTTCTACCTTGGTGCGGTCGTCGAACGTGATCTCCCCGTCCATGTAGACGCCCTCCCTCAGCGGGATCGGGCGCCATTCGCTCCTGACCAGGTCGGCATCGAGCCAGTCGGCCAGGTCGATGGGGTTGGACACCGTCGCGGACAGCGCGATGATCTGCACGTCCGGGTTCCTGCGCATGAGCTTGGTCAGGGCCACCTCCAGTGTGGGCCCCCTCCCGGGGTCGTGTATCATGTGGATCTCGTCGGCGATGATCAGCCCGACCCTGTCGATCCACCTGCTTCCGTGGCGGATCATTGAATCCGCCTTCTCCGAGGTGGCCACCACGATGTCCGCGTCCTCTATGCCGCGGTCCTCTGAATCCAGGTCCCCGGTGCTGAGGTGGGTGCGGATGCCGAGATACGAGAACATGTCGAAATCGTCCTTCTTCTCCGCGGCCAGGGCCTTCAGCGGGACGATATACAGCACCTTCTTGTGGTCGGTCAGCACCGTCTTCAGCGCCGGGATGTAGCCTATCAGCGACTTCCCGCTGGCCGTGGGTATCGCAGCGACGAGGTTCCTCCCCCTGAGGGCTATGGGTATGGCCTCCGCCTGCGGGGGATGCAGGACGACGAACCCGGCCTTGTCCAGCGCGACCGCTATATCGTCGCTGATGTCGAGCTCGTCAACCCTCATGCCACCCGCATGGCCTCCGGTGGTAATAACTGCTCCGTCCGTTCTCCTATTAATTATATATCTAAGGTGCGCGTGCCCCCCTGTATGAAAGCGACACCCATCATAGCCCTAGCGATAATAATCGCATCGACGATGGTGCTAGCGGCCGCGCCGTCGGACGGCGCAGATGGGGAGTCCTATTACTATTCGCAGCTGGATGCCAACGGCAAGGCCATCTATAATGAGCTGTCCAACTACGAGGGCTACTACGAGCCGTCGTTCACGGTGACTGTCCAGCTCCCCGGCGTGGTCCTCTTCGACTCCGCCAATGCCGCCGAAGCCTACGCAAAGGACGTCCTGACCGTTGCGACATGGGCCAAATACCTCTCCGAGCCGATGTTCGTCCACCTCTGGAACCTCCCCGTGGAGGCAGTCGCCGGCACCGTTACGGTGTCCGAGGCCACGGTGACAGTCGACGAGGACATCAAGACCGGCTTCGTCGCCGCGTCCGTGAAGTTCACGCTGTCAGTGCCCAGCAAGCTCGCCGAGGACCTCGAATCCAGGATGAAGGCCGTGAAGACCGCCGCCCAGAGCATCAGCAACGGAGTCACGGGATCCAACAACGCCGAGATGGCGAAGAGCATCGCCAAGGCCATCACCAAGGACTGCAAGTTCACTGAGAGCATGGATGCCGACGAGGGCTCCGTCAGCAACATCTATGACTGCCTCGTCCTCGGCGAGAGCGGCTCCCGCGGGTTCGGCCAGGCATTTTCGCTGGTCTGCCAGCTGAAAGGCGTCGAAGCCATCACTGTCAACGGCTCCTACTACAAGGACAAGACCGAGCGCATAGACTCGATGTGGAACGCGGTGGAGTGCGACGGCAAGTGGTACGACGTCGACCTTATCAACTACAAGCTCGGCTACGGCGGGACAATCATGGCCGGGACCACCACCAACCTCACCAACAACAACAGCAGCAGGCTCCATGCCACGGTCTACGTCCCCGAGCGCATCACCGGGAAGAGCATCGACCTGATGCCCCATGAGATCGAGAGGGAGGGGTACGAGTTCCCGGACGAGAGGCCGTTCTACGAGAAATACTCAGACTACATCCTGCTCGCAGGCGTCGCGGCCATCATCATCGCATTCATGGCCTATGCCGTGAGGACGGGCAACATCCGAATCGGATATAGATAACAAAACTTTTTATACAAGACCAAACTAGGAAACTCAACGGGGTTTGAAATGACAGAGAAGAAAGAAGTCAAGAGGTCGGACCGCTCGGTCGAGGAATGGACCGAGGCGCAGACCTTCGCTACCACGGACGACATTCCCGTCCCGGACCTGATGGCGGACCGCGTCATCGGGCAGGAGGAGGCCGTCGAGGTCATGAAGAAGGCGGCGTCACAGAAGAGGCACGTCATGCTCATAGGCGAGCCCGGAACCGGAAAGTCGATGCTCGCGAACTCGATGGTCGACTACCTCTCCAAGGAGGAGCTCCAGGACATAGTAGCGTACCACAACCCCGAGGACTTCAACGAGCCGAGGATCAGGACCTTCCCCGCAGGCAGGGGCAAGGCCATCGTCGCCGAGCAGAAGGCGGCGGCCGCGGTCCAGAAGAACCAGAAGAACTCGCTCTACATCTACGGGTGCATGGCCCTGATCCTCCTGGGCATCATCGCCGCCATTATCATGCAGAACTACACGATCGCGCTGATCGCGATAATGGGCGCCTTCATCGTCGTCATGCTGTTCCGCAACCCCATGCAGCAGAGGACCGAGACCACCATCGTCCCCAAAGTGCTGGTAGGTCACGATCCGGGCGACATGCCGCCGTTCGTCGACGCCACCGGCACCCACGCCGGAGCGCTCCTAGGCGATGTCAGGCACGACCCCTTCCAGTCCGGTGGGCTCGAGACCCCGTCCCACGACAGGATCGAGGCCGGATGCATCCACAAGGCCAACAAGGGAGTCCTCTACATCGACGAGATGAACATGCTGAGGATGGAATCCCAGCAGGCCCTGCTCACCGCCATGCAGGAGAAGAAGATGTCCATCACCGGGCAGTCCGAGCGCTCCTCCGGTGCGCTGGTCAAGTCCGAGCCCGTGCCCTGCGACTTCATCCTGGTGTGCGCCGGTAACCTCGACGCCATCGGAGGGATGCACCCCGCCCTCAGGTCCAGGATAAGGGGATACGGATACGAGGTCTACATGAAGAGCACCATGCCCGACACCGACGAGAACCGCGACAGGATCGCCAGATTCGTGGCTCAGGAGATCAAGAAGGACGGGAAAATCCCGCCGTTCGACAAATACGCCGTGGGGGAGATCCTCCGCGAGTCCCAGCGCCGCTCCGGCAAGAAGGGCGAGATCACCCTCAGGATGAGGGAGCTCGGAGGTCTCATCAGGATCTCCGGCGACATAGCGAAGCAGGCCGGCAGGACCGTCACCACCGCAGACGACGTCATGACCGCCAGGTACACCGCTCGCAGCCTGGAGCAGCAGATCTCCGACGAGCACATCCGCGGCATGAAGCGCTACGAGATGTTCAGGAACTCCGGCGAGGCCGTCGGGCTGATCAACGGACTCGCGGTCCTGAGCAACAGCGACAACACCGCCGAGATGTCCGGCATGGTCATGCCCCTGGCGGCAGAGGTCACCCCCGCCCAGCACAAGGACGGCGGCAGGCTCGTCGCGACCGGGAAGCTCGGCGACATCGCCAAGGAGGCCGTGGACAACATCTCCGCAGTCATCAAGAAGTACACGCTCACCAACCTGTCCGACTGCGACATCCACCTGCAGTACGTCGGCGCCTACAACGGGGTCGACGGCGACAGCGCCTCGATCACGATGGCGACCGTCATCATCTCCGCCCTGGAGAACATCCCCATCCGCCAGGACATGGCGATGACCGGGTCGATGAACGTCAGGGGAAAGGTCAACCCCATCGGCGGCGTGACCGCCAAGCTGGAGGCCGCCGCCGAGGCTGGCATCAAGCTGGCGCTCATCCCCAAGGACAACGTCAAGGACGTCATGATCGACAGGAAGTACTACGACATGATGGAGATCTACAGCGTGGAGACCCTCCGCGACGTCCTGGAGTACGCCTTCGTGGACTGCCCCAAGAAGCAGGAGTACCTCGACCAGCTGCTGCCCCTCAACGAGAGCGGCGCATCCACCGCGGCCAAGGTCGAGCCCCCGATAGTCCACCACGACGCACCCATCGAGGAGCCCGTGACCGTCGAGGCCCCCGCTCCCGATGCTACCGCCGCGTGATGGCGATGACCGACTACGGCGGATACTCCCTCGTGATAGGGCGCTTCCAGCCCCTCCACGAGGGTCACATGGACGTCATACGCAAGTGCGCGTCCGAATCGGAGCGCCTGATCATCGGCATAGGCAGCGCCCAGTACTCCCACTCCGTGGACAACCCGTTCACTGCGGGCGAGAGATACCTCATGATAGAGAAGGCCCTGGAGGCCGAGGGCATAGGCAGCTACAGCATCGTGCCCATCGAGGACATCAACAGGTACTCGGTATGGGTGTCGCATGTGGTGTCCATGTCCCCTCCGTTCAGAAGGGTCTACACCAACAACCCGCTGACCAAGAGGCTGTTCGTCGAGGCCGGGTTCGAGGTCCTCAACTCGCCGCTCTACAACCGCTCCGTCTACTCCGGCACCGAGATCCGCAGGAGGATGGCCGCAGGGGAGGACTGGCGCTCGCTGGTCCCCGACGCGGTGGCGGAGGTCATCGACGGGATCGACGGAGTGGAGAGGATCAGGGCGATCATCGGGGGCACAGGGGATGCCCCGCTCCGAGGCTGTGCAGCTTGTGGAGGCCCTCCGCTCGAGGGGGCTCCGCATGTCCGCGGCCGAATCGTGCACCGGCGGAATGCTCGGTGCCGAGATCACCTCCATACCCGGAGCGTCAGACGTTTTCCTGGGCTCCGCCGTCACATACAGCAACGGGTCGAAGACATCCGTCCTAGGTGTCAGAGAATCCACGCTGACGGCCCACGGCGCCGTCAGCACCGAGACCGCCCGCGAGATGGCCAGGGGCTCCGTGAAGGCCTACGGCTCCGATGTGGCGGTATCCATAACCGGCATAGCCGGGCCCGGCGGAGGCACCGCGGGGAAGCCCGTCGGAACCGTCTGCATGGCGGTCTCCGACGGCGAGCGCGAGGTCGCCACCAGGTTCGCCTTCGATGGCGACAGGGAGGCCGTGAGGGACCAATCCGTGAGAGAGGCCTGCAGGCTCCTCGTAGATTTCATCGGAGGGAGGCTGTGAACGGGAGGTACTCCCGCCAGATCCCCGTGTTCGGGGAGGATGGCCAGGCCAGGATACAGTCCGCCCGCGTAGGCATCGCCGGATGCGGCGGACTGGGAGTCAACGTCGCTACCCAGCTGGCGATGGCCGGGGTGGGCGCCTTCGTCCTCGCGGACGACCAGATGCCCGACATCACCAACCTCAACCGCCAGTTCATCTACGCCGCCAGCGACTTCACGCCCAAGTGCGAGACGTGCGCCCAGTGGGTGCTCATGCTGAACCCCGTGATGGAGGTAGAATGCCATGCAGAGAGGATCACTTCGGAGACCTACCGCATGTTCGAAGGGTGCGACGTCATAGTGGACTGCCTGGACAACATGGAGTCGAGGATGGTACTCTCGGATGCCGCGGAGGAGCTCGGCATCCCGCTGGTCCACGGGGGGATCTCCGGCATGAACGGGCAGATCGCCGTGTTCATCCCGGGGGAGACCCCGAGCCTCAGGGACATCCTTGGCACAGTACAAGGCGAGGATGGCGAGATCCCCGTCTTCGGAGCGGCCGTATCGGTGATAGCGGGCATGGAGGCCGTGGAGGCCCTGAAGATCGTGTCCGGGGCGGGTAGCCCTGCGGCAGGAAGGCTGGTTACGGTGGATCTCGACGGCTGGACCATTGAAAACGCATCTTTTGGCAATCGACTGGATTGAACACAGCCTCCTGCCTGGCACCCACATCCAGCAGTCCCGCTCCGATGCCATCGTGTCGGTGCTGAAGGCGCGCACCGACCGCTTGGAGTCCATGGCCCGCAGTAACCGATATCCTTAATAACGCGCGCGACAAGTGGGAACCCGGTGACCATGGAGCACATCATGACCGGGAAGGTCAAAGAGGTCTACAAGGTGGACGACGAGACCCTCGAGTTCGCGTACACCGACAACATATCCGTTTTCGACAAGATCATACCCTCGAAGATCCCCCACAAGGGCGAGACCCTGTGCAGGACCGCGAAGTACTGGTTCGGCCTGCTGTCCAAGGAGGGCATCAACAACCACTACATCAGCGAGCCTTCCGGCGACAGGATGAGGGTCAAGCGCGTGGACATCATCCGCGACTACAGCAAGATCGACGGCACCACGAGGAACTACCTGATCCCCCTGGAGGTCATCTGCAGGTACTACGCGGCGGGATCCCTCCTCGACAGGATCAAGTCCGGCAAGGTCAAGCCTGAGGACCTCGGGTTCCCCGCTGGCCACGAGGTAAAGAAGGGCGAGAAGCTGCCCACCCCGTTCATCGAGTGCACCACCAAGCTGGAGGCACACGACGAGAACCTCACCGACGAGGAGGCCAAGGAGATGGCCGGGCTGTCCGACGCCGAGTTCCAGAACATCAAGGACACCGTCCTGAGGATCGACGCCATCATCGCCCGCGAGGCCGGCAAGAGGGGCCTCATCCACTGCGACGGGAAGAAGGAGTTCGCCTTCGACAAGGACAGGAAGCTGATGGTCATCGACACCTTCGGCACCCTGGACGAGGACCGCTGGTGGGACGCCGAGGAGTACGCCAAGGGCAACATCGTCGAGCTCTCCAAGGAGTTCGTCCGCCAGTACTACAGGGAGACCGGATACCACAAGGCCCTGTACGACGCCCGCGAGAAGGGCGAGCCCGAGCCCGACATACCCGCCCTGCCCCAGGACATCATCGACCGCGTGAGCAAGCTCTACGTCGATATGTACGAGAGGATCACCGGCGAGAAGTTCCGATCGCATAAGGTCGACTGAAACCATATCCCGGCCGATGGGGCATTCCAGGTCGCCGTTGACGGCGACCACGGAGCATTTCGCCCCGTCGGCCTTCCCCACGGGGTTGCACAGCATGTAGTTGGGGCACCCTATCCTTCCGCATCCCGAGGGCTGGAACGTGACGACGCTGCCCTCGATGGAGGATTTCTTCGGAACGGCTCCCGGTGTGGGCACCTTCTCCACCACGACGGCGGCGACCTGGTCGCCCTCCTGCTCGCGGCACTCGTGCCTCTGGTCCCTGACCTCCACGATGCGGTACCTGGATCCGGCCTCGAGGTTGAAGCAGACCCCCTTCAGCCTACAGTCCCTGCATTCCTCGATAGGTCCGAGGTAGTAGAACTCCCTCCCGGGCTCCGCCCCGGAGGCTCCAACCAAGGTAATGAGCGACATCTGGCACCTCAGATGACGCCGGTCTCCTCGGCGACCTTCTCCGCAGCTTCGTAATCGATGCCCCTGTCCCCGAGGACGGTGAACCTGTCGGTCCTGATCTCGTGGGCGTGGACCATGGCCTCGAGCAGCTCCTCCTTCGAGAGGCCGAGCTGCTTAGCGGTGGTAGGGGCCCCGATGTTGCTCAGGGCCTGGCGGATGGACATCCAGTTGCCTCCGTGGAGGTACATCGTCATGATGGATGCCACCCCGCACTGCTCTCCGTGGAGGGCCCTTCCTGGATACATCATGTCTATGGTGTGCGAGATCATGTGCTCCGCGCCGCTGGTGGGCCTGGAGCTGCCGGCGATGCACATGGATGTGCCTGATAGGATGACGGGCTTGATCGCGACCCAGACGCTCTCCTCGGTGCGGGGGCTGATGAGGTCGGAATCGTCTATTATGCACTCGGCTGCGAACTTCGACAAGGCATAGGCGGACCTGCTGAAGGTCTCGTTCCTGAGCCTCCTGGCGAAGTCCCAGTCCTTGAGCGCGCTGAGATTGGAGATGACGTCGGCGCATCCCGCCGCGAGCAGGCGGTAGGGCGCCTTGTGGATGACCTCGGTGTCGGCGATGATGCCCATCGGGGATGTGGATTCCACGGAGCGGCTGCCCTCGGCGGATTTGAGGGATGCGCGGTTGGACGCGATCCCGTCGTGAGATGCCGATGTCGGGATGCTGATGAACGGCAGGTTGAGGTTCTTGGCGACTATCTTGGAGAGGTCGATCTTGCTCCCGCCGCCCACGGCGAGGATGAACGAGGACCCGAACTCCTTGACCTGCGCCTCGGCTTTCTCCACGTTCTCGATCGTGGCATCGCCCACGGAGCAGACGTCCAGGTCGTATCTGTCCATGTATCCGAGGACCGCCCTGCCGGCGGCCTCCATGGTCTTCTCGCCCGTGATCATCGTGCCCACTTTGCCGGTGTGGATGTTGGAGCAGATCTCGCTGACGCTGCCCAGGACGCCGTGCCCTGCGATGACATTGCGCGGGAACTCCACCAGTTTGGCCTTAGAGAAGTCGTTCATTCCTGCACCTGCGACCTAGTAGGGTCGCGCGCAATATAAGGTATTCCGAATGACGATCCGATCATCTGGCAAAGGGTTATATACCAGCCCGATATGGAGAGGTCTGGTAAGACGGCCATAGCGGCGGGGTCACACCCGGTCCCATCCCGAACCCGGAAGTAAAGTCCGCCCGCGTACCTGTCTGTACTGTATTGCGCAAGCG
>SUTA01000038.1 GCA_015063135.1 Thermoplasmata archaeon
GGCCTCGGCGGGGATGGTCTCGTCGCCGTCTATGGTCTCCAGCATCTCCGTGGCGAAGATGTCGGATATCGCGGAGGTCCTGTTCGGGTTCTTTCCGAAGGTGTACTCCATGTGCTCTTCTACAGGGTCCTTCTCCGGCTCGTCTCCGCCGAAGAGGCCCGCGTTGGGGTTGAATTCGTCGCTCATCGTGATTCACCTGAGTCTCTTGACGACATCCTCGAGGATGTCCATCCCTGCGTTGATCTTGGATTCGTCGGCGGCGTAGGAGAACCTGAGGTGGCCCTCGCCATAGGTGCCGAACGCGGATCCCCGGGTGCAGATGAGCCCCGCCTTGGCCAGTTCGCCGGCTAGGTCCGCGGATTTCATGTCCATGTCGTAGGACGGGAACGCATAGAAAGCCCCCCTGGGCGGGACTATATCCATCCCGGGGATGGCGTTGATCCTGCCGGAGATGAGGTCCCTCCTCGCCTTGAACACCTTCCTGGCGTTCTCAAGGTAGGGGTCTATGTTGGGCAGCGCCGCCAGAATGCCGTACATGGCGGGCATGTTGGGGCTGGCGCAGACATGGTACTGCATCTTGATCAGCGGTTCCATGATCTCCGTGTTTGCGGCGATGAAGCCCATGCGCCATCCGGTGACGGCCATCATCTTGGAGAATCCGTTGACGACCACGGCCTTGTCGAGCTGGTCCATGAAGGAGACGTGCTTCCCCTCGTACACGAAGGAGTCGTAGACCTCGTCGGAGAGGATGGTTATGCCCCTGTCGGCCGCGATGTCGCACAGCGCCCTCTTGGACTCCTCCGTGAGGACACCGCCGGTCGGGTTGGAGGGTGTGGTGACCACGATCATCCTAGTGCTGGGGGTGATCCGGGACTGGATGTGGTCGATGTCCGGCTGGAAGTCGCCGGGGGTGAGCCTGTATTCCACGGGCTTCCCGCCCGCGAGGGTGGTGTGGGGTCCGTAAATGACGAACCCGGGGCTGGGGATGAGGACCTCGTCGCCGGGGTCGATCATGCTCTGGGTGATCTCCAGGAGGGCCGACGATCCGCTGGGGGTGACCATGATGTTGCCGGCTTCGAGCTCCCCGTACATGGAGAACCTCTTGGCGATGGCCGCGCGGAGCTCCGGTATGCCGGCGGTGGGGCCGTACTTGTTGAGGCCCTTGGATGCGGCCTCGTTCATGCCCCTGATAGCCTCCTCAGGGGGTGCCAGATCGGGCTCCCCGAGGCCGAGGTTTATGGAGTTCGGACCTGCGAGGTCGAACATCTTCCTGATGCCCGACATGGGGATCTCGGAAATCCTCCTGGATGTCTTCATGCCGGGATGATTAGGGAGCGCGTTAATAAACTGTCGTGCGCGCGTATTATGTACCGAGAGGGCATGGGCGTGCCATGGACCAGCAGACGGTGAACCGCTTCGGGATGATCATAATGGTGATCTGGCTTATGGTGGTCATAATCCGCCTGTTCTTCTACTCGTCCATCTACCATGGCGATTCTGCATGGTTCGGCTGGCTGTTCAACATCCTCCTCATCGGAGGGGTGGTGCTCCTGGCGATCGTGGCCTGCAGGGGATTGTTCAGTAGGGCCGCCGCGAAGGCGAACGCCGAGGGCAGGTGCAAGTACTGTTACGCGAAGCTGGATCCGGAGGACGTGTTCTGCCCCGTCTGCGGGGCCGAGGACCCGAGGGCCAAGCGAATTCGCAGGCAGCTCTTGAGCCAGTCGTTGAACTCGTTGATATCAAACCGGGGGAGCTCCGCGAACCTCTTGAGTGCCAGATAGTGGTCGGGCATGGCCGCGTTGGCGCCGTCGCGCTCCAGCTTGTTGAGGTCCTCGGGGCCGGTTATGTCATCAGTGATGTACTTCCAGGCGTAGCCGGTGACCATGGGGGGCTCCCCGTCGCGCTCGCCCTTGATGGTGACGGACGCGGTCCAGAGGCCGTCCTTGTAGGAGAACTTCAGGCCGTTCAGGTGCATCATGACAAGCTCGGCGCCGTCCACCTTGCCGTTGGTATCGGACATGTGGCGCTCCTCCTCGAAGGACCAGTCGTACAGGGCCACGATGATATCGCATAGGTCGCCGACGTTTAAGTCGTCGGGGATGATCATGTCGCGGTAAACCTCGCTCTCAACGCCGTCGATCTGGATCCTTATCTCAGTTGCCATGGTATCACTCGAACATCAGCTTGAACTTGCCGGAGCGCAGCTCCTTCTCGGAATATGTTTCAACGACCTCGTACGAGAGCTTGGCCGCCGGCACCATGTCGCCGATGGTGACGTAGTCGCATCCTTCTGAAGGTGCGATGGAGGCCACGGGGAGGGTGCCGTAGGGGGTCTCGATGGTTATCAGGACCCTGACGGTGTCGGGCTTGCCCATGGGCTCGTCGAATATGATCATGGACCTGCCGGCATCTCCGACGCACAGGGTCCTGACCTCGCCCTTGGTCCACCTCTTGGCGATCTCGCCGCCGGTGATGGTCTCGTACTCCTCCACGAGGGAGTCGAGGTCGGACATCATCCTGCCCCTCATCTCGCAGAGCTTCTCGATCTGGGACTCCGTGGATTCGATGTTCCTCCTCTCGACGTCCAGGCGCATGCGCTTGTCCATGTTGTCGGGGTCGGCGTTGTGCTCGGCCTCCAGGCCGGGGATGTTGGCGCGGAGCTCGTCGAGGCGGGCGTAGTTGGCCTCGATGGCCTCCTCCTGCATCTTCACGCCGGACCTGGTGCCCTCGATCCTCTTCACGAGGGCCTCGACCTCGTCGGTCTTGGCGGCAGGGGCCTGCTGGGCCTGGGAGGTGACGTCCCCCCTCTTCTCGAGGTGCGAGGACAGGTACTCCCTGGCACCGTCGGCGTCGGTCCCGTTGTCTACGAGCTCCAGGAAGCCCATGACGAGCGGAGGGATGGGCTTGAGGATGCCCTGGTCGTAGTAGGCCATGTACTTGTAGAACGTAGGGATCTGCAACGACATCGCGAGAGCGGCCGTGTTGGCCGGTATGACCTCGTTGACGCGTTCGGATATCGGTGTTTTCCCTGACATGGATGCCGTGAGAACATCCCTTTATTTACTTATTATCAAAAAGTGGAGGGAAGAAGGAAGATGGGGCGCCGGGGACGGCGCCCCTTGTTCAGAGCTTCTGCCTGAGGTTCCTCAGGTCCCTGAGGATGATCTTCTGCTCGGCGGAGGCGATGATCCTCTTGGTCTTGTTGAAGGTGTCGGGGTTCAGGGAGATGCAGTCGATCCCCTGCTCGACGAGGAACTCGGTGAACTCGGGGTACACGGAGGGTCCCTGCCCGCAGATGCTCACGAACTTGCCGTTCTCGTGTGCGACCTTGATCAGCTGGGCGATGGCCCTCTTGACCCCCTCGTTCCTCTCGTCGAAGTAGCCCATGTGGCCGAGGATGTCTGAGTCCCTGTCGCAGCCCATGGTGAGCTGGGTCAGGTCGTTGGATCCGATGGAGAACGCATCGCAGTACTTGCAGAACTCGTCCGCCATGAAGATGTTCACGGGGATCTCGGCCATGAAGTACAGCTTGAAGTCCTTGCCTCTCCTGAGGCCTACGGACCTCATCATCTCGGTGATGTCCTCCACCTCCTGGATGGTCCTGACGAACGGGAGCATCATGTTGAGGTTCTTGAAGCCCATCTCGTCCCTGACCTTCTTGATGGCCTTGAGCTCGCACATGAACGCCTCGCGGTAGTTCTCGGAGACGTACCTGGAGCAGCCCCTCCATCCAATCATGGGGTTGTCCTCGTTGGGCTCGTAGTCCGCGCCGCCCTTCATGTCGTGGTACTCATTGGTCTTGAAGTCGGAGGTCCTGAGGACAACCGGCCTGGGGTAGAACGCCCTGGCGACCTTGGAGATGCCGTCTGCGAGCTTGTCGATGAGCTCGTCCGCGCGCCCGTCCTCGATGACGGCGCAGGGGTGCTCGCCGATGTAGTTGGTGAAGAGGAACTCGGACCTCATGAGGCCCACTCCGTCGCACTGGAGCTGGGCGATCTCTTCGGCCTTGGCGGGCATGGACATGTTGACCATGACCTTGGTCCCGGTGATGGGGACGTACTCGGCGCAGACGCATGCTGCTCCGGTCGCGGCGGGCTGCTCGGCTCCCTTCTTCTTGATGATTCCCTTGTAGACGTTCCCGGTGGTTCCGTCGACGGTGACGTCCATTCCGTCCTTCAGGATCTCGGTGGCGTTGCCGGTTCCGACGACGCAGGGGGTACCGAGCTCCCTGGAGATGATGGCCGCGTGGCAGGTCATCCCGCCCTCGTCGGTGACGATTCCGGCGGCCCTGCTCATGGCGGGGACCATGTCGGGCATGGTCATCTTCGTGACCAGGATGTCCCCGTCCTTGATGGCGTCCAGGCTCATGCTGGTGTCGTAGATGATGACCTTCCCAGTGGCGAGGCCGGGGCTGGCTCCGAGCCCGCTCGCGACGATGTTCTCGCTGGAGACCTCGGCGCCGACGGACTCGTTGGTGGCGGAGTTGCCGGTGGCGGTGATCGGCCTCGCCTGCACGATGTAGGCGCGGTCGTCCTCGACGCACCACTCCATGTCCATGGGCTTCTCGTAGTGGATCTCGATCTGCCTCCCGATCTCGGCGACCTCGAGGATCTTGGCGTCCGTGATCTTCTGGGCCTTGACCATGGCCTCGGGCATGTCGACCTTCTCGCATCCGCCGTTCTTGCCACGGACGTACTTCCAGGTCTGGGTGGAGATCCTCTTCTTCATGACCTCCATCTTCTGCTTGTCGATGATGTAGGTGTCGGGGGTGACCTCGCCTCCGACGATCGCCTCGCCGAGGCCGTAGCCGGCCTCGATGACGATCTGCTTGGCCCCGCTGTTGGGGTCCACTGTGAACATGATGCCGGAGAACTCGGAGTTGACCATCCTCTGGACGACGACGGCCAGCTTGACCTCCTCGTGGGCGTATCCCTGCTTCTCGCGGTAGGCGATGGCGCGGGCGGTGAAGAGGGAGGACCAGCATTTCCTGATCTTGTCGAACAGGTCCTCCTCGTCCTTGACGTTGAGGTACGTCTCCTGCTGTCCGGCGAAGCTCGCGTCGGGCAGGTCCTCGGCGGTGGCGCTGGACCTGACGGCGACGAAGCCGGTTTTCCCGCGGGGGAACAGCTGCTTGTACTTGCTGACGATCTCCTTCTTCAGGTCGGCGGGGATCTCGCACTTGTCGAAGAGTTCCCTTATCCTCTCGGAGGCGGCGGTGAGGCTGTCATCCGATTTCCTGTCGAAAGACTTCAGCTCCTCCTCTATCTTCTTGAAGAGCTTGCTCTTCTCGATGAAGTAGTCGTAAGCGACGGTGGTGAGAACGAAGGCCTCGGGCACCGGGAAGCCGGCATTTGTCAGCTCGCCCAGGTTGGCGCCCTTTCCTCCTACAAAAGGTACATCTTCAACGTGCAGTTCGTTAACGTCTACGATCTTCTTGTCCATTGGGAAACCCCGCTGTTATGGAAAGGATGTTCGGGCGTCAGCCCACTGATTGACCCAATATTATCCGCGTATAATAAGGGTGCCCCGAGCCACAACTTTTGTAGTAGCTCCACCATAAAAAATCTTCCATACGGATATCGTATATTTTTTAACGGATTCCGTAGAAAAAACTATGGATTTCTGCAAAAAGCAACATCGTTTTCTGCATTATCCGATGCTTATATTGACATGTTATACAAAGGGTTTATATGGGCGGGGCGATACAGGCCTCAGTGCTTATTATGGACATCGAGATACGTTGGCACGGCAGGGGCGGGCAGGGGCTCGTCACCGCCAATGAGATCTTGGCCGAAACGGCTATTTCTGCAGGCAAGTACGTCAAGGCCTTCCCCGAGTTCGGGCCCGAGAGGATGGGAGCTCCCATCAGGGGCTTCACGAGAATTTCCGAGAAGCCCATCTTGGTCCACAGCCAGGTATATGAGCCAGACATCGTCATCATCATGGACGGCACCCTCGTCGGCAAGGTCGACGTGGCTCTCGGGACCAAGAAGGACTCCATCATACTGGCGAACTACGCCGGCTCCCCCAAGGAGCTGCAGGACGCCCTCATGACCGATGTGGAGTGCCACACCCTCGATGCGAACAAGATCGCCATCGAGGAGATCGGCAGGCCCACGGTCAACACCGTCATGCTCGGAGCCCTCATCGCGGTCAAGGAGCTGGTCCCCTACGACAATCTCGAGGACCAGATCACCACCAAATTCACCGGGAAGCTCTCCGATAAGGTCATCGTGAAGAACCTTTCCGCCCTCAAGAGGGGATACAAGGAGGTGCAGCGAAATGGCAATGGCTAACATCAAGGACCTCGTGGTCGGAGGACGCATCGTCGAGGCCGGGAACTCCGAGAAGTTCTTCACCGGCGACTGGAGGAGCTTCGTACCAGTGGTCGACCAGGAGAAGTGCATCGACTGCTACACGTGCTGGATCTACTGCCCTGACAACTCCATCGTCTTCAGGGACGACAAGATGTCCGGCATCAAGATGACCCACTGCAAGGGCTGCGGGATCTGCGCCAAGGTCTGCCCCAAGGGCGCCATCACCATGAAGGAGGAGTGAGCATGGCACAGGATATCGCAATCAACGGCGACAACGCGGTCGCCATGGCATGGAAGCAGATCGACCCCGATGTCTGCGCCGCGTACCCCATCACCCCCCAGACAATCATCGTCGAGAAGTTCGCCGAGTACGTCGCGAACGGTGAGGTCTCCACCGAGTTCGTCTGCGTTGAGTCCGAGCACTCCGCGCTCACCCTGTGCACCGCGTCCGAGTCGGCCGGCGCCAGGACCTTCACCGCCACCGCATCCCAGGGACTGGCCTACATGTGGGAGATGCTCCCCATCACCGCCGCCATGAGGACCCCCCTGGTCATGGCTGTGGCCAACAGGGCCATCAGCGGACCCATCAACATCAACAACGACCACGGAGACGCCATGTCCGCCCGCGATTGCGGATGGGTCATGCTGTTCTCCGAGAACGTCCAGCAGGCGTACGACAACTCGATCATCGCGCCGAGGATCGCCGAGCACCCCGATGTCCAGCTCCCAGTGATGGTCAACCTGGACGGATTCATCCTGACGCACGCCATCGAGAGGATGTCCGTGGTCGAGACCGCCGATGTCAAGAAGTTCGTCGGCGAGTTCCGCCCGCTCTACCCCCTCCTGGATGTCAAGCACCCTGTGTCCCACGGGAACATGGACGGCCCCGACTTCTACTATCCCCACAAGTACCAGTCCGTGCTGGCCATGCAGAGGGCCCTGGAGGTCGCGGAGGAGGTGTTCAAGGAGTTCGAGGAGCTCACCGGCAGGAGGTACAACCTCGTCGACGAGTACATGTGCGACGATGCCGAGTTCGTCGCGATCGTCCTCGGTTCCTCCTTCGGCACCATGAAGGCCACCGTGGACATGCTTCGCCAGCAGGGCATCAAGGCCGGCTGCGCCATGCCGCACGTCTACAGGCCCTGGCCCGAGGCAGCCCTCGCCAAGGTCATGAAGGGCAAGAAGGCCGTCGTCGTCTTCGACAAGCACCTCAGCATCGGAGCTTACGGCCCCATGTT
>SUTA01000015.1 GCA_015063135.1 Thermoplasmata archaeon
TCCTGTAGCCCTATGTTTGTTAGACATGAGAGAGCGTACAGGAACGCCCGTACTTCTTCATTGCCCAGAACTCTCGAAAATGCCCTCGATCCTTACTCGATGTGTCAAAGTTAGGTTACTTTCTCGTTAGTAATATAACATCTAAATCCCTTAACGGCCGTCATGAAATCCCCATGGCCGTTGGCGATAATAGTAATCGTAGCAGCGGCATCAGCTGTCCTGATCACCTTCCCAGCGGAAGCGGATGGAGGGGATAGCGAGACCGATATATTCACCATCGAAGGCGTGGAGTATGAGGTACTCTTCGATCACTATGTTGCCGTGAGTCTGGTGGATCTCAACTTGGAGGGCCATCTGAATATACCCAACACCGTCGAATACGAGGGAACGACCTATACCGTCACGACCATCGGGACATTAGCCATCCCCATGGGATCCAAATTGACATCGGTCACCATCCCGGCGAACGTCACGAAGATAGAAAGCGGAGCCATCGTCGGGGGCGAATTGGAATCCATAGAGGTCGATTACGAGAATCCGATCTACGAATCCGTTGATGGGGTCCTGTATGCCAACGGGGGCACGACATTAGTATCGAGCCCGGCCAAGAAGACGAGCGTCGCGGTCTCGACCAAGGTCACCGAGATAGAGCAGAGGGCATTCTACAGCGGCTCACTCGAGTCGATTTGGATTTACGGCAATGTATCGATCATTCAGAGTGAGACGTTCGCCAATTGCCGCCATCTCCGCGAATTCAACATGACGATGGATGGGGTCAATACCATGCCGTCATCCGTCCTCATCATCGAAGACAGCGCGTTCTCAAATTGTGAATCGCTGCAGAACATCTCGCTCAACAACGTGAGGACCATCGGCATGTACGCCTTCTCCAATACCGGGCTGGAGACCATCAACATCACGGAGGCCGTGGTCAACGTCGCGGACGGGGCGTTCATCGGATGTCAGAATCTGAGATATTTCGAGTCGGAAAATGAATTCTATCCGGCGGAAGAAGGGGTGCTGTACGAGAAACGCTCCATATTGAGCCTGAAGTGCTATCCGGCCGGCAAGACGGACGAATCCCTGACGATACCTGCGGAAGCCGATACAATCTCCCCCTGGGCATTCTCCGGTTGCAGCCATCTCAAGAACGTCAAGATACTGGACCAGGCAGAGGTATCCTATGCGGCATTCTCCGAATGCTCGTCCCTGGAATACGTCTACATGTGGGACGGCGTCCTGTACATCGATGCCATGGCCTTCTCGGGATGCAGCGCGCTGAAGGGCTTCCAGGCCAACGGCCTGGTGGGTATGGGCATGCTGGCGTTCTCCGAGACCGGGCTGGAATCCGTGGTGTTCCCGGCCACCCTGAGGGTGGTCATGGACGCGGTCTTCATGGGCTGCATCAACATGGTGTCCGCGGAGTTCGGCGAGAACCTCGAGTACCTCGGCGGCTACGCCTTCTACCACACGCAGCTGAGCGAAGTCACCATCACGTCCGATAAGGTCGAGCTCGCCCCGGGCTGCATGAACGTGGGGGGGTACGACACTCCCAAGGCCCACACAACCCTGACGATACAGAAAGGTGTGGAGGTGCCGGTAGATATCGCCAACGAGGATACCGAGCTCGTGATCATCCGCATAGGCGACAGGCCGTACCCGGTGGAGAACCTGCCGGTGGTGGGCCTTTGCATCGCGATCCTCGTCGGGATCATCTACTACTTCAGGAGGGTGCGAACATGAATCTGATATCACGCCTGATCCAATCCTTCAAAGACGTCATCGACAACCGCGTGGTGCTTTCCGCGATGGTCCGCAGGAACACCGCCGGGCGTTACAGGAGCACCTATGTCGGATTCGCATGGCACCTCCTCATGCCGATCATGATGACGATCGTCCTGTACATCACCTTCACCGCCATCAGGCCCAGGCCCCTCGAGGACTTCTGGATCTATCTGGCGGCCGGTATGTTCCCGATCACATTCATCAGCAGCAGCCTGCGCGGCAGGGCCGTGCTGGGCAACGCCAACTACCTGACGAAGATGAAGTTCCCTAGGGAGATAGTGGTGCTGTCATCGGTCATCACCGACTTCCTGGGAGTGGTCTTCGCCTACGTGTTCATCATCATGGTCATCCTGCTGTCCGGACAGTACGTCAACTGGTGGGGCGCGGCGATGATCCCGGTGGAGCTGGGGCTGATGTTCATATTCTGTCTGGGATGCAGCTACCTGGTATCCACGGTGACGGTGTTCGTCCGGGACCTGGGGTACTTCATGAGCGTCATGATGAGGCTGGTCTTCTGGATCACCCCCACGTTCTTCCTGGTCAGCGAGGCGAAGGGCCTGCTCAAGGACATCGTGTGGTTCAATCCGTTCACGTACTACGTGGAGACGTTCCACGACATCCTCTACTACGGTGCGTTTCCGCACATCGAGTACCTGGCGGCCAGCGTGCTCCTCGCCGCCGTGTTCTTCTTCGTGGGCGCATGGGTGTTCTTCCGCTACGAGAAGAGATTCCCGGAGGTGCTCCGATGGAGCCGGGAGTAGCCATCAGCATCCGCGGCCTGCGCAAGTCGTACGGGATCGTGGAGATGGACGGCAAGAAGAAGAAGCACGTCGAGTACCCCATCTTCGAGAACATCGACCTGGATGTGATGAAAGGGGACATCGTCGCGATCCTGGGCCGCAACGGATGCGGCAAGAGCACGTTCCTGAAGATGGTGTCGGGTATCATAGAGCCCGATGCCGGGACCGTCGAGGTCGACGGCAAGATCGCGAGCATCCTGGAGCTCAGCATGGGGTTCCACGGCGACCTCTCGGGGAGGGACAACATCTTCCTCCGCAGCGAGCTCTACGGCATACCCCGCAAGGAGGTCGAGAGGCGCATAGACGACATCGTCGCCTACACCGACCTCGGAGTGTACATCGACAACCCCGTGAGGACGTACTCCTCCGGCATGAGGTCCCGCCTGGCGTTCTCCGTCATGGTCAACGTCGATGCCGACATCTACCTTGTGGACGAGGCCCTGAGCACCGGCGACATGGCGTTCGCGTCCAAGGCGTCCGAGCACCTCAAGGAGCTGGTCCGCAGCGGGAAGACCGTTCTGTTCACATCCCATAGCATGGGTACGATCCGCAGGACCTGCAGCCGCGCCATCTGGATCAACAATCACACCATCGCCATGGACGGCCCGGCGGACGAGGTCTGCGATGCCTACCAGAGGTCCATCAACGACTCCGTGGAGGAGACCATGTCCCTGGCTGAGGGCGGTTCGTCTTCCGCACAGTACAGGCTCTCCACATTCTACCGCGACGGGAACGGCGTGGAGATGGACGAGGCCCAGCGCAGGAGGTGGCTCGAGGAGGCGGCCAAGAGGGACCACCCGATGGCCCAGTGCGAGCTAGCCGACATCATCCTGGCGGAGGGCGACGAGGAGGCCGCCGCCGACCTGTATCGCAGGGCGGCGGACAACGGCAGCAACGATGCCCGCAGGAAGCACGCCACACTGTCCGGGGAGGTGCGCCATCAGGTCGAGAGGATAAGGGGCATCCTGAAGGAGCAGACTGCCTCCGGCTATCCCTACGATTACCATAATTACGCGATGGCGGTCTACCGCTCCGCGCTCACCGCCGACGACTACCGGGAGGCCCTGGAGTACTTCCAGAAGGCATCCGAGATCGGATGGCTGGACTCCGACGTGGCCATGGCTGACATGTACCGCGAGGGGCAGGGCGTCCCCCGCGACTTCTCGAGGTACGTCGAGATACTGAAGGCTGCCGCTGAGGCCGGCCATCCCAGGGCCATGTCCAAGCTCGCCGAGTTCTACTCCGACGGGAAGTACGTCGCCAAGGACCATGCGGAGGCCTTCAAGTGGCACCTCCTGTCCGCCAGGGCCGGGAACGCCAAATCGCAGTACCAGGTCGCGGCCATGTACTCCAACGGCATAGGCGTTGAGAAGGACCCCGAGGCTGCGAAGCAGTGGTTCGCTACCTACTCCAGCACCGTGCTCGTGGACTCCCGCAAGGCCGCGATGGAAGTCCTGAAGCACCGCAGGGGCGATCTCAAGCTGCAGAAGGAGCTGCTGAAGGAATCGTCCCTGTGCTTCACCAGCCAGTCGATGGTATCGCTGGCCCTCAGGTACGCCACCGGCGGGAAGGACGGCAAGCCCAACCCGCATGCGGGCTTCGACCTGATGTCGAAGGCGGCGGTCATCGGGGGCGCCCCCAGGGCCCGCCTGGCGGAGTTCTACCGCGACGGCATCGGCGTCCAGAAGGACGAGGCCAAGGCATTCTTCCTCATGCGCAACGCAGCGGCAATGGGGGACGCATCCGCGCTCTACGGCTTGGCCCTGATGTACAAGGACGGGACCGGCGTCGAGAGCGACGAGGAGCAGTACCGCAGGTACATGCGCATGGCCGCCGAACGCGGCAACCGCGATGCCAGGGACACCGTCAAGCAGTGGGAGGCCCGCAAGGAGCGCAGGAAGAAGACCAAGGAGACTAAGCGATGGATGTCATGTGGTGCATATCGTGCAACATGCCGGTGGCCATCGGCAGCAAGTGCCCCAAGTGCGGTCTGACTGCCAGTACAGTCTCCACGCACGACGGCGAGGTCCGCCCCGCATCACCTGCTGATGTACGCAGGATAAGGGATGCCGTGGATGCCTTCCATGGGGACGGGTGCGGAGCCGCATTGATCCCGGACGGCGGCATCGCGGTCATCGTCCGCACGACCGACAGCGAAGCCGTCGTGGTCAACGGCGCGGTGGCGCTGAAGCTGTCCTATACCGGGGGGGTCCCGACGGCGTACATGACGCTGGCGGGCCTGAGGATGATCGCCGGCGGCATAACGGCCCACAGGGTCGTCTGCACCCATGATGCGACGCATTTCGCCAAGATGGGGCGCAGCCTGATGGCATCCGGCGTGGCCTCCGTCGACGATGCCGTCTCCAAAGGGGACAGGGTCGCCGTCATCGGCGATTCTGGCAAGGTCGTGGCCGTGGGCATCGCCAAGATGGACGCTTCCGGCATGAGGGAATCCGGCAACGGGGTCGCCGTCGGGATCAAGGAGGCTCACGGCGCCAGGTTCCATGACGAGGGGCAGTCTCCGACGTGGATGGACCTTATCGAGCTGAACTCCAAGGCCATTACCGGCGCCGCTACCGGCGCCTCCGGTTACCTGAGGTCCAACATAGTCCGCAAGAACCTCAGGTCGGCGGTGCTCTTCACGGGAGATATCCGTTCCGAGGCGGTGGCCCTGCTCGCATTGGATGCCGGCCTCGGCACCGTGCTGATCCCAGAGGAGGGGTCGTTCGACAAGGAGGCCTACGGATTCATCCGCTTCTATGCCGAAGGCAAGGGCATGCAGATCGTCGACGGCAGGATATCCTTCGGATCCCTGCTTCCGTCCATGAGGGAGTATGGGGCCTCCGTGTGCCTCACGGGAGAGCGCATCCCGACCTCCCCTATGGATGTGCCAGGCATCAAGGGCATGCGCGTCATCTGCCCGATAAAGGACTGGACGCCGCTGATGCCATGGCTGTTCCTCATGCTCCGCAAGGAGCCGTTAGCGCCCCAGTACATGCGCGGCGATAGGTACTCTTATTCCAGGGATCCGATGATGCCGGGCAACCGATTCGGATGACGTCCTCTAGTCTGATCTCGGGCTGCTCCCCCTTCAGGAACTTCTCGGCGAGCTCGGGGCTCAGGGTGTTGCAGATGAGCTCCGCCGCCTCGTTGCCGTTGGAGTTGTAGGGGATCAGAGCGCCCTCGCCGAGATAGGGGAAGATGCTCCTCTCGGAGGATCCGAAGTAGGTGCTGATGACGCAGTACTCGGTCAGCATCCCGACGTAAATGGCGCAGTCCACCCCCCTGCTCCTGAGGACCTCCTCCAGATCCGTCTGCTTGAAGCAGCTCATGTTGGTCTTGTGGACCACGATATCGGAGTCCGCGGTCTCCATGCCCTCGAGCCACTCGTCGCCGTCGTCCTTGGCGTAGCCGGTATGCGATGCGCCGTCGAAGTGGATGAAAACGACGGGGGCTCCGTTCTCCCTGAAGATCCTGGCGAACCTGTTTATCCCCTTCACCCCGGAGTCCCTGCGGGACTCCCATTCGGGGATGTTCAGTGAGAATTTGCGCTGAGGATCCACAATGACGAGGGCGAGCTTCTTGCCCCAGACGTATCCGGATTTCATGCGGGAGGTATGTTGCGACCCGTAGAAAAAGCGTTCCATGGGATTCGTGACACATGATGCATACGAATCCAGTCTGCTTGCTATCCGGCGGCAGGTTCAGTAATACGAATTAAAAGAAATTAACATAAGGATGTTACGTTGGAATAATTATTGGTATGCGAGTATGACGATTCTCAGATTCGTATCCTAGGACCCGAAGTTAATAAATCCACGCATTCCAAGATGGCGAAAGCGATAATATGTCGGCGATCGCAGAGTTCTTGAAGGACGATGTCAAGCGCTCCGTGTTACTACTCATAGTATCCGCTATATCCTTGGTCCTGTCCTTCTTCAAGGTCTTAGACCTCCCGTTCGATATCGCGTGGGTGGCCATCATCCTGTGCGGAGCTCCCATCCTCTGGGATGCTGCCACCGGCCTCATCCTGCGCCATGACATAAAGGCGGACGTGCTGGTCGCGATGGCGATCATCGCCGCGATCTGCCTCCAGGAGTGGTTCGCGGCCGGAGAGGTCGCTTTGATCATGGAGATCGGCGGCCTGCTGGAGGACATCTCCGCCGCGAAGGCCAACAAGGGCATCGAGAAGCTCATCAGCATGACGCCTAAGACCGGCAGGATAGTCGAGGGCGGCTCCGAGAGGGAGGTCCCCGTCGAGGAGATAGCGGTGGGCAGCATCGTCAGGATCCGCCCCGGAGAGTCCGTCCCCGTGGACGGGATCATCGTATCTGGTACAACTTCCATCGACCAGGCTGTGCTGACCGGAGAATCGGTTCCGGTCGACAAGGGCGCCGGTGACGAGGTGTACAGCGGAACGATGAACATGACGGGAGCGTTCGATATGAGGTCCACAAAGGCCTCCGGCGACTCCTCGATGCAGAGGCTCGCCGACCTGGCGGCGTCCGTGGACGCGGAGAAGACCAGCGTCGTCCGCATCGCGGACAAGTGGGCAACCTACCTGGTAGCACTGGTCATGGTACTGGCTCTGGTTACCTACCTGGTGACATCCGACATATACAGGGCGGTCACGGTCATGATCGTGTTCTGCCCCTGCGCCTTCATCCTGGCGACGCCGACCGCGGTCGTGGCCGCCATGGGGAACCTGACCAAGCACGGCGTGCTGGTCAGGGACGGGGATTCCCTCGAGCGCATGGCCTCGGTCGACGTTTTCACCTTTGATAAGACCGGGACCATCACCGAGGGGAACCCGTCGGTAGCAGCAGAATCAGCAGATATGGACGAAGGCCGCTTCAGGATGCTGGCGGCATCCGCGGAGTCGCTCTCCGAGCACCCCCTGGGACGTGCGATAACGGACCACTACAGGTCCCTTGGTACGGAGGTCGTGGGCCCCTCGGAGTTCTCCATGACAGTCGGCAGGGGCGTCCGCGCGGTGGTGGACGGCTCCGTGGTCCTCATGGGGAACATCGAGCTCCTGAAGGAGAACGGCATCGACGTGCCGCCATCCAGGATGGCCAGCGCCGAAGGCCTGTACGGGAATGGATGCACCATCATCCTGGTGGCCGTGGACGGCTCTTACGCAGGCTTCATCGCCCTATCGGACACCATGCGCCCGGAGTCAAAGGAGGCTGTCGCGGAGCTCGGCGGGATGGGCATCCGCACGGTCCTGCTGACCGGCGACAACAGCCGCGCCGCTGAGCACATGGCGGCGGAGGCTGGCATCTCAGAGGTGGTCTCCGGTTGCACGCCAGAAGGCAAGCTGGCACATATCGAAACCATGCAGAGCGGAGGCTCCAAGGTCTGCATGATCGGGGACGGGGTGAACGATGCCCCCTCCCTCCGCAAGGCGTGGGTCGGCATAGCCATGGGGGGCATCGGGTCCGACATCGCCGTCGAAGCAGCGGACATGGTCCTCGTGGGCGACAGGGTGGATTCCGTCCCCCATGTGGTGGCCCTCTGCAGGAAGATGAAGACGAAGATCAACGTGAACATAGCGTTCTCCCTATGCTGGAACTTCATGGCGGTCTGCCTGGCTATGTTCGCCGTCCTCGGCCCGGTCGAGGGTGCTATCGTCCATAACGTCGGCTCGGTCGCGGTGGTGGTCAACTCCGTGCTGCTCCTCGTCATGGGCAGGCGCGCGCACCGCAGCGGTGCGTCCTCCTCCGACGCTTGACCGGCGGACGGGGGCCCCCAACGGCGGCTCCCGGACGTCGACTTTTATATCTTTGGCGCCATATACGGCACGATGCGGGCCCGAGTCGGGCCGGATGGGATCCGGACAGCTCCCGCTATCTCCGATAGTTTTATATCCTACTTCCTGTATGGGCGTTGCCGTATCATCCCCTTATCTATCTAATATAGGTAGGGTGGGAGGGGATGCCAGAAGAATGTGACGCGCCTTCGGGCGCGGGCTTCATGAGCGATCGACGGCGGATCAAGTATGGGGAATTCAACGTGCACAATTTCTCGCAAACCGGTTTCCAGCTGACCGGGCTGGGCAAAAGTAGGTGAATCACTTGGCAACAGAGAACGTACAGTTTAACGTGCTGAAGCACAGGTTGGTGCCCGAACACCACCTTCTGACCGAGGAGGAGGCCGAGGCGGTCCTTTCCAGGAAAGGAATCACACGCGACCAGCTTCCGAAAATCAAGAAGAGCGATCCGGGAATCAAGGTCCTGGAGAGCGTACACGGACACCCCATCGAGGAGGGGTCCGTGATTAAAGTCGTAAGGAAGAGCGAAACCGCCCAGGAGTTTGTGGCGTACAGGCTCGTAACGAGGGGATGAACATGAGGGACCTCGTCAAGCTGTACTTCAACGAGCACAACATCGTCAACCACCACATCTCCTCCTTCAACGACTTCCTCGCCACCCCCGACAATCCCAACAGCAGGATGCAGAGGATCGTCGACGACATCCGCGTCCCCACCGACGATGCCGAGCGCGGCATCATCAGGCTCGACAAGGAGCGCACCGGCGACAGGGACATCGAGATCCGCATCGGCAGGAGGAGGGACGAGGACGGCAGGGTCGACCAGCAGGCCAAGCCCACCATCCGCATCGAGCAGCCCAAGGTCATGGAGGCCAACGGATACTGCCACGACCTGACCCCCATGGAGGCCAGGCTCAGGAACCTCAACTACATGTCCCCGGTCTTCGTCAGGTTCGACGTCTACGAGGACGGCATCGAGAAGGACATCCCCGAGAACGAGAGGTGGATCAAGGTCGGGGACCTCCCCATGATGGTCAGGTCCAAGGGATGCAACCTCGAGAAATCCAACATGGAGAAGCGCCTGGAGCGCTCCCTCACCGACGATGAGTACATCGCCGAGCTCATGAAGGAGAAGGAGGACCCCAGGGAACCCGGCGGATACTTCATCATCGGAGGAACCGAGAGGGTCCTCATCACGCTCGAAGACCTGGCCCCCAACAGGGTCATGGTCGAGTACAACGACAAGTACGGAACCTCCCTGGAGACCGCCAAGGTGTTCTCTCAGAGGGAGGGCTACCGCGCGCTGACCCTGGTCGAGAAGAAGAAGGACGGCACCCTCATGGTCTCCGTCCCCGTCGCCTCCGGGTCCATCCCCCTCGTCGCCCTCATGAGGGCTCTGGGCATGGAGAAGGACAAGGACATCTTCGAGACCATCGTCTCCGACGACGCCATGATGAACATCGTGTACGCCAACATCGAGGCGTCCAACGACAAGAAGAACTACGCGCCCAACGGGTTCCACACCCAGGAGGACGCCATCCTCTTCCTGGAGAGGAACTTCGCCGCCGGTCAGGCGAAGGAGTACAGGACCAAGAAGGTCGAGAGCATCCTCGACCGCTCGCTCCTGCCGCACCTCGGGGACAAGCCCGAGGACCGCATGAAGAAGGCCATCTTCCTCGGCCGTATCGCCCGCACAGTGCTCGAGCTGTCTCTGGGCATCAGGAAGGAGGATGACAAGGATCACTACGCTAACAAGAGGCTCAAGCTGTCCGGCGACCTCATGGAGGACCTGTTCAGGACCAGCTTCAGCGGCCTCATGAAAGACCTGAAGTACCAGCTCGAGAGGAACTGGGGCAGGAAGAGGAGCGAGCTCAACATCGCCTCCTCCATCCGCCCGGACCTGCTCACCCACAAGCTCCTGCACGCCCTCGCCACCGGCAACTGGGTCGGCGGCCGCGCCGGAGTCTCCCAGCTGCTCGACAGGACCTCCAACCTGAGCGCCATGTCCCACCTCAGGAGGATCACCTCCTCCCTGACCAGGTCCCAGCCCCACTTCGAGGCCCGTGACCTGCACCCCACCCAGTGGGGCAGGCTGTGCCCGTCCGAGACCCCCGAGGGTCAGAACTGCGGACTGGTCAAGAACGCCGCGCTCATCATCGACATCTCCGAGGGCATGAGCGAGTCCGACGTCACGTTCATGCTCCGCGAGTCCGGAATCGACTCCGTCAAGACCGGCTCCGGAAGCAGGGTCTTCGTCAACGGGGACCTCGTCGGAATGCACAGCGACCCCAAGCACCTGGTGTCCGACATCAGGAGCAGGAGGAGGGTCGGACTGATCCCCGACGAGATCAACGTCCGCTACGACGAGGAGATGAACGAGGTCATCATCAACTGCGACGAGGGCCGCCTCAGGAGGCCCCTGCTCATCATCAACGACGGCGTGCTGTCCATCACCAGGAAGCACATCGAGGGGATCCGCGAGGGCAAGATCAAATGGGCCGACCTGTTCCGCGAGGGCATCGTGGAGTGGATCGACGCCGAGGAGGAAGAGGACGCCCTCATCCTGGTGGACGCGTACGACGTCCCCAAGAGGTGCCCCTGCTGCAACCGCGCCATGTCCCCCATGGACGCCGACTGGATGAACCCCGGCAAAGAGGGAGACGTCCTGCTCAGGTGCAAATGGTGCAACGACGAGTTCGCCGTCCCCTCCAAGCTCACCAAGGAGTACACGCACATGGAGATCGACCCCATGGTCATCCTGGGAGTCGCCTCCGGTATCGTCCCCTATCCCGAGCACAACTCCGCTCCCCGTGTCACCATGGGAGCGGGAATGGGTAAGCAGGCCCTGGGTATCCCCACCGCCAACTACAGGATCAGGCCCGACACCAGGGGCCACCTGATGCAGTACCCCCAGAGGCCGATGGTGCAGACCCAGACCATGGAGTTCATGGGATACAAGTACAGGCCCGCCGGCCAGAACTTCTGCATCGCCGTCTTCTCCTACCACGGCTACAACATCGAGGATGCCCTCGTCATGAACAAGAGCTCCGTCCAGCGCGGACTCGGGAGGTCCACCTTCATGAGGTCCTACCGCGCAGAAGAGCGCCGCTACCCCGGCGGACAGGAGGACCACTTCGAGATCCCCTCCCCCGACATAATGGGCGCCCGCGCCGAGATGGCATACGCCGAGCTCGGAGAGGACGGGCTCATCTCCCCCGAGGCCGAGGTCAACGGATCCGACGTCCTCATCGGCAAGACCTCCCCGCCCAGGTTCCTGGAGGAGGAGACCGACTTCCTCACGCCCCAGAAGAGGAGGGAGACATCCGTCACCGTCAGGCACGGCGAGAAGGGATACGTGGACTCCGTCATGATCACCGAGTCCGAGAACGGCTCCAGGCTCGTCCGCGTGAAGGTCAGGGACGAGAGGATCCCCGAGCTGGGAGACAAGTTCTGCTCCAGGTTCGGTCAGAAGGGAGTCGTCGGAAGGCTCGTCGACCAGTGCGACATGCCCTTCACCGCCGAGGGAGTCACCCCCGACCTCGTCGTCAACCCCCACGGAATCCCGTCCCGTATGACCATCGGCCACGTGCTCGAGATGATCGCAGGGAAGGTCGGCTCCATGGAGGGCCGCATCATCGACGGAACCGCGTTCTCCGGAGAGAACGAGGAGTCCATCAGGGACGGCCTCGTCAGGAACGGCTTCAAGAACACCGGCAAGGAGATCATGTACGACGGCCGCACCGGCCGCATGGTCCAGGCCGAGGTCTACACCGGGGTCATCTTCTACGAGAAGCTGCACCACATGGTCAGCGGCAAGATGCACGTCAGGTCCAGGGGACCCGTGCAGATCCTCACCAGGCAGCCCACCGAGGGACGCTCCAGGCAGGGAGGTCTCAGGTTCGGAGAGATGGAGAGGGACTGCCTCATCGGCCATGGCGCGGCCATGGTCATCAAGGACCGTCTGCTGGACGAGTCCGACGGAACGCAGCAGTACATCTGCGGCAACCCGAACTGCGGTCACATCGCCATCATGGACAGGCACGGATCCCTCCGCTGCCCCGTCTGCAACAACAATACGAGCATCTACCTCGTGCAGACCTCGTACGCTTTCAAACTGCTAATGGACGAGCTCCTGTCTCTTGGTGTCGCCATGAGGCTCCAGCTGGAGGATTTGAGATGACAGTTCGCGGCATCACCAAGAGGATTGGATCGATCAAGTTCTCCTGCATCTCCCCCGAGGAGATCAGGAAGATGTCGGCCACCAAGATCATCACGGCCGACACCTACGACGACGAGGGATACCCCATCGAGATGGGCCTGATGGACTCCCACATGGGAGTCATCGAGCCCGGCCTGCGCTGCAAGACCTGCGGATGCAAGGTCGACGAGTGCCCCGGGCACTTCGGCCACATCGACCTCGCCCAGCCCGTCATCCACGTCGGCTTCATCAAGGACATCAAGATGCTGCTGGAGTCCACCTGCTGCCAGTGCGGCAGGCTGATGCTCTCCGAGGAGCAGATTAAGGCCCGCAGGGACAGCATGGACAAGATGGAGGAGCTCGGAGGAGACACCATCGACGCCAAGAACTTCGCCAAGGACACCGCCAAGGACGCGTCCGGCAAGGGAATCTGCCCGTACTGCGGAGCAGAGCAGATCAAGATCAAGCTGGACAAGCCCACCACCTTCAGGCAGGTCGAGAACAACCACAAGCTCAACCCCAAGGAGGTCCGCGAGAGGCTCGAGAGGATCAACGACGAGGACCTGATCACCCTGGGCATCGACCCCAAGACCTGCAGGCCCGAGTGGATGGTCCTGACCGCCCTCGCCGTGCCCCCGGTGACCGTGAGGCCCTCCATCACCCTGGACTCCGGAGACAGATCCGAGGATGACCTGACCCACAAGCTGGTCGATGTCCTGAGGATCAACCAGAGGCTCAGGGAGAACCGCGACTCCGGTGCCCCCCAGCTCATCGTGGACGACCTGTCCGAGCTGCTCCAGTACCACGTCACCACCTACTTCGACAACCAGACCTCGGGGATCCCCCCTGCTAGGCACAGGTCCGGCCGTCCCCTCAAGACCCTCAGCCAGAGGCTCAAGGGCAAGGAGGGACGCTTCAGGAGCAACCTGTCCGGTAAGCGTGTGAACTTCTCCGCGCGTACCGTCATCTCCCCCGACCCGCTGCTCAGCATCAACGAGGTCGGAGTGCCCAGGAAGGCCGCCAGGGAGCTCACCGTTCCCCTGCACGTCAACGAGCACAACATCGAGAAGGCCAGGGAGATCGTCCGCCGCGGCCCCATAGACGCCGAGACCGAGGACGAGAGCGCCCCCTACCTGCCCGGAGCCAACTACGTCATCCGTTCCGACGGCAGGAGGATCAGGATCACCGAGAGGAACGCCGAGGACGTCGCAGAGGGCCTAGAGGTCGACTACACCGTCGAGAGGCACCTCATCAACGGGGACGTCGTCCTGTTCAACAGGCAGCCCTCGCTGCACAGGATGTCCATGATGGCCCACAGGGTCCGCATCATGCCCGGCAGGACCTTCAGGTTCAACCTGTGCGACTGCCCGCCCTACAACGCGGATTTCGATGGCGATGAGATGAACCTGCACGTCCTCCAGTCGGACGAGGCCCGCGCCGAGGCGCGCATCCTCATGCAGGTCCAGGAGAACATCCTGTCCCCCAGGTACGGAGGGCCCATCATCGGTGCCATCCACGACCACATCACCGGCGCCTACTTCCTGACCCACGAGAACCCCAGGTTCAACGCGGAGGAGGCCGCGAACATCATGTTCAAGCTGCCGGACATCGAGATGCCCAAGCCGTTCATCGACGAGAAGACCGGAGAGGCGTACTGGACCGGCAAGCAGCTGTTCTCCACCGTCCTCCCCAGCGACTTCCGCACCACCTTCAAGGCCAACATCTGCCAGAACTGCAAGGGCGGGTGCAAGAAGGAGCAGTGCGAGTTCGACGCCTACGTCAAGATCCGCGATGGCCAGCTGCTGTGCGGCACCATCGACGTCAGGGGAATCGGCAACAGCAAGGGCAAGATCCTCGACAGGATCGCCCGCGACTACGGCTCCACCGAGGCCGCGAAATTCATCAACCACGTCACCAGGCTGGCGCTGGGCGCCCTGATGAACCACGGGTTCAGCACCGGCATCAGCGACCAGGACATCCCCGCCGAGGCGGCCCTGCAGATCAACGAGTTCAGCAACCAGTGCATCGACAGGGTGAGCGAGCTCGTCGCGTCCTTCAGGGACAACACCCTCCAGCAGATGCCCGGGCGCTCCCTCAGGGAGACCCTCGAGGTCGAGGTCCAGGGAGTCCTGTCCGAGGCCCGTGAGGAGGCCGGACGCATCGCAGGGAAGCACCTGGGAATGACCAATCCCGCGGTCATCATGGCCAAGGCCGGAGCCCGTGGATCGATGCTCAACCTGTCCCAGATGGCCGGTTGCGTCGGTCAGCAGTCCGTCCGTGGAGAGAGGCTGGCCAGGGGATACTGGAACAGGACCCTGCCCCACTTCCAGAAGGGCGACCTGGGCGCATACGCCAGGGGATTCTGCTCCAACTCCTACAAGTCCGGTCTCAGCCCGACCGAGTTCTTCTTCCACGCCATGGGAGGAAGGGAGGGTCTGGTCGATACCGCGGTCCGTACATCCAGGTCCGGTTACATGCAGAGGAGGCTCGTCTCCGCGCTGGAGGACCTGAAGCTGACCGCCGACGGAACCGTCAGGAACACCATCGGCACCGTCGTCCAGTTCAAGTACGGAGAGGACGGGGTCGACCCCGCCCGTACCGTCAGGGGCAAGGCCATCGACCTCGATGACCTGTTTGCGGAGGTCCTGGGAGACAGGGCCGACGAGCTCCTGAAGATCGACACCAAGGACGTCGGAGGAGACTACGGCTCCCTGGAGAAGGACGAGATGGAGTACATCGAGGAGGAGGAGTCCGAGGACTTCGACGATCTCGACACCGACTACGAGGGAGGAGGCGAGTGATATGGCATACAAGGACACAGTGAAAGCCCTGACCAACAGGGGAGTGCGCGAAGAGGTAGCCGCCATGCTCGCCGCCAAGCTCAAGACGCTCAGCGGCATCACCGCCGCCGGCGTCGAGGGCCTCGTCGAGCTGGGCATCTCCGAGGAGGAGGCCCAGTCCATCATAGCCGCCGTGGGCAAGAGGGCGCCCTCCGCGTCCAAGGCCGCAAAGGCCGCGGTCGAGGAGGCCCCGAAGGTCGAGGTGAAGATGGAGGAGGTCACGAACTTCTACCAGTACACCGACACCGAGGAGAAGCTGAAGGGCATCTCCGAGGGCCTGGGATACAAGCTCCCGATGAAGATCATCGTCGACATCGCCGCCCGCATCAAGGACGCCGACCTCGACGACGCTACATGCGAGAAGCTCATCAAAGTGGCGAACCGCATGTACACCGCCCACCTGATGGACCAGAACGAGTCCGCGGGAGTCATGGCGGCGCACTCCATCGGAGAGCCCGGTACGCAGATGAACATGCGTACTTTCCACTACGCGGGAGTCGCGAACATCAACGTCACGCAGGGTCTGCCCCGTCTCATCGAGATCGTCGATGCGAGGCGCGTGCCCAGCACCCCGTCCATGAACATCCCCCTCATAGGGATCGCTGCATCGGACGAGAATGTGGCTAAGATGGTCGCCTCCAACATAGAGATTACGTCCCTCCTGGACATCGCCGACGTCGAGACGGACATCACCAACCTCAAGCTGGTGATCCGCCCCGATGCCAGGAAGATGGACGAGAAGGGGCTGACCACCGAGGAGGTGGTCGAGAAGCTGAACAAGCTGAAGGCCGTGCGCGGCCTCGTTTCCATCGAGGGGTTCGACATCGTCGTGACCCTCGATGCGGCCAACGAGGAGGCGCCGTTCAAGAAGCTGCAGTCCATGTTCGAGGCGGTCAAGAACGCCAAGATCAAGGGCATAGACGGAATCACCAGGGCCGTCATCTCGAAGAAAGACGGGGTGTACGGCATCGTCACCGAGGGGAGCAACCTCAAGGAGGTCCTCAAGGTCGAGGGAGTGGATGCTGACAACGTAATGACGAACAGCATCCTGGAGGTCGCTGACGTCCTCGGAATCGAGGCGGCCAGGAACTCCATCATCCACGAGGCCGAGGGAACTCTGGGAGAGGCGGGTCTCGATGTGGACATCAGGCACATCATGCTCGTCGCCGACCTCATGACGAACGACGGTTCCGTGAAGGCCATCGGAAGGCACGGAGTATCGGGGAAGAAGTCCTCGGTCCTGGCCAGGGCGGCCTTCGAGATCACCGCGGCCCATCTGCTGCACGCGGCGATGGTGGGAGAGGTGGACCACCTTGAGGGAGTCACCGAGAACATCATCGTGGGGCAGCCGGTCACACTCGGTACCGGTGCGGTAAACCTTATTTACACACCCAAGACAAAGGGGGATGAAGAATGAGCGATGAGAAAATCGACATAGGAAGGGCATTGAAGGCAGCCATCTCCACCGGAAAGGTGGAGTTCGGGCTGGACCAGACGACAAAGGCCGTTAAGGCGAAGAAGGCGCAGATGATCGTTCTCGCGAGGAACTGCCCCAGCGAGGAGCTGATGTCCTGCAAGGACGTCAAGGTCCACGTCTTCGACGGTAACAACATGGAGCTCGGCGCTCTGTGCGGAAAGCCTTTCTCTGTCTCTGCCCTTGCGATCATCGACAAAGGTAGCTCCAACATCTTAACGCTGTGAGAACATGTCCGCTGATATCGTACTCACCGAGGATACGCTCAGGTACATCTCGCTCTTCGAGCAGATAACCAAGGCCAACGCGATCGACTGCATGGAGACCGAGGACAAGCTGGTCTTCGTGGTCGAGAAGGGCCAGGGGAACATCGCCGTTGGGAAGAAGGGCGAGCATGTCATCAAGCTGAAGGAGAAGACCGGCAAGAACATCCAGGTCGTGGAGTACTCCGACGATCCGGAGCAGTTCGTCATGAACGTCTTCCACATCTACGGACCTCAGAAGGTCGTTATCGAGCAGCGCGGAAACATCACACACGCGACCATCACCGTCGACCCCAAGCTCAAGGGGCGCGCCATCGGCAAGGCCGGAAAGAACCTGCGCATCGCCAGGGACATCGTGAACAGGCATCACGAGATTCAGAGCATCAGCGTGGACTGACCCCCTCCGACCTCGGCGCCGGCGCGCCAACGGGGATTGAAACCTCTTACCCAAACCCCTTGATTTTTTCCCATCTGGCTATTAGTTCAGGGGGGTCCTCTCGATCTCCAAACCGTCGACCGTCGGGTACCTCTCGGAGAGGTAGCACTTGTACCTCAGGCCTGGGGCGATGTCCTCCAGGATCCAGGGGGCGACCTCCAGCTTCCCGTCGTGGACGCTCATCATCTCTGCCGGCACGCCCATGGACAGGAGGTCCGCTCTGGCGGCCTCCGGGTCCTCTGCGCGCACGAAACCCATGACCAGGGTGCCGTCCTCGGTGACCTGCTGGTACTCCTCCATCACGTGCATGGCCCTGCGGATGAGCCTCCTCCTGAGCTGGACGCCGTCCTTGAAGGACGAGGAGCAGAAGTGGACGTTGGCCCTCCTGCACTTCTTCATGACGGCCATGGCGGTTTCCTCCGAGCCCCTGACCGCGGACGAGATCTCGTCCTTGACGTCGTACCCGTGGGCGTCCATCATGCTCCAGTTGCTCTCTGAGAACTCCAGCTCGTTGAGGTTCACGAACTTCACGCCGACGGAATCGGCGTACTGAACCAGGGAGATCAGGTCCTTCTCCATGCCGGGGAGCGCGGGCACCTCGATCCCCACGTCCATCCCCACCGATCCCACGATCTCGGCCAGCGGGGTGTCCTGCATGTGGCTCCAGAGGGAGCTGTGCGGGTGGAAGCGTATCTCGTCCAGGCCCGCCGCGTCCAGCATCCTGGCCCTCGCGGGGTCGATGGTGGCCGTGTACAGGTGGATGTGGTGGTCCTTGCCGAACCTCCCCTTCAGCAGGGAGATCATGTGCAGGGTGCGCTCCATGTCCAGCAGGGGGTCGCCGCCGGTGATCCCGGTCCCGGTGGCCTCCATGGCCTCGGCCTCGGCGATGATCTGGTCGTCCGAGGCCACCCTGCCCTCGTTGGCGTAGACGACGTCCAGACCCATGCGCTCCTGGGATACGGGGCAGTAGAAGCATCCGCACTCGCACATTCCGGTGACGAAGAGCACCATCTTGGCGCCCTCGATGCAGTGCTCGCAGCCCTCGGCCAGCTTCCCGCAGTACGCGGAACCGCACGGGATCTTGTGGATCATGGGGCTCCCAATCGTGCGATGGGTTAATAACCGTAGTGAAAGATGGGCTTGGCATGAGGATGGACAGCAGGCTTGTGCTGGCATTGGACGAGACAGACGCGGAGAAGGCCCTCGGGGTCGCCCGCTCGGTATCCGACATCGTCGACGCCATCAAGATCAACTGGCCCCTGGTGGTCTCCGCCGGGCCGGAGATGATCACCAGGCTGTCCGAGTACTCCGAGGTCATCTGCGACTTCAAGGTCGCCGACATCCCCAACACCGTCAGGCTGATTGTCGAGGGCTCCGTAGCCAGGGGGGCCTCTGCCGTCATAGTCCACGCATTCACGGGGGACGACTCCCTCAGGGCGGCCGTGGAGGCCGCCGGGGACGCCGAGATCTACGCCGTCACCGAGATGAGCCACCCAGGCGCCAAGCTGTTCACCGCCCAGCACGCGGAGGAGATGGCCAGGCTGGGCGTGGAGTGCGGTGCCAGCGGGTTCATAGCCCCGGCCACCCGCCCCGACAGGATCAGGGCCATCCGCGCCATAGTCGGTGACAGGAAGATCCTCTCCCCGGGCGTCGGCGCGCAGGGCGGGAGCGCGGCGGACGCCATCCGCGCTGGCGCGACCTATGCCATCGTCGGCCGCGCCATATACGGCTCCGACGACCCCAGGAAGGCCGCCGAGGCCTACGCCGACGACATCCGCTCGGCCCTGTGACGTGCCAGCGGGTCGCGCGCGTGTCCATATAATAAAATAAAATCCCCATACGGTTTTATACCATTTGGCTTATGACCGCACATTCTACAGACGGAGACTATAGAATGCGCAAATTCGGAAAACAGTCAACCGCCCCTGAAAAGAAAGGGGAAAGCCCTGAGAAGGGCAGTGGCCTGAAAAGCCATTGGTGCTTGCTATCCCTTGCGGTGATCGTCGTCGTCGCCTTCCTCCTCAGGACGGTGTTCGCTTACGGCGTTTCCGCAGACGGGGGCTTCGCCCTCTCCGGCGGGGCAGCGGCAGAGTACCACCTCCACATGCTCGAGAACATCCTCAACGGAAGCTTCGCCCTCGGCGACTCCGCGGTCAACTACCCGTACGGCGGGGACAGCGTCTATCCTCCGCTGATCGAGTTCCTCGCGGCGATCCCGGCGTTCATCTGCAGCGCAATGGGAATGTCCACCGCCGAGGCCGCATCCGCAGGGCTCGCAGTCATCACCCCCATCCTGGGCGCGCTGACCTGCATCCCCGTCTATCTCGTCGGAAAGGAGCTCTACGACCGCAGGATCGGAGTCGTCGCGGCGCTGATCTTCGCGTTCCTGCCCCTCGCTATCTCGACATCGGTGTTCTCCAACGGAACCGAGTACGCCCTCGCGGCGTTCATGGTCGCCCTCATGTCGCTCTTCATGGTCAAGGCCGTCAAAGGGCTCGACGCATCCGAGGAGGGCTCCAGGAAGTACCTGGTGCCCGCAATCATCGCGGGAGTCTTCCTCGGCCTGGCCGCCCTCAGCTGGAACGGATTCGGCATCCTGCTGTACGTCCCCATCATCGCGATGTTCGTGCAGCTGTTCATCAACCGTTTCAACAACAGGAGCCTCACCGACGTTCTCATAGCATACTCCGTCATCATGCTCATTGGAGTCCTCATCGCCGCGGCCTACTACCTGGCCGCCGGAACCTTCGATGCGTACGCCAGCGCTCCGCTGTGCATCTCCATCATCGCGATTGTGTTCGCAGCGATATTCAAGGCACTGGAGTCCAAGCCCTGGATCGTCGTCACCCCCGCCCTGGTCATCGTGGTGGCAGTGATTGTCGCCGTCCTGTACTTCTTCGTGCCCGGCGTCTACGACCTCGTCTTCGGCGGCGTCAGCATGTACGCTTCCGAGACGATCGCCAGCCTGATCAACTCACGCGTCTCGATGTCCAACGTCGCCTCCTACTACGGATGGCTGACGATGTGGATGCCCATCTGCCTCGGAATCTACGAGGCCTACGTCCTGGCGAAAAAGGACCGCTCCAGCCTCCAGATCTTCAAGACCATCTGGCTGTTCATCCTGTTCTTCGCCGTCTGGACCACCACCGCCAACGCAGCCGCGGTCGGCGTCGTCTTCGGCGTCGCATCCGGAGCCGCGCTGGTCAAGCTGATCGCAGCCGCCAACCTCGGCGAGTACTGGGCCAACATGAAGGCCGCCGGATTCCCCGGGGTCTTCAAGAAGCTCGTCAAGCCCCTCCCCTTCGCGACCATCGTCATCGTCGCTTGCCTCGTGATCATCCCCAACGTCACCTACGGCGTCGATGCGGGAATGCCCAACAACAACAACCCCCTGTTCGGAGAGAACGGGAACACCCAGTTCGTGATCAAGACCGGCGAGGAGTACCCCGCCGAGATGGTCTGGGATTACTACGCCGACGAGAACATCGACGGCGCCATGGCCACATGGATCGACAAGACCTACGACGCCGTCTCCCTCGGAGGATTCGACAGCGTCACCGATACCGTCGGCAACGGAGCCGTCGCGGTATCCAACATCGTCCTGGGCGAGGGAACGGCAGGCGCCGTGGCCGCGATGGCCGTGCGCCTCGCATACGACAACCCGGACGTCCTGTCCAGGATCGACGCCACCGTCCAGTCCTACATCCAGGACCCCGAGAAGGCCAAGGCCGCCATCAGGGAGAGCCCCTCCGATTACGGATACGTCAACCAGGACATGGACGACGAGGCCGCGGTCTACATGGCATCCGTCAGGTACATCGTGGACCACCACTCCACCGTCGACATCATCGACATGTATCAGGAGATCGCCTCCCGCAGCGGCAAGAACATCGGATACGTCTACTTGGACCCGAGCATGCTCCCGCTCCAGTACAACGACGGATCCGCGTTCTCCACCATCGCCTACATCGGCGGCTACTCCATCGACTCCTACGGAGCCGCGGAGCAGTACTACTCTTACAACACATACTCCGGAACCACCGTCTACACCGACGCCATGTACGACACCTTCATCTGGAAGGCGCTCATCGGCGAGACCGCCTCCGAGGCCGGCTACTCCAGCAGCTACAGCTACCTGAGCGCCCTGGCCATGGCTGACGACAAGGTCAGCGTCTCCCCCGGAATCGTCGAGGGATTCGAGGTCGGCGCCTGGTTCGTCAAGTACAACCCCGACAAGAGGGCCACCCTGTCCGATGACGGATGGGAGTACATGAGCGCCTACGAGGCCATCGACAAGCAGAAGACCGACGGCGGACTGATCAACTACCTGTCCTCCATCATGGTCCTCGAGTTCGAGGGCTACGGATACGACGGCGTCAAGGAAGTCCAGATCAAGGACAGCAACGGCAACAACGTCGACGGCGCCACCATCGAGGTCTACGCCTACAGCGACTTCTACGGCAAGGAGGTCCTCTACTCCTCCGGCAAGTCCATCGACGGGGTCTGCGAGGTCGCTATCCCCTCCATCGACTACAACGCCACCATCTCCATCGGGAGCGTCGTGCTCGGCACCACGGGAGAGCTCGCGGATGCCTTCACCGTCGTGATCGGAGGCCTCAACGGCCAGGTCACTCTGGGCGGCGAGAAGATCGCCACCGCGGGAATGTACATGTCCCTGACCAACACGGTCACCAAGCAGGTCTACGACAACAACTCCGTCGGCAGCCCCATCATTGATGTCTTCGGCAACGTCAACGTTCCCAACGTCATGCCCGGACCCTACACCTACACCGTCTCCAACGAGGATGGGACCCAGGTCGGCTCCGGCAGCTTCGTGGTCGACGACTTCACCCTAGGCGTCGACTTCGCCCTCAACGGCCACAAGATCACCGCCACCGTCAACTTCCCCAACGGCCTGCCCGTCGAGGGAGCGACCGTCATCGCATCCAACGCATCCGCCGGCATGCAGTTCTCCGCAGTTACCGACGAGACGGGAGTCGCGGTTATCAACGCCCTGCCCGGAACCTACTACATGGTCCTGGCGAACGGGTACGCCAACGCGACCTCCACCTCCGTGACCGTCAGCAGCTCCGACAGGACCACCACGCTGACCGCCTACAAGGCCAACACCGTCTCCGTCTCCGGAGCCGACGGCAACATCCTGACCGTCACTGCAGGCGAGTACAGCACAGTCACCCACTCCGACGGAACCAAGGTCGATCTCCCCGTGGGCATCGCCACCGACAACCAGCTGTACTCCTTCTACGGATGCTACGGCGACACGGTGTACACCGGCGTCTACAAGAGCGGCTCCTCCGTGAGCATCAGCTCCGCCGCCGCCATAACCGTCACCGGTACCCTTAAGAACGGCGACAACGGGGTCAGCGGAACCGTCAGGTTCATCAGCCCCAGCGGTGCGGCCGTCGCGGTCTCCGCCGGATCCGACGGAAAGTTCCAGGTTAAGATGCCCTCCGGCACCTACACCATCTACGCCGACAACGGCAGCGACAAGGTGTTCGTCGGAACCACCAGCGTCACCGACAACATCGGCGACATCAGCCTGGTCGACGGAAGGAAGGTCACCCTGACCCTCAGGTACGACCCCAGGACCTCCGCCTCCAGCAGCACCAACATCCCGTTCGTGATGTCCGTCGTGGACTACTCCTACAACAGCAACGGATACACGTTCTACGGAATGTCCAACACGTCCGGTTCCACCAGCTTCTACGTCCCCGACAACGTGGAGGTCAAGATCGCCTTCAACGAGCTCAACGGAACCCTCGACAACGCGGCGTTCACCTGCACCGCCCTGTCTCAGGACATCGAGGCGGGAACCGCCAACACCACCAAGTACATCGACATCAAGGCCCAGAACAAGGAGGGCACCGTCAAGAACGTCATGAACAAGGTGAGCATCACCGGCACCTACCCGATGACCATGACCTTCTACAACGAGGACGCCACCGACGTCCCCGAGGCGGACCTGACCTACACGTTCAGCACCGGAGAGGTCCTCCTGGTCGTGCCCGGGCAGTACGATGTCGTCATCAGTGGATCCACCGGGGCCTACTACAAGGGTACCGGATACGTCTACGCGGGAAGCAGCAGCCTGTCCGGAGTCGACATCGTCGACGTCTCCGAGGTCACGATCACCAAGGGAGGCGAGGACGTCATCGTCATCACCCCCGCGGAGAACGACGACGGCGAGACCGGCCGCTACTTCATCGAGGGGTCCAAGTACTACTTCGAGGAAGGATACGAGTACTACATCGTCTCCACCAACGGTGACGGCGAGGACCAGAAGATCAACTACGGTTACATCGACGCGACCACCACCGTGCCCGCATCCATCGATGTCACCGCGACCGCCAAGAAGATCACCGTCACCGGATACGCGGGAGCGGCCCTCGACGGCAAGCTGAATGTCGCCATGAACGACGTCAAGGCGGTCTTCGACATCGACGAGGGAGCCTACACCATGGCCCTCCCCGCCGGAATCGCGATCATAGCCATGTCCGCCGACCTCACCCAGAAGATCGGCAGCATGGAGTACAGGTGCATGGACGTCAGGACCTTCGAGAACATCCAGGACGGCGACGTCCTGAACCTCAACGTCTACTCCGACGGCATCGGAACCGACGTCTCCGAGGACTTCACCGCGACCGCCTCCATCAAGGAGACCTTCGACTGGACCATCAAGGTCTCGGTGGAGATCGCCAACCTGACCGATTCCGACAGGAACTACGTCGTATCCTCCGGCAAGGCATGGCACGGAGCGACCAAGACCGTCGGCATCCCCGCCGGCGACACGGCCGAGGTTGTCATCGAGGGAATCTACAACGCAGGGGCCGTGTCCACCGGAACCGACGGATTCGATGTCATCGTCGCCGAGAACGGCGGTTCCTCCAGCAAGACCGTGCACATCACCCAGGACTCCGTGCCCGGCGATGACGGCGTGGTCATCACGACCGTCGCGACCGGAGGCGCCAACGACAAGATCTCCGCGTACGAGTACATGTACGCCGTGACCTTCCAGAACACGACGAGCACCGATAAGGTCGTGAGCTTCGACAACATCGACATCATCGGATACGGCCTGTCCCTGGTGGACGCCGAAGGGCTCGTCCTGGACGTCACCAGCGAGTTCGTCATCGAGGGATTCGCCACCGAGACCGTATACATCAAGCTCCTGCCCTACAAGGGAGGAGACATCTCCGATGTGCCCAGCATCAGCGTCACCGTGGACGTCGGAGGAGTCACGGAGCAGATCCACATGGACTGCCAGTCCGTCGACTTCACCAGCGACTCGATGACCGCCACCGGAGACGACATCCACGAGAAGAGAAGCGGCACACCTCTCGGTGTGTGGATTCTTCTGGCGATCGGAGTTCTGCTGGCCATCATGGCCGCATGGCTCGGAACCAAGAGGGGGGTGTTCTCACGCAGAAAGTGAACGCGGCAATCGCGATAATGGCACTGCTCGCAGTCGCGGCAGTGGGATTCGTCCCCTTCGATGAGGCGGACGCTGATTCGTACACGAGCATCACCGGAACCACCCATGTCCTGAAGGTCAGCGGCTCGGGCGAGTACACCATCATGTACTCCGACCCCGACCTGCTGGACGTCGATGACGTCTCCATCGCCTTCAGCGCCAAGCTGGTCAACCACGGCGGCGAGACCCAGAGCAGCGCCGTGTCCCCCTCCTCCGGAGAGCTGGATAACGGCACCGGAAAGGTCATCAAGGTCACCGCCCCGAGCACCACCGGCGAGTACAAGCTCCAGGTAAGCTTCGCAGTCAAGGTCGGCGACGATGCCAGGGAGGACAAGACCGAGACCTACTCGATCAAGGTCGTCAAGCCCATCGTCCTGACCCAGACCCTGAAGCTCTCCAAGGATGCGAAGGTGGACCCCTCCGGACTGGGCGTCTTCTTCTACATCGACGGAGAGAAGATCGCGGACAGCTACACGACCTTCGATGTCAGCAGCCAGGGAACCGCCACCGTGTCCTACGACTGGATAGCGGACCCCGCCAACGGCAAGCACGTCTTCAAGGTCCTGCCCGCCAGCGGAGAGGACGTCTCCTTCATCACCGGACTCGGCGAGGAGAAGACCTTCTACGTCGGCGACAACAGCCACACGGCCATGATCCTCATCTCGGTCCTGTTCGTCATCCTGATGATCCTCGTGCTGGTCTGGATCTACCGCAAGCCCGTGAAGAACTTCGGCAAGCCCAAGGCCAGGCGCTGATAAACCTTTCAAGGGGAGGGTCCCCCTCCCCACTTTCCCCTCTTTCTCCCTCCCTTCCGTCACTTTCCCGTTCAGATGTTTTTATATAATTAAATTGTATTCAATTCAATTGAACACAATACAAAGGTGATAGCATGGGAATCTACGATTTCAGCATCAGGAAGATGGACGGTACAGAGGTGCCGATGTCCGACTACAAGGGCAAGGTCCTGCTCATAGTGAACACGGCCACCGGCTGCGGCTTCACCCCACAGTACGAGGACCTCCAGAAGATCTACGATGAGTTCCAGGGCAAGGGCCTGGAGATCCTCGACTTCCCCTGCAACCAGTTCAAGGAGCAGGCCCCGGGAAGCGACGAGGAGATCCACACCTTCTGCAAGGGCCGCTTCGGCATAACCTTCCCGCAGTTCTCCAAGATCGACGTCATCGGCGAGAACGCCAGCCCCCTCTTCAAGTACCTGAGCGAGAACACCAAGTTCGAGGGCCTGGGCCACTCGCCCAAGGGGCTCGCCGTCGCCACGCTGGCCAAGGGCATGGACAAGGACTACAAGAACAACGGCAATGTGAAGTGGAACTTCACGAAGTTCCTCATCTCCCGCGACGGGGAGATCATCGGCCGTTTCGAGCCCACCATGGACATGAAGAAGGTCAGGGACGCCGTGGAGAAGGCTCTGTGATACCATGGCGGACGAGGGGTACGAGTGCCTGAAGCTGGAAAACCAGCTATGCTTCCCCCTGTACGTCTGCGCCAAGGAGGTCGTCCGGAGGTACCGCCCCCTCCTGGACGACCTCGGATTGACCTACACCCAGTACATCGCCATGATGGCGCTCTGGGAGCACCGCACCCTGTCCGTCAAGGAGATGGGGAGGCTGCTCTATCTGGATTCGGGGACTCTCACGCCCCTTCTGAAGAAGATGGAGGAGATGGGACTGGTGACCCGCAGCCGCGACCCATCCGACGAGAGGGTCCTGATGGTATCGCTCACTGACAAGGGGGAGGCCATGAGGGATAGGGCAGCGGATGTGCCAGCATCTGTCGCATCGTGCGTATCGATCTCTTCCGAGGATGCTTTGGCCCTCAAGCGCATCCTCGATGGGCTGATGGCCACGTTCAGGGAGAATGAGCGATTATTATGATAATCGATTATTATAATCCATTATCATAATCGCTTCTTCTTTAAATACCGAGGTACTTAACAGGGTTTATTTTGATGATTCATTATCATAATAGTCATCAAAAAAATTGGCGAGGGCGGTATTCCGCCCCCGCTGCTCATTCGATCGCGATCCTCACCCTGTCCGCGGAACCCGCCGCTTTCAGGGTGACTTCCAGCAGCCCGTTGTTGCACTCCGCGTGCGCCGAGGACGGGTCTACTTTGCACGGGAGGGCGACCTCCTTCACGAGCTCCTTGCCGGGGGTCCTGACCGTGACGGTCAGGGTGCCGTCGGTGCCGTCGATCTCGATGTCTTCCTTCGGGACGCCCGGCAGCTCCAGGACGGCTTTCACCTCGTCCCCCTGGCGGGAGACGTCGAGGACCGGGTCGACTGCGGGCAGGGCGCTGCGGAGCATGCTCCCGCTGTTGCCGAACTCCTTCACGTGCCTGACGCCGTCTGGGCCCTGGTACATGGTGTACCCGTAGGTCCTGACGTCGGGCCCGTCGAAGCTGGAGAACATCTCCTCCATCCTCCTGTTCATTGATTCGAAGCCTCCGAAGAGGTCGTTCCAGATATCGTCTGCTATCATTCTCTTCACCTCTGTTTGTCACGGATGTTTGTGTAAGGGGTTTGGAGGGGGCTTCCGCCCCCTATTCGCATCTTGTAGTCCTTCAGGGTCTGCCTGGCGGCGGGCCCGAACTTCTCGATCGCCTTGTCGAAGTCTTCGTTGGAGACCTTGCATCCGGCGATGTCCTCCTCGGTAGGGGCGTCGCCCTTGGCGATCAGCCTGCGCACCGCGCCCATGACGGCCTCGTTGCAGATGGCCGAGATGTCCGCACCGGTGCAGCCCTCGGTCTTCTCAGCCAGGGCCTTGAGGTCGACGTCGTCCTCCAAGGGCTTGCCCCTGGTGTGGATCCCGAAGATCTTCTCCCTGGACTCGGCGTCCGGCGGCGCGATGTAGATGGACTTGTCGAACCTGCCCGGCCTCAGCAGGGCGGGGTCCATGATGTCGGGGCGGTTCGTCGCGGCGATGACCACCACGTCGCTCAGCCCTTCCAGCCCGTCCATCTCCGTCAGCATCTGGGAGATGACCCTCTCGGTGACGTTGCTGTCCGATCCGGTCCCCCTCTCGGGGGCGATGGAGTCGATCTCGTCCATGAAGATCACGCAGGGCGATGCCTGCCTGGCCTTCCTGAACGTCTCCCTGACCGCCTTCTCGGACTCCCCGACCCACTTGTTGAGGAACTCCGGCCCTTTGACGGAGATGAAGTTCGCCTCCGATTCCGTCGCCACGGCCTTCGCCAGCAGGGTCTTCCCGGTCCCGGGCGGCCCGTAGAGCAGGATGCCCTTCGGGGGCCTGGCGCTCATGTGCTCGAACACCTTGCCGAACTTCAGGGGCCACTCCACGGCCTCCTTCAGCTCCTGCTTGGCGTCTTCCAGGGCGCCGATGTCCTCCCACTTCACGTTGGGCTTCTCGATCAGGACCTCCCTCATGGTGGAGGGCTGCATGTCCTTCAGCGCGTTCTTGAAGTCGTCCTTGGTGACGAGGATGCTATTGAGCACCTCCCTGGGGATCTCCTCGGCCTCCAGGTCCATGTCTGGCAGGACCCTCCTGAGGGCGGCCATGGCGGCCTCCTTGGTCAGCGCCGAGAGGTCCGCTCCTGCGTACCCGTGGGTCTTGTCCGCGAGCCATTTCAGGTCCACATCGTCCGCCAGAGGCATGCCCCTGGTGTGGATCTCCAGGATCTCGAGCCTGCCGTCCCTGTCGGGGATGCCGATCTCGATCTCCCTGTCGAACCTGCCGGGCCTCCTGAGGGCCTCGTCGATGGAGTTGGGCCTGTTGGTGGCGCCGATGACCACGACCTTGCCCCTGGAGTTCAGCCCGTCCATGAGGGACAGCAGCTGGGCCACGATGCGCCTCTCCTCCTCGCCGTTGACCTCGTCCCTCTTGGGGGCGATGGAGTCGATCTCGTCGATGAAGATGATGCTGGGGGCGTTCTCCTCGGCCTCCTTGAAGATCTCCCTGAGCTTGCCCTCGGACTCGCCGTAGAACTTGCTCACGATCTCCGGGCCGCCGATGGTGATGAAGTTGCTGCTCGTCTCCCCTGCGACGGCCTTGGCCAGCATGGTCTTGCCGGTGCCCGGGGGCCCGTGCAGCAGCACGCCTTTGGGAGCCTCGACGCCCAGCCTCTTGAAGAGTTCGGGGTGCCTCAGCGGCAGCTCCACCATCTCACGGATCTTCCTCACCGCATCCCCGAGTCCTCCGATGTCGTCGTACGACACCTTCGGCACGTCGCCCTTGTTGGCCGCGGGCTTGTCGGTGACCTTGACCTCGGTCTTCGCGGCCATCATCACGGCGTCCCCTGCGGGGGCGAAGGATGTGACGATCAGGTCGATCTTGTTACCCATCACGTTCAGGGTGATCGTGTCGCCCTTGGTCAGCGCGCGGCCCTCCAGGACCTGCCTGAGGTAGTCCTCCCCTCCCTGCAGTCTGAGCTGCTCGGTGGGGGCGAAGGTGATCTTCTCAGCGTCCTTCGCTGCCACCTTCTTGATGGACACCCTCTCGTCCAGGGACACGCCGGCGTTGCGTCTGGTGGACCCGTCGATGCGGATGATGCCGCGGTTGGCATCCTCGGCCTCGCCCCTGAGGACCTTCGCGACGGTCTTCCTGTTGCCGTCGATCTGCACTATGTCCCCTACCCTGATGCCCAGTATGTCCATCAGCTCGGGGTCGAGCCTGGCTATGCCTCTGCCGGTCTCGCCGGATTTGAGCTCTGCCACCTTGATTGCTTTCTCGTTGCTCATTCCGTACCTCCTTCTTGATCTGTAACGCGGGGGAATCCGCCCCCGCCTTGCCGTCGACCTTCTCGTACACCTCTTTGCGGCGCTCGTAATCGTCGGTTCCCTGCATCATCTCCGTGAGCCATGCCATCACCGCGTTGCGCTCCTCGATGAGCTCCGCGCGCTTGGCGTCGATTTCCTTGATGGCCGAGTCCAGCTCCCTGACCCTGTTCGCCGCGTCATCCACGTCGGCGAACCCGTCACAGCGGACCTCCCCATCCCCCTGCTCGATCAGCCTGGCGCTGAACATGCTGTCGTGCATGTCGATCACCAGGGTGAAGTCGGCGTTGGGGACGTAGACGGTCCTCATGGGGCCCATGTTGCTGGCCACCCTGTAGCTCACCACCATCCCGCTCTGCTCCATCAGGCTGAGGTTCTTCATCACGGCCTGCTGGCTCACGCCCAGCTCCTTGGAGAGCTGCAGCGGGTAGTGCGGTTCGCGCACCAGGGCTTCCAGTATCCTGCGCCTCGTGGGGTTCTCCACGATCGACAGGAGCATGTCTATCTCGTCCATGTTCTCACTCGGTTGTTAACCATCGGTTCACAACAGATGGTTATATGTTAGATGTTCTATATAAAACTATGTGTTATGAGCGGATACGGGGAGGATATGGGCGATCGGTGGTGCGATCCGCCCTCGATAATCGCGCCCGATAACCTGTGAAATTCGGAACCCGAGGGGACAATGCGAACGTAGAGGGGCATCATGATCGCAGGTAACAGGATAAGGCCGGCAACATCGGGGAGGCCTTGGAGCGCCTGGCGGATAAGGCGTGATCCTGGGCGGGATTAGCCATCGGGCGTCCTTCGCTCTCCGTGTAATGTATATTAATATGCATCAAATCTTCAATATGTACATATACTACCACCCAATCACTTTTGTCTATGGCAATTCCAAAAGACGTACGCATCACCCTCGACCCCGAGGAGATCCCCAAGCAGTGGTACAACCTCGCCGCGGATATCGGCGAGCTCCAGCCCCCGCTCAACCCCAGCACAGGCAAGCCCGCCAAGCCCGAGGACTTCGCCCCCATCTTCTGCAAGCCCATCATCGAGCAGGAGGGCAGCACCAAGAGGTACATCGACATCCCCGAGGAGGTCAGGGAGGCCCTGGTCTACCTCAACAGGCCCGCACCCCTCCAGAGGGCGTACCACCTGGAGAAGTACCTGAAGACCCCCGCGAAGATCTACTTCAAGAGGGAAGACATGAGCCCCCTCGGAAGCCACAAGGGCAACACCGCGCTGGCACAGGCCTACTACAACGCCGAGTCCGGCATCCACACCCTGACCACCGAGACCGGTGCCGGGCAGTGGGGGACCGCGCTCTCGATGGTCTCCAA
>SUTA01000016.1 GCA_015063135.1 Thermoplasmata archaeon
GTTATATACCAGCCCGATATGGAGAGGTCTGGTAAGACGGCCATAGCGGCGGGGTCACACCCGGTCCCATCCCGAACCCGGAAGTAAAGTCCGCCCGCGTACCTGTCTGTACTGTATTGCGCAAGCGTACGGGAACTCAGGCACGCTGTCTACCACTTCTTCATTCTCTTCTGTGGGTGTCCCATGGACTTTCCATCGAGATTGTACCAGATTGCCCATTTGAATCGATAAATCAGAGAAAAGATGCCCCTGCTCCGCATCCGCGGAGCAGAGGGGGTTTTTGATCATTCAAGCGAGAATGACCAGGAATACGATGGGGGCCACGATGATGGGGATCCAGATGAACATCCCTATGAGACTCCAGAGCAGCGCGTGCATCTGAGGGCTCTTCGTGTACGGGCCGTCCTTGTCATCATACACGATCACCGCTATGATGACCCCGATGATGCCCAGGATCAGTCCCAGGAGGAACGGTCCGAGCGTCTTGGGCTCCTTGGCGACCGGAGCAGCGTTGCTGGCGGCCTGTGCAGAGCCTATGTTCATGCCGCATGCCGGGCAGAACGTACTCCCTTCCGCGCATTCCTTACCGCAATTCGGGCAATACATATCCTCCGAATGCCTCTGTCGATAGATTAATTCTTCCTTCTTCCCGACTGATATAACGATTATCGATAAATATCTCCAATCGGTAACCGCAGGCATGTCGGACCCGACCAGCGTCAAAGCGGGATGGTGGAACGCCTTCCGCCCATGGACCCTCCACGGAGCGGTAGTCCCGGTGGTGATCGGCGCCATGGTCGCGGCATACGACGGGACGTTCAACATCCCGATATTCATCCTCACGGTGATTGGCGGCTGCCTGCTGCAGTCCGCGGCCAACCTCCTGAACACCTACGGCGACTTCAAGAGCGGCGTGGACACCGTGGAGAACGAGACCCGCTCCCCCGAGCTGGTCACCGGGAAGCTGAAGCCGAAGCACGTCCTCTACGCCGGATTGGCCTGCCTCGGGGTCACAGCCCTGATCGGCCTGGTGTTCATCTGGCGCATCGGATGGGGCATCCTCATCTACGGCATCCTGGGCATAATCGGCGCAGGCACCTACACCGTCGGGTTCGCCTACAAGTACCACGCACTCGGCCAGGTGTCGGTGTTCTTCATGATGGGCATCCTGATGCCCCTGGGAGCCTACTACGTGCAGATCGGGGAGTTCTCGTGGGACGCCCTGCTCATCGGCCTGCCCAACGCGTTCCTCATCACAGCGGTGCTGTGCGGCAACGAGCTGAGGGACTACGAGGAGGACCTGAAGGCCGGCGTGAGGACCCTCTGCGGCCATCTGAGGTACGAGAGCGCCAAGAAGCTGTATCTGGCGGAGAACATCATAGCGTTCCCCATACTGATCGCCCTGGTGGCGCTGCAGATGGCCCCCTGGGGGTGCCTCCTGGCGCTGGTCTCGCTGTACGACTTCCACGTCCTGTACAGGAACTACCAGAAGGTCCCGGGGGACGCGCGGTGCAACTTCATGCTCGTACCGCTCTGTTTTAAATTCAACTGGCATTTCGGGTTGCTGTTGGCACTGGGCTACATCATGCAGCTCATCGTCATCCCGGAGTTGATGCGATATGGAAGAGGAACTCAAGACTGGCAACCAGTTCGAGGGGAAGGAGGAGTACATCAAAGATGTATTCACCGAGATCGCCGAGTACTACGACGAGATGAACGAGATCATGTCCATGCACATGGTGCAGAAGTGGCACAGGTTCATGATGAAGAAGGCCGGGGACATCCACGGCAAGAAGTGCATCGACGTCGGCACCGGCACCGGCGAGATCGCGTTCCACGTGGCCCGCACCGCCGGCGAGGGGTCCACCGTCGTCGGACTGGACCTGACCCCCGCCATGCTGGAGCTCGCGAAGAAGAAAGAGCCCGAGATGAACCTGCCCGTGAAGATCGATTGGGTACAGGGCGATGCGCTCAAGCTGCCCTATGAGGACAATTCATTCGATCTCGTCACCTCCGGTTACATGCTCAGGAACGTCACCAACATCCTCGGCGCCGTGTCCGAGATGCACCGCGTCCTCGCCCCCGGCGGCAAGGTCATCGTCGCGGAGCTCTCCAAGCCCAAGAACAAGGTGATGCTCGCATTCTACAACCTCTACATGAAGAGGGTCAAGCGCTACGGCCGCAAGTACGACAAGGGCAAGTCCATCGACGGCAGGCAGTCCGCCTACGAGTGGCTCACCACCTCGATCGAGGGATTCCCCTACGGCGAGGACATGGTCAAGGTCTTCAGGGCGGCCGGGTTCGAAGACGCCAGGTTCTACGTGAAGAGCTTCGGCGCCGTCAACATCTACGTGGGCACGAAATGAGGCAGTACGGGGCGTACCTCTTCGACTTCGACAACACGCTGTACGACACCAGCGGGAGCATGAGAGCCATCCTCCGCAGGGGCCTTCCCGCGATCGGAGTGGATTTCAAGGACTCCGATTTCGACGATCTCATAGGCATGGACCTAGAGCAGATCTTCGAGGCCAAGTGCGGGGACCCTTCAAAGGCCAAGGCGTACACCGACGCCTGCCTCTCGGTCCTGGAATCGAGCGCGTACTTGTCCGGGGCGCTCTTCGAGGACACCGCGGAGGCCCTCAGGGAGCTCAGGGCCACCGGGGCCGTCATGGCCGTGGTCTCCGGGAAGCAGGTATACAAGATAGAGAACCTGCTGGAGAGGGACGGGTTGCTGAGCATCTTCGATGCGATAATCGGCCACGAATCCACGGCGCGCCACAAGCCGCACCCGGACCCCATCCTGAGATGCATGCACATCCTGAGGCTCTCGAAGGGCGACGTCCTCTACGTGGGCGACAGCCCCAACGATATCGGAGCGGCGGAAGCCGCCGGCGTGGACTACGTGGTAGTGGACAGGCACGGCGGGGAAGGCGATCGCAGAGTGGATTCCCTTCGCAGGATCGTCCCTGGGCGTTGAGGCGCATCAGCACCTCCAGCGCGGGCTGGAACCCTTGCTGCGCTGATTTCGAGACCCATCCCGCGGCCTCCTCGAAGGACATGCTTATCTGGCCGGAAAGGCCGAGCGCTCCGAAATTGTACTGGGCCGTGGGCTCTCCAGCCTCCGCGGCGACCTTGAAGCGCGATGCCGCGGATTTCATGTCACCAGCGTCCAGGTCCATGCTGCCGAGCATGGTGAAGGCGAGGACGAACCCCTGGTCGGCGGCGGCCTCGAACCATTCCCTGGCCTTGCCGATGTCCGCATGGTCGCCCTCCATGTACAGGAGCCCGAGGTTATACTGCGCCTTGACGTCCTCCTTCATAGCTGCAGACAGGAAGTACGACTCGGCGCGGTCGAACTCGCCCCTCTCGTAGAGGATCCCCCCGATGCACAGGCAGGCGTCGGTGTCCCCCTGGTCGGCGGAGAGGGCGAAGTAGCGCTCCGCCTCGGTACGGTCCTCCGGGATGCCCTCACCCGAGTCCAGCATGAACGCCAGGTCGTACTGGGCCTCCATATCGCCCTTGTCGGCCGCGATCCTGTAGAGCTCCGCGGCTCTGGCCTTGTCCTCGGGGACCCCGTCCCCGTTGCGGTACTTGGCGGCCAGGATGACTATGGAATCGATGTCCCCCAGGTCGGCGGCCCTCTGCAGCCATGCGATCGCGTTCTCCTGATCCATGGCGGCGACGTTCCTCATGGCGGACAGGCTGCCGGCATCGGCCGCCTTCCTGAACCATTCCAGGGCCCTCCCGGGATCGGACTCGGCGAGCATGACGCCGAGGTTGCACATGGAACCCGCATCCCCGGCATCGGCCGCGATGGTGAGGTAATGCTCCGCCTGGCACATGTCCTTGGGGATGCCCTCCCCAACGAGGTGCATGTAACCCAGCGAAGCGGCCGCCGGCGCGTACCCCGAATCCGACAGCTCCGCAAGTATGCAAGCGGCCCTGGCGGGGTCCTTCTCCACGCCGTCGCCCTCGCGGTACCTGCGCGCCATCTCCATGGACTCGGATGCTTCCATGAACGACCGTACGCCGAACTCGTTAAAAACATGCGTCCCGCATCCATTAAACCGCTTGAATCGGATTCATGGGCATGGCGTACGAGCCGACCGACGAGATCGCCCTCTGCAGCGACGGGAAGTACAGGTGGGTCTACGAGAGGAGCCTGTACAGGGACCTGTCCATCCTGTTCCTGCTGCTCAAGATCTTCGGAGCCATCGTCGGGATCATCTGGCTCTTCTTCATCGTCATGCTCCTGTTCGAATCCGGGACGGACGATCTCTGGGACGCCACCGTGTTCAACCTCGAGATGCTCCTGCTCATCTACGCCCTGGTCGTTGCCGGGTACTTCCTGTATACGGCCATCATGGGCGGGAAGTACTGCGTGGTGTTCACCATGGACGAGAAGGGAGTGAACCACGCGCAGCACAAGGCGCAGGTCAAGAAAGCGACCCTGCTATCGGAGATAACCATGCTCGCGGGGGCCATGGCCGGGAAGCCAGGGGTCGTGGGCACAGGCATGATGGCCGCCCGCACCGAGATGTACACTAAGTTCTCCCAGGTGAAGGCGATAAAGGTGGACCGCGGGAGGAACACCATCCGCCTGGGCGGCAATGAGGTGTATGCCAAGGATGATGATTTCGACTTCGTTCTGGGATACATCGAGAGGCACTGCCCGAAGGCCGATGTGGAGCAGAAGCGAATCGCTCGGGTATCTGCGGGGCTGGCCTGTCGCCGAAGAGCTCCTCTGGCCCCACCAGCATAACCCCTGCTTCCCTCGCGTAATCTATCAGCTTCTCCTCGAACCCCCCGATGGAGAACAGGATCAGACGGATGTTGTTGGACTCCTGGAACATCTTCGCGCGCCTGATCAGCACATTGAGCTGCCCCATCCCCATCGGCTCCTCCTTGAACTTGCATTCCCCCAGCAGCAGGACACTGCTCCTCCTGGATGATATCCTTGCGACCACGTCGATCTCCTCGTGGATGTCGCGCTTGGGGTCGTCCATCCACCATCTGCCCACCTCCTTCGTGCTGTAGTTCCTGACCACATAATCCCTGCAGAAAATCTCGAACCTGTCCCCAAGGAAGGTGGTGATGAAGGGATAGAGCTCGTCGTACGCCCCGTCCTTCGGGGAGAGCATACTGCTCCTCTGCGTCAGAATCTGGTATCTGAACGCCAGAAGGTCGTCGGCAATCACGTATTGGTTCCTCTTCGGCGCACCGAGCATGGGATTCTCGGCCGTCAGTATGCCGTTGGACTCGAGCTTGTCCACCATGCCCACGCAGGAAGGCTCCTTGATGCCGGCATATTCCGCAATCGCCTTCAGGTTCCTACTGCCGTTGGCTACGGCCGCGAGCATCGACTCGTACTTCGCGCTTTCCGGGAAATCCGCCTTCATCAGGAACGAGGCCTCCTCGGCGATCCAATCGTCCGAGATGCAGTTGCCCTCGATGATACCGCGGTAACTGTCGCCGTCCATCTCCGCATGGTAGCGCGGGATGCCCCCGACCGTCATGTACAGGCGCAGGGCATCCGACTTCGGGAGGCCAGGATGGAACTTGATGCATTGATAGAAAGTCAGCGGGCGGAGATGTATGATATGCCTGAACCTGCCGTAGAGGGGCCTGCTGCCGTCCTCGGCCGTGGACTTGAGCATTGAGACCGAAGAGCCCAGCAGGATCACCGTTGAACCGGTGCCTCTCAGGTCGCGGTCGATGAGATGCTGCATGAACGAATCCGCCGAATCGTCCGCCTTCAGGAGGTACTGGTACTCGTCGATAGCCACCACCGTTGGCCGCTCCCTGCACACCTCTGCAAGCTCGTCCCGCATGTCCATGTAATCCCTGTATTCACGGCGTGCGGTGCCCCTGAATCTCGCAACCTCCGCAGCTATGTACCTAAGATTCACTTTCAGGGTGCTGTCCACGCATGTTATCATGAGCAGGTCCGCATCCTTGGAGGCTTCAAGGACGAGGCTGGTCTTCCCCACGCGGCGGCGACCGTAGATCAGAATCGCCTTGCCCTTGCCGAACGCGGCCCTGATCTTCTCCAGTTCATCCTCCCTGCCTATGAACATGGTATGTAATAAAAATTCAAAATATTTGAATTTTATTTTAAAATTCATTTCAAATGAATTTTTCTATGGATCGGAACGGCTGTATAGTCAGAAACCTTCATTCCGGACGATGGTAGGGCGGGGCCGGAGCCCCGCCATCGGTTTATCAGAAGTCCTTGGGCTTCGAGGATGCGTAGAATGCGCAGATCGCCTTGTACAGCATGTACACGTCGGCCTTGGAGACGACCTCCACGGGCGCGTGCATGGACAGTACCGGCACGCCGATGTCGACGGTGTCGATGTCGTGCACGGAAATCTCCGAGGCGATGGTCCCGCCGCCTCCCTGGTCGATCTTCCCGAGTTCGCCGATCTGCCATGCGACCTTGGCGTCCCTGAAGATGCCGAGGATGTATGACATCATCTCCGCGGAGGCGTCGTTGGTGCTGTACTTGCCCCTGGCGCCGTCGTACTTGGCGATGCAGGGCCCGCAGCCCATGTAGGAGCAGTTGGTCCTCTCGTAGACCTCGCCGTAGGCGGGGTCGAAGGCGGAGCCGACGTCGCAGCTCAGGCATGCAGAGTTCCTGAGGACGTTCCTGACCTCGCATCCCTCGTCCTGCGCCAGATCCTCGACGAAGTCCCTGAAGAAGTATGACCTCATGCCGGTGACTCCGTCGGACCCGGTCTCCTCCTTGTCGGCGAAGATGGTCATGGTGGTGAACTCGGGCTTCTTCGTCGCAAGCTCGGCGGCGAACTCGGCGTAGGCGCAGGAGCTGTCGTCCTGACCGTATGCCGCTATCATGGACCTGTCGAATCCCATGTCCCTGGGCTTGAATGCGGGGACGGCGCACAGCTCGGCGGCCTCGAAGTCGTCCTCCGTGATGCCGTAGGAGTCGTTGAGGATCTTCATAACGGCCAGCTTGACCTTGCTCTTGGCCTCCTCGTCGTCGAAGGGCCATGAACCGATCAGGATGTTCAGCTGCTCGCCCTCGACCACCTCGGACGCGGTCTTCCTCATCTGGTTCTGGGCCAGGTGGGGCAGCAGGTCGGTGATGCAGAACGAAGGCTCGTCGTCGTTCTCCCCGATCCTGATCATGACGGAAGTGCCGTCCTTCTTGTAGACGACCCCCCTCAGCGAGAGGGGGATGGTGGTCCATTGGTACTTCTTGATCCCGCCGTAGTAATGGGTCTTGAAGAACGCCATGCCGGCGTCCTCGAACAGCGGGTGGGGCTTGAAGTCCAGCCTGGGGCTGTCGATGTGCGCGACGGTCACGCGGATCCCGTCGGAGACGGGGCGCTTGCCCTTGGTGCACATCATGATGGTCTTGTTCCTGTTGACCTTGTAGAACTTGTCGCCGGGCTTGTACTTGGTTCCGGGCTTGTACTCCCTGTACTTGTTCTCCTTGAGGATGGGGAAGACGTACTGGATGACCTCGCGCTCGGTCTTGTTGCCGAGGAATGCCTTGTAGCCCTCGCAGAACTCGATGGATTCGGAGAGCAGGCCGTTGTCGGTCTCCCCGAGGGGCTCCCTCTTGGTGAGGATCTCCTCGGCGAGCTTCTGCCCTTTGGACTTCTTCGCTGCCATGGGGGGTCAGTTGCCGTGGGTGTACTTGAAATTGTCCCTTTGTCGGTCGGAATGTGCGCATCCGACCCGTCCATCTGGGGCTCGGAGCCTGCGGGCCTCCATCATCCGCTCCACATCGCGGATGATGTCCTCCAGAGGTATGGCGGCGATGCGGTCGTCGTCGACGAACTCGTAGCTCTCGGGCGGTTCCTGCATGACATAGCATCCGGCCTCCTCCTCGCCCATGTCAGTCTCGACCTTCAGAGTGAACATGCGGTAGGTGGGCACGTCCTCCCATGCGTCCATGCGCAGGATGTCCTCGGGCTCGGCCTCGAAGACCACGCCCCTGACCTCGCCGCCGTCGAAGGGGACCAGCGTGAAGTAGTCCCATCCGCAGGCCTTGCGATAACCGCGCAGGACGGCGGGACGGGCCTCGACCTGATGGCCGAGGACCCTGTCCCTGACCAACGGCTCGCAGAGCGTGCCGTATGAGAATATCAGCATCTCAGATCGCACCGCATCCCTTTGCGGCCTCGATGCACTCGGTGCACCCGTCGGCCTTGATCCTGGGGAGTCCCCTCTCCAGGAGGTTGAGGACGTTGTTGAGGCACTTGGACATGGTCTTGATGACCATGTCGATGTCGACGGGCTCGTCCTTCCAGACGTCATAGTCCGTCACGGTGGCGAGGGAGCAGTAGCACATGCCCAGCTCCCTTGCGAGCTGGCACTCGGGGACCACGGTCATGCCGATGATGTCCGCGAAGTTCCTGTACATGGAGCTCTCGGCCCTGGTGGAGAACCTGGGACCCTCGATGCACATGTACCTGCCGCCGAGGTGGTAGGGCAGTCCCATCTCCTTGGCGCAATCCGCGAACACTCCGTTGAGGTAGTTGCAGAAGGGGTCCGGGATCGAGATGTGCACTATCCTGTCGTCGAAGTACGTGTACTCGCGCTTCTTGGTGAAGTCGATGAACTGGTCGGCGATGACCAGGTCTCCGGGGGCGAACTCCTCCTGCAGGGAGCCTACGGCGCATGCGGAGATGACGTACTTGCATCCGAGCTCCTTGAGCGCCCACATGTTCGCCCTGTAGGGGACGCTGGACGGCGGGTGGGGAACGGTGGTCCCGTGGCGGTGGAGGAACGCGACCTCCACCCCCGCGATCTTCCCTATCAGGATCTTGTCCGACGGCTTGCCGTACGGGGTGTCGGGAAAGACTTCCTTGATGAGCTCGAACGTGTCCGGGTTGTAGATACCGGTTCCTCCAATGATCGCTATCTGCGGCATGTTATCACATCATGCGACCCTGCGGGCCGCCTCGTAAGGCGTTTTATGGAGGGCCTCCTCGGCCTCGTCCCTGGTCATCCCCGCTCCGAGCGCCACTGTGAGCGCCGCGGCCTCGTCCATGAGGTTCTCGGGGGCGTGCGTGTCTGAATTGATGATCATCTTGGCGCCGACGGCTCTGGCCGTGTTGACCACGTGGCCGTTGGTGATGTTGTGGCCGGAGCGCCCGGTCACCTCCAGGATCACGTCGTTGTCCTTCGCCATCTGGGCCTCCTCCTCGGTGATGAAGCCGGGGTGGGCGAGCACATCGATCTCCGGGTCCTCCGCGGATGCGCGGTTGGTGCCGGGGGCGACGGGCTCGGTGACGGTCTCGCCGTGGACGACTATCCACTGCGCGCCGTGCTTCCTCGCCATCATGGCGACCTTGTTGATCTTGCCCGGAGGCACGTGGGTGATCTCCACTCCGGGGACCACCTTGATGTAGTCCTCGCAGAGCTCGACCGCCCTGGCGACGCTGGAGGCGACATGGGCCACGTTGGTCATGTCCACATGGTCGGTGATGGCGATCATGTCGTGCCCCAGGACCATGGCCCTGCGCACGAGCTCGGCCGGGATCAGCTCCCCGTCGCTGAAGACGGTGTGGGTGTGCATGTCGGCTCTCATTGCGCCCTCTCCCACAGCTTCCTGTAGACCTCCTCCATCGGGAGGCCGGTCTTCTCGATGGCCACCATGGTGTGGTAGATCAGGTCCGCCAGCTCCCACGCCATCTCGTCCACGTCCTTGTCCTTGACGGCCAGGGCGAACTCCCCGGCCTCCTCTATGACCTTCTTGCACATGCGGGTCTCGTCGGCGAACAGCTTGCACGTGTAGCTCTCCTCGGAGGGGTTCTCGTGCCTGTCCTCGATCACGCGCCTGAGCTCCGGGAGGATCGCCATGGTCTCCTCCAGCTCCCCGTACACGACCTCGTTGAAGCACGAGGGCGTGCCGGTGTGGCATGCGACCCCGGTCTGCTCCACGCGCACCAGCAGGGTGTCCGCGTCGCAGTCAGTCTGGATCGATTTGATCTTCTGCACGTGGCCGGACTCCTCGCCCTTCTTCCACATCTTCTGCCTGGACCTGGACCAGAAGTGCGTGTAACCGGTCTCCTTCATGAGGTCCACGGCCTCGGCGTTGGCCCAGGCGACCATGAGGACCTCGTTCGTGAGCCAATCCTGGACCACTACCGGGATCAGCCCCTTGTCATCGTATTTCAGCTCTGTCATCTGACGTTCACTCCCATGTCCCTCAGGTACTCCTTGACCTGGCCCACGGTGTATTCGTTGTAATGGAAGATCGATGCCGCGAGTGCGGCGGAGGCGCCCGTCTGGGCGAACACCTCGTAGATGTGCTCCTTGGACCCGCATCCGCCGGAAGCGATCACAGGGATGTCCACGGCATCCGCGACGGCCGCCGTCAGCGGGATGTCGTACCCGGTCTTGACGCCGTCCGCGTCCATGGACGTGAGAAGGATCTCTCCAGCGCCCAGGTCCTGGGCCCTCTGGGCCCACTCCACCGCGTCGATGCCGGTGGGCTTGGTGCCGCCGTGGGTGAAGACCTCCCAGTGGTCGCCCACGCGCTTGCCGTCGATCGCGACGACCACGCACTGGCTTCCGAAGTCGGAGGCGCACTCGGAAATGATGCCGGGATTGGAGACCGCAGCGGAGTTCACCGAGACCTTGTCGGCCCCCGCGTTCAGGGCGTTCCTCATGTCCTCGGCCGTTCTGATGCCCCCTCCGACGGTCAGGGGCACGAACAGGCTGCTGGCAGTCTCGGAGACGATCTTCAGCATCGTGTCCCTGGCCTCCAGGGACGCTGTGATGTCCAGGAACGTTATCTCGTCCGCCCCCTGCCTCTCGTACTCGGCGGCGAGCTCCGGAGGGTACCCCACGTCGCGGAGCCCCTTGAAGTTGATCCCCTTGACGACCTTGCCGTCCTTCACGTCCAGGCAGGGGATGATCCTCTTGGCCAGCATCTCGGACCCTCACTTCGGGGCGGTCCTTGGTGCTCAGCTCCCTGTCCGCGACCTTCAGGGCCTCCTTCAGGGCCCTGCCGAGGGCCTTGAACGACGCCTCCACGATGTGGTGGTCGTCGAAGCCGCGGATGACCAGCACGTGCAGCGTGATGCCGGCGGTCATGGCGAAGCTCCTCATGAAGTGCAGGTAGAGGGGGTCGGGGCAGTCGATGTCCGCGTAGGGGCGGTCCACGAGATCCAGGGAGACCTGGACCATGGCGTCGTCCATGACGACCGTGGATGTGGCCATCCTCTCGATCGGCCTTCCATCCATCGCCTCGGTCATGGCCTTGCCGATGGTGATCGCGACGTCCTCGATGAGGTGGTGGTCGTTGTCCCCGGTCGCCTTCATGGCGATGTCGAACGAGGCGTACCTCGCCAGAGTCTCTACCATGTGCTTGAGGAACTGGATGTCGCATTCGACGTCGAACTTCCCTGCGCCGTCGATGCCGAGCTCCACGGAGATGTCGGTCTCGCGCGTCTTGCGCTCCACCTTTGCGGACCTGCCTGTCATAGCACCCGCACGCGCGTATGTACTTAATACAATTTCGCGGAACTTCGGTCATTCCTGAGGATGTAGGCCATCTGGTTCAGTTCGCCTACCCCGTTCTTCTTGAGCTTTCTGAATCCATGCCGGGAATAGCACTCAATCAAAACACCATAGCATTCGGCCCGGACAAGCCAGCAGCCGATAAGCCGCACCCTCGGGGGCGGTCGCCGAAGATGCACCCGATGTCCTCATCCGGGGCATTCGGGCCCATGATGCTTGAGATGACGCCGCTGGAACGGCAGAACTCGCAGAAGCTACAGAAGGCTTGGTCGACCGGCATCCCGCCTGCGATCATGTCGGCTACCTGGCGGTACGCGACCATGCACTCCTGCGAAAGACCATCGGGCACTTCGAACCCCGTGAAGCCGCGCACTCCGCGGATGTACTGCGACACCGCCGAGGGGGTCACGCCATAAAGGCGCGCCACCATCCTCTGGGTCATGCCGTAATCGTATACGAGGATCTTGGACACCTCGGTCCTCGCGGTGGGAAGGATGCGGTTGACGAAAACCTCGCAGGGCAGCTCCATCGAGGGGGCGAACGCTTCCCCCGATTTAACCATATTCTTGGTTACGCCTTCCAAGGAGTGGCCCATTCCCAGGGCCTGATGACGTCCGTGTAGAGGGCCAGACCGACCACGGCTCCCTCCGCCCCGGCGTCCGACAGGATCCTGGCATCGGCCTCGGATGTCACTCCGCCGCTGGAGATGACCCTGCACGGGCATCCTTTGATGAAGCTGCGCGCCTGGGCCTCGTCGATGCCCTTCCTCTGGCCCTCGACGTCCACGTTGGTGTTGAGGACCGCGGCCAGCGGCATATCGGCTATCCTCCGGAACATGTCCTCCACGGTGATTTCGGCGGACTCCTGCCATCCCTTGACGGCGATCCTGCCGGCCTTGGTGTCCATGGACAGAACTATCCTGCCGGGATGGCGGTCGGCCATCTCCTCGAGCCAATCGGGCTCCTTGACCGCCCTGGTCCCCAGGACGACCCTGTCGGCCCCGGCGGCCACCAGGTCGTCTATGACAGCGGCGTCCCTGATGCCCCCGCCGATCTCTGCTGGCACGTCGAATTCTCTGATTATCCTCTTGAAGACAGCGCGGTTGTCCTCCTTGCCGAAGGCTCCGTCGAGGTCGACGAGGTGCAGGTACTCCGCGCCCTTGTCGATCCACATGCCGGCCACTGAAACAGGGTCGGGCATGACGATCTGCTGGCTGCCCGGGACTCCCCCGACCAGCTGGACCACCTTGTGGTCCATGACGTCCACCGCGGGGATGATCCTCACAGGCACCCCTCTGCGAACCTGATGAAGTTCTCCAGGAACCTCCTGCCGGATGCGCTGCTCTTCTCGGGGTGGAACTGCGTTCCGTAGGTGTTGCAGCGCCTGAAGAACGTGGGGAAATCCTTGCCCTCGTACTCCGTGGTCCCCCTGACGATCGAAGCGTCCGAGGCGTCCCCGAAGTAGGAGTGGACGAAGTAGAAGCTGCGGTCCGTGATGCCGTCCATGAGCGGGTCGTCGGATTCGACGGTGTTCCATCCCATGTGCGGGGTCACCCTGCAGGGGAGCTTCCTGACCCTGCCGGGATACATGCCGATGCCGGGCTCCTGGCCCTCGTCGGACCCGCCGAACATAAGCTGGGCGCCGATGCAGATGCCCAGTGTAGGGGTCCCGGACTCCATCTTGGCGACCAGGTCCTCCCTGACGGGCTTGAGGCGCTCCATGCACTTGTCGAAGGCGCCGACTCCCGGGAGCACGATGCACTCTGCATCGAGGAGCTCCCTCATGTCCGTCACCACCTTCACCTCCACGCCGCACATCTCGAGGGACCTGCGGATGGAGTAGAGGTTCCCGACGCCGTAGTCGGCGACGACGGCCTTCAGCGGCATGACTCGATCACCTCCGCCGCCTTCTCGAGCAGGATCGCATTGAGCTCCGCGGTGCCGACGGTGGTCCTGACGCAGTTCTCCGTCCTGCGCTTTGCGCCGAAGTCCCTGATGAGGACCCCGCGGGCCTTGAGGCCGTCCACCAGGACCTTGTGGTCTATGGGCGACCTCGCCATTATGAAATTGGAATCCGAGGGGAACGTCTCGAAGCCGAGCTTCCTGAGCCCGGCGTCCAGCAGGGGCCTCTGCTCCCTGACCATGGCGACGCTCCTCCTGATGAAGTCCTGGTCCTTCAGGGCGGCGATGGCCGCTCCCTCGCTGACCATGTTGAGCGAATACGGGATCTTGATGCGCAGCATCATGTCCATCAGCCTCTTGTTGGCCGCGGCGTACCCGACGCGCATCGCCGCCATGGCGTAGGCCTTGGAGAAGGTCCTCATGACGACGAGGTTGTCGAACTCCTCGACCCTGCCCATCATGGACCCCTCTGCGTACTCGCCATAGGCCTCGTCCACGATCACCACGCCATCGAACCTCGACAGGATGTCCTCGACGTCCTTGCGCCTGAAGCAGTTCCCGGTGGGGTTGTTGGGCGACGGCATGATGACGACCTTGGCGCCGCTGCGGACGATGTCGTCCACATCGAGCTGGAAGTCCTCGGTGAGGTCGGACTCCACGGTGGTGCCGCCGTTGAGCTTCACGAAGTAGTCGTAGAGGGTGTACGACGGCACGGGCACGACGCACCTGTCGCCCCAGTTCGTGAACGTCTTGAAGGCCACGTCCAGCATCTCGTCGGAGCCGTTGCCGGCGAGGAGGTTCTCGGTCTCCAGCCCGTACAGCTCAGCCAGCGCGGACCTGAGTCCGTTGGAGTATGTATTGGGGTAGCCGTTGAGGTCCCACTTCCCGTCCGCCAGATATCTGGTGGCGGCGGGGTTGGAGCCGAGGACGTTCGTGTTGGTGTCGAGCCTTATCTCGCCGTGCAGCTCCGGGTTGTAATATATCTGGAAGTCCCTGGTGGTCTCGCGCATCAGGTTCTCGGGGAAGGTCATTCCACCAGCCTCTCGATGGCCGTGGTCAGTATGCCTTTGGCCCCGATCTTCTTGAGCTCCGAGATGGTGCGGTAGACCTTGTCCGAATCGATGACGGCGTGGACGGCGACGTACTGGTCGTTGCCGGCGATGTCGAGGACCGTGGGGCCTCCGATGCCTGGCAGTATCCTCTCGGCGTCCGGGAGCCTGTCCTTGGGCACGTCGGCCATGATGTACTTCCTCTGCTCCGCCATGAGGACGCTCCTGATGGAGCTGGCGATCTCGTCGATCTCCTCGCCCTTCTTGGCCATGGCCGCCTCGGAGGTTATGAACGCGGCCTGCGACTCTATGATGGTGCCGACCTCCCTGAGCCTGTTGGTCCTCAGGGTGGATCCGGTGGACACCAGGTCCACGATGTAATCCGACATGCCGAGGTACGGCATAATCTCCGCAGCGCCGGTGACTACGAGGATGTCGACCTTCTTCCCATGGGACTCGAAGTACCTCTTGGAGAGGTTGGGGAAGGACGTCGCGATCCTGCTGCCGTCCGCTATCTGGGAGACGTCTGTGATGCCGGATGCCTCCGGCACGGCGACCGCCAGGTGGCAGTACCCGAAATTGAGGCCCATGGCCACCACGAGCTCGTGGCCCGACTCGGCCAGCTCGTCCAATCCGGTTATTCCTGCATCTATGGCACCCGCGGCTATGAAGCTGGGGATGTCCTGGGCGCGCACGAAGACGACCTCGATGTCCTGGTTGCGGATCTTCACGTAGAGCCTGCGCCCTATGTCCTCTCCCAGGTCGAGGCCAGCCTTCCTGAGGATCTCGATGGTCCTCTCGTTCAGCCTGCCCTTGTTCGGTACGCCTATCTTGACGGTCATATTAAGTCCCGTGCGACCATATTATAAGGTCATAATAAAGGCAACGCATGGAGAGGGCCATCATTCCTCTTCCGAGGCCTTCTCGGAGCCGCCCTCCGGGGCCTCTTGTGACACCAGGTTCATGCCGATGATGCCCACTATGACTACCGCCAGGCATATCCACCCGAAAATCCCGAGGGTCTCGCCGAAGAGGATCAGTCCGGCTATGGTGGCCAGGATGGCGCCGACGCCCACCCACACGGCGTAGCAAGTGCCCATGGGGAGCCCTGCCTTCAGGCCCTTGTTCAGGAACCAGACGCTCAGGAGGATGAACACCACGGTCCAGAAGTCCCAGAACAGGTCGCGGAACGCCTCGGACATCTTCATGGTCAGCGCCCAGGCGGTCTCGAACGCGCCACCGCTGATTACCCAGTACCACGGCTTCATATCCCCATCTCCGTGCACAGCTCGAGGCCGGCCACACCGGCCACGATGATGAATACGAACAGGATCTTCATCCTGTCTAGCTTCTCCTTGAACAGGATGACGCCCGAGATCAGGGTGAACACCGCGCCCAGGCCGGTCCACAGGGAGTAGGCCACGCCCACGTTCATGCCCTGGTCCATGGCGAACGCCAGGCACGCGGGGCTGAGGAATATGAACGCGATAGCGAATATCCCCCAGAGGATGCTCTTGGTCTCGTTCCACTTCTTGAGGCCTATGACCCAGAGCGGCTCGAGGAAGCCCCCGAATATAACCCAGAGCAAGGCCGTGTCCATATCCGCCGAACCTACCATTCTGTTGAAATAGATTGCCCTCGGAGGCCGCTTATCGCGGCCTTGATGGACCTGGCGTACTCGCCGACCGGCCCCGGAGCGGCCTTCCCGTGCTGCGCCAGCAGCTTAACTATGGCGGAACCGATGATGATCCCGTCGGCATGGACGGCCATCGCCCTGGCCTGCTCCGGCGTGGATATGCCGAAACCGATGGCGCAGGGGACGTCCGTGGTCTGGCAGATCAGCGAGGTCATGGCGCCGACATCGGTGGTGATGCTGCTCCTGACCCCCGTGACCCCGAGGGATGACACCACGTACACGAAGCCGCGGGCCTCCGATGCGATCATGGATATCCTGGACTCCGATGTGGGCGCGACCATGGACACCAGGGCGAGGCCGCGCTCGGCGCACTGAGGCTCGAAGTCCGCCTTCTCCTCGTAGGGCACATCCGGGAGGATGATCCCCTGAATGCCGATATCCACGCACCTGTCCAGGAAGCGCTCGGTCCCGTAGGAGAACACCACATTGGCATATGTCATGAAGACCATCGGGATGCTGACGTCGCGGCGGACCTCGGCCACCATGTCGAACACCTTGTCCGTGGTTGTCCCGGCGGACAGGGCGCGCTCGTTGGCGGCCTGGATGACAGGGCCCTCGGCCGTGGGGTCGGAGAACGGTATCCCCAGCTCGATCAGGTCCGCGCCGTTGGCGGCCAACGAGCGGACGACCTCTGCGGTCGTCCCCAGGTCCGGGTCCCCGCAGGTGACGAACGCCACGAACGCCTTGCCGTGGTCGAACGCGCTGGCAATCTCGCTCATGGAGCTCGGCCCCCCTGTACCTGGCCATGGCGGCCACGTCCTTGTCCCCGCGGCCTGAAAGGGTGACGACTATGATCTTGTCCTTCGGCATGGTCGGCGCCACCTTCATGACGTACGCCAGCGCGTGCGAGGATTCTATTGCCGGGATTATGCCCTCGGTCCTCGAGAGGTACTCGAAGGCCTGCACGGCCTCCTCGTCCGTGATCGCGACGTACTTCGCCCTGCCGATGTCGTGGAGCCACGCATGCTCCGGGCCAACGCCCGGATAGTCCAGCCCGGCGGAGATGGAGTAGACGGGCGCGATCTGCCCGTACTCGTCCTGGCAGAAGTAGGATTTCATGCCGTGGAAGATCCCGAGGCGGCCGGTGTTGATCGTGGCCGCTGTCTCGAAGGTGTCGATCCCCTTGCCTGCGGCCTCGCAGCCCACCAGCTCCACCTGCTCGTCCTTGATGAAGTCATAGAAGGTCCCGATGGCGTTGCTGCCGCCGCCGACGCAGGCGACCAGCATGTCGGGGATCCTGCCCTCCTTCTCGATGGACTGCGCCCTGATCTCCTTGCCGATCACGGACTGGAAGTCCCTGACGATGGTGGGGAACGGGTGCGGTCCCATGACCGACCCCAGGCAGTAGTGGGTGTCGTCTATGCGGGAGGTCCACTCGCGCATGCACTGGGATACCGCGTCCTTGAGGGTGCCCGTGCCTGTCTCGACGCCGCGGACCTCCGCCCCCATGAGCCTCATGCGGTAGACGTTGAGCGCCTGGCGCTCCATGTCCTCCACGCCCATGTACACCACGCACTCCAGGCCCATCAGGGCCGCGGCCGTGGCGGTGGCGACCCCGTGCTGCCCGGCGCCGGTCTCGGCGATCAGACGGGTCTTCCCCATCTTCTTGGCGAGGAGGGCCTGCCCGAGAACGTTGTTGATCTTGTGGGCGCCTGTGTGGTTGAGGTCCTCCCTCTTGAGATAGATCTTCGCTCCCCCGAGGTCCTCGGTCATCCTCTCCGCGTAGTACAGGCGGCTGGGGCGGCCGGCGTAGTCGTCCAGGAGCGCCTTGAGCTCCCTCTGGAACTCCGGGTCGTCCTTGTAGCGGTTGTAGACCTCCTCCAGCTCGATGACCGCGTTCATAAGCGTCTCCGGGATGTACTGCCCCCCGTGCGTTCCGAACCTTCCATCCGGGTTTGTCATATCCTCACTCCCTCAGCGTCCTGGGACCTGACGGCTCTCACGAATGCCCCCATCCGCTCCTTGTCCTTAATACCGTCCACCTCGGTCCCCGAGCTGGTGTCCACCGCGTAAGGGTGCGCCGCGGCGATCGCCCTGGCGACGTTCTCGGGCGCCAGGCCCCCTGCTAAGATGAAATCGCGCCTGATGCCCCTCACGGAGGAGTAATCGAACGCCTCCCCGGAGCCCGCTCCGGGGTCGATGAGCACCAGGTCCGCCGGGGAGCCCTCTATGCCGGGGTCGCCCGGGCAGAACGATTTGACGACGGGGAGGCGGGTGGCCGCCTTCACCGACGTAATGTACTCGGGGCTCTCGGACCCATGCAGCTGCACCATCCCGATGCCGGTGCCGAGGGCGATTGATGCGAGCCTCTCGATGGGCTCGTCGACGAACACCCCCACCGACGTCGCCCTGCCTTCCGCGAGCCCCGCCATGGTCTCCGCTTCGTCCATGGGGACGCTGCGCCTGTAGCCGGACGACAGCACCATGCCGACCATGTCGGCGCCTGCATCGATGGCCATCTCCACATCCCCGCGGGACATCAGTCCGCAGAGCTTCACCAGCGTCATCTCGATCCCCTCAGCTCGGCGAGCTTCGCTGCCTTGTCGGGCGAGCGCATCAGCGACTCGCCGATGAGCACGGCGTCAGCGCCGCCTGCCTCCAAGGCCTCGATGTCGGCCCTCGATGACACGCCGCTCTCCGCGACGAAGAGGATGCCCTCGGGGACACCCTCCGCGAGGCGCAGGCAGTTCAGCGGATCCACGGTGAAGTCCCTCAGGTTGCGGTTGTTCACGCCCACGATGCGGGCCCCGTAGCGGACCGCCGATTCCATCTCATCAGCATCGTGCACCTCCACGAGCGCGGACATGCCGAGCGAGCGGGCAAGAACGATGAATCTGCGGAGCTCCTCCTCGGTGAGTATGGAGCGTATCAGCAGCACCGCCGATGCCCCTGCGGCCCTCGCCTCGTAGACCATGTAATCGTCCACGACGAAGTCCTTGCGGAGCACCGGGATCCCGACCCGGGATGCTATCTCCCTGAGGTAGCGGATGTCTCCTAGGAACCTGCTCGGCTCCGTCAGGACGGAGATGCATGAGGCCCCTGCGGCCTCGTACTCCTCGGCGATGCGCATGTAGTCGAACACGGGGTCGATGACCCCTTTGGAAGGAGAGGCCTTCTTGACCTCGCAGATGAAGGACATCCCGTCAGCGGCCAGGGCGGCCTCGAACGGAAACCCCTCCGAGCGCGGTGCGGATTCCGCCATGCGGCGCATAGAATCGAGCGGCACCTCCTCCTCCATCGCGGCCACGCGCCTCCTGGCCTGGGAGGCGAGCTCCTCCAAAATGTCAGTCATGGTTGCTCTCCGACCTGTACCTCTGAAGGAGGTCCGCCGCCGAGCCGTCATCGATGAGATTGGCGGCGAGCTCCACGCCTTCCCTGAGGTCTTTCACCCTGCCGGCGCAGCAGAGGCCCGCAGCGGAATTCATCAGCACGATGTCGCGCTTCGGCCCGGTGATCTTCCCGGAGAAAATGCCCTCGATGATGCGGGCGTTCTCCTCGGCCGTTCCGCCGACGACGTCCTCCTTGGAGGCCCTCTTGACACCGAGGTCCTCAGGCGTGATCCTATACGTCTCCGTCCTCCCGCCGCGTATCTCGCAGACCGATGTGGAATCGGATATCGAGACCTCGTCGAGACGGTCGTCGCCGTACACCACCATGCCGCGCTTGATCCCCAAACTGCCCATGACGGACGCCAGCGGCTCCAGCAGGGACCTGTCGTAGATGCCTAGCACCTGGTAGGTCGGGCGGGCGGGATTGGTGAGCGGTCCGAGGATGTTGAACACGGTCCTGATACCGAGCTCCTTCCTGATGGTCCCCACGTACTTCATCGAAGAGTGGTACCTCTGCGCGAAAAGGAAGCATATGCCGGGATCGCCGAGCAGGCGCACCGCCTTCTCGGGCCCCTGGTCGAGGGAGATCCCCAGCGCCTCGAGCACGTCCGCCGCCCCGCTCTTGGAGGACGCTGCGCGGTTGCCGTGCTTGGAGACCTTCACACCGGAAGACGCGATGACCATCGAGGATGCGGTGGAGATGTTGAAGCTGTTGGAACCATCGCCTCCGGTGCCCACGATCTCCAAGGTATCGTACGGGTTGTCGACGATGAGCGCGCGGTCGCGCATCGCTGCGGCGCTGCCGGCGATCTCATCGATGGTCTCGGCCTTCGTGCTCTTGGTGGAGAGCGCCGCCAAGTATGCCGCGTTCTGCACCGGCGAGGTGACGCCGGACATGATCTCGGTCATGACCTGATAGGCCTCGTCGTAGGTGAGGTCCTGCTTGTCGACGATCTTGATGATCGCATCCTCTATCACATGACCACCTTCAAACCGGCATCCCTCAGGAAGTTGGCGAGCATCGCCTTCCCGTCGGGCGTCATGATGGATTCGGGATGGAACTGCAGGCCGTGCACGGGGAAGTCCCTGTGCCTCACGGCCATGACCTCGCCGTCGTCGGCGATGGCTGTGACCTGAAGGCATTCCGGGACCGTGTCCGGGTCCACGGCGAGCGAATGGTAGCGCGCCACCGGGAAGCTCTCCGGGAGGCCCGACAGGACGCTGTCCTCGGCCGCCTTCCTGACCACGGACTGCTTGCCGTGCATGAGCTTCCTCGCGTGCGTGATCGTGCCGCCGTACGCGGCGCAGATGGCCTGGTGCCCCAGGCACACTCCGAGGATGGGGACCTCCGGCCCGAGTGAGCGGATCGCATCGATGCATATCCCCGCGTCCTCCGGACGGCCCGGCCCGGGCGATATGATGATCGCATCGGGGGACATCTCGCGGATGCCCTCGACGGTTATCGCATCGTTCCTGACGACGGCGATGTCGGGGTTCATGGACCCGATCATCTGGTAGAGGTTGTAGCTGAAGCTGTCGTAGTTGTCGATCAGGAGGATCATAGGGTCTCGCCCCCGGCGATCCTGAGCGCGGCGACCACTGCCTCGGCCTTCTTTATGCACTCGTTGTACTCGCTCTCGGGGACGGAATCCGCGACGATGCCGGCGCCGCTGCGGACGAAGACCTTGCCGTTCTTCTTGTACGCAAGGCGGATGCCGATCGCGGTGTCGAGGTTGCCCGAGAAGCCGATGTATCCCACCGCGCCCCCGTAGATGCCCCTCTTGTTGTCCTCGAGGTCGTTGATGAGCTGGCAGGCCCTTATCTTGGGGGCCCCGGACAGAGTCCCGGCGGGGAGGATAAAATCCACCACGTCGAGGGCGTCCAGCCCCTCCTTCAGCTCGCCGCGGACGGTGGAGCCGATGTGCATCACGTGGGAGAACCTCTGGACGGTGTGGTACCTCTCCACCTCGACGGTCCCGAACTCGGAGATCCTGCCGATGTCGTTGCGCCCGAGGTCCACGAGCATGTTGTGCTCGGCGAGCTCCTTCTCGTCGTTCAGCAGCTCCTCTTCGAGCGCCCTGTCCTCTGCCTCGTCCTTCCCGCGCCTGCGGGTGCCTGCGAGGGGGAACGTGTGGAGGACCCCGTCCTCCAGTTTGACCAGCGTCTCGGGGGACGCCCCGGCGACCTCGACATCGGTGCCGGAGAAATAGAACATGTAAGGCGACGGGTTGGTCTCCCTCAGCACCTTGTAGGTGTCCAGGAGGCTGCCCTCGAAGTCCGCATCGAGACGGTTGGACAGCACGATCTGGAAGATGTCGCCCTCGCGGATGTGACCCTTGGCCTCCTCCACCATGGCGCAGTACCTGTCATGGTCGAACATCGGCCTGAACTCGGACTTGAGCCTGCCTCCGGTCGCCCTGCTGGGGGCACCTCCCAGGAGGAGGCGTCCCATCTGCTCCAGGTTCATCCTGGCCATGTTGTACGAGGTCTCGGGGTCGGACAGGTCCACGTTCGCGATCAGGTCGATGCAGCCGTCCTCGTTGTCGAATACGATGGCCCGGTCGAACAGCATGAGGTCCACGTCCTGGAACCCCTCTGTGTCCTCGGCATTGAGGTTCAGCGAGGGCTCGGCGTACTTCAGGTAATCGTAGGAGAAGTATCCGACCAGCCCGCCCGCGAACGGGGGGAACCCGTCGATGCGCGGAGCGCGGTACTTGTCCTGGACCTGGCGGATGTACTTGGCTGGCTCCCCGGTCTCGATCTCCAGGTCCCCCACGCGCATCCTCCCGTCGGTGCAAGAGACGGCGAGCTTCGGATCGTATCCGAGGATGGAGTAGCGTCCCCACGTCTTGTCCTCCTCTGCGCTCTCGAGCATATAGCAGTGCTTGGACACGCGCATCATCCTGCTGATGGCGGCCATGGGCGTCATCTCGCCCTTCGTCATCCTCATGCGCACCGGGCACATCCTGTACTCCCCGGCTGCGGCCATTGCCTTGACTTCCTCCAACGACGGTTCCATTCCGATACCTCCTTTCGATTGTTGTGGCGTTCCCGCCTGTAACCCTCTATTTGGTTATACAATATATATCTTATGTATAACAATATACTTTAATGTATAAAAACATTCATAGAAGAATTATTTTTGATACCGTGATGTCTTGGAAAAGGCCCGATCTACTCGTGACTCCGTCATTTGCTACGAGTAAACGCAGCATTAAATTGGCCTCACAGTTTGGCCAAGCATGGACACGGGAGATCTCGCGGCGGCCTGCATCGAATGCTGCAACAACGCCGGCGAGTACATGGAAGCGAGGAGGTTCGAGAACCCCGACATGGGCATGTCCGTCGCCGAAGCCACATTCGAACTTGACGAGGATGGGACGGTTTTCAGGCTCCAGGCGAGGATCCAGGAGACCTTCGGCCTGATGCTCCGCATCGATGACCACCTCTACAGCGATGCGGAGGTATGCTTCCAGGAATTCAACGAGGTCACCCGCACGGTGAAGGCAACGCCTTCGGATTGGGTTCTGGAAGAACTGAGGGGAAAGAAGGACAAGAAGGTGCAGCTGGTCTCTGACATGAGATGGCTGTTGAGGATGACCGGCCGCTACTTCGAATCCTTCGGTTCCCACCTGGGGCTTCCCTCCCCAGCTCATCGCCATGAAGAGATCAGTGACATCTTTCCGCCCATGCTGGAGCCTACGGACCAGCAGAGGGGGGGCCGTGGAATCCGTTCTGTCCAACCCCCTCACATACGTATGGGGCGCCCCCGGGACGGGAAAGACCCAATTCGTGCTGGCCACTTGCTTGATATCCCTCCTTCGGGCCGGCAAGAAGGTCGCCGTCCTGGCGCCCACCAACAATGCGATAGAGCAGGTCCTCCGGGGCCTGCTCTCATCGCTCAAGAGGACGGATCCCGACGGGGACGTCATCGACGTGAATTCCGAGGTCATCCGCCTCGGAATGTCGTCGGATTCGTTCATGAGGGACCATCCCGAGGTCTGCGAGCGCAAGGACATCCAACGCAAGATCCAATCCAAGTCGGCGTCCCTGGAGATGTGCCGGAAGGCGCTGCTCGCCAGGATGGCCGGCGGGGACCCGGAGGAGTTCAGGGGGATGGGGGACATCGAAATCAGGGCCAGGATGGAGGCCCTGGAGGAGCAGATGGAGGAGCTCAGGGAGCAGGAGACGGGATTCAGGCTGAAGACCGCCCGCATCATCGCCATGACCCCCCAGAAGCTGATGATGACCTTCGGACCCGAGGAGGACGAGTCCCACAGGAAGCTGGAGGTCGACCACATCTTCATCGACGAGGCAGGTTACTGCAGCGCCCTGAACGCGCTGCCTGCGTTCATGTTCGGCGTCCCGATAACGATGCTAGGCGACCACAAGCAGCTGCCCCCGGTCTGCGAGATCGACAGGGACGATGTCCTGGAGGGCATCGCGAACAACGATGCCAAGCGGTTCTTCTACCTCCTTGACCGCTCGGCCCTGTTCGCGGAGGACCTGGTCTCGCAGCCCCGGGAGGTCCTGGAGAGGTCCTTCCTCGAAGGCACGGAACAGATCCACGAGAACACGGTGGCCAGCAGCCTGACGATATCCCACCGCTTCGCCGACAACCTGGCATCTGTCCTGGACAGGTACGTGTACCGCAACGGGATCACCGGCTCGGCCGACGGCAGCCTGCGGATGCTGTGCGTGGACACCAGGTGCGACGATCGCAGCGACCGCAGCAACATCACGGAAGCCGAAGCCATCAGGACGTTCCTGGAGTCCGAGAATCCGGACCCGGGCAGCATAGCTGTCCTCACCCCCTACAGGCACCAGGTGGCCCTCCTCAGGAGGACGCTGCCTAAGAGGTACGAGGACAGCGTGCTGACCGTCCACCGCTCCCAGGGGAGGGAATGGGACACGGTGATCCTGAGCGTCGTCGACAACCGGGCTGTACTGGAGGGCAAGGAGTTCCAGCTCCACCTCACCAGCATGAAGGACGGGTGCGGAGGGGAGCCGGTGATCAACACCGCGGTGTCACGGGCGAAGAGGAGACTGATCCTTTTCTGCGACAGGGGATTCTGGTCCGGCAGGGATGGCGAGCTCATCTCAGCGCTGGTGGACTGCTCCGAGGCGTGCGCCGTTGGCGGCCTCGATCTGTAAGGAAAAAAATGTGCCGAGCGGTCGCCCGCCCAGCGTTGTTGTATCGATCAAGCCTTGATCTTGGTGGTCAGGGTTGCGTCGTAATCCGTCCCCTCGTATGCGACCTTTCCCTCCTCGTGGAGGATGTACAGATCGTGGTAGACGTAGATCTTGACGTTCTTGTACACGTACTCGTCGACCGGTCCGTTGATGGTGTAGATCGTGACGTCGACGTCGCAGTACTTTCCTTTCTCGGACGTGATTGTGGCATCGTAATAATCGAGCTCGTTGTACACCAGGAACGCCTCGTAATAGAAATCAGAGATATCGCAGTCGATGGTTCCCCTCTGCGTCATGCTGTTCGTTCCCTTGATCGCTCCATCGGCGGTCTCGAGGTCGAGCTTGGAGTCTATCGTCCCGAAATCCGAGACCAACTTGCCCCCCAGAGTTCCATTGACTGCTGTCACTTCAAGACCATCGAATGTGACGGTCAGGTCATATGTGGTGATCAATTTGTACTCTTCAGAGTACTCGCATTCGTACGATCCGGTGATCTTGTAGTTGTCTCCGGAGACGTCGACGGTTACGGTCTCGGGGATGTCGTCCTTATCAGTGTAATCGAATTCGATCAGCGCTCCGCTAGGCAGGTAGCTGTCGAAATTCGCCTGTTCCTCATCGAGGGGGACGTTCTTCTGGGAGGAATCCACGGTGTAGGTGACAGTGAAGGTCTCGTTGTTCACGGACTCGACTACGTATTTGCTCTTCACTTCGCCTCCAGCCAATTCGCCGGTAGACTCTACAATCACGCCTTTCTTGATGTTGTCATCGTCATCGAGAAGAGTGTAGTCCGTATCCGTACTCTTCCCGCTGCCTCCCCCGAGCGCGAGGAATGCCGCCGCTGCCGCCACGATGACGATGACGGCAACCACTGCTACCAGTATTTTGGAGTTCTTTGTGTAGTGTAGACACTCATGGATGATTAAAGACTGGGTCGTCCTCCAGCACCCAGACGATGGCCGCATCCGTCAAGCGCGGATCGTGGTGTTCTCGGTCAGATTGTACATCACTCCGTCGTATTCCACGACCCCGGCCTTGGTGATGATGTACCCGTCGTAGACGTAGATGTCCACGCCCTTGTAGTCGTAATCGAAGATCATCCCGACGATCGTGTAGATGGTCACATCAACTCCGCCGAACTTGCCGGCCCTGGTTTCTGTTATCGCATCTCCGTAGAAATCCGGATCGAAATCCTCGGTCACGATCCCGTAGTACATCCCTTTGTCGCTGACCTTGGTAACGATCGCATCCTGATCGATGAGGATGGTAAGCTTGCCGCCGACGGTGGAACAGCTTTCCGTGGTCGACTTATTGGCCCTCTCATCCTCGTAGTCGGATCTGGCGGTCCCGTCTACGGAGACTACGCTCTCTCCATCGTAGACGATGACGAGGTCGTAGGTGTAGAGGGCATCGTACTTGACCTCGCATCCGGTTATGGCGTAGGCATCGCCGTCGACGGCCACATCTGCCCCCGCGGGGATGCTGTCTGGATCGGTGTAGTCGAATGAGAACCTCGCGGGGGAGAACTTGTCCAGGCTGACGGGCATCCCGAACGGCATGTTCCTCTCCCTGATCGTCTCCTCGTAGGTCACCTCGCCGCCCTCGACTCCCTTCACGACCGTATTCGTGCAATAGCTCACATCCCCGGCCTCGCCCTTGACCTCGGCAGTCATGCCCTCTTTGATGTTGTCCGTGGAGTCGAGCAGGGTGTAATCGCAATCATCGCCGCTGCCGTTGCCCAGAAGGAGGAATCCTGCTATCCCGCCGACGGCGATCACCGCCGCGACAGCGGCGATGACCGGTATCTTCGAATCCATGGCGGACCGCATGTGCGGGGACGAATTAATTACAGTGCCGGTAGAAATCGGAAAGGGGGTTAAGGGGCCGGGTGACCCCGGCCCTTGGAGTTTCAGAGGTTCGAGAGGCGGATGAGCCTCTCCCATCTCCTGTCCGTCTCGGCCTGCATGGACTCGACGACGGGGGCCCACTTCTCCTGCTGCAGGTGCTTGAACCTGCCCTGGGAGCTGATCCACTCGGTGATGGGCTTCTTCTCGGCCTTGCCCTCTGCGATCCTGGCGCTCTCCCCGGTGAGCGCGTACTCGCCGTTGACGACCTCGTACAGGGGCCAGACGCAGGTCTCCACGGCCAGCTTGGCCATGGCGATGGTCTGGTCGGAGGGGAACCTCCATCCTCTTGGGCATGGGGAGATGGCGTTGATGAAGCAGGGTCCGCCGCACTCGAATCCCTTGCGGGCCTTGGTGACGGTGTCGCGCCAGTTGTGTGGGGACACCTGGGCCACGTAGGGGATGTTGTGGGCGATCATGACCTCGGTCATGTCCTTGGAGAACTCCTTCTTACCGGCGGCGACGGATCCGGCCCAGGAGGTTGTGGTCGAGGACCCGATGGGGGTCGCGGAGGACCTCTGGATGCCGGTGTTCATGTACGCCTCGTTGTTCAGGCAGACGTACATCATCTGGTGGCCCCTCTCCATTGCCCCGGACAGGGCCTGGAGTCCGATGTCGTAGGTGGCGCCGTCTCCGGCGAAGTTCACGAACTTGATTTCCTCCTTGATCTTGCCCTTCTTCTTCAGCGCGACGTAGGCGGTCTCGACCCCTGCGCAGGTGGCCGCTCCGTTCCCGAACGCGGTGTGGATGTAGGGTGTGTTCCAGGATGTGTACGGGAAGATGGTGGTGGACACCTCGAAGCATCCGGTGGATGCGGAGACGGCCACGTGGTCCTCGGTTCCCATGAGTATCTGCTTCGCGATGATCGATTCGCCGCAGCCCGCGCACAGCCTGTGGCCGCTGGCGAGCCTTACGGGCAGCTTGTTGAGCTCCTTTAGTGACAGAGAGGTCATGCCTTCACCCCCAGGTAGGTGATCTTCTGGGCCTTGCCCTCGGAGACCTCCTCCATGATCTTCTTGAATCCGGCCACGGTGGCATCGGCGCCTCCCAGGCCGTAGATGACGTTGTACATCTTGGGCAGCTTCTCGAGCTCGGCTCCGGCGGTGACGACCTCGGGGAACATGGGGCCGTAGGCTCCGATGCTGAGGTGCTTGTCGAAGACGACGACGGCCTTCTTGCCCTTCATGACCTTGGCGAGGGCTGCCTCGGGCCAGGGCCTGTAGACGTGCGGCATGGCGCAGCCGGCCTTGATGCCCTGC
>SUTA01000033.1 GCA_015063135.1 Thermoplasmata archaeon
CCAAGGTGGATCCAAAGGTGACTACATTGGCGGCGGACTGCAAGATCGTCACCGGACCGTTGGTGAGGCTGATGCTGGAGAAGGGATTCGGATTCGTGGCGAAATGCCCGGACAGCTTCGGGAAGAAAGTAAGGTCGAGTATCGTGGAATCCGTACGCACGGGTACGATGGACCCGTCCCTGGTCAGGGACGGGTGGGAGCTGTACGACACCGATGCAGAGGTGGATGGCAAAACGATGAGGTTCGTCGCCTTCAGGACAACGGACGACATCACCGCCGACATCGAGTATCTGAGGGACCAAGGTCTGAAGGAAGCGAAGGCCAGATTCGGAAGGTTCGAATCCAGGACATACAACTGCGATGTCGATGCCAGGAGGGCATTGGACGAGGCGCTGTACAGCCATGTGGATTCGGCTTACGATGTAATCTGGAGCATCGACGAGGTGGAGGTGTCCATCGGATACGGGCACAGGGGAAGGCCGCGCAAGGATGCGAAGCCGATGACGAAGACCGAGTACAAGGTCAACGTCAGGCTGGCGTTCGACGGGGAGAGGGCCAAGACCCTGAAGCAGGACCGCGGTGTCAGGGTGCTCATCACGAACCTTCCGAGGTCGAACGCGGATGCGGAGAACATAAGGTTCGGGGCTACCGCCGATACGGTGCTGATGACCTATCTGGGGCAGTACCGCGTGGAGCACGCGTTCAGGCTGATGAAGGACGGGATGGGGATCGACAGGGTGTACCTCCACAGGCCCTCCAGGGAGAACGTGATGATGTTCGTCATCTCGCTGGCGACGATGCTGTCGGACATCATCACGCATGTGCTGAAGACCAACGGCATCGACATGACCATGCAGGGCATATCCGGTACGATGTCCAGACTGGACATCGTGCAGGATGCCGACGGCGAGTATCTCGACGGCAGCGAAGAGCACATCGACCTGTTCATGAGGATGCTGGAGACCCTCCGGATAGATCCGGATCATCTGCTGGGATGAGGCGCGGTCGCGCAATAGGGCAGCGGACGCTATGCAGAATCTCAAGAAATCAATTGAGATGTGCCGAATTCACGCTTATTACCATGATTACTTTATATTTACAATCGCCCTTTCCCCAGGGCTCTTAACAGCCTGAACATCCTTCAATGTTACAAATTCAGGATAGTCCTGCCTTCTCCTGACATAATTTGCTAGATCATATCCATCAGGATCGTGAATTGTTATGCATATTGCATATTGAATATCACTCCCCTTCATGATACCTCTACTGGAAGCTGATAATCTTATTGTCCAGTCCTCTTCCTCATCTTGCCTTAAAGGTATTGTACGTCTATGCAATGTCGACCAGATGTCCATTCCTGCACCTCCATTCTTGGCCCCATCTTTCGTATATATCGCCACATTCCCTAGGACAGCCTTTTCTCCAAAATGATGGTTAATAATGGCGTTACTCACGCAGACGATTTTCACCTTTGGTCTCTCGTCAGTATGAAACGAGACATCCATGTCTGTTGGCATAGGGATCTTCATCAAGATATCATCAGATGTGCTGATGATACCCTGATGTAACAAGATTATACGAGTTCCTTTCACTGCATCGTCATCCGGAAGTACCCCATAGCCGACCACATTCTCCTTTTCCAAGTAACTGATCGGTACTTCCCATTCAGGATCATACGCGGATGCAATCAATAATGCCGTACTTAGAAGAGTCCCATCATCAACAATAGATCTCCTAATAGTCTCTAATCTTCCCGCTACATAGGGTGCCGCAAAACTTGTTCCACCCGAATAATGAATCCCATAAGGGGTTATAACTCTGGAATACTCATCATGATGGATGCTAGATTTTGTCTTTGGAACGGCTGAGTGGACAACAAGGTCAGGTTTCCATACCCGGCACCTTCCAGGCCCTTTGCATGTATATATACAAGGTTCATCCCTAACAGCATTTGATTCTTCATATGTCATGCCATTTACTGAACCTACAGTGATAGACGAAATTGCATCCGCTGGCGGACGGATATTAGAATCCGAATCATCCAACATTTCTTCTATAGACAACTCTGTTACCTTCGTGTTACCCGATGAGACCACAAATCTGACCCCATACATGCTTGTAAGCTCATCAATCGCTATAGTCAACGGGTCGGCCACCTCACCATCGGCAGCAATTCTGTTAATACTAATTACGTACACCTTTATCGTGTCGTGCAACAATCCTACGGCTTTTCTGATATCTCCGGCCATCCTAACAGTATTAAGATCCCTCCCATCGGTTATGCAGTAGTCATATACACGGCAACGTGGTCTCAGTTTCTCTCCTTCCTTAATGTTACCGAATACAAGCTTTGATGCTACTTCCGTACCATGATTACTGTCACCTGGAATGACCCAATCCGGATGATCATGACCTGCCACTACCGAAGATAGGGCTTCCGGGAACCTTACACCGGTATCGAAAACACAAACTATAGGTAATGAACTAATGTCCACGTCTGTATCCAGTTCAGGAATCGTTGACAAATTGTCATCGAAACCCCCACAATCAAACGAGACCATGGATACAGAATTAACGGATAATACTGCAGGATTCTCAACAAGCTCTTCAATAATCTCGGGTACGGCCTGAATATCGATGAATCCCAATCCTTGGAACACCTGCAAATCCTCTGTGATCTTCACATCGTGTCTTTCAAAAACATCCATGACATTCCGATAATAACCACTTAAATCCGCCCCCAAACCTTCCACTATCATAGATACCCGACAATCGAAACTCTCGGTATCAATCACATTGACAATGTCGTCAGAAATCTTGGGAATGAGATGCGTACTGGCTGAGAATTCCTGTATATCATCAAACAGGGACTTATTCTTACGTTCACCTTCGAAGGTCTCCCTGTACTCACCTACTTTGTCATGAATGGTCTTTAGCGAACTATCCGTAACTGATACCAACTCGTAACCATCTTTGAATGAATATTCCACAGTCAGACCATTGCTTTTAGCTGATGTGTTATTCATCACCCCTTTTCTCATCTTGATATGCATGAGAGGAGCAGAATCGATTTTCTTTGAATCACGGTACGCTCTGGAAACTTCGATTGCCCTCTCAATACTGTCGTATATATACTTTCCATGTTCGTTGGAAGGTTCCGTGGTTCCCCCGCGATTGTTCTTTTTCACCCGCTCCATTTTATCCTCAGGTATCCAAAACTTCTCATTCATTGTTATTCACCTTCCTCTTCTCATTCTCATGACGGCTCAAGGTGGAGCGGGGTATCCCCGTAATCTCTGCGATATCTCTAAAGGACAATCCCATGGAACGCAACTTTTCAACTGTTGGCAACCTCTCCTCTCTTCTCATGACATCACTTATAAACTGGAGATCTAAACTGTCTTTGTCATTAGACATACATAGCGAACGTATCAATGAGAATACGGTCGTCCTGATGTCTGAATAGCTCATACCCGTGGTCAGTAAAACCAAAGCCCTCATATCTACGTGGGTTTTGGGTAGGTAGATATCCAATAAACTCTGTATGTACTCTCTCCTCTTCAACTCATCAGGAATAGAAAACTTAATCACAACATCAAATCTGCGAACAATTGCTGGATCCAATGAATCTGGTATGTTGGTGGCAGCAATGACCATCACCTCTGGAAATAGGTCCATATTTTGCAAAATTGATCCGACTATACGTTTAGCCTCTCCGGAATCCCAGGATGTCCTATCGGAAGCCACCGAATCAAATTCATCGAAGAACAGTATCGAATCATTCCTCAAGGCAAAATCAAAGGCTTTGCCCACATTCTGTCCAGTACCCCCCAAGTACATAGAGATTAATCCATCTAATCTTACATATGCGAGAGTTTTCCCAATACTATCTGCTAAAGCCTTGGCGGCAAAGGTCTTCCCGCACCCTGGCGGACCAGCCATCAATATCCTACTAGTAGGGAGCATGCCATCAGGAAGTGCCGCCTTATTGTTCCATTCAGTAATGACACGTTCAAGCAGTTTCAATGAATCCTGATTTACAAAAACATCTGATAATTGAACATCTGGATGCATAATGGTTATGAAATCTGGTGCGTCTTCCAAATTATAGGCAACAGCCTTGAAATATTCAGGCTCCTTATGATGAGCATCTATTCCTCTAGATGCTTTACGAATCTCCAGGGCCAGACCTGAATTGCCCTTTCTGTCTTCGTCTTCTGCCAATCTTCTGACGGCTTGATCGAACCCCTCTCCAGCATAATGCGCACGGATCATTTCAATAATAAGAGAGGATTTCATGATAGTAGGACATTGCGGGACAACTATAAAAAGTAATCAAATTAATATCCGAAAAATTTGGGACAAATTAGATCTTTGTCCACAAAAATCATGATTTACTGACAATTATTTCTTCTTATTTTTAATACGAATTTGAATATCCCTTCATATTATTTTAATTCTCGATAGCTCACACACCCATATGTATGACTTTTGCCTCATCCTAACAGAAATTAGGGCCTATCTCGAGGACTTCCAACACCCCTCCCCGAATTTGTCGATATACTCCTCGCAACCACCAGGTACTCATCGTCAGCACCCTTCACTATATCCAACGCAGACATCGCTTAGTAAATGCCTTGCATGGTCATGCTGATATTATTCGCCTCAAGCATATTCGTGATTGCATCAGACAGCATTGTGGTAGGATAGATTACGAACATCATAGCACTCTCCCTCCATGACCTATACAGAAACACCTTCCCGATCACCGGCCGCAGCTCCTCCTCCATGCGGTTCGCCAGGATGACATCTCACCCGTCCCTGGACCTGCCCGGGTCCTCCCCCCCCCTCCAGTGGACGGCTCCATGTATCCTCTCCCTTGACGGTGGGCCCGTATGCGACCGCACGGTGCCCGTCGCCCCTTGGCCGCTGCATGATGTCCGGCATCGAGGATCCCCCGGAAACGTCCGGCCCGGACTCCATCCACCAGGCGGGACACGCCGGCTGCCCCGTTGATGCCGACCCCCTCTCATCTCGTCGGCGGCGGACTCCCTCCTTTCGATGCGCCGGATCCACGGTCGGATTCAAGCCGGGGCGATACCGCCCGGAGCACGCGTTCGGGCCCATGGATTGCTGGATGCGGACCGGCAGGGCGCATCCCCATACGGGCCCTCCGAGGGGGGACGCGGTGATGCCGGCAATCCCGCCTGGAGCCGATGGCGCCGGATGCCGTCGCGCACGCATCGAAGGCCGGGGGCATCGACATGGCCGTGCATAGCACATCCGTGGTACGATGCCCGGATAGGATATCGTACGGGATGCTGAGGGCGAGCACCTTGACGGCGGCCATAAGCTCATCGGACCCTCCATGAGGATGCTGGGATCCATCCGGATGGGTCCGGGCCATCCGAAGGGATGGGGCGGGGTCCGATGATAGGCAGCGGACGCTGTATGGGGATCGGAGTGATTCGAGGGGATGCGCCGGATCCACGTGTGGGCCCGCATGCCATATCGTTGGTATCCATCGCCCCTTGGTCACTTATGATGTCTAGCATGGATGGCTTCTGAAGTTGTCGGATCCGGAATTCATCACCAAACGGAAGACTCCGACGGTGCCCTTTGGACCCACGCACTAAACGTTTCGCTAACGTGACTTAATATCGAATAAGTCCTTATCAGCCATTTTCTTAATCTCGTCGTCTTTGAACTTACAATCCCTGCCCTTAGTTACTGAAACCAATAGATCGGATATGTCCATCCACATGTAATTGTCATCGAAAGAGAATTTTTCGTAGAATTCCGAACCATCTTTGGGATCCAGCTTCCAGACATTCTCCGGCAGACCATAGTACTGATCTCTGATGCTCCGATCGACAGCTTCCGGTTTCAGAAAGATGACTCTCGTCTCCCTTTCAAAATCATACTATGGCGCTTTGATGTAAAGGTGGCTGTCGGCTAATATGAAGTTGATAAAATCCATCGAATCCTTCTCATTCAATTTATCGAGTGCTTTGATGATGTAGGTTTTGAACAATTCCTTGAGTCCATCACTGCCATAGACGACACGATGGATGCGCATGTACTGATTCTTTTCACGAATTGGAACGGATTCACCACAGAATTCGCCAGAACTCCCAGAATAGCGATACAGCAGCCATTTATGAAGAAAGACATTGATTGTAAATCCTTCATCAGATCCATGCTACTCCCAGCAATCGTCCAGGGTATCCTTGTCCGAAAAGCATAGCACATACGGGGTGGCACGTTTAAACTCCCTTTCTGAATCAGTTGAGACAAAATATTGGCCATCTAGGTCTATTTCCATCTTACTAAGCCTTTCGTAATCCTCTAGGCCTATCCTGCCTTCGTCATTCAATTCTTTCAATGAATCATGGAAAACATCAATCACGTACTGGCCATCTTTCTTGTCGTTACTCATATTGCCGATACGACTCAACCTGAGCTGCTTATGCTCCAAGATGAGTTTGGATACACGTGGGTCTTTGACATAGTGGGTGTATGGTACCATGTTTAAACCTTCGACACGGTTCAAAACGCCCCCATTCTCAATCAACGGACCATCTTTCGTTTCATTGGACCATTCGAGGATTAATTTTGAAAGTTCCGAAATGATCATTTTGTCAAGACCCCGCGCTTGCGGAGATTATCACCGTATAAAGATTAGCGGGTAAAACCCGATATTCAGGACCCTTATATGGAAGCCGATGTCCCCCTTGCAGCCATCCAGATACTCAGATCGAGATTCTATACCCGGATATGACAGTTAGGGCCTGATGCAATCTGAAGTCTGATCATTCTGTTCGGATTGCTGGCAAATGATAATTAGTGGTCACGGGATGTTAGAAGTGACCAAACCCAAACAGGCCCCGTGGCCG
>SUTA01000034.1 GCA_015063135.1 Thermoplasmata archaeon
TGCGCAAAAGCAGGGGGACAGCAGTATCCTAAGACCCCGCGCAGCGGGGTCATGGGCTACTGTCAAATTATGCCGGTTCCCGATTCTGTCAGCAGACGCTATCGCGCAGGTGTGTCAAAGTCAGGTTTTCGCTTCAATCTTTATCTGGCGGTTGATGTATGAAAGGGCAGAGAAGGGGCTAAATTTTGTAGGCGGGTTGCGCAAACCACTTTTTGTTGATTTTATCGCTGCAACAATTCTCTTATCGAATTCGTCACGGTTATCCTTGAATCCATAAAAACTATCGGCAAGTTTTCTGTAGAATTCGATCCATGATAACCCTGTTGCGGTTAGTTGTTTTTTTTCATTAGCCATGAGTTTACAATACTGTTTGCACTTATAATCGGTTCGTTGTTAGTATTGTTAGTTTCTTTAACTGGCGTCAATTAACATTTTTAACATCCCATGGTTGATATCCCATCCCGATAATCATGCCATCATGACGATCCCGGAAGACCACTATGATTGCTCTTGGGCCGAGGGGGACCGCCCCATCAAGGTCTACTCCGACATGGACGGCGTCTTAGTCGTGAATTCGGCACTTCATCTTTGATTTTCTGAGTCTGGCCATAGCTTCCGCTGCCCGATCCCTGGATTGCAATCTGTCCGGAATGTCAATGGATGAGATGATCAGGATCCAACCCGAGTGCCTGGACTGCGTCCAGGAACTCGTCGATCAGGACGTCCGGTCCGTCGAAGTACTCGGCATCCCTCTTCCTGTCGTACTTGAACATCAGCGTGAACCATCTGCCCGCGATCCCATCCGTGGTCGTATCGATGCCCTCGGTCTTCAGCACATGCCCGATGACGTCCGATACCATCGTACCCAAGGAGATGACGAACATCATCGCGTTCTCCCTCGAAGGCCTGTGGATGTACACCCTGGACATCTTCATCCCGTCCTTGGCCAGCCTGAAGGCGTGCTCCCTGAGATACTCTATGCCCTCGTCGATATCGTCCGTCGTCCTGAAGGCGACGAACCTCAGCATCTCCCCATCGACCTCGGCATCGGTGTCGTAGATCTCCCAGCCCTTCCTGATGACCGAAGGATCCATCGTTCCCGTGCGCACGGACTCCGCTATCCTCGCCCTCGCCTTCTGCCCGAAGTTGTTCGGGCATTTGGCGACGAATCCGAATCCCTTCGATTGCATCAGATCCACCAGAGGCCCGGTGGCGATCTTGCAATCCGCGATCAAAGTGGACTCCTTGGGATCCACCTTCGCAGAAAGGAATTCGATAGCGTCCCTGTCCATCACGGAGTCCGCTGTGGCTCCGTCGTAAGGCCTCTCATAGCACACCGCCCCGTTCTCGTCGGTGACGGACAGAAGAGAGTACACCAGCCTCTCGTTGTGCCCGTCCTTCGCATGGCCGCACCGTTCCGGTACGGCCGCGTCCGGAAGATCCGGATCCTTGCCCAGAGCCGTTATTCCGAAATTGGTCTCATCGACGTTGAACACCTTCGACGACAGCCCGTAGCGTTCCGCCAGAAGGCTGTAGCACTCATAGGTCAATGACGGCAGATCGATTTCGAACAGCAGATCGAGATTCCTGCTGAACGCCCTGCCTCCCAATGCCGGTATGTCCACCTTCGGGCCGAACATCAGGTCCACCGGGGCGGACATGTACCTGTCCGCGACGTTGAAGGGCGCGCTGCGTCCCTTGGTACCCACCATGTCCCCGATAAGGGCCTTGACAGCGTTGCCCGGCGACAGCTTCTGCCTCACATCCGTATCGAAATTAGAATCGATCAGCTCCCTCAGACCGGTCTGCTCGAAGAAAGCCGCCGCTAAGGCTATCGAGGCGTTCAGCCCCTCGTAATGCGCGTCCTTCGAACGGTCCAAGGCCATGTCTGCAATCCCGTTATTCTTCCAAGCCCGGCCTAGGCACGATACGCCTGAGAATATTCTGAATTTTAGCCTATATATCCGAGTTTTACTCGGATTATAAGGCTAAAATTTTAAATAAGTTTCTGCGGATGCATCACCGATACGCCGAATATCTTAGCGGTAGCTATCGCCGCTATTCTCGGAAATCACGGAAAGCCATCAATCCGGCACCGAGTTCTTGCGCCGGATCCTGAAGAAACGAGCCGATCAAGGCTCGAAAATAATTGTTGCTCGAAGTGCCGAATTCACGTTATATCAAGACCCCGAAAACCATCACCGTAACCGGCAGGAAGAAGATCCTGGCGGTCGGTACGGAAGTGAAGAATCTCGGTCTTGATACAACGACGATTGCGTGCAGATAAAAGACCTCACTTGCATAATGTGGTCGATAGTGGCAAAACCACTCCTTGTACGAATTGTTTAACAGAGAGTAAGCCGTATGAATTTAAAATCAGAATGATTGTACAGATTGAGGATAAATGCTGAACGACAAACCAATTTGTAGCGTAAATCAGGATCGTCTTAATCGCACAACAGTAGTGGATGCGATTGTTTCAGAGATCGAGTCTCTCGGCAAAGAGTGTGCTATAATCGGGATTTGTGGCAAATGGGGTGCAGGTAAATCCTCTGTAATGAACCTCCTTCTGGACAAACTGCCGTCCGAAAAATACAAAACAATAAGATTCAACCCTTGGATGGTCAGGGATGACGTCGATATCATCCGGCGTTTTTTCAGCACGTTGGAATCTACCGTGGGTAAAGGATTCAAGTGCAAACTTAGAATCAAAAAGGCGGTCCGGGAGATTTTAAAAGGTGCCGCCGAGGACTATGGCGGATGGCCAGCAATTCTAATCAGAGCATACTACGAAGCCGTGAGTTCAAACGATGAAATCATCGAGATGATTCACATCAAAGAGGCCATAAGCAAAAGTCTTTCAACTTCACAGAAGAAGTATGTGGTTGCAATCGACGATATAGACCGTATGGATAAACATGAGATTGTCCAGATATTCAAATTCATCCGCAACGTTGCCGATTTTGACAACGTGATATACTTGCTTGCCTATGATGACAGGGTTGTATCAGGTGCCCTTGCCACTGATGCCTATGATGGACACGAATACCTTCAGAAAATCGTCGATATGCCAATCTACCTGCCTGATGCATCCAGTAAATGCATTGAATCGGTGCTAAGAGAGGATTTCGGTCGGATTACCGGAATCAGACCTTCGGCTGAAGATCTCAAAAACGAAGATCCGTCGATGTTCGATGAAATGGCTCACCTTTTCCCGAACATCATTACCACCATCAGAGAAGAGAAAAGAGTAATCAACCAATTCAAAACAAAGTATGTTCTCTCCAAAGATGACACATATTGCTACGATCTTCTGGCATTGTGCATCCTTGAGATGAAGAAACCGAGTCTAATCGATTGGATTAAGGAGAATTCGTATCTTTTATGCAGAGATTTATCACTTCCCGAACAATCATCTGATAAAGGAAAACTGTACGAATCCTTTATGGAAATGGAATTGGATAACAATCTCAGGCAGCTGATGCAGTATATGTTCCCCTCTTTGAGTAAAGAACCGGAGTTTGAGGCGGTAATGATTGCTAACGCAGGTCTGAACAAGAGGATCTGTCACAGTGAATTCTTCGATAATTATTTCCTTCAGGTACCTGCAAATATTCACATGCCGGAGTCGGAGATGGAACAAATTCTATCTCTTACTTCTCCCGAAGAGATTGAACAGGTTTTGTGTAAATACGAACGCGAATCTGAAATGCTGTTCGACAAGTTGTATACTTGCTACATCCTGAAAGATTATTCTGATTTACCGACGGTGGTTAGGTATCTCTTATGCGATAACGAACTGGTATCTAGGCCGAGAGGCTTCTCACCGCCGATTCATTCAGAGGTCAGATCAATAGTAGATAATTATTGTATGAAGACCAAGATAAGCAAGACCGATTTTTATATGGAGCGTTTATCAAAGGTAAGCATCGATTCTATGTTCCGTTTCTTCGTTGTACTTGAAAACAGTGGCATGTTCCAGAAAGAATTCCGCAGCAAGGAAGAGATAAACAAACTAATTGGAGCGGTTAAAACAAAGGTCGAGACCGAGTATCCAATCTATTCAGATCCATTAGGTGACCCTGAATACTATGCCATGGTTTCATACCTATATTGGAAACTCGGCCAAGGCGAATTATCCCGTAAAATCCATAATCATTTCATCAGTACTGAATCGGACGTTGATGCTTTTCTCGATGTGATTAACAAACTGTATTGCGGTCTTGACAAAGATTGTGTTGAACGCTTGGTGGATCCGAATCTACTAAAAAGGACCCATTACAAAGAAAAGTACGACCAAAGGTACATGGATTGAATTTATCTATTCGATTATAGTTCAATTTCCATCATTTGATAGCAACGTTGCTACCGCCTTTATCATATCGACAACGACTATTGACCATGCTTGATGAAATACGTCAAGACCGTAAATCCCATAAATGCGGACGGCAGGAAGCGCAGCCTTTCTGTCGGGTACGCCATCAGCCTCACTTATGCGAAAAATGATAACAAGGTCAAAGCAGAGGAAGACCTAGCCTGCTCAAGATCTCCCTCTGTTTCCTGGTGACCTCATTCAGGCGCCATTCGCCGCCTACGCATGTTATCCTGAGCCTCCTCATGACCTTCATCAGCTTAGGTATCCACATCTCGTCGGTTATTCCGGACGATTTCATCATCCCCAGCAGCGATAATCTGAGCCTCAGCGAAAGGAAGTTCACCAGAAGGCCGCCTTCGGCGGACTTCTGGACCGACTTGCCCCTTATGCCCATGAAGAGATCTGACTGCAGCTGCGAGAAGTCGTATTCCACTTCGTTCCTCTGCCTGTACTGGACCATCAGGTCCTTCCACGGCAATTGCGAAGTCGTCAGCACGGCGAACCTCCCGCATGCGTTCTCCTTCGCGGTTATGGCGTTGCGCCTCCTCTGCACGATGTTCCTTCCGCCCTCCTCCGTGACCTCCAGGAGATTGAATATCTCCAGCTGCCTGGAAGTCAGCTTCTTGGGCAGGAGGGAATCGTAAGCGTTCCCGTCGAGGTATCTCTCCATTTCGTTGATGCGCCTGTAGAGGGTCGAGGTCTCGAGCTGTCTGCGCGCGTCGTCCTGGAGGACGACGGCGCGGATCGGGCCGTCGGGATCCAGATGGAACTCCCCTTCCTCCAGCGACACCCTGGTCTCGTATCCGCGGACCGAGCTCCCGTCCAGGAAGTCGGTGTTCAGCGGGGACTCTATATCCCTCACGCTGTCGGAGATCAGGAGCTTCTGTATGGCGTTCCTTGCAGGTATCGGGACGGTGAAACCTGCGCTGCGCTCCATCATCAGCGCTATGTTGCCTGCGCTGAAGAATCCCCTGTCCATGACCATCTCGAAGGGCCCGCAGCCCATGCGGATCAGGTCCTCGACGATTATGTCCAGAGTGACAACATCGGCTATCGAACCCGGGTAGGTGCGGTAGCAGAACGGCAACCCGTCATTCATGGAATGGACCATGCCGAGGTTGAACTGCTTCGAACCGGTGATGCGGGCCTTCCGGCCCGCTTCGGAGTATTCCAGATTCTCCGAGTCAGTGCCGAGGCAGACGATATCGAAGACCATGCACCCGTCCTTTGGGCTCAGTCTGGAGAACAGCTCGTTCCTCCTGCCTGCGTCCTCCCCCATCCTCTGGAGGAATCTGCATACCTCCGACTGCTCGAAGCCCCAATCCAGGCCCATCATCTCACGGAGGTAGGTGTCCTCCACGGTCTCCTCCAGGAGATCTATGCTGCAGGGATCCGTCACTCCGAGTATCGCCAGCGCCAAGAGCCTTTTCCCATCCTCTTCACCGTATATCTCCTCGAGGGTCCGGCCCAGGCCGGACCCCTGGGCTATCTGGCTGAGGATATAGTACGGCCCGTACGAGGGACTGCGGACCATGACCTGCTTCTTGGCAGGCTCCTTGGTCAGATTGCCTTCCCTGTCGCAGGGCCCCAGATACCTGCGCTTCTGCCTGGCGTTCTTCTTCTCAGGGTCCCACTCCGCCGTCACTTCGTAGAGATAGTACCTCTCCCCATTCTTGGTCTTCTGCGGCTGGACGATCGTGTATGTCATTGTTAATAGTAATAACAATGTTAATATAAATATCCTTTGCCATAGAACAATGAGCCAGACATTACAAATCAGAGCTTGTTATCAGAATTCAGCATAAATGAGGATCAGGGATTTGGGCCCCAACGTAGGCGACAAGCTTCTCGCATACCTTGCCAGGCCCGAGGATGAGTTCGAGATCGATACCCTACTCAACGGTGCCGGGAAACAGTATTACATCGTATTCTCCGACAGAACGGACATTATTGCCGCCCACACTCTCGCTCAAGCAGAGAATATAGTAGCGGATTCATACCCGGACTGCATCGTCATCGGCGGACTGGATTCCCGTGTACAGGCGATACGCTGCCGCGACATCCTGATTGCGGAGAACGTTCCGAAAGAAAAGCTTCAGGACGTTAATTCGGCACTTTATCCTGATTTTTCTGCTGGACACCATAGCTTCCGCTGCCCATGATCCGGATTGCCCATGCGCGCGTATTCCTCAGTCGATGAGATGATCCCTGTCCAGTCCGAGTGCCTGGACTATGCCCAGGTATTCCATGGCCGCTTCCCTCGGCTCCATGAATGTTTCCGTTCCAGTCGATGGATCGTGCTTCAGGATCAGACTGCTCATATGGATCGCGATACCGTCCGAAGTGATGTCCATCCCGTTGGACTTCAGAACGTGGTTCATGACATCCGCGATCATCGTCCCGAGAGAGATCACGAACATCATCGCATTCTCCCGCTTGATATCCTGGATGTACACTCTGGACATCTTCATGCCGTCCTTCATCAGTCTGAACGCGTGCTCGATTCCGTATTGTCCGAGA
>SUTA01000005.1 GCA_015063135.1 Thermoplasmata archaeon
TAACCTATATGTAAGGTTACATATTTAATACCTTCCCGGAATGTGCTGGCTCTTTACCCAACATATAAAGAAAAACGTCAGATCCGTATGGTTACATCACTGTAGTACTACAATCCGCAGATTTAGGACCGTAAGTGTGAACGAGGACAGCCCCTCAGAGATCGATTCAGCCGTCTTCGACCTGAACCGAGGATATAGGAAACGGATCATGGACATGCAGAACAGCGCCAGGAAAGAGATGAGGATCCTGCCCCTTATCGACTCCTCCTTCGTACATCTGGCCGGCCTCCAGTCTATCCCGTGCTTCAGATTAGCGATGTGAAAGACGGCCTTTCGGCTTGTTTGAGGTTTGGTCGCTGAAAACATGGAAAGGCCGCTTATTATTCCTTGCCAGCGACTTCGGAGAAGATGATGCCTGAGCTCGCATCATATTGCCTTATGTGGCGAACTCAGGTTTTGATCCCATCTTCGACCGGATCATTCATCGACTGAAATCGGAAAATAATGTCGACTTACACAAATTTCCGAAAGCAATTATGACCCTGTCCAAAGACGGGTGACTGGTACAATTAATAGAGAACGCAACTCGACACCCCTGAAACGATGACTCCACCAAATCAATATCGTTATCATCGTTGAATCCGTGCACCAATCATGGACGCAATGGCCATTCTCAACAATAACGTAGGTTCCGTGGAAGCAGAGGGCTTCCACATTTCTGACGAGGACAAACTGCTCGTCCTGCGCTGCTTGAGAGGCGAAATAACTTTCGAAGAAGCTGTTGAATTAGTCAAATCAAGAGCTTAATATGACTGGATCAACCCCTCCTGCCCACGACCGTTATCCAGGGCTTCTCCTCGTATCTGTATATCTCGATCCCCGTGAATCCCGCGGCCTCCATCAGCTCCTTCAGCCTCTCGGGCGTGTACAGGTTCATCCCGTCGATCATCCTCTGGTACTTGGCAGCGGACTTGTCCTCCCCGTCCGATTCGTTGGTCACGGCGAACAGCCCGCCGGGCCTGACCACCCTGTATACCTGCTTGAAGGTCTCTCCGATCTCGGGCCAGAAGTAGACGGTCTCAAAAGCCGTCACGGTGTCGAATGAGCAATCCAAGAAGGGCATGTCCCTCACGTCCCCTTGGACGATCTCGCACCTGCCGTCGGCTATGGCTGCGGCGTTGACCTCCTTCGATTTGGCCACGCTCACCTCGGAATAATCCAGGCCCTTGACCGAGGTCACCCCGTCCATCGGCAGCATCCTGCTGATGTTGCCACCACCGCCGCATCCGATGTCCAGGACGTCCCCGCGGACCTCGAAATGGGTCATTCCCCATCTCGCCAGCCTCTCGTGGGCTCCCCCGTTCATGCCGGAGGCCATCATCCTGCCCATCCTGCCCTTCGGCTTCTTCGCATTCACGAACAGCTTCTCCATCACCATATCGTTCGACCCCTTCCGTTGCGGATTCGCTCATGGACGGTGCTAAGCATTCAAACTATTAAAATTTAGGAGTTCCTAAATTTAACTGATTAAACTGCGCAACGGCTCAGAAACGTGATATATCCAGCAATGTCCTCCCAGCCTCATGGATACCAACAAGGTTCTGATCGCCCTGGCAGTGGCCGTCGTCGCCTCGCTCGCCTTCACGGCGTGCACCGCGACGGGAGTCTTCGACCATGACGACTGCAAGAGCGGGGAGAAGGTGTACAGCATCTACCTCGGCCTGAGCGACTCGGAGACCGGGGAGGAGTACGACCAGGACGAGGCCATGGCGATAATGGACGCCATCGTGCTGAAGTACGGCGAGGGCCTGACATCGTACAAGTCCAACGGGGCGTGGACGGATGACGCCGGCATGCACGTCCAGGAGCCGTCGCTCGTCTACGTGCTGGTCGGCTACTCCCTCGAGAATGTGCACAAGATATGCGATGAGGCCAAGGATCGGTTTAACCAGTCCTCGATCCTCATCACCACCTCGATGGACGTCGTCGAGTTCTACCGAAAACCATTCCTTCTGGGCCCGGCCCCCGGGCCCGGATGCCTTCTCCGAATCGAGGCTCCTGCTTCAGCGAGAAGTCGCCGTCCTCTATGATGCCCCTGTAGCGGAACGCCCTGTCCAGGACGAACACCACCGCGATGGCCAGGACGACGCAGACCCCTACCACCTCCAGGATCGCGGCCGGGTCGTACCCCATGACCTTGAAGGTGTCTATGAGCCCCACGAGGCCGGACGTGCCCATGCCCGCGCCGACGGAGTCGGTGGCGAAATCGAAGATGTAGGCGAACGGGGACAGTACCGCGCTGGCTATTATCGTCGGCAGCCATATTATCGGCTTCCTGACGATGTTCTTGAACTGCAGCATGCTCGTCCCTATCCCCACGGCTATGATGGATCCAAGGCCGTTGTCGTGGGCCGTGTGCACCGCGAATCCCAGCATCTGCACGCAGCATCCGATCAGGGCCGCCCCCGCGGCCATCGGGACGTCGCCGATGTTTATGGCCACGCAGATCGCCACCGAGCTTATGGGAGCGGTCAGCGCCATTCCCACGGTCACGCCGATTATGATGCACATCGGCAGGGGCGCGATGTCGAAGCACGCCTCTATGAACCATCCGATGAACAGGGTGACCTGGTGGACGGCGTCCCCCAGCAGGAAGCAGTAGAGCAGCGCCGCGCCGAGGCCCACGAGGGGGACCAGGACCAGGTCCAGGGAGGTCCTCTTGAGCTTCGAGAGGGCGAACAGCGACACGAGGGTGCAGACATAGCACGAGAGCGGATCGGAAGCTGTGAAGAACTCCCAGCTCCCGAAGCTGAACATCATGGTGCCGGCCATTCCGGCGGCCATGAGGGTGACCACCTCGATGCCGGTCTTCTTCAGCGACAGGCCCACGCCGAGGCCTATGCCGGCACCCATGAGGCTCTTGACGAGCGCCGCGAACTTGTCGATCTCCTCCAACCCCGGTATATCGGCGAAGACGGAGATGATGGTCCCTATGATCAGGGTGCCGAAGAGCCCCAGGGCCATGCCGTTCGTCGTCTTCATGACGAAGTCGCGCGCGCTGTGGAACTTCTCGCGGGTGGCCTCTTCCATCGGCCCTCTAATCGCCATCCTGATTAAACCATTATCCCCCGCCCGGGTGAGGGAAGGGCCCTCCTCCGGTTTTGGGCCTGAAATGAACCGACCGGATTTTTTGCAGGGTGTGATGCGAGGTCATCGTCCCGAATAGCTGGATTCGAATGATTGGGATGAGGTGCAGGACCTTCTCTGAATCGGAAACCAGAGGAGGCGGCATGGCTGACGGTGAAGGTGCCTGTGCTGGGATGCGCCGGATGTCCGCAGGTATCCGTGCCTTGGGCGAGGCCCAAAGCAGAGCATACTGGAAGGGGTTTCGCTGCTTCTTCAGGACGCGCAGGGCGGCCTTGCCGGCATCGGTCAGCTCGAACCTGCCGCGGGTGCCCTTGGCCGGGTTGATGAAGCCCTTCTCTATCAGGGGCCCGGTGACGCAGCGGTTGAACTGCATCCTCTTCTTCTGCTCGTCGGGAGTCTTCGTCTTCTTCTGGTCGGGGACGTAATCCCAGAGGCCCTCCGATTCCAGCTTCTCGATGTAATCGCGAATCAGGGGCTTGCGGGTCTTCTCATTGACCTCGTCTATCGCCACCAGGTAGTCCAGGTAGTCCCCGTCCAGGATGCTGGGGTCGAAGGTCTGCACCCTCGTCGGGTACTTCACGGTCCTGTACTGCCCCACGGGGCGGTCGCCGTCGTAGAAGACCTTGCGGTACTCCTCGGGGGTGAGCATCTTCTCCTCCGCCCTGACCGTGAACGCCACGATGTCGTTGTGCAGCATGCTCGCCATCATGGCCGCCGCGGCGTACTCCGCGCGGCCGGTTGTCAGGTTGACGTAGATGTCCATGTTGCCCCCGGTGGCCTCCTTCTCCCTGTCGTAGATGCCGAGGACGGCGCGGAGCATGTCGTGGTAGTAGTACACGGGCTCGGAGACCTCGACAATCTCGGCTGTCGGACGGACCTCCCCGATCCTGCGGACGACCTCATCGTAGAACTCCTGGTAGATCGCCAGGCGGGGGTTGTCCTTCTCCCTGATGTAATGGATGAGGTAGACCTTGTCGGTCTCGTAGAACTTCACGGGGTCCACGACGGCGGACACCTCCGTGACCACGCATGATACCATAATGCGGGCGCGCTTCCCAGACCTGGCCGGGCCCCCGCTGACCTCATTTATCTCTGACATATCCTTCCTCCTATCCTAGGTCGGGACGGTGAACCGGTCCCACGATATGCAGTGCACGATATGGTATAAACCGTGGCATGTTAGCAATGTTAGTATCGTTATGGGGTCTATTAACCAATCGCTTAACGATGGTTATTATCTCGACATAGCCAGACATGAAAAATAATACAATTTTGTATCAACACGGTCCGGCACGACCGCCTCGCGCGGATGCCCCGGCCTTCCTGCGCTCGAGGATCTCGGCGGCGAACGTGGACCCCAGGATCAGCGCCGCGCCGGCCCATCCGATCCACCCCAGGTCCTCCCCCAGGACCGCCACGCTCAGCATCAGGCCGATGATCGGCTCTATGTACCCGTAGATGACCGCGGATGACGCGTCCATGTACGCCAGGGACCCGAAGTACAGGGTGAACGCTATCCCCGTGTGGACGACGCCCATCACCAGGAGCAGGACTATCGACGCGGCATCGAACCTCAGCTCGCCGAAGTCCACCGTGAGCAGGCTGTATGCCATGACCACCACCGCCGCGACCCCGAGCTGCACCACGGTCCTGTCGTAGGACCCGATGCTGGTGAGCTTCTTGTTGAACAGCACCATGGCGGTGTAGAACACGGCCGCCAGAACGCCGCAGGACACGCCGTAGGCGTTCATGCCCTCGACGCCGTCCTGGATTATCCCCGTGACCAGCACGAGGCCCAGGAGGGCCAGCAGGGCGCATCCCAGCTTCACCGGGGTGAGCCTGGTCTTCAGGAACACCGGCGCCGCCAGGATGACCATTGCCGGGGTCATGTAGTTCAGGACCGTGGCCACCGACACCTCTATGGACTTGTAGGCCTCAAACAGGAAGAGCCAGTTCAGCCCCAGGCATATCCCGGAGCAGGCCAGAGTGAACATGTTACCATAGATGTCCTGCTTCGAGAGGCGCGAGCCTGTGAGGTACACCAGCAGCAGGATCGTGGCCGCCCCCACGGTCCCGCGGAACACCACTATGATGCTCGCCGGCAGGTCGATGAACTGCGTCATCGTCCCCAGGGTGCCGAAGATGGCCATGGCCAGGACCATCATGGCCTTGGCGTTCCTGGCACTGACGATGTCGCGCATGACCGTGGCATGACGACAGCGACTTAACGGTATCGCTGCACAGGAACTAACATTGCTAACATGCCACGGTATTTATCGGACCTCCGCTTAGGAAATGAAGCGCACTTCCGCAGGGAAAAACCACACGGGAATGCTTACGACGCCGGACCGACCGGCGGTTACCGAACACCTGCGGGCTCTTCCCGCGGACCGAGTTGAAACCCTTCTGGAAATAACTGCACAAGGTGGAACATGAAGAAAGAGAAATACACCATCAAAGAAGAGGAGGAGATCGACATTTCTGGCAAGGACGCGCGTGTGTCCATGTCGCTCAGGGGGAAGGATCCCGGCTCGCCCGTCCTCACCTTCGAGACCGAGGACGGCACCAAGCTGTCCATCGTCATGAGCCGCGAACAGGCCGTGGAGCTCAGGATGTGCGCCATGCGCCCCAGGCTCAAGCAGGATAGGGAGCAGGAGATCGAAGAGGCCTACGACGGGATGGCGCCCAGCAGGTTCGCCCTGGAGGAGGAGATATCCATCCTCCTGTCCGACGGGATCGGCAGGATGCGCGAGGAGATCGGCATCGAGGTGGCGCAGTCCCTGCATCTCCCGACGGACCTCAGCATGGCCTGCAGCCCCATGGGCCGCAGGTTCTCCAAGGACGTGGACGAGGTCCTCGGGGACATGGTCTCCAGCGGCGAGCTGGAGGAAGACTCGGGAGCGTACCGCTCGAAGGCCAGCCGATGGGATCCGACAGGATGACTGCAACGCCCTCCCTCAGGGGGAGCGCCATCGAAGTGGAGCCTCTGAAGTACGGCCGCGATGAGAAGTACCTCCTGCTGGACCTGAGCCTAGCCGACAACGGCCGGCTCCCGGCCAGGCTCGAGGACCACAAGGACTGGCCGGAGATCAGCGAATGGATCGGCGGGGTCACGAACAGAATACCCATCACGATCGGCGGCTGCGGGACGGACCTCCTCCTGCCGGCCAACAACATGGGCCTGCCGGGCTCCGTCGGATTCATCCGCGGCAACAGATTCGGCATACTGGCGCAGGGGCGCTTCGGGCTCACCGCGGCCCCTCGGGGCCTGGAGTCGGACCCGGAGGTCCTGGACAGGGTCATGGGCATCGTCACGCAGCATTTCGCCGAGATCAACGGCCACCTGGTGCTGCTGGTGGACGACCCGGGATATGCTTTCCCCGATGAGCAGAGAGACTAACATCACTAACAGCCCACGGTAGAAATACCCCCATCGGATACTAGGAAACGCACACGGATCAGCTGAAGAACTGACCGGTGCAGCATAAACCCCTTAGAAAAAAGCACAGGAGAAAGGGATCATGAAGAGATATTTCAGCAGAGACGGCGACTACCTCGGGTTCAAGGACTCCGAGGGCAGGTACTTCAGGGCCGACGGCGAGTACGTCGGCTACAAGGATCCGGAGGGCAGGTTCTTCGACTCGAAGGGCGAGCTCAGGATCAGGGAAGAGAACGATGACTGAGATCCCCATGGACGGCGCGGCCTTCGGACCCATGTCCAGGGACCCGGGTATCCACAGCAGGATAGCCGAGTGCATCGCACCCGGCATAAGGGGCATGGACACGGTCAAGAAGGCCTTCGCCCTGGCCATGTTCAGCGGGAAGGGGAGGCCCGACGGGTACGGAGGGTACGTCCGCGGGGACGTGAGCGTCCTAGCGGCCGGCGACGTGACCATGGGGTGGTCGTCCATCCTGAGATCAGCGAGCTATCTGTGCCAGGGGTCGGAATACACCCACGTCTGGCCATGGTACTGCGCCGGTACCGACCAGGTCGTTAGCGACCTGCCCATTTCGGCGTTCCCCGACGACGGGGGCCTGATGTGCATAGACGGCATCGAGATGCTGGACGACGACGTCCAGAAGGGGCTGTCGGACATGCTGGAGACCGGGTTCTACTCGGCCGGGGGGACGCTCTGCAAGGGCGGCCACCCCGTACTCGCGGTCTGCAACCCCAAGTACAAGCGCTTCATCGAGGAGGAGCCGATGGCGGATCAGCTGGACCTGGACGTCCGGCTCCTGTCCAGGTTCGATCTCGTCCTGGTATGCACGGACGATTTCGACAACGCCACCGACCTGGAGGTCGCCGAATCCATGCTGGCGGGGGAGATGTGCACCTGGCAGAAGCCGCCCTACGATGCGGACACGCTCAGGCGCTACATATCGTATGCCAGGGCCCTCGACCCGGCGATGACCCGCGAAGCATCGGAGGTCCTCAAGGACGCATACCTGGCGCTCAGGGACCAGATGCGCATATGCACGCCCAGGCAGCTGAACTCGATGATCAGGATATCCAAGGCGTTCTCCAGGATGCGCCTGGGCGGGACGGTGTCGGAAGGGGATGCGGAGAAGGCCTCGGACCTCATGTTCCGCACGCTGGAAGACATACGTGGCAAGCCCGAGGGCATGATTCCGGGGACGGGTCTCCGAACGGTCTTGACTCCGTGTAATGCTGAATGGTTACGCGCCATTAACTATGGGTTCCAGATGGCTCATACGCCGCAACCTTTGCGGCGGTGAAAGCCATGGATGCAAACATAGAGAAAGAGGGCATCAGGAACCCGCTCAGGAGGAACCTGAAGGACAGCGTGTTCTCCGACCTGTTCTCGGAGGAATGGTACGCAACTGATCTTGCGAGGGAGCTCGTTCCGGAGATACCCGAGGGCACCCCTGTGAGTGTGACCAATGTCGGCGGCGTGCTGTCGACCGGTCCGATCCACGACCTGATGCTGATAGCTGGCGAATGCGCCATCATCGCAGCGGAAGCCCAGTCGACGGACAACCCGAACATGCCCTTCAGGATACTGTTCTACGGGTCGGATGCCCTCGCCGCCATGACGCGCAGGCTCGACCTGGATACGCTGGGCAGCACCCGCGCGAAGATACCTAAGTTCCGCGCCTTCGTGATATACACCGGGACCGCGGAGGTGCCGGACGTCATGAGGCTGTCGGACAGCTACTCCGAGATCGTCCCGGGAGAGGGCAGCCTGGAGGTGGTCGCCCATGTGATCCATGCGGACAACGCGCCCAGGGGGTCGAGAGTCCGCGAGTACATCGAGTTCTGCCAGACGGCCGACAGTTGCAGGGATGAGACCGGTGGTGACATGGATAAGTTCGCACACCTCCTCAAGGAGAGGTGCGAGAAGGCAAATATACTCCAGGACTACCTAATAGAGAGGTGGGTAGAGGTCATGGGATACTACGAGGAGCTGTTCAGCCAGGAGGCGGCCAACAGGCACATGTGCAAGAACGCCTGGGAAGAAGGCAGGATCGAGGGCAGGGAAGAAGGAAGGGAAGAGGGACTGGCGGAAGGCATGAAGAAGGGACATGCGGAAGGATGTGCGGAAACAACAGAAAAGGAACGCAGGGAATTCGCGATAAGGCTCCTTGCCATCGGCACTGATCCCGAACAGGTCGCCGAACTCTCGAGACTCAGTATCGACTATGTCATGGAACTGATGGGTTCCCGGACAAATCGAAACATGAACGGTTCAACCGCCGTTCAACTATGGATGAAGCCTAGGGGCGCCCGAAGGCGCCCCCGGCATTGTTTTGATCAGAAGATCTTGGTCTTGGCGCCGGAAGCTGCGACGATCTCCGCGTGCCCTCCCTGGAGGGTGAAGAACGCGAACTGCCAGCCGTTCTCGTAGTAGACCTTGGCGATGTCGGGCAGGGCCTCCTTCAGCATGGGGTACAGCCTGGGGTCGTCCGAGAAGACGGCCTTGCCGTCCCACCTGAGGAACTTGCCCTCGCTGAAGGCGAGGATCTCGCACATGGGATTGTCCTTCAGCTGCTTGTAGACCTCCTTGAAGGTCCCGACGCCGAAGTAGATCCTCCCATCCAGGTTCAGCTTGAGCCCGAGGACCCTCATCCTGGGCCTGTTCCTCTCGACCGTGGCGAGGGTGAACGTTCCGGCCTGGGAGAGGAAGACGTCGATGTACTCCATAGCGGACAGGTCGACCTCGAGCGGAGCGGCCAGCTGCAGGATCCACTTCTTCTCCTCCTCGGTGACCTCGCCGTCGATGGCGCAGACCAGCAGGCAGAGGAGGATGATGTCCCCCTTCATCTCCTGGCTGATGAGGCCCAGGAGGTCGACCATGGTATCGATTACCTTCCTGTAAGCGCCGGAATCGTCGAGCCCCATGTCCTTGAATATCTGGACGCCCTCCTCGTAGGTGACGTCCTTCTCCTTCATCTGGTCGAACATGGGCTTGAGGAGCTTGAATTCGCCCTCGGACAGCTTGCCGTCGGCGGCGACGGAGGCGAGGATGAACTCCATGTATGCGGACAGCCCGTCCCTGCCGTCTACCATGACCTGGGACAGCTCCTCCATGACCCTCACGGAGATCTCGTTGAAGACCTGGTTGAACTGCTGCGGATCCATCTCCGCGAGTTTCTTGCACTGAGCGTCAAAATCGTTCATGCCCTGGAATCGATACGATGGTATAAAACCGTTCGAAAAGCTGGCTGCTATCTGGACAGAGCTTCCATCCACAAGAGATGCTGGCTGTCCCCTCGGTAGATGGAGAATACGCCGAACATGTCGGCCAGCCCGAGGACCAGCATGAAGCTCAGCAGTATGGGGCAGACGAACTTGATCATGACCTCGAACAGCTCCTTCGAGCGGAACTGCTGCCCTTCGGCCTCAACCTCGTCGGTTATCGCCCTGGTCTTGATCACCACCGCGATGAACACGCAGGTCAGGATGGCCGCTATGGGCATCATGATGCTGTTGGTCAGGGTGTCGAATATCCCCAGTATCCCTGCGCCCTGGTCGAAGGGGCCCAGGTCGGTCATCAGCGGCCCGAAGCCCAGGACCGCCAGGATGCCCAGCGGGATCAGCACTATGAGGGACAGGACGATGGCCCTGTTGCGCCTGCCGTTCGTGGCATCGCTGAACACCGATACCACGGCCTCCAGCAGGGAAACGGCGGAGGTCAGCGCTGCGAACAGCACGAGGAGGTAGAACACCGGGGCGATGAACTCCCCGCCCGGCATGCTGGAGAACACGTCGGGCATGGCCTCGAACATCAGTCCCATCCCCTTCTCGTCGCCCATCCCGAAGATGTACGCCGGGGGGACGATCATCAGGCCGGCTAGGATCGCCACGACGGTGTCGATGAGGGAGATGTTCCTCACCGATTTCTCTATGCTCGTGTCCTTTCTCATGTAGGACCCGTACGTTATCATGATGCCCATCGCCAGGGACATGGAGTAGAACACCTGGCTGATGGCCCCGAGGAATGTCCCGCCGGTGAGCTCGCCGATGTCGGGGCTCAGATAGAACCTCACCCCGTCCCAGATGCCGTCGAGGGCGATCAGGTTGTACGCCGATATCCCGATGATCATCACGAGGAGCGCCGGCATGAGGACCCTGCTGACCTTCTCGATGCCCTTATCCACGCCCAGGAGGACGCAGACGAAGCACAGGCCGGCGAACACGAAGAACCATATCGCGGGGTCGCCGAGGCCGGCTATCCCGCCGGTGACGTAGTCCCACCAGTAGTTGCCGGCGTACCCGCTCATATCGGACAGATGGCCGAGGGCCGTCTCGGCGAACCATTTCGCCACCCAGCCGCCTATCACGAAGTAGTACGAGACGACGAATATAGGGACCAGCGCGCATATCACGCCGAGCCACCTGTACTTCCTGGCGAGCTCGCCGAATGCGTGCAGGCAGGACTTCCCGGTCTTCCTGCCGATGGCTATCTCGGCTATCATCAGGGAGAATCCGAACGTCACCGCCACGAGGATGTAGATGATCACGAATATGCCGCCGCCGTAGTGGGAAGCGAGGTACGGGAACCTCCACAGGTTGCCCAGGCCCACGGCGGATGCCGCCGCGGCCAGGACGAATCCTATGTAACCCGAGAATTTCGCGCGCTCCCCATTCTCATGCGACATTGCCGGCTGATTGGCATCTCAGATAAAGGTCTTTACTAACTTTTTTATAAGGCAACCCTCGGATGGATGGTATGGCCATTCCCGACAATCATCCATAATGCCCCATCTGGATGGATGATGGATTATCCAACATCCGCCTACAGCCATATTGCCCATATATCCAGGACCGCGATTCCGATTCAGGGATTGCCATGATAGGGAAGATACTGATAGCTGTCGATGGCAGCGATAACAACAAGAAGGCAGTGGACGAGGCCGTGGCCCTCGCCAAGGCACTCGGAGCCGAGCTCAGCGCGGTGTACGTCACAAACAACGCCGAAATCAGACCCAACGCCTTCGGAGGGGATGCGAGCGCCCAGGAGAGGGCCGCACTCGTTGAGAAGGAGTCCAAGGAGGCGTTCTCCTACATCAACAAGGCCGCCGAGGCCGCCGGGATCAAGCTCAACTGCATACTGGCCTCCGGCCAGCCCGGCACCGAGATCGTGAAGCTCACGTCCGATTACGACCTCATCGTCTGCGGGACACTGGGCCGCACCGGGCTGTCGAAGGTGATCATAGGCAGCGTCTCCTCTGCCATCGTGAAGTACTCGGAGTGCCCCGTGATGGTCACGCGCCGAGACATTCAATGCGGGGGCCCAGCCCCCGCCCTTCCGTATGCCCCGCATGTCCTGGGGCGGATGGCAAAACCAATTATATCCGAAGTTCTTAGAGGGCTTGCTGCGAATGTAGTCCAGCGGTTAGGACGGATGCTTCCCAAGCCTCTGACCCGGGTTCGAATCCCGGCATTCGCACTCACTTATCATATCGATCGTCGGAATGGGCGGAGCCTTCGCGCCGCCGATTAGAAATTAACCGCGGCGGACGCTACCTGGAACACAATGATAACATCCGCCGCGTCGGGGCCGCTCTCCCGGCCATCCCTTCCCTGCGGGCGTATCGAACGATAGCCTGGGTCATACATCCTCTCCGGCTTCCCAGTTGCCGGAAGCAGGGTGCATGACTGGAAGGGTTGATGCCGGGCTCTGGCGGCGCTTCACCTCGGCGGTGAGCCATGGAGGTGCACGGTTCCCCATGGCGGCGCCGCGGGCCCGTAGTGCCATCCCTTGGGGAGAGGATCCAGGCCGCTTATGGGATGGAAGCGACGATCTCATGCTCCAGCGGCCCGGCATCCTTGGCATCCTGTGGATGCCTGTTGGACGACAACAAACGCAACTACAGTTTTGTATTATATAAAACAGACCAAAGGATTGTCGGGAAATGTGCAACCGGAAACAAGCATCCAAAACGTTCTTTTCCCAACATTAAAAAGCAAGGACGGTTTAGCGTCCATCGACGCGCCCCGTAGGGGCGCGGAGGTAAATCGATGAACGGAACGGCGGTAGCGGCGATCATCGCGGTTGCGATCGTGGCGGTCGGCGGCGGAGCGGCCTATGCCATGGGCGTCTTCGACAAGGACGGCGGCAGCGAAGGCGATGACGATTGGACGGACCACATCGGCGAGTACACCACGTACGAGACCAGAGGGACGATTGAGCGCTTCATGCAAAAGACATCCTGGACCGGGACGGCCACCAACACCCTGCTCTACATGGACGAGGATACTGGCTACTGGTTCATCAATTACTACTCAGAGTACTCCTACCCTTACGATCCGGAAACGTATGTACACGATTCCAACCAATGGGGTATGAGCGAGGATTATGAGGAAAAGGTTGAGGAAGAAACACCGGTCGATACGAAGTATTTCGGCACCAAGACCTGCACCCACGTCGTCCTAAGCAACAAAGTTACCGGCCATACCGAGGACCAATACGTCGGCGTGGACGACGGCATCACCTATTATGTTGTGGCTGTGACTGTCTCCGGAGCAGGATTGAACAAAGTCGTCCAGACCACATACATGGACTATGTCGGCGAGGGAAAGAAGAAAGTCGACATTGATTTCGATGTCACTCTCTTCGCCGACGGCGACATCGAAGTCTCCGGAGCCGGAACCTACGTGGTCGGGAAATCAGTCACGGTCACCGCGACTGGCGGCAACTTCTTCGGATGGTATGACTTTAACGTATCCGCCGACACTCCCATCACCACAGAGAGGAGCTACACCTTCAACATCACTAGAGACACATCCCTATACGCCCTCACGGGTGCGGCAGACAAGAGCTACGAATCAGGGAAGCCCGTCACACTACAATCCGGAAAGGATCTTGTCGACGCCACCTGGACCATCACCATGTACGACCGGACCATCGGGGAAGAGGTCAGCACCGACTCAATAGATGGCGCCAGCCCCACATACACATTTGATGTCCCCGGAGACTACAGGATAACTATTATGGGAACTACCTCCTCCGGCGAGGTATACAACGGCTATCGCGCCCTCTATGTAGACGGGGACCTTACAAATACGTACGAACTAAAAGTCGGCAACGTGACCGAAACCATGGAGTTGTCCATACTGTTCAGCGACTACGTCGAGTACATGGACAAAATGGACATAAGCGAAAGGAAAGATATTCCCGATGATCGTGAGAAGCATTACTCTGAGTTCGTGAAGGCAGACACCGTATACATCAAGCAAGTTGCGGAATACTTCCTAAACCTCCAGGAGAAGTACTCCCTAACCGATATTGAGTTGGCTGCCGCGGTGCTATCTCTCACACAATACATCCCATACGAACTTGACTCCGATACTCACAGAGTCTCTGAGTACTGGAACTATCCTGTAGAGACCCTCTACCTCAAGAAAGGTGACTGCGAAGACGGTTCAATTCTATGTAGCGCAATCTTTAAGGCGCTCGGGTTCAAAAGCTGCCTGATCCTGATGTCTGGACATATGGCTGTCGGATTCCTCGGGACGGACATGAAAGGTTTTGATGATTGGACTTCTCCTGACAATCCATTTACTCCGAATGGCTACTACTACGGTGAAACCACCTCGACCAGTTACAAACTCGGAGAGATACCCAGGGACAGCAGGGGCAGAATCAGTGTAACCTTCATTGCCGAAATCCAGATTAGTACCGGGTACGACGAGGACAGCCGATCCAATCGGGGGCCACCTGGCCCCCTCCAAACCCTTTCCCTTGCCTTTCTTCTCAGGCGTACATGTCCTCGAGGGACACCAGGCGCACGTTCGGGTCCTTCGATGCGATGTCCCTGAGGTCCACGGAGAATCCGGCGGCGGAGAACATCACGTAGAGCCTGTTGGAGCCCTTGATGGCCTTGGACCTCTCCTTGAGGTCCTCCAGGTCGCCCTTGCCGAACTTGTCCCCGTACATCCTGCAGGTGGCGAACATGGAGCGCTTGACGCGGTTCTCGTCCACCACCGCCACGAAGTTGACGATCTCGTCCGGGGAGTTGTCCTTCTTCCTGGGCTTCCCCACGCCGTCGCACCTGAACGCGTAGTTGACGTAATCCACGCACACGTGCTCGAACATGGACTCCAGGTACCTGTCGATGTCCGCCTTGGCCATCTCGTAGGCGTCGTTGCCGGACATGAAGGCCACGCGGGGCTGGTAGCGCGCGACTATGGTGAAGTAGAAGCGGAGGATGTTGCTGTGGATGGAGTAGACCGTCCTCTTGGTCGGGGACACCTCCCTGCGGACCATGCCCTTGTTCTCCATGTCCTCTATGGCATCCCTCGCCACCGCGGACCTGAGGTTCGCCCTCTCGGCTATGTCGTTGAGCGTCTCCGCCCCGGAGGCTATCGCCGCCAGCACCTTGGTGCTGTTGAGGCGCGCGATGGGCTCCGAGCCGAGCATGCTCTCGATCTCCAGCAGGAACACCGCCATGTGGCCGAAGAAATGGGTCCTGATGGCCTCCCCTGGATCCCCCTGGAACAGGTGCTGGTATGCCGGGGTGCCCCCGACGACGCTGTACGCGATCAGATGCTGGAGCGGGGTGTAGTCCGGGTGGAACCCGATGCAGTCCCTGTAGGACATGGCGCGGATGTCCAGGGTGTAGTAGAAGCGGCCGAAGACCGAGCTGTCGTTGTCGCAGACGATCAGCATCATCCTGGTGGACGGGAGGTCGCGGTTGATGAACTGCCTCATGTAGGATGTGAACTCGGGGAAGTTGTCCACGAGGTCGGAGTAGTTGTCGATTACGACGACGACCTTCTTCTTCCCGCAGATCTTCTTGAGCCACGGGAAGAAGTCCGCCACATCCTCCAGGTCCACCCTGGAGCCGGCGAAGGAGGTGAACTCCTTGGATATCTCCCTGAGGTTGTCCGAGCTCAGGCCGATCATCCCGGACACGTAGATGTAGTGCTTGTCCCTGCAGAACTCCCTGATGATGGCAGTCTTGCCGAGGTGCCTGCGGCCGCAGACGGCGCAGGACACGGGCGCCTTGTCGTACACGTTCGATAGATAGGCCAACTCCTTCCCGCGTCCGACGAGGTCTTCCATGTGGCGCGCATGCGCGTACGCACGCATAAACGTTGCGAATGGACGCTCGGAGTATGTCCAAACGGTACTTGTCCAAGAAGTACAGGTCCGCCATGGTCGATGACCCGCCCGACCGGATCCTCTCCAGATCCTCCGGGTCCAGATCGACGGTGACCATCTTCTCCCCTCCGTACTCCTCGGCCAGCAGGTTGCCGCGGCAGTCGCGGACGCTGATGCCCCCGCCGAAGCGGACCCCTCCGCAGTCCCCGTAGAGGTTGCATGCGGCGACGAAGACGGTGTTGTCGTAGGCCCTGGCCGGGAGCATCCTGTCCCAGGCGTCCCTCCTCCTGCCCGGTCCCAGCCCGGACGCGTGGGGCATCAGGACGACGTCCGCCCCCTGGCGGGCGTAGATCTCGGTGATGCGGGTGACGTGGGACTCCCAGCACAGCTGGATCCCGAACTTCGCGTAGCCCAGGTCGATGACGGGGAACTCGCTCCCAGCGGCGTACACCGGCGCCTCCCTCCCGCCCAGGTGGGTCTTCCTGTACGTCCCGGCGATCCTCCCGCCCGATGCCACCGATTGCTCAATGCAGGGGCCCTCGCCTACGTACCCGAAGCATATGTCCACGCCGGATTCCGCGCTGAGGTCCAGTACCTTGGTCACCATCGGCCCCTCCGCGGACAGCGGGGCGATCCTCGAGGGGTCCGTGGTGTACCCGGAGAGCGACGTCTCCGGGAAGCATACGATGTCGCTGCGCTGCCTGCGGGCGGCCTCGACGAACCCCGCCATGCGCTCGAGGTTGCCCTCGACATCGTCGATATCAGAATGCATGCAGACCATCGACAGCCTGACGGGTTCCATATGTCGGGGATTGGGAACTCAGTATAAGAATGGTGATAGAAAGACGGGGCCGGAGCCCCGTGATTGGTTTCAGTTCTGCTCGTCCTCTGCAGGCTCGGCGGGGGCCTCGGCGGAACCATCCAGGGAGATGGTCTCCGTCCTGGCATCGGCCTCGAGCTGGGAGGTGGTCTTGGCCTTGATGAAGAATCCGACCATTCCTCCGCACAGGATGATCAGTCCGCCCGCGATGAACCCGAAGTCGACGGACTTGACGAAAGCGTCGAGGATCGCGTTGGCCACATCGTTCATGCCCTGCTGCAGATAGATGATCACCGGGGTGATGAACTCGGTGGCCTTGTCGGTGACTCCCGGCAGGCTGCCGATGTCCCCGAGGTTGGAGGCGTACTGGGCGTTGATCAGCATGGTGAACACGGCGGTTCCCAGGGCGGTACCGATGGACCTCAGCAGGTTGACCGCGGAGGTGTTCATACCGATCTCATGCATCTCGGAGCTGTTCTGGACGGCCGCCATGACGGGGGTCATCATGCATCCGAGACCGACTCCAAGGACGAACTGCGCGATGCAGAACATGTTGATGGGCTTGCCGAGGATGGCGTAGTAGGGGTAATCCGGGGATGCGACGACCTCGTCCACCTGCAGGGTCGAGAAGAGGTACAAGCCGATGAACACGATGACGGGTCCAGCGATCAGCCACGGGCGGTAGCCGGTCTTTTCGCACAGCCTTCCGGACACCATGGCGGTGATCATCATTCCGACGATCAGGAACAGGGTGTAGTAGCTAGCGGTCAGGGTGTCCAGCTCGAACAGAATGAAGGTACCGAAGTAACCGGCGAAGGTCATCGCTCCCATCATGCCGATACCGAAGACCAGCATGTAGATGCCTCCGGCCATGATGGTGCGGTTCTTCAGCAGCTTGGGGGACAGGATGGGCTCCGCGGCCTTCCTCTCGATCATGACGAACAGCACGGCGCAGACGGCCATGACGACGATGAGGGCGGCGGTCTCGATGCTCGCCCACTCGAACTCGTTGCCCCCGCACTCGAAGATGATGATGAGGGCGGCGAGGAAAGCCGTGAGGGTGACGATACCGCGGTAGTCGATGATGGGCTTGGTGGGGACCACGGGCGAGGGGAACCTCTTGATCGTGAACAGGAAGGAGATGATGGCGAGGGGCACGTTGATGTAGAAGCACCAGCGCCAGTCGATGTTCTCGGTGATGAATCCACCGATTATGGGCCCGATTCCGGAGCCGATACCGAAGATGGCGGCGAGCATCCCCTGCATCCTGGCCCTGACGGCCGGGGCGTAGAGGTCTGCGATGGCTGCGGTGGCCACGGGGATGAGGACTCCTCCTCCGAGACCCTGGATACCGCGGCAGATGACCAGCATCTCCATGTTGGTGGACATTCCCGCGATGACGGATCCGCCCACGAAGAGACCGAGTCCGACGAGGAACAGGGGCTTCCTCCCGTAGAGATCCGACAGTTTTCCGGCGATCGGGATGGTGATGCACTCGCACAGCAGGTAAGCGGTCACCATCCAGGTGAACAACCCGTTTCCGTTCAGCTCGTTGGCGATCTTCGTTCCGCAGGTTCCGATGATGGTACCATCGAAACATGCGCAGAGCATCGCCAGGCACAGGCCGATCATGATGGAGCGGCGGACCTTCGGGTCGATATTCTTGTATGTTACTTGTTCGACGGCGATATTCACACCTTCTAATGAGAACGCGCAAATAGGATGCTATATAAGAAACTTATCGTCGGCTTTTCAATCAAACCGACGATGCCTAGATAATCTCCCTGTGTAGATTTTTGACATCTGGCTCTTGTGGAATCGTGTTGCCTGCAGGATAGTTGGTAATTCAACTATCAACATCATCGAACTCCGAGTTCAGCTCGTCCACGCGCGCCACGATCTTGCGCACCGAGGCCACGAACTGCTGCCTCTCCTCGGGCGCCATGCAGCTCATGATCCTCTCCTCCAGGAGATCCCCGATCGTCCAAGCGAGGACGGCCGCCCTCCTCCCCTCCTCCGTGAGGCGGAGGCTGGAGACCTTCCCGGAGCCGCTGTTGTAGACCAGCCCGAGGTCCGTCAGCTCCTTGACCATGTAAGAGACGCTGGACTTGTCCATGAGCGTCTTCTCGGCCAGGTCCTTCTGGGAAATGCCGTCGCAGAACGCTATCACCGCCACGTACTTCAGGTGCTGGGGCTTCAGTTCCGTGCCCTCCAGGTAGGATGAGGACAGTCCTGTGATGCATTTGCGGATCTTCTGCGGGAACTGGAGCATCGTGAACGATATCGATGTGTCCGGGTTCTTGACGGGCATAGGACCCCTGACGAGGTACTGCGCTTAAAAGATTGACCCGTTCACGGCCCCCGGAGCGACCCGATGTTGCGCGGGGTTAAGTATACGATAGCATTTTTCGAACCCATAGGCGGTTATCATGAAGATATACCACGACAAGGACGCGGACCTGAAGGTCTTCGACGGAAAAATCGTCGCAGTCCTAGGATACGGTTCCCAGGGGAGGGCCCAGGCGCTCTGCTTCCACGATTCCGGCATCGATGTCGTCGTAGGAGTGAGGAAGAACGGGAAATCCTGGAAGAATGCGAAGGAGGACGGCCTCAAGGTCGCCGAGATCCCCGATGCGGTCAGGCAGGCCGACGTCGTCATGATGCTCCTCCCCGACGAGGTCCAGCCCGAGGTCTACAAGGAACTCGTGGAGCCCAACCTCAAGGAGGGGGCGGCTCTGGAGTTCGCCCACGGCTTCGCGATAACCTATAAGCTCATCGTCCCGCCCAGCGGCGTGGACGTCATCATGATGGCTCCCAAGGGCCCCGGCGACATGGAGAGGATCATCTTCACCGAGGGATTCGGGGTTCCCGCCCTCATCTGCGTCTACCAGGACGTCACCGGTAACGCCAAGAACATCGCACTCGGCCTCGCCAAGGGACTCGGCTCCACCCGCGCCGGCGTCTTCGAGAGCACCTTCGCCAACGAGACCTTCACCGACCTGTTCGGCGAGCAGTCCGTCCTGTGCGGAGGCCAGACCGAATTGATCAAGCGCGGCTTCGAGACCCTCGTCGAAGCGGGCTACCCGCCGGAGATGGCCTACTTCGAGGTCCTCCACGAGACCAAGCTCATCGTCGACCTGATCAACAAGGGCGGCTTCGACCTCATGTGGAACGTCGTCTCCAACACCGCCGAGTACGGCGGCATGACCAGGAGGGAGAGGGTCGTCACCCAGCAGTCCAAGGACGCCATGGTCCAGATCCTCAAGGAGATCGAGGACGGGACCTTCAAGACCCAGTGGAGGGCCGAGTACGAGAACGGCCTCACCGAGCTCAAGAGGATGGAGGAAGAGGAGAGGAAGCTCCAGCTCGAGGTCGTCGGGAAAGAGATCCGCAAGCTCTTCGAGAGGAAGGCGCGAGCCGGGAGGCTGATGGCATGGCCAAGGAGATCGACATAAGGACGCGCGCGGGCGTCTTCCGCGCCAAACTGGACGACTCGGACCTGGCTAACGCCATATGGCTCTCCAAACCCGTTTCCATCGAGATCAACATGATCACTGGGATGATCTACGGCGAGCTCCCGCTCGCCGCCGTCATGCCCCGCGAGGGGAGGACCACCCAGCTGGAGGCCGGGGACGTGGCCTACTGGCCCGCTCCCGGGGCATTCTGCATATTCTACGGCCCCACACCGCTCAGCGGCGAGGACGGAAAGCCTGTCTCCCCGTACCCAGTCATCAAGATAGGCCACATCGACGGCGACTGCTCCGCGCTAGACGAAGCGGGCGACCGCATGAAGATCATCCTCGACCCGATCTACCGATCGGAGCTGGCGGCCGCACCTGTAGCAGAAGGTCGCGCCAGTTTCTATGGCGGAGCCGCATTCCGGGCAGAACCTACCGTCGGTGCGGTAATTCACCGCGACCGGCGCCGCATGCGCGCGCCTGGCCCTCAGGAACCATGTCATCATCAGCGCCCCGGCCATGAGGACCATGGCGACCGTGAAGCCCATGGAGCGGACGGGCTTCTCGTATCCGACGGTGAAAGTGCCAGCTGATTGCAGCTCAAGCTTGGAACCCTTGGTGAGGAGCTCCCCGTCCGGCCCGTAGTACCTCGGCTGCCATATCCCGGACGCGGGGCAGTCCGGGGCGACGACGTAGATTTTTCCGGAGAGCCCCTCGTCCTCTAGCGATACCTCGCGCTCCCCCGCGTACATCGTTATCGTGTAATCCGCGGAACCCTCCCCTTCCACGGCCTGCGTGGGCGGGGACTTGACGACCAGGATGCCCCACTTATCCCCGGAATCCCCCAGGATGGCCGCCATGACGCGGTATCCAGACGCGCTGATGTGGACCTCCATCCCCTTTATGTCGTAATACCAGTCGCCGGTCCTGCCGGCGCCTTCCTTGATCTTCTCGTAACTCAGGGCTATGCTGTCCGACCAATAACCGTCCGGATACGGATCGTAGCCGTACCCGACGGCGCTGGGCACGTAACCGAAATCCACGTCCACCGTGCGGGTGTCCGCAAAGGCTCCGGTCGGGGTGGACGTCCTCGAACCTATCAGGAAGTAATCATACTCCACGGCTCCGGGGACCCCGGGATCGTCCCAGGTGGCATCCACGTAGAACCATCTCCCAGACATCTCCACCATATTCCAAGCATGGAGCTCTCCGCTGTCCGTCACGGTTCCGGAGACGCAGACAGCCTGGATGCCCATCCTCTTGCACAGCAGGTTGATGGCGTAGGAGTACCCATCACACTTGGCCCTCTTCTCGACGAAGGCTCCGTAGGCGTTGCCGGCGTTGTCGGCCTCCTTGTCGTAGGTCAGGTTCATGTCTACCCAATCATGGGCCGCCCTGAGGCGGTCGGCATCGCTGCCAGACGGTATCGCGATGGAATCAGCTACGGTCTCCATCTCGGCCATCTTCGCGTTGAAATCACCTATATCAGGCGCGTTATCGGCCCTGATCTCGCTCGCGCGCCCCTCTTCCGGGTAATAGTAGAGGATGTATGTTCCCATGAACCAGAAGTACTCTGGGCAGTCCGATGCGAACGCTTCCATGACCTCATCGGCCTCATCGACGGTGAGGGAGGAGACGTCCACCACCGTCTGCCCTTTCGGCACTGCGTTATCTAGAGCCCCGTAAGCCTTCTGCTGGCTCTTCGACAGGGTGTCGTAAGCGGGATGCCATTCCCCATCGGCATCGGCCCCTTCCGCGCAGAACGCGACGGGCAGTAAAGCGCCCGACAGGAGGACCGCCAAGACGGCGACCATAATGATGCCGCGCGATGTTCTGGGGATGACGGTTCCGGCCATGCTAACGCATCGGATGTTACGGATAAAAACCCAGCCTCGTTAGGAAAGTTAGTCGCGTTCGTACTTCCTTCCGCAGACCGGGCAGAAATCCATGTTGAGCTCCTCGGGGGCGTTGCACCCCGGGCAGCGCTTTGAGACGTCACGGGTAGGCTCCGGGGCCTCCTTGGAGGCGTACCTGACGGCGAGCCTGTGCGTAAGGTAGACCCCTGCGAGGCCGCATGCCACCGCCACGATCATGACCAGGGCCACCTCCAGATTGCTGTCGAACATCCACATCCCCCTCGGTTGCCGACGAGCTCCGTGCCGGAGAAGCTCATGGTGGGCACCCTTACCACTCCCATGTGCTCCGGGTCGTTGCCGATCATCTCGACGTTGGCCACCGCGTCTATCATGTTGCCCATGAGCAGGGCGTTGTTGACCGTGGCGACTATCTCACCCTTCTTGATCACGTAGCCGCACCTGACGTTCAGGCCGAACCTCCCCGTGAGCTCGTCGGCCTCCGGCCAAGCGAACTTCTCCACCAGGATGCCGCTGTCCGTCTGCTCTATCATGTCCTCCCTGGAGTACCTCCCGGGGACGACCCCGAGGTTCAGCGGCTTGATGGCCGGGGTGCGCTCGTAGGCCCCCTGGGCCTCCACGCTGCTCCTCCTCATGCCGTTGCCGGTGCTGCCGCCGCAGAAGGAGTCCCTGTTGAACCCCCTGAGGACCCCGTTCTCGATGACCAGGCGCCTCTCGGTCGGCGTCCCCTCGTCGTCGAAGACGCAGGAGAGCGGTGCCCTGGCGGACGGGTCCTCGATCATCGTGAGCTCCTTGGATGCGACCTGCTGGCCGACGGACTCCTTCCAAAGGCTGGTGCCGTACTTCACGTTCTCGCCGTCTATGGCAGATCCCACGGAGGATGTGATCATGTCCCCCAGCTCGCTGGGCGGCAGGATCATGCTCAGCTTCTCATGGCCCTTGAACTCGGTGCACACGGCCGCAGCCTCCGCCTTGCGGGAGAGCGCCTGCCCTATGGCCGCGGGGTCCAGGTCGAGGTGGGTGCCGTGGTACGTCTCCATCCCCTCGCCGGGGTGGTCCCTGACGGCCATGGAGGTGAAGTGCCCGTACACGAGGGTGCTCCTGTGGGAGCAGTCCACGCCGTTGCCGTTCATGGTGACGCAGTCGTGGGTGGACACCCTGATCTGGGCCCTGGGTATGTTCACCCTGCAGTTGTCTATGACCGCCCTGGCGAGCTCCCTGAGCTCGTCCGGGGTGATGTCCTCGACCCTCCTGTCCCACACGTCCGGCATGACGTGCCTGGCCTTCCCGGGCAGCGCGTAGCCGTTCATGTTGGGGGTGGACGGGGAGAACTTCAGCACGGATTCGGCCATCCTCACGCAGTCGTCCACCGAGGAGTCCCTGCACAGGGACACGGACGCCTTGCCCTGGCGCTCGCCGTCGATCATCCTGACCATCAGCCCGTCGTCCCTCTTGGTCTCGATGTTGCTGATCTTGGAATTGTCGATGTAGACTGTGTGAACGACCGCCGACGAGGCGTAGGCCTCGCACTGGGGGTACCTGGAGACGGCTTTCAGAGCCCTCTCCGCCGCCTCGTGGATCACTGGCCTCCCCCCACGATCATCCTGGCGCGCATGTAGGGGCCTCCGGAGGAGACCCTCACCCAGTCCTCTATGCCCTTCCCGCACATGCCGCCGTCCAGGATCACTTCCTTGGTGAGGGCGTCGGCGGAGGACAGGATGTCCACGGACCTGCCGGTCAGCGTGAAGGACTGCAGCGGCTTCACTATCTCCCCGTTGCGGATCAGGTAGCCCCTCAGGCACTTCGCCTCGAAGCACCCTCCCACGGGGTCCTCCATGCCGTTTATCATCTTGTCGCAGAGGATCCCGTCCTTGGTGTCGGCGATGAGCTCGTCCCTGTCCCAATCGCCGGGGCCGAAGAAGGTGTTGGTCATCCTGACCCAGGTCCTCTTGCCGTAGTTCTCCGCCCTGCCGTTGCCGGTGGGCCTGCATCCGAGCACGGCGGCGGTCTCCAGGCTGTGCATGTAACCCTGGTAGACGCCGTCCTTGATTATGGTGGTGCATGATGAGGGCGTGCCCTCGTCGTCGAACGGTATGGAGCCGTGGGCCCCGCGGACGGTCCCGTCATCGTACATGGATATGACCTCGGACGCGACCTTCCTGCCGACGGCCCCGGTGAGGAACGAGCGCTTCTTGGTGATCTCGTCGCCCTCGGAGGCGTGGCCCATCGCCTCATGCGCCAGCAGCCCCGACACCATGGGGTCGGAGATGACGGTGAGGTTGCCCGAGGGCGCCCTGTCGGCAGCCAATGTGGCGATGGCCTCCTTGGCTGCGACCCTGCCGATCTCCTCGATGTCCGCGTCCCTGACTACCTCGAACCCGAGCGTGCTGTCCGGCCCGTCGTAGTAGCGCTCCATGCGCTGGCCCTCTGCAGCCACGGACATGGCCCTGCAGAGGGTCCTCACCTCCTGCCAGGAGATGTCCGAGCCGGCGGAGTTGGACATGCAGACGTCCTTGATCTCCTCGGAGTACGCTCCAACGCGGTTCAGGACCCTGTCGTCGATGGCCTGGGCCCTGTCCAGGTCCAGCGCCGCCTGGATCTTCTCCTCAAGGGAGACCGAGTCCGGATGGATCCTGACGTCGGCCTTCCTGTGTGACTTGACGGTGGCGGGCTCCAGGACCAGGTCGGAGCGCCCGTCCCCGGCCGCGTTCCTGACGGCCTCGGCGGCCGCCCTGTCGATGTCCTCCTTGGAGAACGACGTGGCAGTGCCGTAGCCCCATCTCCCTCCGCTCCAGGCCCTCAGGCATACGCCGCCGGTGCTCTTCTGCACCAGCTGCCTCAGGTCCCCGTTGGTGGTGCTCACCCCCGTGACCCTTATGGTCTGGGACCTGGCGTCGGAGAACTCCGCGCCCATCCCCTGCATCTTGTCCACCGCGGACTCCAGGAGGTCCTGGATGTCGTCCGCCTTAACCATGACGGCCTGCATCATATCACCGTGAATGAATGGTCGAAGGAGGTCAGGATCTCACATCCCCCCTCCGTGATGAGGACTGTGTCCTCTATTCTTATCCCGCCGATCCCCGGCAGGTAAATCCCGGGCTCCGCGGAGACGATGTTCCCCGCCTTCAGGACCTGGTTAGATCTGGGGGACACGGAGATGGCCTGGTGGACGTCCATGCCGATGCCGTGGCCGAAGGAGTGTATGAACCTCCCCTTGAACTCCGAATCGTCTATTATCTTCCTGGCCGCCAGGTCGGCGGCCCTGGCCTCGGCGCCGTCGCGGTACTCCGCGATGCCGGCGAGCTGGGCCTCCCTCACGACCTCGTACGCCCTCTCCAGGACCTCCGGGGGCTTCCCCAGGAACACCGTGCGGGTCATGTCGGAGCAGTAGCGGTCGAACTTGGTGCCGAAGTCGAACAGGGCGGTGTCGCCCTTCCTCAGGGCGTAGTCGCAGGGCATGTGGTGCGGCTCGGAGGAATACGCCCCGAACGCCGCGATAGTGTCGAACGCGTTCCCGGTTCCGCCGAGCTCGCGCATGCGGGCGTCCATCCTGGCGACCACCTGCTTCTCGGTGCATCCCTCGGACAGCATGTCCGGGATCTCGCCGGCTACCTTGGAGGATATGGCGCACGCCCTCCTGGTGGCCTCTATCTCCTTCTCGTCCTTCACGGACACCGTGGAATCGATGGCCTTGGTCGCATCCACGACCTCTATCCCCTCCACAGTCTTCTCGACGTACTTCACATAGGCGTACGGGACGGACTGGACGTTGAATCCGACCTTCCTGCAGCCCTTGAGCGCCTCCTTGATGGCGTCGTCGCGCTCCTGGCGGGTGGTGTACACGTGGACCGTCCCCTTCCCGCCGCGTGCGGCCTCCTCCTCCAGCTGGCTTACGATGATGTGGAGCTCCCCGCCCGGGGACACTATCGCGAATGATCCCTCGAACACGCCGTTGTTGGACTCCGACAGGTACCAGAACGTGGAGTCCAGGAACGGCTCCCCACCGTTGGCTATGACGACGGCATCCATGCCGTCTGCGTTCGAGATGAGCCTCTCTGCCCTCGTTCCCTTCATGCCCAGCACATGCCGCGATGACGTAAAACCGTTTACCATCGGCAGCGCCCCTTGCCCATCGCCGACATGACGGTGGCGAAGGGGACGTCCAGCTCCCTGGCTATGTCGACCGCGGACATCCCCGAAGCCGACAGCTCGCGGATCCTCTCGACCTTGGTCCCTTTCGGGGCGGCTCCGGGGCGGCTCCCCTCGCCGTCGATCCAGTCGTCGCGGAGGCACGACGGGCATATCTCCGGAGTGGAACCCATGGGGAAGGTGGCCAGCGAGAGGCAGTGGCGGCAGCGAGCGCGGATCCTGACCTCGCCCATGTCATGGGAGCCGCACCGGGGGCACCTCTTCGGGGCCCCCCCTGGGGGTCCACGAGAATCCGCAGGACAGGCATGGGACGACCGGATACGGGGACCTCCAGTAGAAGGTCCTGCACCTGGGGCAGCGCACCGGCTCTGGACCCTCCTTCGTCCATTCGTTCCCGCAGCGTATGCACGTGAAAGCTGGCATCTTCCCTGCCTCATCACGGGGTCTGCACCCCTTTATTTAGGCAAGCCTAAATAATATTTATTATTTAGGATACACTAAAATCCGCTGCGGACCGTCGACATGAAACCCCGGGATCGGTACCCGACGTACTCGTGCCAGAGCTTGTTGGACTCCCTGACCCTGCGGTTCACGTCCAATATCGATAGGACGATGATCATTATGTACGGGATCATCAGGAACCGGAACCCGAACACGACGGCCACCGCAGCGAATATCAGGAGCACTATACCGATCTTGGTGTATCCGGCGTATACGTGGCCGATCCCGGGGACGACGCACAGAAGAATCGCGATCCTGAGGTTAATGAGGCCGAATATCATGTGCTTCTCGCTGTTCCTGGGAAGGGGCTTCTCCACCATCTCCGTGCCGGCGGTGACGCAGGCGCACTTGGGGCACACCTTGGCCCTGGCGTCGATCTCCCTGCCGCAGTGGAGGCAGTACTTGGTGCCCCTCTCTGGGTCGACCTCGTAGCAGTCGGGGCAGAACTCGCCCTCCGACTCCTTCCCGCAGTTCCTGCAGAACATGAGACCGCATCCTCATGCTGGTATATCAGTTATTGCTGACGCCGCAAGGGTAATCCGTCGGGGAACCGACCGGCATGTCCCTGGCCACCGAGGAGTAGAACCTGTACCCTCCGGCCAGGTTGTAGCACTCGTAGCCCTCCTGGGAGAGCATCATGCATGCGATGTACGACCTCAGTCCGCTGTGGCATATGGCATAGACCGGCTTCCCCTTGGGGATCTCGGCCATCCTGGCGCGGAGATCGTCCACAGGGATGTGCAGAACCCCCTCCAGGTGGCTCTGGGCGTACTCCTTGGAGGTGCGCACGTCCAGGACGGTCACCGCGGGATCGGACAGCTTCGACGGGAGCTGGTCCCAGTAGAACTGCCTCAGCCTGCCGGACATGACGTTGCACGCCACGAATCCCGCGTAGTTCACCGGGTCCTTGGCGGACGAGTAGGGCGGCGCGTAGGCCAGGTCCAACTGTGCCAGATCCTCCACTGACAGCCCCGCGTATATGGCGGTGGCGATGACGTCTATGCGCTTGTCGACCCCCTCGTAGCCCACGATCTGCGCCCCGACTATCCTCCCGGATGCGGGATCGAACAGGACCTTGACCTGCATGTTCCTGGCCCCGGGGTAATAGGATGCGTGCGATGCGGAGTAGGTGTAGACCTTCTCGTACGGGACCCCGGCGGCCCGGGCGGCCTTCTCGGTCAGCCCGGTACTGGCGGCGGTCATCTCGAAGACCTTGATCACGGAGGAGCCCATGCTCCCCTTGTACTCCGAATCCAGCCCGGCGATGTTGTCCGCGGCGATGCGTCCCTGCCTGTTGGCCGGCCCCGCCAGGGCTATGCTCGCCTCCAGCCCGCTGACGAAGTTCCTGACCTGGACGGCGTCCCCCACCGCGTAGATGGATGGGTCCGACGTCCTCATGTGGGAATCGGTGACTATCGCGCCCTTGATCCCGAGCTCCAGGCCGGCGTCCTTCGCTATGACCGTGTCCGGGACTACTCCCAGGGCTATGACCGCCATGTCCGCTTCCAGGACCCTTCCCGACTTCAACCTCACCTTCAGCTCCCCGGACGTGTCCAGGCCCTCGAGGGACTCCCCCAGGAGCAGATCGATGCCGTGGGAGCGGATGCAATGGTGCAGGTCGGCGGCCATGTCCCTGTCCAGCGTCGGCAGGACGTGGTCCGGCCTCTGGACCACGGTGACCTTGATGCCCATCCCGCAGAGGTTCTCGGCCACCTCCAGCCCGATGAACCCTCCGCCGCAAACGACGGCGGTCCTCGGGGACCTGTCCTCGATGAATGACCTCATGGCGAAGGTGTCCTCGACCGTGCGCATGGTCATGACCCTGGGGTCGTCCATGCCCTCGATGTCGGGCCTCATGGCCCTGGCCCCCGGGCTCAGTATCAGATAATCGTAGGATTCGTCGTACTCCGAGCCGTCCGCCAGGTTCCTGACGTGGACCTTCTTGGCGGCCCTGTCCACGGACACGACATCGCTGAGGACCCTGGCGTCCACATCGAACCTGGACGCGAAGGACTGGGGGGTCTGCAGGGTGAGCTTCCCCTTGTCCGTTATGACCCCTCCGACGTAGTACGGGAGCCCGCAGTTGGCATAAGATACGTATCCGGTGCGCTCGAACATGACGATCTCGGCTGACTCGTCGAGCCTCCTGAGCCTGGCCGCGGCGGATGCCCCGCCAGCGACGCCTCCCACGATGACTGCCTTCATGGGCTCCGGATTGCCGAATGCGCTCATAATGGTTGCCAGGAGGCTGGAAGACCGCTGAGAAATGCATCCGATGCCAGAGAATGTTTATTGTGTCATGGCGATTCGAAACCATGGCAGGAAATGCGGATCGCCCGCTTCTCATCGCTATAATTGGGATCCTCAACATCCTCGGAGGGATCTTCATACTCGTCGGCGGAGTGCTCATCGCCATAGGCACGCTGAGCCTCAGCGACATGAGCATCGATGCCGACATCGCCGCTGCGGCCATCGGCGGATTCGTAGCGCTTATAGGGATCATATACCTCCTGATCGGCTACGGATTCTGGCAGGGATGGAAGTTCATCTGGTACCTCGCCCTGATCTGCTGGATCATCAGCGCCGTCTGCGGGATCCTCGCGTTCCCCGTGGGACTGGTCTGGACCATCATCACCATCATCCTGATCTGGTACCTGTTCAGGCCCAACGTCAAGTCGTTCTTCGGGATCTGAGCCCATGCCGCCGGTCCGCCCGGCGGCCCCCAAACCCCTTCAACTTTCTGAAAAATCGTTCCACGATGGCTTCCAGGTAGAAGCTGACGGGCCTGAACCCGTCGTTGCAGGATATCATGGCGGAGCGGGGGTCCTTCATCCACCCGTCGAAGAAGTTCCCACCGCCGTTGGCGAGCTCCCTCACGAAATGCTCCATGGAACCCCAGGCGCTCTCGCAGAGGCCCTCCGGCCTGCGGCCGGCGACGGAAATGAAGACCTGGCCCTCCTCGATGTCGCATGCGTGCTCGATTGGGTTCTCGTACAGCTCCATCAGGTCGCAGTGGCACACCTTCCTGACGGCTGTGATCCTCACATCGTACATGCGATTCCTCGATTCGGGCCAGTTTATTGTTTCACTATCTCAGGCGCAGAGCTTCTCCTGCAGCTGCAGCACCTCGCCGGCGGTGAGCCCCAGGTAGTCCGTGCAGTAGCTGTACGCGGCCTCGTACGTGTCCACCGAGCTCACGTCGATGTCATCCCAGTCGATCTCCAGGATGTCCGGGATCTTGTCCGTGTTGGCTATGAGGTACATGTTCCTGTCGTAGGTGCACTCGACGACGGCCTTGTACTCCTTCGAGCCGGGCTCGATGTGGTAGAGGTTGCAGAACGCCCTCGCCTCACACTCGATCATCTCCTCCGCGGTGCATCCGCATAGGGCCTGCAGCAGGAGAACCGTGAATCCGGTCCTGTCCCTGCCCACGTTGCAGTGGACGAGGTACGGGCCGTCGTTATCGATTATCGCCCTGAGGACGTTGATCGTCTTCTCCTTCTGCTGGAAGTACAGGTATCCCATGTCGGGCGCCACGTAGTTCCCGCTCTTGCACAGGTCCGAGCAGTAGCTGTCCAGGGTCTCGGTGACGATCTTTATCTTGGCCTCGGAGTAGGACAGGGCGATCTCGAACTCGACCCCGACCTCCTCAGCCAGGTCATCGACGAAAGCGGACCTCTGCGACTTGTCGGGACTGTTCAAGGGGCTGAATGACCTGTAGAGGACGCCGGGCGCGATATCCCCGCCGGTGACCTCGTAGAAGTTCGCGAAGACAGCATCAGAGGAGTAATCCGCCCTCTTGTTGGTGTCTCCCGCGTTGTATAGCGGGGTGCTGTCGTACCTCTTGGAATGGCCGGTGTGCGTCAGCGTGACCTCGGAGCCGTTATCGGCCGTGATCAGCATGCCCACGCATCCGATTGAGATGTAGCCGTCGGCCTCCACATTGACGAAGATGTCGAACATGAGGAACCCCTTGTAGCGTTCGAGGAGGATCGCACCGTCGTACGTGTCGTCCTCGGTCGTGATGGTGAATGTGGAGCCGAGGCATGCCCCCTTCTCGTAGAGCTCGTCGGCTTTTATATCGAGTTTCGGCTGGTTGTAGGAGCTGAGCCCGGTGACCTCGCCTGTAACGGTGAAGGTCTCATCCTTGTCCTCGAACGGATCGAAGCATACCACCAGGGATCCGCCGAAAAGGACGATCACGATCGCCGCCGCTAGTAGGGCGTTGTAATCGGATTTCATGAAGACGAGTACTGCGTTGCTGGTTATTATTGGCAGCGGGGCGGTTGGATGCATCGCTAAACGTTTTATCGCTTGATTTTTTACCCCGCCACGTGAACACTGACACTTGTAGGAAATACTTCGAGGACATGTTCGATGGATACTCCGAGTCATTCATGCTGCCGACCGACGGATCCGATGGAGGGACATTCGAGTCCCAGATGGACCTGGCCCTGGTCGGCTCCATAGCCCAGGGGAACGGGGTGTCCGGTGACGCGGTGTGCTTCGCCGCCTTCGCTTACGCGCTGTCCCGCTTCAGCGGCGGCTCCGAATCGGTGTTCGTACTCTCCGGGGAGGGCATCCGCGTCCCCGTCCGCCTGGGATGCGGGGACCGCCTCGTGGAGGAATTCCTCAAAGAGGCATCCTAGATGCTGGAGGGATGCAGGTCACACGCATGCAAGTTCACATACAAGGAGCTGGCCGACCTCGACATGGTGGCCGACGTGGTCTACGGGCCCCCGGGGGGCGGCTCCGATTTCGCCTTCGAGGCATCTGGCACCGTCAGGATAACCTACGGGCCCAACCGCTCCAGGGCCATGGTGGAGAGGTTCGCTGGCCTGTTCCGCACGGTCCTGGAGGGGTTCGGGAAGGGAGGATCCCTCGGAGGGATCGCCATACAGTCCGAAGAGGATGCCCGGCTGGTCGAAGCGGCCAATCAGACCTACTGCGACCTCGGATACGAGACCCTGGTCGACATATGGGAGATAGGCTCCCGCGGCAATAACGGGATATTCTGCAAATCCGGCGACAGGTCCGTCACCTACCAGGATGCCGAGCGCATCTCGAGGGCGGTCGCATCGTTTTTGATAGACTCCGGGATCAAGAGAGGCTCGCGCGTAGCCTACATGACGTCGTGCTCCGAGTGGTACATGCTGGCCACCCTGTCCGTCACCAGGGCCGGGTGCTCATTCGTGCCCCTGGACATGCGCCATCCCGACGAGAGGATCGCCGACATCCTGGACGACTGCGGCGCTGTGGCGGTCCTGGTCGACGCCGAGGGGACGGAGAGGATGTCCTCGCCCGACCTCTGCGGATACAGGACGATACGCCTGGAGGACGCCTCATCGCACAGCGCGGACTCCGATCTCCCAGCGGACATCGAAGGATCATCGGAGGCGCTGGTCATCTACACGTCCGGTTCCACCGGCAAGCCGAAGGGAGTATCCGTAACCCATCTGGCACTGGCGAACACGGTCTCGGGGCTCCAGAGCATCCACAGCCCCGTGCCCATAGAGGTGGCCGCGCTCTGGGCCCGCCCCGTCTACATCCCACATCACTTCGAGCAGTGGATCAACATAGTCCGCGGCATCACCAGCGTGGTCGTCCCGGACGAGCTGGCCTTCGACCCGGCCGGCCTCGCGGCCCTGTTCAAGAGGGAGGGCATCACCCAGGCGTTCCTCGTCAGCCAGCTGGCCAAGATATTCCTAAGGACCGTCGGCAGCGCCGGGCTGAGGCTCCTCTGCGCCGGCGGAGACGTGATCGGGTCCCTGGACGACGACAGGGACGGGATCGTCTCGTTCATGTACGGCTCGTCCGAGGCCGCCATCAGCAACTGCAGTTTCAGGAGGGAGAGGTGCGACGGCACCAGCGTCGGCCCCCTCATATCAAACGCCAACATCTACATCGTCGACGCCGAGATGAGGCAGGTGCCCTACGGCGCGGTCGGCGAGCTCTGCGTCGCAGGATACGGCGTCACCCCCGGGTACGTGAACAACGAGGCCCTGACCAAGGAGCGCCTGGTCCCCAACCCGTTCAGCGACAGGGAGGGGTTCCGCACGCTCTTCCGCACCGGCGACTACGGGAGGTTCCTCCCGGACGGCTCGGTAGGGATAATGGGCCGCAGGGACGGCATGGTCAAGATCAGGGGGCACCGCGTGGAGCTGTCCGAAGTCGAGAGCGCCATCCACAAGGACCGCAGGGTCGGGAACCTGGCCGTCATCGCCAGGGAGGGCCCCGACGGCGAGAGGGACCTCATCGCCTACATCGTGTCGGACGAGGGGATCACCCCCGGGGAGGTCCGCTCCCTGGTGGAGTCCTGCAAGCCGCCCTACATGGTCCCCGCCCACGTCGTCATGGTGGATTCCATCCCCATGACCCTGACCGGCAAGGTGTTCCGCACCAAGCTCCCCGACCCCGAGTTCGATACCTCTGGCTCGAAGAACAGGGGACACGAGCCGGCGGGCGTCCTCGCCAGGGCGATGTCCCAAGCCATCGGCGCCCCCGGCTTCGGCCCAGACGACGACTTCACCCGCAACGGCGGCGACTCCCTCAAGGCCGCCAAAGTGATCACCATCCTGAAGGAGATGGAGGATGCGGACCCTTCGATGCCCGAGATGTCCACCAAGATCACCCCTGTGGACATCCTGAAGCTACGCAAGCCCAGGCGCATCGTCGCCAGCATGGAGGACCGCTTCGAGATCGTCCCCATGTACACCTATGGGAGCGGATTCCCGCTCACGGACTCCATGATGAGCATGTACTTCCTGAACGGCATCGGGGAGTTCGGCGCCTGCATCTCGATGAGGTACACCCAACCGGAGTGGACCGACCCGGACAAGCTCGAGGCGGCCATCAGGAAGGTCGTGGACGACAATCCCGTGATGCACGCCTGGACGGAGAAGCGCGACGGCTACCCGTGGGCGGTCTTCCCCGGCGGCCTGGAGATCTCCCGTGTGGAGGGGGACCCCGCCGAAGAGCTGAAGAAGATGGCGAGGCCCTTCGACCTCGACCACGAGCCGCTGTCCATCATCTCCATATGCAAGCACGGGGACACGTACTCGATGCTGATCCACTTCTCCCATGTGGTCATGGACGGGCAGTCCGTCGCACTGGTGATAGCGGCCGTCGAGGACGCCTACTGCGGCATCCCGTCCAAGAGGGACGACAGGGTGCTGCTCGCGGCCGCCTACGACAGACAGATCAGGGAGCAGCCCGCATTCCAGAAATCCAAGGAGATGTTCCTGAAGGTCGTGGAAGGCCTGCCCCGTGACCAGACCCTGCCCGTCAAGGGCGAGGGGACGGGACGCGGGCGCTACAGGGTGCTCCTGGACACGAAGCCCGAGACCCTCAGGGGCCTGACGGACCGCACCGGGGTGTCGTTCAACATCCTCATGTCCGCCGCCTTCGGGATAGCCCTGGCCACGCACATGGGCAGGGAGGAGTCCTACTTCTCCATGGCCGCCGGCAGGGCCAGCATCGGCGTGGAGGACTGCATCGGATGCTTCCCGTCCTCGGTCCCGTTCAGGACCAGGATCGGCGAGGACCGCGACCTGTCGGAGATGCTGAACGAGCTGGCCGAGACGGCCTACGACTGCATGGCGAGGAAGAACTACCCCTCATGGGAGCGCGAGGCCGACGGCATCAAGCACCAGTTCTTCTTCCAGTACAACCCGTACCTGAGCCTGCCCTCCGAGTTGGCCGTCCCCGGTTTCGACACCTCCGGCCTGGACGTGGATGTGGACATGCTCGTCCCGTCGACGTTCATATTCAACATCGAGGTCATCAACGTGGGCGACCTCTTCGGGATGGTGTTCTACAGCCCCGCCCGCTATCCGGATTCCCAGATCGAGGAGATCATCGACAGGTTCGACCGCGCGCTGGAGTCCATGTGCCATCGGGAGACGCTCTTCGATGTCCTCAAGGATGTGAACGAGGGCCGCCGATAGCCGGCGCATGAAAAAGGGAAGGGGACCCGGCGCAGGGCCGGGTCGTTTGTTCCTCATCCGAAGGTGTGGTAGAGCTCCTGCTTGAACACGGCGAAGGATCCCTCGTCCCCATCCAGGCACCCGAAGACCACAAGATTCTCCATGGCCTCGTCCATGGAGCAAAGGTAGAACCCGGTGAACATCTCCTTGCCGTACAGGGAGAAGGACTCCACGGTCATGTAATATCCCGTGGGGTCGGGGAGCACCAGCGCGCCCCAGAGGGCAGGGGTCTCATCCTGGGTCCTGGAATCGACCTCGATCAGGTTGTTGTTCTGGTCCATGACCTGGAGGGACACGGACACGGTCGTGGGCTCGAGGGGGACGATGCCTCCGTCGTGGATGATGTTCCTCTCGCTCCCGACGTATGTCCATTCCGTCATGTAGGTCTCCAGGGTGAATGCCTTGTCCTCGTCGCCGTAGACCACATTCCAGATGGACGGGAGGAAACCGTCGTTGACGTAGGAGTTGGTGTAGGCCACGCCGTCCGTGAAGTTCAGCATGTCGACGAAGGCCTTGCCGCCCTCGCTGGGCTCCTCGCAGATGGCCAGGAAGGTCTCGGCCATCACCCTGACAGCGACGAAGTGGAACATGTTGAGGACGTCGTCCACTGTGAACTCCACCGTGTAGAACAGCATGCCGTCCTCGACCTTCTGGACGGTGAGCCTGTAGCCCCTGTCCATGTAGTCGGTGGGACGCCCGATGGTGTACTTCTCCGCGATGAAGGCATCCATGACGGTCCCCTCGTCGGGGATGTAGGGCTCCGGTATGTCACCGGCCTTGTCGGATGCCAGGGGAGCTGGCCCCTCCTCGCGCTCGAACTTGAGGACGGTTCCGCCGTAGCCGGGCATGACGTGGCCGATGTACATCACATCGCCGAGGGCGGATGCCACGGCGGTGGAGCTGAACCCGCCGACATCGGTGGTGAGGAGGTGGTTCCCGTCGAATACGCAGGTGGAGACGTGATCGTTGAAGGTGAGGGTGCAGAACGCATCGTCGATGGCCTTGATCACGGCCTTTCCGGCGAGGTCGATGGCCCTGTACTGGGGGTTGCCCTCGTCATCGTAGTACCCGGAGTTCGCTTCGACCAGGTTCCAGGTGCCAGCGAACATCTTCTCGATGGGCATGGGCGGGTCGAAATCGATCCCCACGGATACTCCCTTCTCGATCCCCTCAAGAGGGATCTCGAGGTCCCCGGCGACGAAGCTGGCGTCCAGGTCGTCGACGTGCCCGAACGAGATCTCCACATCGTGGTTCCCGCCCAGGAGCACCATCGTCGCCGTAACCGTGGCTGCATCATGGTCGACGACGATCGAGCCCTCCATCCAGATGACGCCCTCGGAGACGATCTTGGTGTCCTTGTACGTTTTAACGCCCTTCTCCAGCACTGCGGATTCGCTCCCGTCGCCATTGACGACGTAGAACTTGCCCTGCAGCTCCTCGTCGATCTCCACCTGCGCGAAGGTGGGGTTCGAGGATTTGCCGAAGACGAGGACGCATGCTGCGACCGCCACTATGGCGACTGCCACGACGGCGATTATTGCGATCTTCTTGTCCATCGTATCACTCTTTTCAGATGTGCTGGAACATCCTATGGAGCGAATCTGCTTGGACGGATATAACTATGTCCGGAGATGCATCCAATAATATCGCAACGCATGGGCATCGCTGCCCGAGGGACATCGAGTCCACTACAGCGGACAGGACCGGGCGGTTCCCCTGCTCCCCCTCGGCGGTCGAGTAGCAGTAGACCGTGTAGAAGACGCGGCCGCTCTTGAACAGCGTGACCTCGCAGACACGATCCACCCCGTTGGCGGAATAGCTGTGGCGGAACCCGCGGGCATCCTGCCCGCACACCTCCCGCATGTAGAATCCCTCCAGGGAGTAGCCGTAGGGCCCGAGGCGTCTCGCGAGCCTCATCTCAGTGGACCTGCAGGCATCCTCGACGGATGCGATGGATGACATCAAGGCGCCGTTCCTGTGCCAGAACACGGAGAGGATCATCCCCCTGCCTTCATCCGCCATGCCCCACCTATCGGGATTGGAGTCGGCGTACAGCCCGTCGAGCTCGTCCTTCCCCAGGATGCTAAAGCCCTCGGGGACCTCCACCGAGACCTCTCCGTTGACCACGGCCCTGTTCATGATGGGACGTGCAACGGTTCGCCGCATTAACAGTTTTCCGGCCATGGAAAAGACGGGGATGCAGCCGCGAGCGAGCTGGAGGGCCCTAAAAAAGGGGACTCCAGAGAATTGAAGAACGGTAGTGTTTTTTAACCCCTTCGGAGATTCCACCCACCCGTACAGGGGACTGACTATCGAGGTGCTGGTATTTGGACGATGTGATGATCGCGACGGCTATCTTGACCCTTCTGGCAGGAATCGGGGTGTTCCTCACCGCGTGCAACATGCTCAGCTCCAACCTCGAGTCGCTGAGCAGCGGCAAGCTCAAGAAGATGTTCGCCAAGGCATCCAAGAGCAAGCTGTCGGGTGTCGGGATAGGAGCCGTCGCCACCGCTGCGATCCAGAGCTCCGGTGCGATGACCGTCATGGTCATCGGGTTCGTCAATGCCGGGATCATGACCCTGCCGCTCGCGGCGACCATCATCTACGGAGCGAATATCGGTACCACCATAACCGCACAGCTGGCCGCCATCGGGATGTTCAGCGAGAACACGCTGTCCCTCGCCGTCATATTCTCCGCCCTGGCCGGCGTCGGGGCGTTCGCGATGTCCTTCGCGAAAAGCGAGAGGAAGAAGAACTGGGCCGGCGTCCTGACCGGATTCGGGCTGCTGTTCGTCGGCCTGACCATGATGGCCTCCTCCATGAGCGAGTTCGCAGAGCTCCCCGAGGTGGTCGACTTCCTCGCCGGCCTCGACAACGTCTTCCTCATGCTCCTCATCGGCATCGGCCTGACCGCGCTGGTCCAGAGCTCCTCCGTCGTCACCACCCTTGCGATCACCATGGTCGTCACCGGCCTGATAGACCTGGAGCAGGGGATCTACCTGACCCTCGGTTCCAACATAGGGTCATGCGTGGTGGCGGTCATCGCCGGAATGTCCAGCGGCCTCAACGCCAAGAGGACCGCCGTGATCCACATCCTCTTCAACGTCTTCGGCGCGCTGATATTCGTCATCGCCGGGATCTTCCTGGGGGCGTTCGACATCACCTACTCCGGGATCTTCGAGTCCCTGTTCCCCGATGCTCCCTCCACGCAGCTGGCCATGTTCCACACGGTGTTCAACGTCATCACCGTCATCATCATGCTGCCGCTCACCGGTGCCCTCATCAAGCTGGTCATGAGGCTGGTCCCGGAGAAGGAATCCGACAAGGAGTCGGCCGGGTTCGCGCCCAAGCTGCACTTCATCAACGACTACATGCTCAAGACGCCGCCCGTGGCGGTCCAGCAGGTGATGGCCGAGGTCCTCAACATGTCCAAGATGGCCATGGAGAACTACAAGTTCTCCTGCCACATGATCCGCTACATGGACTTCAGGGACATGGACAGGTTCTGCGACAACGAATAGGAGTTGAACTACCTCAACAGGGCCATCGCCCGCTTCCTGGTCAAGCTTAGCGAGAAAAAGCTGAGCGAGAGGGACCAGATCTACGTCTCCACGGTCTACCACACCATATCCGACCTCGAGCGCATCGGCGACTACTCCAAGAACATCATGGGGTACGCCAAGAAGATGAGCAGCCTCGGCGAGCAGTTCTCCCATCTTGCGATCAGCGAGATTGATACCCTGGAATCCCTCATCGACGACCTCTACGAGAAGATCTACCAGGCTTACTCGGAGACCGACGAGGCCGCCCTGGAGGCCGCCTACGAGATCGAGGACCAGGTCGATGCCCTGACCGCCGATATGGCCGAGAGCCACGTCAAGAGGCTCAACGAGGGCATATGCACCCTGGACGTCGGGTCCGAGTTCCTCTCCATGACATCGGATTCCGAGAGGGTCGCCGACCACCTCATCAACATGGGCAAGGTCATCAGGCTGTACTCCCGATCCGGATGCGGTGCGATTTCCATACCGTCCGGGGACGGGACGTTATATACTAAGAGCAGATTCGACGCCGCATGGAGAGGAACCGCCTGCTGGCAATGACCGCCGTCATTATCGGCGCCACGCTGTTCGGCTTCCTAGGGCTGTGCACCCGCTACTTCAGCAGCGAGTTCGGGATGACGTCGATCGACAGCGTCGTCGTCCGCCTGTCCTTCTCCTCGGTCTTCCTCCTGATCATGCTGGGCCTCATGGCCCGCAGCAGGCTGAAGATAGGGAGGAAGGACGTCCCCCTGCTGTTCCTCTTCGGGGCGTTCAAGTTCCTGTCCGACCTGTTCTACTTCTACTCCCTGAACACCATCCACCTGGGCCTCACCACCCTGCTCCAGATGACGGCCCCCTACTATGTCATGGTGATATCCCTGCTCCTGTTCAAGGAGAAGCTGACCGCGAAGAAGCTGGTGGCCATGGGGATCGCCACCATGGGCTCCATCCTGGTCACCGGCGTGCTGTTCGGAGAGGTCGACTCGGACCTGTACGGCATCCTCAGCGCCCTGATGTCCGGCCTGTTCTTCGGCATGTTCATGATCGGCAGCAAGCTGTTCAACGACAGGGGGATCCACCCCGCCGCCAGCCTGTTCTACACCATGCTGTTCGCGGACCTGCTGGCTCTGCCCCTCTGCAACGCGGACAACCTGGTGCAGGCGGTCACCGACCCGGAGGGCATCCTGGTGTGCATCACGCTGGGCGTCCTCATGACGCTGGTACCCTACTTCCTATACACCTGGAGCACTCAGTACATAGAGCCGACCATCGTGTCCACCCTCGCCGTGCTGGAGGTTGTGGCCGCGACGCTGGTGGGGCTGTTCTTCTTCTCCGAGCAGGTCACCGCGCTGAACGCTGTGGGGATGGGCCTGGTGATCATGAGCGTGATCCTGGTGAACGTGAAGATCCGCAGGGACTACTCCAGGGAGCACGGGAAGTATCAGAAGCCGAAGCATGAGCGGCTGTACAGCAGGAAGGAACGCGGCGAGGCGCGATACCTACCATTTTATAGTCACAAACAGAATTCATGCAGAGCCCATGAGGAACTTCAACGTCGACCTGCTGAGGATGCTCTTCGCCATAATGATCGTATACGCCCATATGGGGCTCACGAAGCTGGTGCCAGCGATCACGCCCGGCCCCCTGGTGGTGTTCTTCTTCATCCTCACCGGGTACTTCACGATGAGCAGCCTGGACAAGCGCAGGGACCGCGGGGAGTCCATCGGAACGTTCCTGCTCTCGAAGCTGATGAGCTTCATGCCGTACCTGATCGTCGCCGCCGTGATAACGTTCGTGCTGCAGACGATCCTCCAGATGGACTACTACGGCTACAACCTCGGCGAGTCGCTGATCTCCTCGCTGATGACGTTCTTCGTGGACGTGAGCTGCCTGAGCATGTTCGGCATGCCCATGATGATGGGCAATGTCGCCGTCTGGTACCTGTCCGGCATGATGGTGGGCCTGGCGGTCACTTACCCGTTCGCCCTGAAGTACGGCCACAAGTTCGCCAAGTACGCCGCACCCGTCATCGGGCTCCTGTGCATTGCGGTGTGCCTCCGCACCACCGGCACGCTGTTCGGGCCCTACACCGAGATCGGGGGGCTGATCAAGGGCTTCCTCATATCCGTGGGCTCCATATGCCTCGGATACTACGCGTTCGAATGCGTCAGCAGGATCAAGGCGTACGATTTCACGAAGCTCGGGAAGCGCCTCCTGTCAGTCGTCGAACTGGGATGCTACATCCTCTCAGTGGTTATGATGGTGACCTGGGTGGACGTCAACACCGGCCACATCGCTGGGCACCTGCCCCAGGGATGGTGGGAGCTGGGCATAACCGTCCTGCTGTTCGTCGCCGTGATCCTCACCCTGAGCGCGAAGACCAGCATCGCGGTGGACGTGTCCGAGCGCCCCGGGCTGAAGAAGCTGTCGTCGTTCCTAGCGGTCGGATCGCTGGTGCTCTATCTCAGCAACTACTACCAGATCTACTACGTCAGCAAGATGATGAAGGATCTGCCCCTGGAGGAGAAGGCGCTGTACATCGCCATCCTCGTGATCGTCAGCTTCGTCATCGTGTACTTCGGAGGGAAGGGACTGATGAAGCTGGGGAAGTGGCTCAAGTCGAGGATGGTAGTCATCGCTGAGGATACGGAAGCCCAATCGCGAGGCCGGCCGATACGGGTAGGGATCCGGGATCCCCGGGATGGCGTTCCGCATCTGATGATCAGAGAAAGCATTGGTGCCGGCCCCCCCCCAAGAGGGGCCGGCGGTGATGCTAAGGAGGAGGCAACGCCCCATCCGATAGAAGGCGAAGGGATGGGGCTCAGTGGCATTGATCCGGTTTCTTCCTATCACTCCTTCTTCCCGATTATCTTCCCCAGGAATCCTTTCTTCTCTTCTTTCGATTCATCCTTCGGATCGGCTCCGATCTTCGCAAATGCCTGGTCGAGATCGCCGATGATGTCGTTGATGTGCTCGGTACCGATGGAGAGCCTTATGGTGGAGGGCGAGATCCCCTGCTCCTTCAGCTCCGTCTCGTTCAGCTGGGAGTGCGTCGTGGATGCGGGGTGGATGACCAACGATTTCACATCCGCGACGTTCGCCAGGAGCGAGAACAGCTCAAGGCTGTCGATGAACTTCTTCGCCTCCTCCTCGGTTCCGTCGATATCGAAGGTGAATATGGATCCGGCTCCGTTGGGGAAGTATCTGTTGTATATCTCATGGGTGGGCTGGTCGGGGAACGAGGGGTGGCTGATGCTCCTGACTTTTTTGTTGTTCTTCAGGTATTCCAGCACTTTGAGGGTGTTCTCCACATGCCTGTCGACGCGCAGGGAGAGGGTCTCCAATCCCTGCAATAGCACGAATGCTGTGACCGGGGAGATCGATGCTCCGGTATCACGGAGGAGCACTGCTCTGATCCTCGTGACGAATGCCGCGGGTCCGAGAGCTTTGTAGAAGCTCACGCCGTGGTAGCTCTCATCGGGTTCTGTGAGTCCGGGGAACTTTCCGTTATCCCAATTGAACTTCCCTCCCTCGATGATCAATCCTCCGAGAACGGTTCCATGTCCTCCGATAAATTTCGTTGCGGATTCGACTACGATGTCCGCTCCGTGCTCCAAAGGCCTTATGAGGTACGGGGTCGCGAACGTGTTGTCGACGATCAGGGGGATCCCGTGCTTGTGGGCGATCTCCGAGAGCTTCTCGAAATCGGATACATTGGAGTTAGGGTTTCCCAGCGTCTCTGTGAACAGCGCTTTGGTCTTCTCATCGATCGCCTTGTCGATCTCATCGTAGTCATCGGGCTCCACGAATTTCGTCGTGATGCCGTAGGTGGGCAATGTGTGCTGGAAGAGGTTGTACGATCCCCCGTAGATGGTTTTCGAGGACACGATGTTGTCCCCGGCGTGGGTGAGGTTGAGGATCGTGTACGTTATGGCTGCTGCGCCCGAAGCCAAGGCCAAAGCGGCCGTACCTCCTTCGAGGGCGGCGATACGTTTCTCGAGGACGTCCTGAGTCGTGTTGGTGAGACGCCCGTAGATGTTCCCCGCATCCCTGAGGCCGAACCTGTCGGCTGCATGCTTGGAGTCGTGGAACACGTACGAGGTGGTCAGGTAGATCGGAACGGCCCTGGAATCCGTGACCGGATCGGGCTGCTCCTGACCTACATGGAGCTGCAGGGTCTCGAACCTCTGGTTCTTTGCGTTGTTGGGGCCTGTTGGAACGTTATCGGTTGACATTTATTTCACTTCCTTTGATTCCTGAGCGGCACCTCCGTCGATATTCGTATTCGAATATCTTGGTGACGTTTGATGCCGCTTCTGAATATCACTAACACACAACTAGTATTTAATTAATTTCCGATATGAAAATAGGGAAATAGTTTGAAAGACGCTTTTAGAGCATCTTTTTGCTGCGATTCGGCCTAAAATGTCCAAAAAGTACTGATGCACCCTTGTGTCGGCTGTGAGCTCGGGATGGAAGGCGGTCGCTACTTGATTCCCATAGCGCGCGGCGACTATATTCCCATCTATAATGGACAATACTTGGACATCATCTCCTATATTAGTGAAATAAGGGGCGCGGATGAACTCCATCTCGACATCCTCCAGATCCCCGAAGGTCCCCCTGGCGTTGAAGCTGCCGAGCTGCCTCCCGTATGCGTTGCGCTTGACCGTGACAGGCATGGTCCCCAGGTGGACCGTATCGTCATCCTCTATCCTCTCTGCCAAGAGGATCATCCCCGCGCAGGTCGCCAGTACCGGGAGGCCGCCGTTTATCTTGGCCTTCAGCTCATCGAGCATCCCGAAGTCCCTGAGGAGCTTCCCCTGCACGGTGGACTCGCCGCCGGGGAGGATTATCCCATCCATGTCCTTCTTCAGATCCTCAGATGACCTGATCTCGAACCATTCCGCACCCAATCTGTCCAGAACAGCCTCGTGCTCCGCGAAAGCACCCTGCAATGCCAGTACGCCTACGCCCATCGCTGACCGCGCTCCGCCATGCGGATGTTATTGAGCTTGTCAATCTCATCCTTGTTGATTCCGACCATCGCCTCGCCCAGATCCTCAGAGACCTCCGCCAGGATCCTGGGGTTGTTGTAATTGGTCACGGCCTTCACGATCGCCTCTGCCCTCTTCGAAGGGTTGCCCGACCTGAATATCCCGGAGCCCACGAAGACCCCTTCGGCACCCAGCTGCATCATGAGCGCTGCATCCGCCGGTGTGGCGACCCCACCTGCGGCGAAGTTCACCACGGGGAGCCTCCCGTTGTCGTGCACGTATTGTGCCAGATCCACAGGGACTGCGAGGCTCTTTGCGAATTCATAGACCTCGTCATCCCTGATCGCCTTGAGCCTGGCGATATCGGAGTTCATGGATCTCATGTGCGAGACCGCCTGGACCACATCCCCGGTGCCTGGCTCTCCCTTGGTCCTGATCATGGACGCCCCCTCTGCGATCCTCCTAAGCGCCTCCCCGAGATTCCTCGCGCCGCAGACGAACGGCACTTTGAACTGGGTCTTGTCGATGTGGTACACATCGTCGGCGGGCGAGAGGACCTCGCTCTCATCGATGTAATCGATCTCGATAGCCTCCAGGATCTGCGCTTCGACGAAGTGCCCGATGCGGACCTTCGCCATCACCGGGATGGAAACTGCATCCTGGATTCCCTTGATCATCTTGGGATCTGACATCCTGGATACCCCTCCCGCGGAGCGAATGTCCGCGGGTATCCTCTCCAGGGCCATCACCGCGCATGCTCCCGCATCCTCGGCGATCGCCGCCTGCTCCGGCGTGGTCACATCCATAATCACGCCGCCTTTCAGCATCTGTGCCAATTCCTTGTTCAGACCGTATCTTTCCTGGGTCATAAACTGCCAACAATCGTGGTAGTATAAGTAATTACTTATTTCCTATATGAAAATAGTAAAATACTACATCTGAATACTCTTGGATATGAGCAATGCAAGAACCGGCGGGCAATACTCGCTGAACACAACTCTGATACATGGCGGGAACCAGATCGATGAGCGCACTGGTGCCGTCAGCACCCCCATCTACCAGACGTCCACCTACAAGCAGGACGGCATCGGGAAGAACAGGGGATTCGAATACTCGCGCACAGGCAACCCTACCAGGAAGGTGCTCGAGGACCTCATCGCCGAGCTCGAGGGAGGGATAGCAGGATTCGCATTCGCCTCCGGGATGGCGGCGATCACCACCGTCCTCTCCCTCTACAGGTCGGGCGACAGGATACTCATCTCCCACAACGTGTACGGGGGGACGTACCGCGTCCTTGACAAGGTGTTCAAGAACTTCGGGATCGAATACACCATATTGGAATCCGAGGACCCCGAGTATCTCAGGAAAGCGATAACGGATGACGTGAGGGCGATACTGCTGGAGAGTCCCGCCAATCCCCTGATGTCCGTCACCGACATCAGGGCTTTCTCGGAAGTAGCGCACGAGAAATGCGTGAAGGTCATCGTCGACAACACGTTCATGACGCCCTACCTGCAGCGCCCGCTCGAGCTCGGAGCGGACATCGTGGTCCACAGCGGGACCAAATATCTCGGCGGTCACAGCGACCTCATCGCTGGATTGGCGGTCGTCAACGATCAGGAGACGGCGGAGAGGCTGGCGTTCCTCCAGAATGCCACGGGCGGGGTGCTGCAGCCCTTCGACTCCTTCCTGCTGATCCGCGGCATCAAGACGCTGTCCGTCAGACTAGACAGGCATGTCGAGAACGCCCACAGGATCGCGAGATACCTGGAGTCGAACGAGGATGTCTCCAAGGTATACTACCCCGGATTGGAGACCGATCCCGGATACGCGGTCAATTCGAAGCAGGCGAAGAACGGAGGGGCGATGCTCTCCTTCGAGCTGAAGGAGGGGCACGACCTCAAGAGATTCTTCGAATCGCTGGAGCTGATCAGCCTCGCAGAGAGCCTCGGGGGCGTGGAGTCCCTGATCTGCCATCCGTCCACGATGACCCACGCATCCATACCCGAGAGCATCAGAAGAGCAGTAGGGATCACTGACGGATTGATCCGCCTGTCCCCGGGGATCGAGGACGTGGACGACATCATCAGCGACCTGGACCGTGCCATCAAGGGGTCCAGAATATGACGTTGTACGGTTCGGTGGAGGAGCTGATAGGCGATACTCCGCTGATCGAGCTGAAGCACATGGGATATCCGAGGGGCGTCAGGGTGTTCGCGAAGCTGGAGCTCAGCAATCCCGCCGGGAGCGTCAAGGACCGCGTCGGAATGTACATGATCAGGGATGCGGAGGAGAAGGGGCTGCTGAGGAAGGGCTCCACGATAGTCGAGGCCACAGCGGGCAACACCGGGATCGGGATCGCACTGGCGGCCCTGAACAAGGGCTACAGGGTGATATTCACAGTCCCGACCAAATTCTCCGAGGAGAAACAGATAATCATGAGGGCGCTGGGTGCCGAGATCGTGAACACCCCTAAGGAGCAGGGGATGCTGGGCGCGGTCGCTGAAGCGGAGCGCATCAAGGACCGCATACCCGGCGCGATCTCCCTCGGGCAGTTCGAGAACATGAGCAATCCGCGCAGCCACTTCGAGACCACCGGCCCGGAGATCTACCGCGACCTGGACGGGAAGATCGACTACGCAGTCATGGGCGCGGGGAGCGGCGGCACATTCTCCGGGATCGTCGGCTACCTCAAGAGCAGGAATCCCAGCATCCAAGGGGTGCTGGCCGACCCCGTCGGGTCCATCATCGGAGGCGGGGAGAAGGGGGAGTACGCGATCGAGGGTATCGGCAACGATTTCATCGCCAAGACGATGGACACCTCCCTGATCGACCGGGTGTACAAGGTCACCGATAGGGAAGCCTACGAGACGTGCCGCGAGCTGGCGAGGAAAGAGGGCATATTGGCGGGACAATCGTCAGGAGCCGCTCTTGCGGCCGTTAGGAAGTTGGCCAGCGACGTGGGAAGTGGGAACATCGTGACCGTCCTCCCCGACAGAGGGGACAGGTACCTGAGCAAGGGATTGTTCGGATGAGCAATTCCCTTGGGAAAATAGGTGAATCCGTATCAACACTAATAAACGAAGAATGTGATTCGTATGGTCGTGAATGTGTCAACCAAGACCAGATATGCGTTGCGCATGTTGGTGGATATCGCAGCCTTCCAGGAATCGGGGAAGGTGAAGATCAAGGACATCTCCGCCCGCCAGGACATCTCCATCAAGTACCTGGAGCAGATCGTCACCATGCTCTCCAAGGCGGATATCGTCAAAGGGGAGAGAGGGCCGCAGGGCGGGTATGTCCTCTCGCGTCCCGCTTCCGAGATCACCGTAGCCGAAGTGGTCATGAACATCGAGGGGACAATGGCCCCGGTGCCCTGCATCAAGGATGGCAGCGTGGACTGTCAGAGGAAGGACCGCTGCACCACGCTGGATATGTGGCTGAGGATAGAGAAGGCCGTCATAGACATCATGAACGAGACCACTATCCAGGACCTCTTGGACGATGCCAATTCCAAAGGGATCATCCAGATCCAGGATTCGATGCCGGAGTACGTCATCCGATATCGGTATACTCTTCTGATACTGTCGAAGCAGGCATCCACCATACCGTCCAGGTCTATCTTGCCCTGCATCTCCTGGACTTTCTCGACCTTCGCCTCGGTCACAGGTCCGATCGGGACCGCGGCGCATCCCGACGTCTTGATGATCGAGATCTCGTACGTGCCTATGCGCTTGGCGATGTCGATGATCTCGAGCTTGTCGAGCCCGATGAGCGGCCTGAATATGGGGAAGTCCAATCCGCTCTGCTCGGCCCTGATGTTCATCAGCGTCTGCGAGGCGACCTGCCCGAGGGAATCCCCCATGACGATCCCCGAGGCGCCATTGGCCTGCGCGAACTTCTTCGCGACCCGGTGCATGGTGCGCTTGCACATGACGCACTGGTAATGGGGATCGCAGTTGTCCTGGATGATCCTCTGGTTCCTGCCGTGGTCCGCCACATAGACCGGGAACTCCTTCCTCGTGTAGGACTCCAGCTGCTTGGAGATCATCACCACTTTCTCCAGGTCCTTCGGGTCTCCGAAATCCCCGTTGCTCATGTGGAGCAGGATGACGTCCGCCCCGGCCTCTGACATCAGATACGATGCCACGGGCGAGTCGATGCCGCCCGAGATCAATGCGACTGCCTTCATTCTATCAGTTCCTGTAATAAGCGATTCCATTCGATCCGCTTTGATCTGAGCGATCAGGTTGCAGATGGTCCTGTCATTCATCCCTATGGTGGGCATGAAGACCGGGAGCCCCCCGCTGTCCACTTCGCCGAGCTGCTCCAGGCTGTTACCGGATACGACTCCGAGGGTCTTCTCCGGGAATCCATCCCCGGGATCGAATGTCTTCAGATGGGGATCGTACTTCCTCAGGAGCGATACGTCGCGGTCGCCACATACCGAGACCTTGCAGCCCCTCTTCATCATCAGCCACGCGGATACCAGCCCGCGGTCGTCGTTAACGTATGCGGCCACCCTGCCCTGGCTTCCCAGAGGGAGCCCGGCATGGCACCTGACGTACGATGTGAAGATGTAGGCCCTGCCGGATCTGACCTCTATGAATATCGTCCGATCGGGCTTCGATAGATTGACTTTCACGCCCCTGTCGGAGTTCGCTGCCAGGACTGCCGCTCCGATCTCCCTCTCGAGGTCCATGCTGGTGAAGCCGTAGCTCCCCCCGTCCCTCCTCGCATCGATGGCGAACGAGTCCCCGATCTGCAGATACTCTCTGGAGATCCATGTCACCAGCTTCTTAATCGACTCCACATCCGCCTCGCATACGTCCGCCACGGACAGCGAGGCGATGCCGAACACCTTCCTCAGGGAGCGGACGGCGCCGTGGACGTCCTCGGCTTCGACATAGAACCTGGCATTGGCCCGCGTTACCACAGCCTCGACCTAATCGCCGGCCAGCATCTCGATCATGTTGCGCTTCAGTATCCCTTCGAACCTGCGCCTGACCGGATCGCTCTTCAGTCCGATCTCGCAATACCTGACCAGTATAGTCTCCATCAGTTCATCCCTGCCAGTGTCTGGACCCCATTCTGCAATACTACTTATATAATAATTTCCTATATGAAAATAGCATAATATGGTGAGAGCATGGTCAATCACGGCAGACACGTATTCGATGCCATCGGCATGACCCGCGTGGTGATAGAGGACGGGAAAGTCGCCTCCGTCGGCGAATCCGAACTGGAATACTGCCCTCTGTTCAAGAAGTTCAGGGGGATGGAGACCATCACGCCGGAGATGGTCAGGGAGAACATCGAGTTCCGCATCAGGGATTTCGGATTCTGCACGGAGAACCGCGTGGTGCGCGCCGATGACTACATCACATTCGGCGTCTCGGAGATCCTGAGCACCGCCCTCGAGAACGGGAGGATAGGTGCCGCCGTGATAGCCGCCGATGGCTGCGGGACCGCCGTGATCACCGACCCTTACATCCTGCAGGGCCTCTGCGGAAGGATCTCGGGCCTGGTGGAGACCTCCCCCTTGCAGGTTGTCCTCGATGCCGTGGGAAGGGACAACGTAGTCGATCCGGAAACTGTGCCAGTCAACATGGTGAAGGGCGCGGAGCTCGCTGACTCCAAAGGATATCAGAGGTTCTCCGTCACGGTATGCAAACCCGAGGATGCCAAGGCCATCAGGGAACGCTACGGGGACAGGGCGATAATCGTCGGGGTGCATACCAGCCACATCAACCGCTGCGGCGTCGGCACCATGTTCGACTGCTGCGACTTCATCACCGCATGCGGTTCCAGGTGGACGAGGGAGATAGCGCATGAGAGGAATGCGCTCATCGCCGGGAACAAGGTGGAGATCTTCGGGATATCGGATGCCGGGAAGCAGCTGGTCCTGGAGAAGCTCAGATCCATAGGGAAGGAGCCGTACAACGGGGAAGAGCTCGATGAGCCCAGGCCGTTGATCGAGTACCAATCCGATCGAATACGGGCAATCGGCCTAAGGAGCCTTGTCGGAATCGAACCTGAGTGGCGGACTCATGTTTTAATAGTGGTAATGTGTAATAATTTTTATGACAAAAGGGATCCTGGGCTTGATAGCCTGTCCGATGGTGGACGACAACCTGGTCTACAGCCTGGGCAAGGACGGCGAGGAGAAGAACATCGTCATCATCGACAATGACAACAACACCTCCATCAGGTCCAAGCTGGATAAGGCGGGCATCCCGTACTCGATAGTCGCATTCAACGACATACTCTCCCGCAACTACACGCTGGATGCCGACCGGTACACCATCCTGATCTACATGACCAACCTCGGCCTCCATGCGGAACCTGAAAAGCTGAAATCCACCGTCGAGAACCTAGCCACCGACATGCAGCCGTTCGTCGACGCAATGGGGTTCTACCTGGGCACATGCGGCAACTACAACTGGAGCCCGGCAAAATGGTGCGAGGAGAAGGGATTCAAGCCGTCCGCCACGTTCCATGACTGCAACGGATGCCTCTGCCACGACTGCGTGGGGATAAACATCGCCGGCGGTCCGAAATACAACGAGATGCAGAAGAAGTACGTGGGCCACTTCTACGCATTCCCCGCCATGGCCTCCAACTGGGACGAATTCAACGATGCGGATTCCAGCAACTCCGCCGCGACCGAGGAATCCCTCACCCCGGAGATGAGGGAGGTTCTGGGCATAGAGCCCGGGCATGACGGATACATGAGGTGGATGTTCAGCCTCGGGGGATACGAGTACATCCTGAAGATCGATACCGGCCTGGGGGACCGGGAGCAGTTCGAGAAGGATCTCCAGAAAGTATCCGAGAGGATGCGCCTCAAGATCAAGGTGCCGGATGAGGATTGGGCGGACCTCCAGCCGACGAACGACCTCTACAGCGAATGCAAATCCTTCCTGCAGAGGCGATTGCATGCACGTGGACTCGGAGTTCACTGTCGGGATACACATCCTGACCTGCTACGGGATACTGGCGGATTCGGGCATCACCAGCAGGGAGCTCGGGCTCAGCATCGGATGCAACGCGGTCATCGTGCGCAAGGTCATGGCCAAGCTCAGCAGGGCCGGGCTTCTGAAGCCCGGGATGGGCAGGGCGCAGACGACGCTCGGAAGGCCCGCTGAGAGCATCACGCTGAAGGACGTGCTCCTGGCTACCGAAGAGGAATCGGCGGGCGACGTGTTCAACATGTATCCCGCTGTGGAGAAGTGCCCCCTAAGCCGCGACCTGCGCAAGGTGCTGGCCCCTCACTTCCAGTCGGCCTTCGACGCCATGCTGGAGGAGCTGTCGCATGCGACGATTGCGGACATCATGTCCGAATTCCCCGAGGATAAGAATGCGTACCCGATCTACGTATTGAAGCAACAGGAAGCCAACGATAGAATTTCTTCCAAGAATCTGGATAAGTAAGTGGCGGGCCTGAAGGGATTCGAACCCTTGGCCGTTCGATTAAGAGTCGAACGCTCTACCTAGCTGAGCTACAGGCCCCTAAACCACTTGATTACATTCTCATAGATAAAGCTATCTTACCACCTGGATGACCAGTTCGCCTCTTGGCGAAAATCTTGGCGATCTGGAGAGCCACTGCCCCCACGGTGACCGCGGTGGCAGCCGCCTTGGCCCTCTTGGCCTTCTTGAGGTCGCGCTCGGCCTGGGCCTGCATCTCCTCCCTCTCCTCGTCGGACATGACGGGCGCAGTCGCCACTGGCTCCTGGCTCTCGATATCCTTCTTGATCATCGGGTCCATGGATGCGCCGCAGACGGTGCACCTGCCCATCTCCGCATGGTACTCGTCCAGCTCCGCCCCGCAGTTGGGGCACCTGTAAGTCTCCGCCATAGTATCGCCTCATTGCTTCGGAGCGGGGATCAGGAACTCGGCTATGCCGTATCCTGTGCGCCCGTCCATTTTCGTCTCGGAGATCGCCTCCACGAGCAGCATGTCCTTGCTGCCCTGCATCGGCAGGAATGCCTTCCTCAGGATCCTCGCCTCGACGGCGTACTCCTCCCCGCTCTTCCCGTGCATCCTCATCGTATAAGATGACGGGATGCCCGACTCATAGCCGACCTCTATATCTATCTTCACCACGGGATCGTTGGAATCCTTGTTACCCACATATCCCGCATCGACGTCCCCCATCTCGGTGCACAGCTTGGTGGCGTTGAAGCCGACGTCTGTGCCGTAGACGGAGTTGAGCCACATCCACATCTTGGGGGAGCCCCAGTCGCGGACGCCCTCGCTCATGTCCCTCTCGCCGGTGGCGGTCACGGCATAGGACCTGTCGCCGATGACGATCCTACCGGAGACGGTCCCGAACTGCTCGAAGTGCTCGGAGACGGTCTTGGACGACAGCTCCGCGCCCTTGGCGTCTACGCAGTCATGGTAGTCCATCACTGGGTTGACCGGTTTCCATGCGAGGTCCATGGACGACATTATGGGCGCCGGCTCCTTGGCCACATCGAACAGCGGACCCTGGAAAGAGATGTGCCAGACATCCCCGTCCTGCTCGAACCTGAGCCCGGAGCAGGCCTTCCTGTCGTCGTCGCATTTGACCGCGTTCCTGAGGCCGCATATCCTATCCTGCTCAATCGCGAACAGGAACACCGATTTCTCGTCCCTGTTGGGCTTGTTCCCTATGCGCATGAAGACCGTCAGGCCGTTCCCCTGATCGTGCAGGTTGAAGTAGTAGCTCTCGTTCCAATCCAATTCCTGGCTCATTCTTTCGCCTCCAGTATCTTTACCTCCCCGCTGCTCCCGTCCACGGACACGGTGTCCCCGGTGCGCAGGATGGTGGTCGCTGATTTGACGGCCGTGACGGCCGGTATCCTGTATTCGCGCGATATGACCGCGCCGTGGCAGAGGATCCCCCCGGTCTCGGTGATCAGCCCTCCGAGCTTCGAGAACACCACGGTCCATCCGGGATCGGTGTTGCTCGTGACCAGGATCTCCCCCTTCTCGACCTGTCCCAGGTCCCTCACGTCCATGACAACCCTGGCCTTCCCGGTGTACCTGCCGGGGCTGGACGCCGCCCCCACCAGGACGTCCCCGTGGGTCATGGGCTCGTCGTCGAAGTCCACGCCGTTCAGGATGAACTTCGGGGGCAGCCTGTCGCGGTACTTCATGAACTCCGCCTTCCTCGGGGCTATCTTCTCCCTCAAGCCGGATGCGTCCCCGCCCCTCAATATGGCGACGGCCTCGTCGTCCTCCAGGAAGAAGACATCCTCCCTCTCGTCTATGAGGCCCCTCTCGAAGAGCCTCCTGCCCTGCTCCAGGAAGATCAGCCTGTTGCGGTACATCATGTGGTCGAGGTAGAACCTCTGGTTCTCCCTGAATGTCAGGTAGGTCCTCGCATAGCCCAGGACCTTGAACAGCAGCATCCTCTTGAGGGGGTTCAGGCGCTTCCTCACGTCAGCCTCGGTCTCCTTCCTGCGCTCGACGCTCCTCTCGAACTCCTCCCTGAGGTCGGCGCCGCTCCTGTACATCTGGACCGCGACGCCCATCACGTACTCCGGGTCCTCCGCCCATCTGGGTGCGTAGAGCTCCCTGGTGCCGGACCTGTGGCCGAACTCCGCGATGAACGAGTTGTAGGCGTCCTTGAAGGCGCAATCCGAGGACTGCAGCCACTCCACGAACTCGGCCGCCGGCATGGACTGGCTCTTCGCGAAGACATCGGGCTCCGCCCTCAGGGCCTTCCCCAGGTCGGAGAAGCCCTTGTTCGTCTCCACGGTCTTGTTGTCGTCCGGGGCGCACATGAGGCCGGCGTAGACCGTCCCGTCATCCCCCAGCCATTTGGCGCACCAGTTCTTCACCAGGAGGTTGGTCATGATGGAGTGAGATACCATCCCGTAGCGGATCAGCTGGAAGTGCTTGATGGAGCCCTCGCGTAACCTGAAGTACCAATCGGCAAGTTCCCCGTCGCTCAGCGATCCAAGATCCAGGGCATCGAACTCCGCGCAGAGCCTCAGGAAGCCCTCCGCCCACTGGCGGTAGACCCTGTCCGTCCTCCAGATCATCCCATCCCTGTCCCTCACCATGAGGCACAGCTGCGACTTTATGGTGCCGGCGTAGTCGTTCGGATACTTCGAGATCCTCTCCTGCTCCGCGCGGGGGAAGTACTCCAGGAGCTCCCTGGAGCGTATGAACTTGGGATAATGGGCGAATATCCTCTCCAGCACGGTGGCGGAGAAGTACACCCTGGACTTGTGGAGCTTGGTGAGGGGGCCCGACTCCAGGTCCTTGTAGCCCATCATGTGGGCGCCCTCGTGGTTGACGTAGTCCGTGAGCAGCTTGCCCAGAACCGTGTAGAACATCGGCGTGGTGGCGTCGGCCCAGTACTCGTCGCCGTACCCCCTCGACCAGAGGATGCCGTCCCTCTCGGACGCGTCGGGCAGGGTAGTGATGGCCCTGGACTGCAGGATGTAGACCTCCCCGTCCTCGACCGCCCACTCTATGTCCTGGGGGCACTCGAAGTGGGATTCGAGCTTCATGCCCTCCTCGGCGATCCTCCTCAGTATCTTGTCGTCGGCGCACCTGGCATCGACCTTCTCCGGCGGGATGTCCACCTGGAGGTTCTGGCCGCCAACGAGGTAGAATCCCTTCTCCTTGCTGCGGATCTCCGCCTCCTTGACCTTCCCGTCCTTGGACAGGACGTACCTGTCGGGCGTCACCAGGCCGGAGACTATGGACTCCCCCAACCCCCATGATGCCTCTATTATGATGCTGTCCTCCCCGGATACCGGGTCGGCTGTGAACATGACCCCGCTGATGTCGGAGTTGACCATCCTCTGGACCACGACGGCCATCCCCTGGGACAGATGGTCCTTGGAGGCGTCGTGCCTGTACTTCATGGCCCTGGCGTTCCAGTAGGAGGCCCAGCAGGTCAGGATCATCCTGACCACGTCCTCCCTCCTGACGTTGAGATAGGTATCCTGCTGGCCAGCGAAGCTCGCATCCGCGAGGTCCTCGGCCACGGCCGACGACCTGACGGCGAAGTACTCCCCGTCCAGCGCCCCGCGCTGCCTCTTCAGGACCACCAGCTCCTCCGCCTCTATGTCCGCGTCCAGGAACATGGAGCGGATCCTCTCCGATGCGGACTCCAGCGAGGCCTCGTCATCGAAATCCGTGGAATCCAGCACCTCCCTAATCCTGTCCCTGAGCCCGTTGCGGTCCAGGAACATCTCGTAGGCATCCACGGTCACGGCGAACGCGTAGGGGACGCTGAATCCGCTGGATATCATCTTGGCCAGGTTGATCCCCTTGCCCCCGACCAGCCTTATGTCGAGGTCGGGGGAATCCAATTGAACTACGGGACGGGGGGCGGTTGCAGTCATTCGAATCCAGGAATGTAGAATGAGGATAATTGGGTATCGGTCATCGTCAGTCTTAACTATTGAATAGAGCATCCATCGGGCATGTGGAAGATACTCGGGAAGGAAGCGATCTACATCGACATCCCCGAAACCTGGAAATCCCGCATGCTGGAGCTCGCGGGCGACGACGAGAAGTCGCAGAAGTTCAAGGAGATCGTCTCCGTTTCCGAGGTCACGTACCTCATGAACGGGTCCACCGAGGAGCACACATTCTTCATCCGCCTGGACAAGGCCGTGACCCCGGAGGAGATCCAGGTCCTCGCCGACGTGGCGCTTGACATCCTCAAGAACTCCGAGGTCCCCTGCATCTCCATCGAGGACCAGGTCCAGAGGTACCAGGTCGTCATCACCAACTGGGAGGAGCCCGAGATCATCGGCCTCAACAAGACCCCCGGCATGTCGTCCGGGCAGGTCTTCCTGCCCATCATCAAGGGCATGGATGCCCCGGGCAGGCCCAACAGCTCCATGCAGGATCAGTTCTTCCGAACCTGCACGGGGTCGAAGCAGGTCGAGGGATCCCTCCTGGGGGTCCCCGGCGGCGCATCGGACAGCGACGGCACGTCGCCGCCCAGGCTGGAGCATATGCCTGAGGGCATGAACTCCCTCCTGGCCCTCTGTATAGCCTTCACGGTGGTGCTCTCCAGATAGCCGTAGTACAGCTCGGACGCGATGACCACCATCGCCAGCATGACCACGATGGACATAGCGATGCTCACAAGCACGAACGGGTCCTTCCAGAGCACGATGGCCAGGAGGACGGTGGCGAGTGCCAGCGGTATGATGATGCGGCTCATGGTGCCCATCAGCCCGTCGTAGAGCCTGAACCCACCGTGGTCGGTCTCGATCCTCACGTCCAGCGTCTCGAATGCGGACAGCGAGAGAACGGCGACGGCAATGTAGCCCATGGCGATGAACACCGCGTCCACCGAACCGGACGTGAACTCTGAGTAGTTCTGGTCCGCGAACATGAACATCCAGATGAACATGCAGAAGAACAGCGCGAGCAGGATCCTATTGGCTATCTCCCTTACCGGGACGCCCTTCCTGCGGATGCCCTCCTCCATGTCTATGCGGCGGGTGTCCAGCCCCTTCGGGATGTCGAAGAGGTACAGTGCCAGCAGCTCCAGCGGGCTGCTGCGGTCCCTGCCGTTGACGAACTCTATGGTCCTGAGGATCCTGAAGAAGACCAGCCTCTGGATCATATCAGCGGCCACGGCCGCGCCCTCGAACCCGAACACCACGAGGATGGTCTCCACGGTCCCCCATGGCAGGAAGACTATGGCGATGACCGTCGCGGCGGAGGCGATGGCGAGCAGGATCCAGCGGGAGTGGACCACGTAGCCGTACACGCCCATGCCCATGAGCGGCAGGAGCATGAGGTTGAACGATTGGTACCAGGTGTAATCGCTGACGAACGGGACGATGACCGCGAGTGCCAGACATACGATTATCGATGCGGCGAAACCGAGGAAGACCTTCCATTCCCTTGGTTCCAGCATGGCAGGAAGCGGCTCATCCTGCACCGGCGACCTGGCGGCGCGCCCCTTCGGCATCTTCAACTTGAGTTCCATCGCTTATCAATCCATGCTTCCAGGGTGACCTGGGCCTTCTCGCCCCTGTATATCCCCAATATGATGCCCATGCTGTCCATCGACTTCGTGGGGAACGGCCCGAACACCAACTCGGTCTGGTTCTCCTTGTGGCCGGCCGCGGAGCGGTCGTCGTTGGCCACGACGATGTCGACCGGGTTGTCCGACTTCAGGCTGACGTAGAGGTTCCTCCGGGGCTTCACATCCAGCGGAATCGTCACGACGTTGCGGTAGCAGCCGTCCACGGTGGGATCGAAGTCCCCTACGGATACCGTCTCGGGACCGAATACGGTGACCTTCTTGGCGAACAGGGACATGCCGAGGTGATGCAGATTTGACTATTTGGGTCATTCGGGGAGCTCGGGGCCTTCGTAGCCCTCGATGTCCGTCGAGTACCGCCACATGCGGGGGTAATGGCCGGGCTCCATGAACACCCTCACGGTGTCCACCGCCCTTCCCTTATCAGAATCCATGACCTTCTGGGTGGACATGGACATCCTCCCCAGGGCTATGAGCTCCCCGCGGGCGGTGATCATCGCTACGAGCGCGTTCTTCCTTATGTCCTCGTCCAGCATGTGTACTCCGGATACCTGCAGGTCGGCCCCGTGACAGATGGCATCCACCGCCGTGGCTTTGACGACGACCTTGGGCAGCGGCTGGATGAGCGCCTCCATGGGGAGCAGCATCTCCCTGAGCATCCTCTCCTTGCCGTTCTGCTGCCAGAATATGTACGCGTCGCGGATGTCCTGGAGGGTCCTGGCCCTCTCCTCTGTCATCTTGCCGGACCTGGTGCGCCTGAGCTCCTTCATGTTCGCTCCGCATCCGAGCATGTCGCCGATGTCGGTACACATGGTGCGCACGTACGTCCCCGCATCGCAGGACACCCTGAACAGGATGTCCCTGCCCCTGATCTCCAGGATCTCCAGCTCGGCGATGTGGCGGATCCTCATCTGCCTCTTCACCGCGGACCTGACCGGGGGCAGCTGGTAGATGCGACCCTTGAACCTGCCCATGACCTCGCGGATCCTAGCCTCGGGACGGTCCGCGTGGAGCTGCATGAGGCAGACGTACTCCTTGTCCGACGAGAGGACGACATCCGTCAGACGCACTGCCTTGCCCAGGGTTATCGGGAGAACGCCGCTCACATAGGGGTCCAGGGTGCCGCCGTGGCCGATGTGCTCCACGTGCAGCGCATCCCTCACCCATGCGGTAGCCTGGTGGGATGTGGGGCCTGACGGCTTGTCCAGGATGACCACCCCGCCCTGCAGCAGCTCGCCGACCGTCCTGTCGGACGGCTTCTTCCCCCACTTGTCGGGGATGGCATTCGGGTCCTTCACAAGCATTCGCGCACCGACCGCTTCCAGTATCCTCTGCAGGACCTGGTCGGGGTCGAGTTCGTCCGTGTTGATGACCAGGTCGTAGACGCTGAGGTCTTCGATGTCTATGTTGTAGTACATCATGTACCTCTTGGCCTCGGACCTCTGCCTGTCGACCGTCTCGGCGACGGCCGCCTCCAGGCTCTGCCCCTCGCGCAGTCCGATGCGCACCATGCGAACCTCGGGGCTTGCATCGAGGTAGATCCTGAACGCGGGAATCCCGTTGCGGGTGAGCATGTAGGCCGCGAGCCTCGATTCGAGAATGATGTCCTCGTGGCGCCTTGCGGTCTCCACGAGGCGGGAATCGATCATCTGATCGATGGAGGGGTCCTGCTCGGCCAAAGCGCCGAGCTCCCCCAGGGAAATGTTTTTCTCTGCAGCGAGCTCGCGGAAGATCTTCCCGAAGACCACGGCCTCCAGGCCGAGTGTCTCCGCGAGCTTGCTGCAGGCGGTCGTCTTCCCGCTTCCGGGCGGACCGCTTATGGTTATCCTCATGCGGGTTCTACCGTCCCGTTGTCGATCTCCTCGAGGCGCTTCTTCAGCATGATCCAGCGGATCAGCCTGGCCTCGATCTGCCCGATGGGCATGGAGATCAGGGTGTACATGACGATCCAGATGGGGATGAATCCCATCAGCCTGTCGTTCAGGTCGAGGTACCCCCAGGGCATGTTCACGATGACATCCTCTGCGAAGTAACCGCCGACGCTGGGGTCGATGAAGTAGTAGATCCAAGCATACACGGGGATGACGAACAGCATGGTTATGGGCATGGTCTTCATCTGGCTCATGCTCGTGTCCATGGTCATCGCCATGATCTTGGGCTGCTGCTCCTCCAGCTTCTTCAGCTTGAAGAGGTTGTTCTCGATCCTCGCCTGGCGCATCTCCTTGTTGAACTCGGACTGGATGTGCTGGTTGCGAGCCATCTTCACCGGGTCGGTAAGGAGGGTCCTCACGATGTTGGACAGGGAGAAGGCGATGAGACCTGCTATCACGAGGGTCAGCATGGGGTAAAGGGGGACCCCGGAGGAGTCCTTGAACGTGATGAATTGGAACACCACGTCAAGGGCCCCTCCGATCTGGGTCCTGAACATCATGACGACCATCATGATGAGCATCGTGAACAGCATCCCCATCATGGTCTTGCTGGACATCGGGTTGGCGCCGCTCTGTGCCGCCGCCATCCTGTCAGGACTGCCTGGGTTTGCCATATCTCATCACTCTCCGCCGAAGAAGCCCCTCATGACAGGGTTCATCTCCATCATCTGCTCGCGGCCGATGGCTTCGTACAGATGGATGATGATACCCACGGTCAGCAGGACTCCTGTTCCGCTTGCATTACCTGTCGTACCGATCATATCCGCGCCTGCCGCAAGGGCACCGACCAGAGCTCCCGACATGATGGTGATGGTTGGGATGTACCTTTCCAGCACCCTCTTCAGGACACGCGGGTCGCGACGGAATCCGGGCATCTGCATGCCGCTCTTCTGGATCTGCTTGGCCACGGCCTCGGGACCGAGGTTGGTGGTTTCGACCCAGAATTTGGCGAACATGATTGAACCCATGATCATCACCGACAGATAGACCATCATATGGGCTAAGTTCTGTATCGCGCTATGGCCGTTGCCGTACCCTAGCGGGTCTAGTATCGGCATCAGCCACGAGGTCAGTCCCTGAGGCGCCGACAGGTACCATGCGATACCTCCCGCCGCGTACGTCGAACCGTCCTCGAAGTATCCGATCGACGAGTTGTTGCCGATGAACGGTATATGGCTGTTGTAGAGCAGCAGTGCGACCATGCTCACGATGGCGAGCAGCGCGGACATCAGGATGACCGGGATGTTGCTCGCGTACATCAGCTTGATCGGGTAGCGGCCCCTAGCTCCTCTGGCATTGCCATGGGACAGCGGCAGCTCGATACGTGTGGACTCCAGATACGCCACGATCACGAAGATCACCAGCGTACCCACTAGCGCTATCATCGGGTTCGGCGAACCTAGGAATATGCTTTCATACCCATAGCTCGACATCTCCTCCGGCGACAGCGTGAACACGTAGTATAGCGCCCTCGGGATCGTACCCGCTGGCGGATTACTTATGCTCATGTCTGCCGCTATATCGACCGGGTTCCAGTTCAGAGCTCCTGTGAACAGCGCTTGAGCCACACCCGCTGCGATGAATAGCGATATACCGCTTCCTATACCCCATTTGCTCACCACCTCGTCCATCATGAAGATGATGTACGAGCCGATGAACAACTGGGCGATCAGGAGCAGCTTCGCGCCACCTGACCCCAATAGGTCCTCGGCGCCCGATGAGGGCACCAGGTAGCCGAAGACCTGGGGGATGGCCTCGAAGATGATCATCACGATGACCAGGAGCTTGAGGACGGACTGGTAGCATGCCTTGTCCTCCCTCTTGCCCAGGTCGAGCTTGATGATCTTCGCTCCGACGAACAGCTGCATTATGATAGATGCGGTGACGATCGGTCCGATACCGAGCTGGAGTAGCGATCCGGAAGCTCCTGCCATGATTGTCCTGTACTGGGCGAACAGGTCCAGGGATTTCTCCTGGTCCAGCCCGTACAGGTAGACGTTGGTCATTATGAAGTAGATGACCAACACCACGATAACCCACATCATCTTGGTCCTGAAGTGCACGTGGCCTTCAGGCCTTTTGACGGAGGGGAGCCTGTCGGACAAGGGCTTCAGCTTGTACAACAGGCTAGGTGTCTCTTCCATCCTTAATCTCTCCAGTTGAAGTGATCTCACTCTGCAACCGATCCGCCGGCGGCCTCGATCTTAGCACGGGCTTTCTCAGAGGCTTCGGCCACGGTCACGGTGACTGCGACGTCAATGCAACCATTGCCTAATAGCTTATCGATGCCTGCCTCGGTGAGATCGACTTTGTAGCCGTCCCCTTCCTTGGTGGCGAAGCCCATGGAGACGAACCTCTCCATCTGCTCTCCGAGCTCTCCGACGTTGATCGTGCGGTTGGCCTCGACCATGCACTGGGGTCTCTTGAAGCCGTGGCGGCCGAAGTGGTCGCGGTCGTACTTCAGCATCCCGATCTTGCCGGTCTTGCCCAATCCTGCCTGTCCGTGTCCGCCGATGATACCTGCTCCACGGCCGGATTTCTTACCGCGGCCGTGGGTCCTGTATCCCCTGAACTTCTTGGTTCTGCTAGGCATTTCTTACACCTCAGAGCATCCTGTTGATGAGGTCGTTGATCGCCGCTCCCCTGTATCCCAGGGCCCCGCCGTTCTGGTACGAGCGCTTGTTGCCCTCGTATCCCTTCACAGGGGGGTGCAGGCGGAAGACGGGCTTGGCGTCCTCGACGTCCTTCATCTTGTAGTCGTTCTCGATGATCGCCTTGGCGAGCTCCTCGACGGAGGAGAACTCGGTCTTCTCCTTCAGGTAGTCGTCGGTGATGTCCTTGTCCCCGGCAATCTTGCCGCGGGAGCGGATCATCGCGGCGAGGGTCTCCTCGTCGACCTCTCCCCAGGTGCAGTAGTCCTTGATGACCTGCAGCATGCCCTTGGTGGAGGCGTTCTCGGGGACCACGGCGCAGTGGTTGACCCTGTTGAGGCCCATGAGCATCATGGTGTGCTCGATGTCGCGGTTGACATCGGGCTGGCCGCGCACCCTAATGACTGCGTATGCCATGCTCACTCCTCCTCGTTGACGTCGGTCTCAGCGAACGAGATGCCCGTGGGACCGGACACGATGTTGAGCCTCTCGGCCTGCTCGTCGGTGACCCTCATGCGAGAGGTCATCTTGAGCGCCTCGAAGGTAGCCATCGCATAGTTGACCTTGGTCTTGGTGTTGCCCCTGGCGAATCCCCAGGCATCACGGACGCCCGCGAGGGTCAGCAGGGACTTGGCCACGTCTCCGACGGCCAGGGAGACACCGCGGGGTGCGGGCTTCAGGCTGACGGTGACGGATCCGGTGGACCCGACGACCTCGAAGGGCAGGGAGTGGGGCTGGCCGCATCCGCACTGCCAGGAACCGCATCCCCTCTTGATCTCGATCATGTTCAGTTTAGCGTTGTCGATCGCCTTCTTGATGGAGGGGCCGACTTCCTTACCTTTCGCTCTTCCGATTCCGATGAATCCGTCGCCGTTACCTACGATGCATGTGACGGCGAACCTGACCCTCCTTCCGGAGTCGGTCATCCTCTGGACCATGTTGAGGTCGATGACCTCGTCTTTCAGGTCGGGCAGGAGGATGTCCACGATCTCGGGCTCGCGGAGGGGCAGCCTGGTGGCCAGGGCGTCGCTCATGGTGGTGATCTCTCCGTTGAGGACCATCTGCCCGAGCCTCGTCTTAGGTACCCAGTCAGTCATTTCACTCTGCCTCCATCTTGTCTTTGAGGCTGCTCACGGCGGCCTCGATAGCCTCGTCGATGTGCTTCCCGTTGAGCCTGTCCTCGTCGGGGAGGACATCCTCGCCGTGGGGCACTTCCAGCCCGGCGTCGGTCATGCCGGCGACGGTGGCGAAGAGGACTCCGCCAGCCTGCACCTTCTGCATGCCGATGTCGAGGACTGCGTACTCGATTCCGGCTTTGATCGCTCTCTTTCCAGCAAGGTATCCGACCAGGTAGGCCGCGGGGATGGACGAGCAGGAGTACTCCCAGCCCATTCCCTTGAGCTCTTTCGTGCTGGCCGATGCGATGACCTTGTCACCCTCCATGCCGAACTCGGCGAACTGGATGGTGATGTTCTTGTTGGACCTCCTGACGATGGCCCTGGGCTCTCTCGCGGTGAGGAGCTTGCGGCGGGCGTAGTAGTCAGTGCGGTTCTCTCTTCTTCTGCGGAACGCAACGTTGTATCTAGGACCTGTAGCCATGTTCACTCCTCCTTGAGGTGACCGGCAGCGATCATGTGCTGCCTCAGGTGCCTGCGGGACTTGAACATGCCGCCCTTGGCCTTCCTGTAGTACAGCCTGTAGACGGACGGCGTGATCTTGCCGTCGGCCCTCAGCTGCTTCAGCTCGGCACGGATGGGCCTGATGGTCCCCATCCAGCGCTCCTTGTCCCTGACGCGGGCGTTGGCGGTTCCCTTCCTGCTTCCGGGTCCCTTCCTCTTGCCGCTGGCCTTCTGGCCGGCGACGTACCTTATCCTGGCCTTGGAAGTACCGTTCTTCGGCTTGGCCTTGATGAGGCCGGAGTCGATCGCGGTGCGGATGTCGGCGCGGGTGATGCAGTCCTCGATGTCCTCGAGCTTGTCGGGGTTCATCCAGACCCTGTTCTCGCCGCACTTGAGGATGTCCGCGGCCATCCTTCTCTGGTTCTTCAGATCTGCCATGGTCACACCATCCTGTTGAGGACCCTGATTCCGAGCTCGTCGGCCCTGTCCTCGATTGCCATCCTCTTCTTCGTTCCGACGGTTCCGCCGATGCGGACCGCCTGCTTCTTGGGGTCGATGCCCTCGAGCCCGTCCACGTTGTAGACGAGGACCTCCTCGAATCCCGAGGGGTGCAGGTCCCTGGCCGCGGCGGGTCCGCGGAATCCGATGTCGACCATCGGCGACCGCCTCTTGAGGCACCTCTTCATCTTGCTGTGGATACCCTTGGGCTTCCTCCACTTCTCGCCGAGCTTGGAGTATCTGTACCACTCCTGCCTCTTGAAGGCGGGCCTCCTTCCGGAGATGATCGCCCTCTTGGCGAGCGCGTCAGCGGTCTCGTCGTCCAGCTCGGGCTTCTTCTTGACGGTGTACGCGCCGGTCTCGGCCTCGACGACCTCGGTGGCGGGCTCCTCCTTTGCCTCCTTCTTGGCCTCCTTCTTGGGCTCCTCGCCCTCGAACTGGGCCTTCCAGTTGGCGACGGTCTTGGGTCCGACTCCGGTCAGGGTCTTGATGACCTCCTTGACCTTGGCGTCGTCGTTCAGGGCCGCCTTGAGCTCGTCAGCGGAGCTGATGCCGATGCTGGCCAGCTCCTCGACGTTCTTGTCGTTCAGACCGTTCAGGTCCTTGAGATTCTTCACGGTCATTCTTTCACCTTGTGAGATTTCTGGACGATGTAGATTCCGTCCTGGAACGTCCTCTTGTCGAATCCAACCCTGGAGGTGGCCCTCTCGATGTTGGCCGCGGTCTGTCCGCAGGCCTCGATGTCGATGCCCTCCACGGTCACATCCTGGCCGCTGACCTTGACGGTGCAGCCCTTGACGATGTTGGCGTAGCGGGGGGCGTGGCCTCCCATGTAGTTGTTGATCTCAACGCGGTCGCCCTTGACTGCGACTTTCATCGGGAAGTGGTTGAATACGATCTTCAAGTGGTAGGTGAAACCCTCGGTGACGCCGTGGATCATGTTCTTCACATGGGCGACGTAGGTTCCGACCATTGCCTTGTCCTTGATTCTCGGGTACTCGCAGCTGACGCTGACCTGTCCTTCTCCGACGGCAATATCTATGCCAGGGTGCGCGAAGTTTCTGCTTAGTTCTCCCTTCGGTCCTTTGACCTTCATGATGCCCGCGTCGTATGTCACGGACACTCCACCGGGGATAGCGATGGTGCTTTCGATTTTCCCTGCTATTGTCATCTTTATTCCTCAGTACACATATGCCAGGAGTTTTCCGCCGATACCGAGCTCTTTGGCCCTGTCCTGCGTGATGACCCCTGCGGTTGTGGTCAGGATCAGGAGGCCGAAGTCCTGGGCGGGGAGGAACCTCGCCTCGAATTTCTCGACATCCGTCACTTTGACCGAATACCTGGGCTTGATAACCCCGCAGTCGTTGATTGCTCCTCCGAGCATGACGCGGAATTTGCCTGCTTTCCCGTCCTCGACGTACTCGAACTGGTTGATGTACCCGCTGTCCTGCATGACCTTCAGCACACGGCCGATGAGCTTGGAGGACGGCTGGATGGTGCACTCGCCTTTTCCGTCGTTGGCGGCATTCTTTATGACGCACATGGCGTCATTCAATGGATCGCTCTGCATTTATGACACCTCTCACGAATACTTCTTGAATCCGAGCTCGGGAGCCATGTCCCTGAAGCACTGGCGGCACAGGTGCATCCCGTACCTCCTGATGATTCCTCTCCTGCGTCCGCAGCGGGTGCAGCCTACAGACCTTCCGAACTGCTTAGTTGGCTTCACTGGACCACCTGAACCTCAAATTTCTCTTTCATGAACTCGATAGCCTCCGCGCGGTCTACGCGGTGGCTCTTGGGGATCCTCCTCTTGAGGAGGGCCCTCTGGGTAATCCTGTTACCGGGCCTCCTGAGGACGACGCTGATATCCATACCGAAGATACCGATCTCGGGGTCGTACTTCATACCCTCGAAGTCGGTGTAGTCGGAGATACCGAAGGACATGTTGCCCTCCTTGTCGAAGGAGTACTCGGGGACGCGCATCTCGCGGATGACGAGGGCCTTCCTGACGAAGTCCTCTGCGGTCTCTCCCCTGAGGGTGACCTTGCATCCGAGGGGCATGCCCTGCCTGATACCCAGGTCCCTGTTCACGGTCTTGGACACGGTCTCGACGGGCTTCTGCCCGGTGACCATCTCCAGGACCTTCTCTGCCTTGACGAGCCTCTCGCCCGCCTCGCCGACGCCGATGTTGACGACGACCTTCTCGACCTTGAGATCCCTCATGGTGCTCATTCGGATGCCTCCGGGAGCTTGATCTCGGGCTTGTCGGCGCCGATGACGATGCAGTTCGAGGCGACGGTCTCGGTCCCGTCGGTGAACAGGATGCGGTTCTCAGCGGGACCGCGGACGGTCTCGATGGCCTTGACGGACCTGACGGCACCGGCCTGGGATCCGAAGCGGATCAGGACGCAGGCGCCGGCTTGCATGGGGTAGTGCCCCTGGATGGCCTGGCCGTCGAAGGCGACCTTGAGGCTGTCGCCGCATTTGTAGTCGTTCTTGTCGAGGACGATGTTCCTTCCTCCGGAGAGGTTCAGCTGGAACTTGCCGCCCTTGACGATGGTCTTGTTCTCGATCTTGCAGATCTCCCAGGCGGCCTCGGCCTCGTCCACGGGGACGAGGGTCAGCTTTCCCTTGTCGGTCAGGAGCATCCTGTAGGTCAGGTTCATCTTGGGAACCTGCACGATGTCCATGAATCCGACGGGGGCCTTGGGGCTCTTCACGGCCTTGCCGTCGACGATCATCTCGCGGTTGCCGATGATCCTCTTGGCCTCTTTGGCCGTGTCGCATGCGCCGATCATGTCCCTGAGGACGGTGACGGCGGGCATGGACTCCTCGATGGAGTGCGCTCCGGCGGTCTGCTTCGCTACGAAGACGTTGACCTTCCTCTTCAGGGGCCAGGACCTGGGCGCCGCCAGTCTCTTCATGTGGTCGCTCATTCTTTAGCCTCCTTGTTCTTGGAGAGGGAGTCCATCCTCCACTGGTCCTCGGTGTTCAGCTTGACGATCACGAGGTTGGAAGCGTGGATGGGGCGCTCGGTGGCGGTACCGTCGGCCTGGTTGATCGTGATCCCCTCGATGGAGACACGGCCGGTCTTGGTGTAGACCTCGAGGACCTTTCCCTCAATGTTCCTAATGTCTTCGTTGCCGCGGACGACGATGACGGTGTCTCCCTTGCAGACCCTGGCGCTGCGGACCCCGTATTTCTCACGGAGCTCGGAGCTGAGGTGCGCGGAGAGCATCTTCCTCTTGACGTGCGCGGAGGCGTTAGCCTGGTTCTTCCTCTGGACCCTTGCTTTGCTGCTCGGCATGTCTGGCACCTCACACGATAGTGTTGGCGGTCGCGGACACGCGGGGCCACCTCTCGGCGGCCTCCCTGGCGACGGGCCCTTTGATGTCTGTTCCCTTGGTCTCACCGGTCTCGGTGGTGATGACGGCGGCGTTGTCCTCGAAGTAGACCATCGTGCCGTCGGGCCTCCTCATGGGGCGCCTCTGGCGGACGATGACTGCGAAGACGATCTGCCTCCTCATCTGAGGGGTTCCTTTCTTGACGGATGCGATGACGAGGTCGCCGACGCCTGCGGAGGGGACCCTCCTGGCGACGCCGTGGTAGCCGGGGACGGTGATGATCTCGATCTCCTTGGCTCCGGTGTTGTCGATCACGGCTAGGCGGGAGCCGTTCTGAAGGCCCCTGGTCTGGTTTCCGGAAATTCCCTTCATCTGGCTCACTCCTTCTTCTCGACTACTACGAAGGACACGGTCTTGGCGATGGGGCGGCACTCCATGATGGTCACCCTGTCGCCGGCCTTGAGGCCGAGGCAGGAGGGCGCATGGGCGGTGTACCTGTTGCTCCTCTTCTCGTATCTCTCGTACTTCTTCTGATATTTGAGGTAGTTGCGCTCGACCACGACGGTTTTGTTCATCTTGACCGTGGCGACCACCCCGTCGATCGTCTGGCCGCGTACCGACAGGCTGCCGTGGAACGGGCAGTTCGGGTCGGTGCACTCCCCGGAGGGGGCCTTGACGTCGATTCCGATGTCTCTGATTTCTGCTGTCATTCTTGAATCACCTAACCTTCTTGATTCTGTCTTCTGGTTGGTGGGTTATTTTTGATCCGATGATGTCGACTGTTCTGCCCTCGTATGCGAACCTGAACACATTGCCTGGTTTGGGTACCATTCTCTCAGTTCCGGCCGATTCGATGGTGAACGTGTTCTTGGTCTCGTCGACCACCCTGCCGGCGATGCCGGAGAATGGCTTAGACAGCACTTCCACGTCCAGTCCGATGAGTTCAGTCCTGTAGACATCCATGTCTGTCATCTTGCCTCGGTGCGGAATCCCATCTCCTCGAGGACCGCCTTGACTTTCTTCTTGTGGTCCCCCTGGAGCTCGATGCGTCCGTCCTTGCAGGTTCCGCCGGTGGCGCATTTGTTCTTCAGCTGCTTGGCCAGGTCGCCGATGTCGATGTCGTTCTCATCGATACCGTCGATGACCGTGACGGTCTTCCCGTACCTGCGGCTGTCGATCGAGATCCTCACCGTCTGCTGCTCGCGTGCGATCTCCTCGCACATGCACAGCTCTTTTGGCAATCCGCATACAGAACAGATCTCTGCCATCAGATCTCTTCCTCCTCCTTCTGTACGGTCAGAATGCGGGCGATGTTCAGCCTGAGGGCGCGGATCGCGCCGGGGCTGGAGGGGGCGCCTCCCATTGCGGAGACTCCCCTCTCGTGCATGAGCTCGTCGCGGAGCTCCTTCAGCTTCTGGTTGCGCTCCTCGGCGGACATGTTCCTGATCTCGGAGGTCTTGAGCGAGGACATCACTCCACCTCCTCAGCGGGTGCGTCGTCGACGACGGCGGGCTCCTCGGCGGGGGCGGTGAAGAGGTCCGGGAGGGCCTCTGCCGCCTCAGTCTTGTTGAGGATCTTGATGTCTGCGGGCATGGAGGAATCCTTGTCCATGATCTCCACGGTGACTCCGATGACTCCCATCTTGAGCTTGGCGACTGCGTAGCCGTGGCTCATGAAGTTCTCCTTCGTCTCTCCGCAGAACTTGATGTTGCCCTCTTTGAACTTCTCGGTCCTGTGCCTCTGTCCGGTCAGCTTGCCGGCGACGATGATGTGGCATCCGCGGGCACCGGCATCCATGATCCTGCGGACCGTGGAGTGTCCCGCCCTGCGGAAGTGCCAGCCCCTCTCGAGGGAGAAGGCCAGCTTCTCTGCCATTATCTGCGCGTTGAGGCTGGGGTTCTCGACTTCCTGGACCTCGATCTGGGGGTTCTCGAACCCGAAGCGCTCCTCGATGACGGTGGTCAGGTTCTTGATGGTCTGACCGCGCCTGCCGATGACGAGCCCGGGCCTCTCGGTGATGAGGAGGACGCGGGTACCCATGGGGGTCCTCTGCACGTCCAGCCCGCCGAATCCAGCGCGGCTGACTTCCTTCATCAGGTACTCCTTGAGGAGCACCCTGCGGACGTTCTCGGCAACGAATTTCCTTTCTGCTGCCATTTCACTCAACCTCCTGGATGATGACTTCGACGTTGACGGTCTCCTGGTTCCACTGGGTGGCGCGTCCGTGGGCCCTGGGCATGTGCCCGGGGATGACGCGGCCCCTGGAAACGGAGATGGTCGCGATGGCCATGTCGGAGACGGAGAGTCCCTTGTACTCGGCGTTGGAGGCCGCGGAGTTCAGCACATCCAGGATGGCCTTGGCGGCCTTCACGGGGTACCTTCCGGGTCCTACGCCGGGCTTGTGGGAGACACGCTTGTTGTATCTCCTCAGGGGGACTGCCCTCTTCTTGTCGATGACGTCGGCCAGCGCCTGCTGGGCGGTCTCGACCTTCATTCCGCGGATCATACCGGCGACCTCGCGGGCGAACTTGGGGGAGCACGGGATCTCCTTACCGAGCGCCTTCGCGGAGGTGTCGGGGTCGGCTGTTGCTGTGTATCCTGAAACCATGTAATCCACCTCACTTCAGCGGCATGAACTTCGAGGACCTGGTAGCACCGACTCCGGGTCCGGAGTGCTGCGGGGCCTTCCTTGTCTGCGCGAACTCGCCGAGGAAGCATCCGATCATCTCGGGCTTGATCTCGACGTCTTTGAACTCTTTACCGTTGTAGATGCTGACGGTCTTCCCCACGAACTGGGGGATGATCGGCAGGTCCCTGCGGTGGGTCCTGACCGGCTCGGTCGCGTCCTTCAGCTTGTCGAACAGGAGCTGCTGCTCGTAGTTGAGGCCGCGGAGGTAGGTCCTCCTGGCCCTGGAGGGCAGCAGCTCGAGGATCTCCTCGAAGGGTTTCTCGAGGAGCTCTTCCATCGTGAATCCGCGGTACAGGAACTCCTTCTTCCTCCTCGCCTGGATTGCCGATGCCTTCTTCCTGGACTTCCTCCTCGAGGCCTTTGCCGATCCTGCAATAATCTTTCTTGCCATTGCAATCACTTCTTTATTTTCTTCTTAGGAGGCAGGAATCCTACCTTCTGACCGGGCGATGCGGTCCTCTTCTGACAGTTGGGTCCTCCGACGTGGGCGTGGCTTCCGCCTCCGTGGGGGTGGTCGACGGGGTTCATCGCGACTCCCTTCGTCTTGAAGGGGGCGGTGGACCTCGACCTGAGGGTGTGGACGTTCTTTCCCGCCTTGGCGAGGGGCTTGTCTCCCCTGCCGCCGCCTGCGACGACGCCGATGGCGGCGCGGCAGTTGGGGCTGAACTCCTTGATCTCGCCGGAGGGCATGAGCACCATGACCTTCTCTCCCCTGGAGACGACGGTCGCGGATGCGCCTGCGACTTTGGCGAACTTTCCACCGTCTCCGGGGCGGGCCTCGACATTGTTGATGAGGGTTCCCTCGGGGATGTTGGAGAGCATTGTGATGTTACCGGCCTTGATCTCGGTTCCTCCAATCTGGATGGTCTGGCCGACCTTGGTGCCCTCGACTGCCAGCTGGTAGTCGGTGACGCCGTTCACATCGAGAACGGCGAGGGGGCAGGTCCTGCCGGGAGCCTGGATCAGGTCTTTGATGACGGCGGTTCCCTCGTTGAAGGCGGGAAGCCTGACGTCGTCGACGTGCCTGTGGCTGGGCGAGCGGTACAGCATTGTGCCGCGGCCGCGCCTCTGTGGAATCAATCTCTTTCCCATGTTCACTCACCTTCAGAAGATACCTACCCTCATCGCGACATCCTCGGCGGAGTATCCCTCCGCGAGCTTGATGACGGCGTGCTTTCCATCCTTCTGGATCCTGACCCATACCTTCTCGACCTTGACCTCGAAGCGCTCTTCGAAGGCGGCCTTGATGGCGGCCTTGTCGGCTGCCCTGTGGACGATGAACTCGATCTTGTTCCCGTCGGTGTAGTTCTGGGTGCGGGTTCCGGAGACGTAGTTGGTCGACTTCTCAGTGTAGTACGGCCTGATCAGTATGTCGCTGGTCTTCACTGGGTCCACCCCCCGATCGCATCGATGGCGGATTTCGTGTAGACGGTCAGCCTGCCTGCGTCGCCACCGGGCGCCAGGACGCTGGTGTTCAGAGTCTTGACTTCCTCGACGGTGACTCCGGGGATGTTGGCCGCGCTCTTGAAGATGGGCGCGTCCCTCTCCTCGCTGCTGACGACGACGAGCACGGAGACGGGGGTGCGGTACTTCCTGTTCCTCATGGTTCCCCTTCCTGCCCTGATCTTGCGGCCCTCCTTGGCCCTCTCGATGTCGTAGGCGATGCCGATCTTCTCGAACACCTCGACGACCTCCGCGGTCGTCTTGACGTCCTGGAAGGCATCCTCGACCACGATGGGGAAGGAGACCTTGTCGTCGAACTGGTGGCCGCGGGCCTTGACGCAGTCCGCGCAGCCGGTGGCTGCGAGGGCGGAGGCCTTCGCGATCTTCAGCTCTTTCTTGTTGACTTTCTGTGCCCAGATCCTCTCCGGCCTCGGGGGGTGCGCCCTCCTTCCGGACACGTTGTTGGGAGACTCGGTGGCCTTCCTTCCATCGTGTACCCTCTGGACGCGCGCGGTTCCGCGGCCCTTGCCCCAGGTGCTAACGGAGTGCCTCATGCCGGAGCCCTCAGCGGGTCCGTAGGGCTGCCTCTTGTTGGCTGCTGCGGCGAGGACGGCCTTCTTGATTATGTCGGGCCTGTAAGGGGTCTGGAATGCCTCGGGGACGTCGACCGATCCGGCGACGCCGCCGCTGACTGCATAAACATTGGTTGTTGCCATTCAATCATGCCCCCTGCTTGGATTCGGTCGAGACGTAGGTGACATCGACCGCGCCGGTCTCCGCCTTCTTGGGGAGCCTGGTTGCATCTCTGAATCTGACGAGCCTCTTGGTGGGTCCGGGGACGGAGCCGTGGACGAGGACGTAGGTGTTCCTGACCTCTCCGTAGTTGAGGAAGCCGCCCTTGGGGGTGACCTCGGCGCCCTCGTCGCCGACCTTGATGACTCTCTTGTTGAACTCGGTCCTCTGGTGGTATCCCATCTGACCGGAGCCGGGGACGGTGGACCTGACGTAGCCGGGCCTCTTGGGTCCGAGGTTACCGATTCCGCGGCGGTGCTTGGAGTTCCTGTGCGAGAGGAGCTTGACTCCCCAGCGCTTGGTGACTCCCTGGAATCCCTTTCCCTTGGTGACGGCGATCACGTCGACGAAGTTGCCCTCGGCGACGAAGTCGGTGAATCCGACCTCGGTTCCGAGGATGCTCTTGGCGTACTCGATCCTCTCGGGGATGGTTCCTCCGCCGATCCTGAGCTCCATGAGGTCGGGGACCTTCTTGGGGACTCCGCTGACCTTCTTGGGCTGGGTGTAGGCAAGGACGCGGACGTCCTCGACCTCAAGCCCGTCGTACTTGGCGAACGTGGACTCGTCGTGGTTCTTGGGGACGTTCAGGCGCTTGTCGAGGAGGGAGTCCAGGTCCTTTGCCCAGACCTCTCCGGCGGTTTTCAGCCCGAGGATGTCGTTCTCGTAGAATCTGACGGCCGCAATCTTCATCGGGGGGACCTCGATGACGGTCACGGGTGTCTGGACCTCCATTCCGGAGGTCGTGCTCTTTGCGCGCTTGTCGACCACGAACGCGTGGGTCATACCGGCCTTGTATCCGGCGAAGCCCTGGATTTTAGGGGCTCCGCTGATCTCGGGCCACGAGTCGAGCCTTGGCGTCTGCGACTGCGCTCTCTTCCTAGGGCCGTATGCCCTGGATCCTCTCTTGGGACGTCTTCTTTGCGGCATATTTTACACATACCTGCGAGGGTTTCTTCGCTAACCTCGCGCTTTATCAGACGAACGTCTTAATGCACCGACCGTGACGCCTCGATCGCCCCCAGAACCTCATGGGACGGGGCGGACATGGGATGCCGATTCTGCATTGCCCGTTGCGTCTGGTCGGACACTATTATGTCCAATCTAAGCGCTCGTAAGAGGATGTTATATTTAAAAGATGCCCTCGCGTCCCTATAATATAAGCAGGGCGCGGGGGCGGAATTTTTCAAAGGGTGCCTTCCTTGGCCTTTTTCTGGGCCCTCTTCATGCGGGCCTTGGCGTCGAAGCCGGTCGCCTTCTCGGCGAACTCGTTGAGCTTCCTCTTGCTGGCGAGGATCTCGTCGTCGGTGAAGGTGCCCTTGCCGTTGACGGTTGTGATGTCGAGCTTGTCCTTGGCGAGGATCTTTACCTCGATGCGGTCGAGGACCCCGTAGGAGGAGACCATGGTGTCGCCCTCCACCTTGACGTTGCCGAAGACCTCTTCCATCATATGTGCCAGATTGTCGCCTTCGATGTTCTTGAACCATCCTTTCTTGATGTCGTAATCCATCCTATCATCCTCTCAGAACCAACTCGTTCTCGAAGTCGCGCTCCAGGTCGGCTGGCGACCCCAGCAGGGCCTCCGACCTCCTGTACGACTCCCATTTCGAAATGCATGCGCAGCTCACTTCCAGGTCCTTCGGGTCCTGGGAGAAGCTGAACCTCTCGATCGCGTCGAGCGCCTTCCTGTCGCACTCGCCGCAGTTGTGGACGCCCCTCATCGCACCCCCTCCGGAGGGCGATGACATGAGCCTCGCATTGACTGTGCCAGACAGCTGCTTCATGACATCTATCAGGGACCAGATCCAGGGTGACCTGAACTCCCCGCGCTTCCACAGCCTCTCAACATAGGTACCCCTCTGGACGTTCAGCGGGTTCACGGAAATCTCGTCGGAGAAGGGGTCCGCGAACCTGGCGGACCTCACCGCGTCCTCGATGGCCATGTCCTCGGTCATGAACGGGGGCTTGAGCAGCAGGTACGTCCTCACGCCCAGGCCATGCTCCTTGAGCAGAGTGCCAGCGCGCTTGATGTCATCGGGGGTGAACCCCTTCCTCACGGAGACCTTCAGGACCTCCGGGTCGGAGCTCTCCAGGCCCAGGGCCACGGTGACGTTGGCGGGAAGCGTGGCGACGACCTCCGGGGTGATGAACTCCGGGCGGCTCTCGAACAGGATCCTCCTGCAGTCCTTGAACTCCTCGAAGACCCTGGCCCTCACGGTCGGGGGCACTTCGTTGTCGTCCAGGAAGCTCCCGGAAGTGTAGAACTTCACGAACGGCTCGCCCTTGTACTTGGACAGGGCCTGGTCTATCTGCTTGTTGAGGTCCTCCTCCGTCACATGTGACAGCGATGCCTCCCTGTATCCGCACATCGTGCAGCCGCCGCATTTGACCCAGCAGCAGCCGTTGGTGCGCATGATGACCACCATGGCCTTGACCTTCTCCCCGCCGGCCATGTCGTCCTCCTTCCAGAGGGCCTCCAGCTGGTCCGGGGATCTCTTCTCCTTCATCGGATGTACCTTCTACGCATGGGATAGCCTCAGCGACGATAATATCCTTTCCGCGCCCCATTTATTAATTTTATATACGACGGCCCTTTAACGTCCCCATAGTGAGCCTAATGGCCAAGAAGATAATTGTCATCGGATCGGGCGCCGCGGGCATGACCGCCGCGTCCGCCGCCAAAGCCCAGTGCCCGGAGGCGGAGGTCACCGTCTTCACTGAGGACACCGACATCGCCTACTCGCCCTGCGCCATCCCCTTCGCCATCGAAGGGAAGAGCGGCTGGGAGAACATCGTCATGCACGACCCCGCCTTCTACGAGAAGGAGAGGGGCATAAAGGTCCTCACGGAGACCAGGGTCGAGTCCGTGGACGAGGAGAAGAAGGCCGTCGTTGCCGCAGGAAAGGAGCACGCCTACGACTCGCTCGTCATCGCCACCGGCGGAAGGGTGTTCGTGCCCCCCATACCGGGCGCCGACCTCGGCAACGTGTTCATCGTCAGGACCATCAGGGACGGCAAGGCCATCCAGTCCGCCCTCAAGGGCGCCGACAAGGTCGTCATCGGCGGAGCGGGCGTCATCGGCCTCGAGCTCGCCGTATCCCTCCACAACATGGGCAAGGACGTCACTATCATCGAGATGATGCCCCAGGTCATCCCCCGCATCGCGGACAAGGACATGGCCGACATCATCCAGAAGGACCTGGAGGCCATGGGCATCAAGTTCGTCATGAAGGCCCCCATCCAGTCCGTCAACGGAGAGGGCAAGGTCCAGAGCGTCACCGCCGACGGCAAGGAGTACCCCTGCCAGGTGATGATCTTCGCCACCGGCATCCGCGCCAACCTGGACCTCCCCAAGGCCCTCGGATACGACATAGGCCAGCTGGGGGCGCTCGCAGTCTCCCCCACCCTCCAGCCCTACAGGAGGGGCCGCCTGGTGCCCGACGTCTACATCGCCGGGGACCTGATGCAGTGCGAGTCCGCGGTCATGCCCGGGCCCACCATGAGCCAACTCGGCTCCACCGCGGTCAAGCAGGGCCGCATCGCCGGCCACAACGCCGCATGCAAGGAGAAGCTCCTCTTCGGGCCCGTCGCCAGCCCATGGGTCAGCGTCATCGCCGACAGGCAGATCGCCGGCACCGGCCTCTCGCTGGGCCTCGCGTCCTGGTACGGCCTCGACGTCGTCGTCGGGAAGGCCGAGGGGCTCACCCGCGCCAGGTACTACCCCGGCGGCACCCCCATGACCGTCAAGGTCCTCGCGGACAAATCCACCCACAGGATCATCGGCGCGCAGATCGTCGCCGGCGAGGAGGCCACCGGGCGCATCGACTGGCTCACCGCCGCGGTCGTCAACCACATGACCGCCGAGGAGTTCCTCATGAAGAGCGAGAACGCATACTGCCCGCCGACCTCCATGGTCCAGGACCCCGTCATCACCGCGGTCATCGACCTGTGCAGGAACCTCGGGAACCGATACGATGCGCTACGAGGAGTACAAGCAGCTCTACGACAGCCTGAGGACCGCCAAGGACGTCCGCAGGCTCGAGTCCACCTACGACGACAAGCTCCTGGACACCCTGTTCACCCAGAAGGTCAACAGGGAGGTCAAGAAGCGCTTCTACATCGTCAAGCAGAACTCCAAGAAGATGCTGAAGGACTGGCAGAAGGGCACCACCATCATGGAGCTCTCCGACCGCTACAGGTTCCCCCCGATCCTCATCGCGATGTTCCTGTTCCTCGAGGACGGGGCGTCGAAGAAGGAGTTCTGGGGCTACATCAACGACCCCGACCAGCTCGAGCCCGGAACCGCAGAAGAGCTCAGGGAGGCCGTGGAGAACGACATCGTCTACTCCCCCGACGCGAACATCCGCCAGAGGGAGAGGGGGCTGTGGGGCGAGGACCTGCTGCACCAGTGGCTGGACGGCCAAGGCGTCACCTATCGCACCGAGAACGACCTCCGCGGCGAGGAGACCACCAAGACCCCCGACTGCCTCCTGGACCACCCCGTGGTGTACCAGGGGCACGTGATCAACTGGGTCGAGAGCAAGGCCTCCTTCGGCGACAACACCGAGTTCAAGTTCAACTCCAGGAAGCAGCTCGTCCCCTACACCGAGCTCTTCGGGCCCGGCCTCGTGGTCTACTGGGTCGGCTGCCTGGACGACCTCCAGTGCCCCCAGGACGTCTACGTCAACGACATCTCCGTCATGGACATCAAGCTGGAGAAGACCGAGGAGTGGGGGGAGCGATCCCCCCATCCGCTTCCGGTCTGCGTCAGCGTTTTTGCGATCCAAGCATCACTCAGACGACAGCAGATCGTCAGGGATGCTATCATCTGCCATTTCGTCGGCGAAGAGAAACAGCTCGTAAAACGGCAGCGTCAGTATCCTGCGACCCTCATCGTAGCCGTAGTTGTTCCTAGACACCTTGACGGCATAGGCGTACGAGTTGTTGTTACCGAATGCTTCGAGGGAGTTCATCGCCCCATGCCCCTTCTTGACATCCATCGGGATTATCTCGCCGTTCTTCCCGAATATGAACTCGAATTCTGAGTTCTTCCTGCCCGTCCAGTAGAACAGGTTAAGTCCCCTTGACCTGAGTTCCTGGGCCGCGAAGTTCTCATAGAATATCCCGGCCAGCGTGTTTCTGCCGTCGTCTGTAATGAATGATACTGGATCTATTGCGCTCTGGTAGGCGAACATCCCCACGTCGCAGAGGTATATCCTGAACGAGTTGTCTGTCTCCATCAGGGGGATCGTGACATGCCCCTCTATCCTCCTGCAGACGTTTATGACATGGGCCTCCGTGAGCCAGTCTATCGGGTGTAACATATCGCGGCTGCGTGAGCCCTTTTCGATCATCGTGGGGCTAAATGTCTTGGAGGTCCTGTTGAGCATCTTGTAGATGGTCGAGAAGATGGCCCTGGAGCGGACTATGGATTCCTGACTCGCCTGGTAGAGCTCCATATCGGCCAGGTAATTTGCGTATAGATCCTTCAGCACCAACCTGGATTCGTTGAAGCTGCCGGTTTCCAGGTAGACGGCGACCGATTCCGGCATGCCACCGATTAGGAGATACTCGTAGAATATGCCCATGGCCATCTCATGGAACGCAGGTTCCATCGGGACCTTCATTTTATAATGATCCACGATGGCATCGTACATCACGGGATTCCTGTTCATCAGGTACTCATCGAAGGACATGGGGGAGATGGTGATCTCGTTGATCTTGCCGATTGGAAACAGGAAGCCGTCGTTTTCGACTCCCCTCTTCTTTCTCTTTATCCTTATCCTCACCATGGACCCTGTGACGATAATCGGGATTTCACGATAGTCCTGGCACATGTATTTCATCATGGTGATGATGGCGGGGCATTCCTGCGCCTCGTCTATTATCAGGAGGGTGGATCCGTCTACGTCTACCCCCTTATCCATGGAGATGAAGCGGAGGACGTCCGAGGGATCGGGATGGCTATCGCAATACCTGCAGAAATCAGGCTCCTCTCTGCAATCGATATAGATGTAACGGCCCTTGTAGAACCTCTCCGCGAAGATGTCCTTGACCAGGTATGTCTTCCCCACCTGCCTGGCCCCCCAGACGATCAGGGGCTTGCGGCGAGGATCGGCGTTCCACCTCTCCAGATCCTTAAGGTACCTTCTTTCCATGCGTTCCTCCACGTAATTAATTACACGTTTTGAATAGTTTTTCAAGTACTTAATTACACGTTTTGACGCACTTCTGAAAAACTTAATTTCACATTTTTAAATACTCAGAAGCACAAAAGCTACGCTAAACAGAAGACTGAATATCCGATGGAATAGCGAGCTGGATCGGTTCTCTGTGCGGAGCTCCCCGAGGGTGCCCTCCCTCTGGGCGTACGCGTTGTGCTTATGGATCGACTCCTCGGACTCGCTCTCCACGACGACGTATGTCTCGTCGGGGAGGTCCTTGAACCTGTCCACGACCCTTACCAGGACATCTCTGACGACGTCCTCGACGAACTTAGTGTTCTCGTGGGCGTTGATGATGACCTGGCCCTCGTCCGGCCTCTTGAGGAGCTCGAACGTGGGAGAGGAGAACGAGGCCTCGGCGATATCGATGAGGTCGTCGGCCTCCACGCTCTTCCCGGCAGGGAGGGTTAGCTTGAGGGTGATCACATTGCGCTGGTTATGGGTCATGACCACGATGCCGTCGGAATAGCCCATCATCTCGGTGACGGTCTGCTGCCCGCAGGGGCAGGCGGTCATACCGATGACCTTGACGCCGATGGTGCGCTCGGGCTCATGGCCGCGCTCCTGCCTGCAACCGGCGAGGAGGGTGTAGGACTCGTAGGTGTCCTTGCCGAGGGGGGTCTTGCTGGCCCTGAAGTACTCGGCGGAGATGGAAATCTCCACGAAGCGGGCATACTCGTGGCGCACGAGGAGTTTCTGGCATATGGAGGACGACATATCCTCCAGGCCGGTAATCGGCTCACTGACGCTCTCCCTGACGACCTCGTTGAGGACCTCGACGTTGCGGCTCATGTGTGAGCCCTTCTGATCGGCCGGGAGGTCGACGAATATATCAAAGGAGCAGTTGAGGGCGTTGTTGAGCTTGCGCCCCCTGTCGTCCCTCTGGACCAGGACAGGCTTGTGGACGCCCCTGACCCCCACGCGGGAGAGCCTGAAGCTTGCATCGCCCCTGCCGTACTGCAGGTCGCATTTGAGCGTCATATAACTGAGTCATACGGAAACTAACTTAAAACCTATACGCCTACAACTGTCCTGGTATGGGCATGTTCTGCGGGGTCGATGAGGCAGGCAGGGGATCGGTCATGGGGCCGCTCGTCGTCGGGACGGTTTTCGTCGAGGACGACTCCATCCTCAGAGAGATGGGCGTCAAGGACTCCAAGAAGCTCACCCCCAAGGCCCGCGAGAGGATCTACGCCGAGATAATTGACACCGTCCCGTTCTGGAGGACCGTCATATGCTCCGCCGAGGACATAGACAGGTTCCGCCTGGAGATGTCCCTCAACGAGATCGAGCTGAGGATGTTCGCCGACGCCACCCGCGACAGCGGGGCATCGCAGATATACGCCGACTGCCCTGATGTCAACGAATCCGCCTTCCAGGACCGCTTGGGGGCCCTGTGCCCGGGCGCCGAAATAATAGCAAGGCATAAAGCCGATGACACTTACCCCGTCGTATCCGCAGCGTCCATCGTCGCCAAGGTGACGAGGGACAGGATGATAGAGGACATCCGTCGGGAGTTCGGGACGGACATCGGCAGCGGATACCCGAGCGACCGCTACACCATGGATTTCATAGAGTCCTGGATAAAGGAGAACGGTCGCGCCCCGGAGCACACGAGGTGCTCATGGGAGCCCGTGAGGCAGATGCTCTCGAAAAGGGCGAACACGAAGATCACAGACTGGTGAAGACATGAGCATGGAACCCGAGGTCCTGAAGCTGATAGAGAAGTTCCGCAAGAAGATCGCTGACCACGAGGAGATCAGGAAGGAGGTCGAGCCCATCGAAAAGACCTTCTGCGTCGACCTGGGGGAGGAGGTGTACTCATTCAGGCTGTCCCACGCGGAGGTCGTCGACTACAAGCCGGAGCGCCTCGAGAACGCCGATGTCACCATCACCACGACCCCCGAGAACTTCAAGGCCCTGGTGGACGGCGAGCTCAGGGTCATGAGGGCGTACGTCACCAAGAAGGTCAAGATCAAAGGGAAAATCGACGACCTCATGCACCTCAAGAAATTCCTTTGAACATTCACATCCCCTCCCGATGCGGGAGGGGGCCTTCCCCCTCAACCATCGATTTTTTATAATATGCCCTCTTAGAGATGACTATAGCGAGGTGGGGTAGCCAGGATATCCCGTCGGGCTCATAACCCGGAGACCGGTCGTTCAAATCGACCCCTCGCTACCATACTCTCCTTCTTCTACCATCCATGTGCCAAATGGTCGATCGATGGATCCGGCCCTTCCGGGCCGTAAATGGTTTCTCGTGGATTCGCTGCTCGGGTTCCTTCGGCTTGCGCTTGAAGGAAATTGTCACGGTGTCCTTCTTCTTGGGAGCGACTTCGCCCTCCCGGCCGTCCGCAGGCTCCTTGGGCTTGCGCTTCAGCGAGATGTTAACGGTATTGCTCTTGCCCTTGGTGGGGGCCACCGGGGTGCTGCGGTCCTCTGCATCGTCGTGGACCACGTAGTTCTCGTCAAGGTGGGAATCGAGCTCGTCGCCGTCCAGAAGGGCTATGTGCGGCCTGCCCTGGAGCTGCATGACCTCGCAATCGATCCCGTACAGCCTGACGATGTTGTCGTGCGTCAGCACCTCATCTACCGTGCCGTCGGCGTATATGCTGCCGTCGTAGAGCATCAGGATGCGGTCGGCGTACATCGCCGTGACGTTCAGGTCGTGGCAGATCGTGATGACAGTGATGCCCTTCAGTTTGGCGACGTCGCGGAGCATCCTCATGACGAGCATCTGGTACTTCACATCCAGATTGGCGGTCGGCTCGTCCAGGAGCATTATCCTGGGCTCCTGCGCCAAACTCCTGGCTATCATCACCTTCTGGTGCTGACCGGCGGATAGTTCATCGAAGTTGTGCATGGCGAAGCTCTGCATGCCCAGGAGCTTGATGTTCTCGGCTGCGATGCGCACATCGTCGGATGTCATCAGGTTCCCGCTGTGCGGTATCCTGCCCATCAGCACCGTGTCCAGCACGGTCATGGAGAACGTGGTATCCTCTTGATGCGGCACGAAGCTGATGATCTTCGAGAGGTCCTTCAGGCTGAATTCCTGCAGATCGTGCCCGTCCAGCAGCACCCTGCCCTCGGTCGGGACGGAAAGCTTGTTGAGGCAGTGCATCAGCGTGGACTTCCCGGCCCCGTTCGGTCCCAGGATGCAGACGAGCTCCGGTTTGTCGATGGTCACATTGACGTTCCGAAAGATCATCTTCTGATCGTAGGCGAAACCGAGGTTCTCCAGCTTTATCTCGGTCATCTCACCACACCTCCTTCTTCTGCCTGATGATCAGGAACAGGAACATCGGGCCGCCGATGAAAGCGGTCACGATACCTATGGGGAGCGTTACGTTGGTGAACAACTTGGCGAAGATATCGCAGACCACGATGGCGATGGCGCCCACAAGCATGGATCCCGGGATGAGGATCTTGTTATCCGATCCGAGGAAGATTCTGGTGATGTGAGGCCCTACCAATCCGATGAATCCTATGATACCGGTGAACGATACTATGCCGGCGGCTATGATGGATATGATGACCAGGATGACGATCCTGATCGTCTTGACATCCACTCCGACTGTCTTGGCGTAGTTGTCCCCGGAATTCATGGCGTTGAGGTACTTGGTCATGCACATTATGGCGATGGAACCTGCCAGCACTATGCCGAACATTATCGGCAGATTGTCCCAGCTCGCCTTGCTTAGCGTACCGATGGTCCATTCGTAGGCGGCCGCCATGGTCTGCTCGTCCACAACCAGCATGAGATACTGGGTCAGGGCGTTGAATATGTACATCACGGAGATACCGGCGAGGATCATCATGGAGGGCGTCGTCTTCTTGAAGGTGGACAGCACGATGATGACGCCCGCGGGGACGAGCGCGCAGACGAATGCTAAGACGGTAGTTCCCGCGTTCAGGGACCCTATAACTATGCCGAATGCTATTGCAATCGTCGCACCGAAGGATGCGCCCGAGGATATGCCCGTGGTATAGGGGTCCGCCAGCGGATTCTTCATCATGCTCTGCATCGCGGCTCCGGCCGCGGAGAGCCCGGCGCCCACGAGGATCCCTGTCAGAAGGCGCGGCATGCGCTGGTCCCATACGACGCGCTCGGACACCGTTTTCATATCCCAATCCCAATTGATCAGGTGATCGAACACTATGCTGTAGACATCAGTGAAGCTGATGTTGAGGAGCCTACGGTCAGCCCGTACAGCGCCGCCACTATCAGCACCACAATCAGGATGAGGATCGTGAGGACCTTCTTGCTGCGGGATACGCTGTACTGATGGTACATCGCATCTACATCTTCGTCCCCCGAAGCCACTGCTTTCTCTCTTCTGAGTTTCATCTTCCGACCTCCGTCCGTGCGCGGACGAGCCCTTGTCATCAGAGAATGTAGTTCATTTATATTTATGTTGGATGATACATCCATGGATAATATGGAAGTATCCAAAAACGTGCTGATTGCAGTGGCCGTCGTGGCTATCCTCATAGTAGCCGGTGCGGCCTGGGCCCTGACAAGGGGCGGAAGCGACGAGGGAGGGTCCGACATCGATGATTATTCCGATGATCCCATACTCTGGATCAAAGGTAACGTCAATGGAGATCACCTCATAACCAAAGCCGATGTGAAGCTGATCGAGAAAATCGTCAAGGCCGAGGGAACTTACGCGAAGTACCCCTGGGCAGACGCCAACAACGACAAGAAGATCACACAGGCAGATGCCGATTACGTTCAGTCTATGGTCGACGGAAAGGCTACCAAGCTCTACTTCAAGAACATCGACGGCAACATCGCATCCCATGTGGTCCGCGACCAGATCTACGCCATCACGGTCAACAAGTGCCAGGCGGAGATCGCAACACTTCTCTTCAACGACAATGGCAAGGGAGTCATCGTCGGAGGGGACAACCAGTGCTACAAGTACAACAACGAGCTCGCCCTCAGCTGGGACCTCGATACCGCCAAGAAGGGCTCCGTCTACCGCGTCGGTGTCAACCACGATGCAGAGACCGAGAAAATCTCCGAGCTCGAGGCCCTGTACGGCAACGTGGCCCTCATGGCAGGATCCATCAGCAGGTACGCCAAGGCCGCCGATGCCGCATTCGAGGGCGACGACAACGTGTCCATCATCAGGCTCCCATCCTGGGAGGACGGCACCATCAGCGGTGTGATGACCTATGGATACCTCTTCGGAGGAGTCCAGGACAACGCCATCTGGAAGAAGGCGCTGACCTACTACGACTGGTACATGGGCTACTACGACAAGATCACCGAGGCCGTGGCGAAGATCCCCGAATCCGAGAGGCCCAAGGTACTCATAGCCTACACCACGGACTGCTTCCCCGGTGCGACCAACCAGATCCTCTCGAAGACCAGCGGAGACTACGAGAAGAGCATCCTGTGCGGAGCGAACAACGTCGGGGACTACTTCGGAACCGGCTATGTGAACTTCGACCTTGACGACCTGGCGGCATGCTACCAGAAGTACGGCGGAATCGACTACTTCATCACCGAGCCCTCCGCGGTCTACGACACCAAGGAGCCCGGCGACGGCAAGCAGGCCATCATCGATGCCCTCGAAATCGCCGTCGACGAGCTCGACGGATACATCGGAACGGACACCCAGTTCTACGCCCTGTCCTTCATGGTCACCGCGGGATGCGGATGCCCCGTGAGCTTCGCGTTCTACGCAAGCACGCTCTTCCCGGACGACAAGGTCCTGGGAGGATTCGATGTGGAGGACACCTTCCAGGAGTTCCTCGAGCTCATGGGATGGGATGACCGTACCGATGTCTCCGACATCGTCTCCTACGGACCCGAGCACACCGTGACGCCCCTGTGATGTCCAAAGGCGGGCCTCGGCCCGCCACCTTTCCCTTCCCTTCTCCGCCAATCTTTATCACAGCACCCGACGATTGCGCCGCATGGAACCCAAGGACGCCATCTACACCAGGCGCAGCGTGCGCTCGTACGTCATGGAACCGCTCGACGAGGCCACCCTCGACAGGATCGACGGCTGGATAAAAGACGCGAAAAGGCTCACCGACGACCCCTTCGAGTACGACTAGCTGGGACCAGACCAGATAAAGACCCAGATGAACTGGAAGGCGCCCCATTACATCGCGATCTACAGCAACGACGACGACATGTCGGCTGTAAACGTGGGGTTCGTCTTCCAGCAGGTGGACCTCAGGATGCAGGCCGAGGGCATCGGCAGCTGCTGGCTGGGAATGGCCAAGCCCGCTAAGAAGACGGAGCACTCCGGCATGGACTGGGGCGTGAGCATGAGCTTCGGGAAGCCCACGGAGTACCCCGAGGTCAACAAAGGAGCCAACAGGAAGCCGCTGAAGGACATCTGTGACACGGGGGACGAGAGGCTGGAGCCCGCCAGGCTCGCACCGTCCGCCGTGAACTCGCAGACATGGTATTTCAAGAGGAACGGGGACGCCTACGACCTGTTCTACAAGCCCGGCCTGAAGAAGCTCCCGTTCCCCGGGATCACCTACTGGAACCACAACGACCTCGGCATATGCCTGGCACATCTGTACATGTCCTATCCGGACACCTTCTCCTTCGTCCGCAACGAGTCCAAGGAGAAGAAGTACATCGGCACCGTGAGCTTCTGATTTTAATAGAAAATGGGGGAGGGGAGCCCCCTCCCCCGACCGCGGTGAAAGAGGCGTCGGGCGCCGCGGTTCCTTATCTTTATCGACCTCTCGATGGGCAGGACGAATATCCTCCCGTCCCCCGGGTTGCCGGTGTAGGCGGCGTCCTGGATCGCGTCTATGACCTGATCCACCAGGTCGTCGTCCTCCACGGCTATCTCCACCTTCACCTTCTCCAGCTCGTCCACCTTGAACGAACCGACCCTGTTGGTGAAGGTTATCCCCATCTGCTCCCCGCGGCCGGTGACGTGTGTTATGGTCATCCCGTGGACCGGGGTCTCCGACAGCGCATCCTTGACCGCCTGGAGCCCCTCCGGGCGGAACATAGCTATTACCATCTTCATCTCAGCCACCTCGCATCACGTAGGCGGGCTCGCCGTGCTCGACGAGGTCCTGCCCGACCATCTCCTCGGACTCCGACACGCGGGATCCCTTCATCAGCTTCGATATGACCCAGATGATCACATACGACACGGCGAAGCAGAACGCCAGGGTGATCAGCACCGCGACAATCTGGCCGGCCAGGAGGTGCCAGTCCCCGGAGCCTATGAGCCCTCCGAGGTCCGCGTAGGCGAAGATGCCGGTGGCGATGGCGCCCCAGATGCCTCCTATGCCGTGTATCCCCATCACATCCAGCGCATCGTCGAACCCGGACCTGCGCATCAGGATCACACCGTAGTAGCAGACCGCGCCGCCTATGGCTCCGATTATTATAGAATCCGAGGCGGAGACGTAGCCGGCGCCGGGGGTGATGGCCACCAGGCCCGCGACCGCTCCCGCGATCAGCCCCAGCGCACCGACGCGACCCGCCTGGAGGTACTGGACGACCGCCCATGCCGCCATCCCGAACAGCGACGCTATGACAGAGGTGGACAGCGCGTTGATCGCCGTGCCGTCCGCCGCCAGGCCGGAGCCGCCGTTGAAGCCCATCCAGCCCATCCACAGCAGCAGGAACCCGATGAAGGTCATCGGGACGCTGTGGGAGCGGATGGACACCTTCTCGGACCTGCGGCCCAGGAAGGCCACCAGGGCCAATCCGGATGCCCCGGCGCATATGTGGACCACCGTCCCTCCGGCGAAGTCCAGGGTGGACAGCCCGAACGGGAGGTTGTCCATGAGTCCGCCACCCCAGACCATGTGGGCCATGGGGGCGTAGACCAGAATGGACCAGACGGCCAGGAAGGCCACGACCACCGGGAACCTCATGCGCTCCGCGCAGGACCCCAGCACGATGGCGCCGGTCAGCATGGCGAAGGTCATCTGGAACAGCATGAACTCCATGTCCGGGATCGTGTCGTTGGTCATCCCGATGGTGTCGAACCCTATGTTATGCAGCAGGACGTAGTCGAACCCGCCGATCACGTCGTTGCCGGAGGCGAAGGCGAACGAGAAGCCCACCAGCACCCACATGATCCCCATGACCGCCATGGCGATCATCGTTTGGGTCATCGTTGCAGTCATGCTCTGCTTCCTCAGCATCCCTCCGTAGAACAGGGCTATGCCCGGGGACATGATCATCACCAGGACGGTGCAGACCATCATCCACGAGATGTTGGAGAAATCGGCGGGGTCATCGCCGATGGCGTGCTCGGCCGAGACCTCGCCCGAGGCGATCAGGCCGACGGTCAGCGCCAGGAGCGCGGCCGCGGCAACCATCATCTTCACTATCATCCTCATGCCGGAACCTTCCTCCGTCTAGTATTTTCTGATTCGTTAGACATTTGTCTAATATATTTGAATATTTGCAGAAAAATATCGATTTCAATGCCCAAAATGGTTCAATCGTCTATAAGAATGGATACAATTAGACATTCGTCTAATGGGAGGAACGATTGGAAGAAAAGATGCCCCGATTGACCCCGGGGCAGGGAGTAGTGAAGCGTTTACAGGAGGCTCTTAGCCTCTTCGGGTTCCATGTCGATGGCCATGAGGAGGTACTTCAGGGCCTTCTTGCCGTAGGGGGCGCGGGCCTTGGGGTCTTCCATGATCTCGCCGTAGGATGCCATGACGTGGTTGTAGTACTCGATGGCGAACTCGGCGTAGAGCTGGGCGGTCATGGACTCGTCGATCTCGGCGGCCGCCTTGTACGCCTCCTCTGCCTCGTCGTATTTGCCGATGGAGATGCAGAACAGGCCGTAGGACTGGAAGTAGTCGACCCTCTCGGAATCGAGCTCCATGGCCTTCTTGTAGGCGTCCATGATCTCCTTCTCGTCGGCCTTGGCGCCGAACATGCCCGAGGCGTAGTTCCCGGACTCAGCCTTGCAATACCAGCACTCGGCGCTCTCTGGGAACTCGACGACGAGCTTCTTGAAAGCGGAGTACGCCTTCTTGAAATCCCCTTCGTCCATCGCCTTCATCGCTGCGGCGATCTTCTTATCGGGCGTTGTATCTGCCATGGGGCTTCCGACTACCTGACCCGAATATATACCCTCGCGATTAGATTTATAAAGTGATGATGAAGGGTCGCTCGTCCTCGGGCTCGTCGCGGGGCCAAACCTCCCCGACGATCTCCACGTCTCCGGGCGGGAGGATCCTCGAGATCTCCTCCTCGGGGACCTGGAAGCGCTTCGCCATCTCGCTGGACTTCCTTCCGGACTTGCCCCTGCCGGGCGCGATGAGGAACATCCTCTCGCAACCCTCGAAGCAGTCCTCCGGCCCGCACATGACCTTCCTGGCGCCCTGGTAGTAGACTTCCCCCACGGCCAGCCTCATCGGGAGGTGGTACTCGTAGTTCCTCTTGCCGCGGATGATGAAGGCCCCCCTGGGGACGAACTCCCCGGGGTTCGGCGTCTTGCTGACCTGGTCGGGGTACACCCAGAATGCGCTCCCCTCGCTCAGCGCCGCGACCCAGGCCTTGGACTGGACCAGGGCGAACTGGCAGGCCTCCCTGAGCTCCTGCTCTGAGGCCTTGGCGCCGTCCTTGACTATGACTGACGGGGCGCCGTGGACGTCCGCGTGGGCGTAGAGGTCGCCCTCCTTCAGATGCTTCTTGACTATGTTGTCGTTGGTGTGGGCGTCCCTCCCGGCGATGACCAGGCGGCCGCCGGGGGTCAGGAACCACTTGTAGCGCTCGAACCAGAACTGCTTGGTGGGCTGCGCCTTGGCAGCGGCCAGGGCCCTGGCCCTGTCGATGCCCTTCTGCTTCTTGGCGAGCTCGGCGCGGCTGGCCTCCAGGGCCTCCTCCGCGCGCTTCGCCTTCTCCCCGACCTCCTTCCCCTTCTGGTAGAGGTCGGACGCGTTGGCGTCCACGCCCTTGGTGTAGTCCAGGACCACGGTCTGGCCGCCCAGGACGGCGGTAACCGTGTGCTTGGACGGATCGATGGCCTTGACGAACGGTATCTTCATGGCGCCGTCGGTCAGCTTCTCCCAGTTGAGCCTCTGCGACTGCTGCTGGAGCACGGTCAGGAGCTCGTTGGCCTTCTGGTAGTCCATGTAGACCGCCTCGGCCCTGGCCCTCTCCTCGTCGCACTGCATCCTGTACTCGTCCAGGGTCTCCTCCTGCTTGGATATCCTGCGGTTGAGCTTCTCGACCTCCGGGTCGACGAACGCCTCCTCCTCCGCGTCGGAGATCTCCTCCATGTATGCGCTGATGACCTTGGACATGGTCTCGTAGCGCTTGGACTCCAGGCCCTCCCTGGACAGCAGCTCCATGGGGGCGAAGTCCTCTATGTGGCCGTCCTCGAGGTATGCGGTGGGCACAGGGGCGTCCAGGACGTGGGACATGACGTCCCTCATGGCGTCGTAGAGCCCCCTCAGCATGGCATCGTCCACCTCGGCGGAGGGCGTGTTCTTCCCCACGCCAGCGCGCCTGCAGACCTCCTCGGCGTACTGGCCGCCGAGGTTGACGGCGGTTGCGAGGGTCCTGACGCAATCCGAATCCGAGGACCTGAACGCCTCGACGAACTGCTCCATGGTGGAATCCGTGGGGTCGAACCTGGACTTCGGGGGGCAGTAGTCCTCCCCCGGGCGCGTGGCGCGGTCCCTCCAGGTCTTGTGGATCAGGCAGTTGAGGATCTTCCCGTCCTTGACCAGCAGCACGTTGCCGCCGCCGAACATCTCGAAGATCAGCAGGTAGTCGCCGTCGGACTTTGTGAGCTCCATCTCCACGACCCTGTCGAATCCGGCCTGGCGGACCTTCCCGACGCGGGCGTTGTCGACGTACTTCCTGAGGAACGATGCGAAGGAGGTGGGCTGGGTGGGCGTCTCCGGCTTCACTTCCGGGGAGAACAGCCACTTCTTGTCCTTGAAGAAGAGCTCCTTCTTCCCCTCGCCCGAGACGTTCAGGCGGAAGAGGACGTTCCCGGCACCCCAGTGGAAGATCTTGTCCATGTGGGCGCCCTCCAGGACTGACAGCTCCGTGACAACCGCACGGACGTCGAACGAGCTCATCTCCTTCTTCATGGGCGGGCCATGGCTGGATATTATGATAATATTATGGTTCGGGGGCGCAGGCGATGCCGTCCTTCAGGTCCGCGACGCGGTATCCCATGATGCGGATGTCGCCGCCCTCCACGATGGAGGCCACCCTGTCGACCGTGGCCCTTAGCGCGAAAGCGGGCATCTGGGTCATCATCGAGGCAGCCTGCAGGAGCCCCTCCAGGACCTCCCTGTATTCCTTGGAGAGGCCGTGGGCGTACATCCCGCACAGGTTGCCGGTGGCGCCGATCATCGCCACGATCCCGGCCTTGAAGTCCTCGTCCTCGATGCGGTCGTGGAAGTGCTCCGACCATATCCCCTTGAGCCAATCGGTGTAGAGGCCCACGTACATCTCCACCGTGCCCCAGGACTTGTGGGCCTGGTAGATGAGATCCGCCAGGCGAGAGTCCATGGATGCCAGGTACAGCTCGACGCCGATCGGGACGGCCAGGGAGACGATGGGGTCCTTCTCCTCCCTGAACACCCTCTCGTTATCGTCGAGGAACGAGCCGAGGATGTCCGCGATGATGCTCATCAGGATCTCGTCCTTGCTCTTGAAGCGGTTGTAGAGGCTTCCGTTCAGGATCCCGGCGGCCTTGACGATGTCGCGGGTGGTCGTCGCCTCGAATCCCTTGGTGTAGAACAGGTCGAGCGCCGCCTCCTGGATCGCGCGGCGGGATTCCTCGCGCTTCGATTCGGACGGTGACTTTGGCTGCCTCGCCATGTTGCTCTCAAAGCCGATGGGCCTATTAAACTTTTTGACTCTGCTCAAATTTTTTTGAGCGCGGTCAACATAGGTTGATTTAATTGACTTGATTTTGTAGGTATCCCGCCCTGCAGATACTCGATATTTTGAGCATGTTCAAAATTCTTATATACAGTATTGTAATAGAGTGTCCTAGGAGAGATAGAATGTTCTCTGGACTAGCGAACGCAGTGAGCAGGCATTCCAAGCTGATAGTCGTAGCCTGGATAGCCGTGCTCTTGGTATCCGTGCCCTTCATGATGAAGAGCGGGGACGTCCTGGTGTACGACATGACCGAGATGTCCGGCTCAAGCACGGAATCGTCCCAGGGATCCGCGATTATGGGAGAATACTTCGATAATACGATGGACCTCTCGGACATACTCGTCATCGAATACGGCGACGCCTCGCAGATGGCGTCCGCCCAGGCCATCTACGTCGCATTCAGCGGCCTCATGGCCGACAAGTACGGCGACAAGCTGACAGTGTCCAGCTACGGGACGTACTCGAAGGCCGGGGAGACCGGCGGGATATACCTCGTGGCGATATCCAACAACGCCGAGGGATTCGACATCGGCGACGAGACCGGCAATATCAGGGACCTCGTTTCCGAGGCCAAGGAGAGCGTCGGAGCGACCAACCCCTCGTACCTGACCGGCTCCGCGCCCATAGGGTACGACACCGAGAAGTCCTCCATGGAGGACGTCGCCAAGGTCGACCCCCTGAGCATCGCCCTGATCTTCGTCCTGCTGGGCCTGTTCTTCTACGCCCTGGTGACCGCTGTCCTGCCCCCGGCCGTCGTCGGAATGGCATACGGCATCGTCCTCATGGCGCTCTACTTCATCGGCTGCGTCCTGGACATCTTCTACATCACGCAGGTCCTGATCCTGGTCTCCATGCTGGGAGCCGGCTGCGACTACGCCATCTTCATCATCACCAGGTACAGGGACGAGTGCAGGAAGGGCAAGTCCCACGACGAGGCCCTCCACGAGGCCGTCGTTTGGGGAGGCGAGGCCGTGTTCACCTCCGGCATCTCCGTCATCATCGGATTCGCCGCTCTCATGCTGTGCAACTTCTCCCTGGTCCAGACCATGGGTATGATCCTGGCCCTGGGAATCGCGGTCGCCCTGCTGGCCGCCCTGACCTTCATCCCCTCGCTCATCAACCTGCTGCACGACAGGATCTTCTGGCCCAGCAACATCGAGAAGTACAAGGCGGTCGACGAGAGAGTCGCCTCCGAAGGCAAGAAGGGGGCCCGCGCGGCCGCCATCTCCGGCTTCAGGAGATACTTCGACTGGCTCTCCCGCGTCACCGAGAAGCGCGCCGTGCCCATCATCATCGTGCTCGCGCTCGTCGCGGTCCCATCGATCTACTACTACACCCAGACCGAGGACTCCGCGGATATGATCTCCGTCATGCCCGACTCCGAGTCCGTGGACGGATTGAACGCCATCATGGAGCATGCCGACGGAGGCATGATCATGCCCACCTACGTGGTCCTGGACCTCAACGAGCCCATCGGGACGGTCGGCGCCATTAGCCTGATGGGCCAGAGCCTGCCCACGGTCAAGTGGAACGAGTTCGGTCTGAGAATAGATCCCTCCACCGGGAAGCCTATGGGCGCAGTGCCTGCGATAATGCTCATGTCCAACCAGCTCGCTGAGAAGTACAAGGACGAGGCCGGCACCATCAGCGGGGTCAACTCCTGGCAGGTCATCTACATGCAGACCGCCGCTGCCGTCGGCACCGATGACCCCGCGACCGTCAACTACGCCGTCATCATGTCCGGTGCCCTCCCGGCTGCCGTGAGCCAGCCGATCATCGCCATCCTCGCCGCAGCATCCGGCCAGGACCCCACCCACCCCGACATCACCAGCCTGACCGCTTCCTGGAACTCCCCCATCGATGCCCAGGGCAACACCGTGGCCAACGTCATCGACGGTATCGTGAACGTCAAGACCGGCATCCTGAACACCGCCGCCGACCACGTCGCCATGATGGTGGTCACATCCGGCGAGCCCATGGCGGACGAGACCCTGGACTTCATCGAGGAGCTGAGGCAGGACTTCCACGGCGAGGGCGGATACGACACCGCCATGTCGGCGGTCTGGTCCGCATCCTACATCACAGGGACCCCCGCATCCATGCTGGACATCTCCAGCGAGGTCGAGGGGCAGTTCTCCATGATCAGGATCATCGTCGCGGTCCTGCTGATCGCCCTGCTGTTTTTCATCCTCGGCAGCTACCTGACCCCCATCAGGGGAGTCATCGCCATCCTGCTGAGCGTCATCATCACGGTGGCCCTCACCCGCCTGGTGTTCGCAGAGCTCCTCAGCACCCCCGTGCTGTTCCTGGTCCCGATCGTCCTGTTCGTGGTCCTGCTGGGGCTGGGGATGGACTATGAGATCTTCCTCACCACCAAGATACGCGAGAACAAGACCCGCGGCATGGACAACCACAAGGCCATCTCCCAGGCGATCAAGGACGCAGGCCCCGTCATCAGCCTGTGCGCCCTTATCATGGGGGGAACCTTCCTCACCCTGGTCCTGGCCGGGTCCTCCATGCTGAAGGAGTTCGGCTTCGCCCTCGGAGTCGGAATCCTGATCGACGGCCTGCTCATGGTCGGCTTCTGCAGCCCCGCCATGATGCACCTGATGGGCGACTGGAGCTGGAAGGGCCCTGGTTTCCTCACCAGGAAGCACGGGATGAACCCCGACGGATCCGCCATGGAGCCCGCCGAGGAAAAGTCCGAGCGATCTAGAAACCTCTTCTGAGGCCCCCGGCGACGGGGGCCGCCCCCTTCTCTGCCAGCATCCCCTCCATGCCACGACATTGGACCTCGGCAAACAATAAATGCGAACAAACGCTCCAAGTACGTATGCGCACAGCAGTAATCGCGGTTATCGCGGCGGCGATTGTGATCGCCGCATCGGCGGTGACGGTGGCCTTCATCCACCACGAGAACGACGGAACCGAAGAGGTCTACGGCATAATCGTGGCCATAGACGAGGAGGCGGAACTGCTCATCGAGAACATGACCAAGGAGAAGGTTGAGAGCATCGGCAGCTCAAATTACCATATAGGAGAGCTCTGCGGCAAATCCGTCGTGGTCGTCAAATGCGGCATGGGGAAGGTGAACAGCGCCATGTGCACCCAGACTCTGATAGAACACTTCGGCGCCACCGCAGTCATCAATTCCGGGGTCGCCGGAACGCTGAGCGACGATGTGGACATAGGCGACATAGTCGTCTCCACAGAGACGGTGCAACACGATTTCGACGCATCGGAGATCGGCTACAAACCTGGAGAGGTCCCCGGCACCGGCATGGTGGCGATCCCGGCCGATCCCACCCTCATCAATACGGCAGTGCACTCGATCAGCGAAGTCGCCGTCGGATGCCAGGTCTTCCAGGGCAGGATCTGCACCGGCGACCAGTTCATCAGCGGTGCAGATGAGAAGCACGCGATCACAGACAAATTCGGCGGGCTCTGCTGCGAGATGGAGGGCGGAGCCATGGCACAGGTGTGCTTCCTCAACAAGGTCCCGTTCGTCGTCATCCGCGCCATATCGGACGACGTGGACGGCCGCGGACCCGCGGATTACGATGAGTTCATGGAAGAGATGGCCAGGCTCTGCGCCGCCATGACCATGGAGATGCTCAAGGAACTCAGGTGAGGTCCAGCATAGCCCATGTGCCCGTTCGACGGAACCAAACCTTTATGAATGAGATTCGGATAAGGACGAATCACACAAGCCGCCGTGGCTAAGGGGTATAGCGATGCCTTGGTAAGGCATAGGTCGTGGGTTCGATTCCCATCGGCGGCTCTCATTTTCCATTCAATCTTGACGGCAACGGCCATCCGGTACGTTCCGGAGCCTTCGTGGATCCGACGCATAGCTGACGCTGAACGGTACATTATCTGGGGTTCGGAAGGCCGCTTCGGATTCGCCTCATGAGGTAGAACACGAACCCGGACCAGATCTTCGGGAAGAAGAAGGTGGTCTTCTTGGGCATGCGCTTCCCGGCCATGGAGAGGTCCCAGATGCTCTGGAGGCTGGGATCGTTGAGCACGATGGCCAGGTCGTGCTTCTTCTCCGCCATGGCGGCCTTCACGGAGGAGTACTCCGCATCGTAGGAGACGGTCGCCTTGCCCTCGTCGGACTTGTAGACGCCCTTCAGGATCTTCTCCTGGGCGACATAGGTGTCCAGCTTCCACATGCCCTCGCCGTCGTAGTCGGCCAGCATGCACAGGCCGGATTTGAACATCAGGCCCATCATGTGGTCCTTCAGGCCGGCCTCCATCTCCTCCAGGGAGACCTCCTGGACCTTCAGCTCCTTGGAGATGCCCTTGACGGCGTTCTTCTCGGAGATGTTTCCGGTGTCCACCAGGCGGTGGGTGGGCCAGATCACGAGACCGGCATCGTCGGCTGCCACGAGGGTGGTCAGGACGTAGCCCTTCTTCTCGTTCCCAGGGTTCTCCAGGGAGTAGTTCAGAGCGGTCTCGTACCTGTGGTGGCCGTCCGCGATCAGCATCTTCTGGCCCTTCAGCTCCTCGGTGACCTGGGAGGTGATCTCGGGGTCGGATAGGGTGTAGTACTTGTGCTCCACGCCGGCATCGTCAACGAACCTGTAGGCGAGCCTGGCGTTATCCTTGATCTTCCTGTTGAGCTCGGGGGTGAAGCCCTCGTAGATGCCGAAGATTGACTCCAGGTGGGCCTCCATGTCCCTCAGGAGGTTCAGGCGGTCCGCCTTGACCTTGGAGAAGGTCTCCTCGTGGGGGATGATGTTGCCTTCCTCGTACTTCTCGGTCTTGAGGATCCCGACGATCCCTGTGCGGACCCTCTGGGTGCCCTTGTCGTCGAAGGTCTGCTCGTAGATGTAGAAGGAGTCGGAGTCCTGTTTCAGGGCGCCGCTCTCGATCCAGGAGTCCAGCGTTGCGCGGGAGGTCCTGTACCTCTTGTCCGCGTCGGGGCTGAGCGTGAGGTTGGTGACGTTGAACGGGCGGGACTTGAGATCCTTTAGATACTCCTCCCCGATGACGTCGTAGGGAGGGGAGATGCGGTCGCCGACGTGCTCACCGGCGCGGATGTTCGGTCTGTAGCCTTTGAAAGGAAGGAATGTCACCATGGTGGAGCCTCTATCGGAGTGTATCGGGTGCTCCTTAAAATGGATGTCGATAAATGTGCATCCGCCCGTCGCCAGGCGGATGCACAGTGATGAATGAAAACGTTCAGCAGATTCTGGGAACGGGGTCCCCTGCGGGGGCCTCGAGGATCCTGCGGCCGCCGACCTCGGTCCTGAGGACGACCCTCTCGACGCCATCCACGGCGTGCCCTATGATGGCCGCATCGCGGCCCTCGTGGGTCCTCCTGAGCGCCTTGACGACCTCCTCGGCCATCTCCGGGACCACTCCGATGACGCACTTGCCCTCGTTGCCTATGGACAGCGGGTCGATCCCCAGCATGTCGCAGGCATTGGCGACGCCTTCCCTGACGGGGATGGCGGATGAGTCGATCTCCATGCCGATGTGGGACTTGGAGCACCACTCGTTCAGGGTGTTCGCCAGTCCGCCGCGGGTGGGGTCCTTCATCGCCACGATGCCGCCGGCCTTCAGGCCCTCGGCGATCATCTTGTTCAGCGGGGCCACGTCGCTCTCGAGCTCTGTATCGAAACCGTAACCCTCCCTGAAGGACAGCAGCGCCACTCCGTGGTCTCCCATGTAACCGGAGACGATGATGGCATCGCCGGGCCTCACATTGGAGTCGGTGCACCACCTGTGGTCGACCTTGCGGTACTCCTCCGCCTTGGCGAGATCTGAATCCAGAAGGGCGGACCTCTTCCCTATGGCGGATGTGGAGATGAACATCTGGTCCACCGCCCCGGGGCCGACGACCTTGGTGTCGCCGGTGGCGATCGGCACGCCGCATCCGGCAGCCGTCTTCCCCATGCTGTCGAAGACCCTGTCCACCACATCCATGTCCAGTCCCTCCTCGATGACTGCGGAGCATGCGAGCGCGATGGGCGTGGCGCCCATGACCGAGATGTCGTTGACGGTCCCTGCCACGGAGAGCTTCCCGATGTCCCCTCCGGGGAAGAAGAGCGGCTTGACGGTGTGCCCGTCGATGGTGAACACCACGTCGTCCACCACGGCGGAGTCGTCCATGGAGTCCAGCGGGACGTCCGCATCCATCTTAGGGAAGTGGTTGGTCACATGCTTGACGAGGAACTCCTGCATGAGCTCCCCGCCCGCGCCGTGGTTGAGGATGACCTTGGGCATATCCAGAGGATATGAGGGGTCTGATATAAGGCACTCGCCCCGGATCGAACCGCGTCCCGTACGGCCCCCTGCGGGGACGAAAACAACGGAAACCGATCGGATGAGCCGTGAAAAGGGGTTGACCCGTGCTCTCGCACGGGTAAATCGTTTCTCAGCGCCTCCTGAGGACGGCGATGACGGCGATGACCGCTATCGTATAAAATTGGCCGAAAGATGCTCGGAGTTTTTAAAGAGTATATAAGCAACACGTGTGTAAAATCCAGTTGCCCTTCTGCATCGGATGGATTCGCCAATATCCGACCGATGCTCATCGCGGCGAAGGGAAATACGCTCCCCGGACCCACGTCCGGAGAGCGCGGAAAGATGATCGGGATTGCTTCTTGGGCGAGTACTTCCCCACCAAGGTCGCGTGTGCCAGCACATGCCCCTGCATGGCAAAGAACAGGTCGTTCATCATGAATCCGCGAGGCAGTCCCAGCTCGCAGTCCAGGGCGTACACCCTCAGAGTGTACCTGTGCTCCCTGTCGGGGGGAGCGGGGCCGCCGTACCCGGTGGCCTGGGCCGCCGTGAGCTCGTCGGCGATGCTATGCCAGCTGTTGCATCCCTCGGTGAAGTCCCCGGACTTCCCGGACTCGCCCTCTGCGACGGATGCCCTCTTGAGGTCGCATACCAGCCAGTGGATCCAGTCGAACCCGCACACGGGGACGGCGTCGTAATCGTCGAAAACGACCGCGAACGACCTGGTCCCCTCGGGGGCCCCTACAATCTCGAAGGGGATGGACAGCGACGGCATGCCGTCCCTGAACTGGGTCCCCTTGGAGCCGTAGCGGTCGGCGATGATGCCGTTCTCGATCGCGCTGCTGGTGACCTGCATCGGGCTCCCTCGTAAACGAGGAGGGACTCGACGTCGTAGCCCTTGAGCCTCTCGCGGCCCTTCAGGCCGGCCAGCTCCATGACGAACAGGATCTTCACGACCTCGCCGCCGAGCCTCTCGACCATCTTGACGATGGCCTCGGTGGTGCCGCCGGTGGCAATGAGGTCGTCGACGATGACTACCTTCTGGCCGGGCTTGACGGAGTCCTTGTGCATCTCGAGGGTGGCGGATCCGTACTCCAGGTCGTAGTCCTCGGAGATGGTCTCCCTGGGGAGCTTGCCCTTCTTCCTGACCAGGATGAACCCCTTGTTCGCCAGGTAGGCGACGGGGGTACCGAAGATGAACCCTCTGGACTCGGAGCCCAGGACGAGGTCGAAGTCGACGCCCTCGAGGCGGTCCATCAGGCCGTCGACGGCCAGCTTGAAGCCGTCCGGGTCGCTCATGATGGTGGTGATGTCCCTGAACATGATGCCGGGCTTGGGGAAGTCCGGGATCGTCGTGACGTAGTCTTCCAAAGATTTCATCGGACGGTGTATCCGCTGGTACGATAAAAAGGAAGGTGGGAAGGGGGCGGGCCCCCCTCCCTTGATCGGTAGAGCTGCTCCGAGCAGTACGGGCAGTACTTCGGGGTCTTCGGGAGCCCGCTGATGTCCTGGCCGCAGTAGGGGCAGACCTTGAACGCCAGGGGAGCCCCTCCGGCAGGCGCGGGGCCTGCTCCGGCGGGCGCCGCCGGGGGCGCCTGGGCCGCCTGCTGCTGGGGCGACGGCTTCCCGCAGTTCCCGCAGAACTTGTAGGGATAGTCGTTGGGGTTGCCGCAGTAAGGGCAGAGCACCTTGGGCGCCTGCTGCATCTGGGCCTGCTGCCCCTGCACACCCTGCACGGGCTGCTGCTGGAGCTGCTGGTACATCTGCGGGAACAGAAGCATTCCGGTTCCCATCGCCGCACCTCCCTGGGAGTTGCCTATCGCATCGGCCATCCTGTCCATGACCTCGTACTTCTTGAAGGCCTCTCCGTTGGCGCTGCTGAACTGCAGGTACTCGAAGATCTTCTGCTGGTCCTCCTCGGTGGTCCTCGCCTCGGCGATCTTCAGCGAGAGGAGCTCTATGCCCCTCTGGGTGAAGTACTGCTCGACGAGCACCTTGGTGGTGGTGGAGGCCTGCTCCAGGTTGTTCAGCATCTCCATGTAGTACTGCTTGGAGAGCTGCTGGGTGATCTGCTCGTTGATGAACGCCTTCATGAAGGCGTTGAGGTCGCCTGTGGTGTAGGACCTGAGGCCGCCTAGTACCTGGGTGTAGAACACCGGCACGTCGCTGACGCGGAACTGGTAGTCGCCGTTCGCCATCAGCGTGACGGGGACCTCGTATCCCTGGGCAGCCTTGATCATTCCGCGGATGCCCCATTTCCCGTTGAACATCTTCAGGGAGATGAAGATGATCTGCACCTTGAAGGGGCTCTCCTTGTATCCCATGGCCAGCTGGTACAGCTTGGTGAGCCAGGGGATGTTGCTGGAGGTGATCATGTGCTTGCCGGGCTGCAGGACGCCCTGGAGCTGCCCGTCCCTGGCGAAGACGGCCACGGCGTGCTCCGGGACGGTGACTGCCGTCAGCGTCCTCAGGTCGTCGTGCTCGTAAGCGTAGATTATGTCGTCTGGGCCCTGCGACTCCCAGAACACAACGTTGGTCTTTCCCATTCGAATCACTCCTGTATGCCCTTCATGACCGCTTCCCTCTGGTTGTAGTCCTCGACCAGGGAGTCGATGCCCCTCTCGAAGTTGCGGATCTCGGCCTTGCAGTCCAGCCCCATGTCGACGCTCTTCAGGAGGTCCGCCGCGGCGGTCCTCATGTCCTGGATGTCGTCCATCAGCTTAGCGTCCCAGTGGACCAGGCGGTCCAGGTCGGCCTCCGTGACCTTCAGGGAGGCGTGGAACGCGCTGTAGCCGTTCACGGCCTTCTTGATGTCGATGTCGTAGCGGTCGACCTTGGTGCGGATCCTCTCCACATCCATGATCAGCGGGGAGCCTACCAGCTCCCTCTGGACGCTCGCCAGGTCCGCCTTGGTGCCCTGGATGCAGCGGGAGAGCTCCTGCCTCACGGCCCTGTCCTCGTCCCTGCGGAGGTTCCTCTCCCTGTACCCCTTGTAGCCGGGGATGTACATGGCGACCCTCTGGGTGAGGGTCAGCTCGCTTTTCATCTTGTCCTTGATTCCGTCCTCGAATCCCATTCTCGCACGCTCCTGTTCTTGACTGCCATCACTATTCCGGTGACCGCGACGACCACGAGGATCACGACCGCGGTGTAGACGACCTCGCCGGTGTAGGTGTACACCAGGCCGGCCGCCCCCAGTCCTGCCATGACGACCCCTCCGGCCACCATGACGTCGGCCTCCGACGGGCCGAACGAATCGTTGCTGTCGCTCTTGAGCCTGGACGCGACCATCACGTACAGGCCGAACACGATCAGCACCACCCAGACCGCCGAAAGGTAGTCTCCGGTGGTGAACCCGACGAGGAGCCCGAAGGCCACCGCCAGGAGGAAGGCCCCGACGGATATCGCCGAGGAGGTCCTTGAGTTGATTTGTGCCATTCCCTTCACCTCTCAAATCTTGATTATGGCGGCCATGGAGCCGTCCTTGAGCACCCACGGATACAGCCCGTCGAACTCCTTGGGGAGCTTCGGGACGTAGCCGTCCATGGTGCACGGTATGTATACCAGGCGCTTGACCTCCGGCCTGCTCAGCTTGAGCTTGGAGTTCTGCGACGAGGCGTACTTCATGTAGTTGTCTATCAGCTTGGCCGCCTCCGCGCGCGTGGACAGCGGCACGACCACGGACCTGGATCCGGGCGATGACGGGGACGCAGAGTCCGTGAGCCTCCCGATGCCGGCCCCGCCGCTGATGCTGCTCTCGCTGCCGGAGATGCGGTCCATCATGGAAGAGCCGCCTCCCGCGGAGAAGATGTCCGTCAAGGCGCAGACCGGGTTGCGGAGCGCCGCGGCGCAGAGGGTGAACGTGGCCGGCAGGAGGATGTCCTCCTCTACCTCCACGACCTTCTTGTTGAACATCGTGCCGGTGGTGAAGCTGTACTTCAGGTCGATATCCCAGAACGGGTAGAGGGTGTCGCCCCCGCCCGTGCATATCATGATGGTGCCGCTGCTCCTGGCAGTCACGATGCCCTCGACGTTGGCGATGAGCTCCTTCTCCCTGTCCTTCTTACCGTTGAGCATCTCCCAGCCTGGGACGGACGGGTACTGGATCGACGAGACCTTGTTGATCAGCTCCAGGGTGCCCAGCGCATCCTTGCCGGTGCCGGACATGGCGCCGTCGGCGGCGGATTTCAGGGTCTTGCCCTGAGTGATCTCGATGTCCAGGGCGCGGATCATCATGGTCAGTTTGGGGGTGGCCAGGACGTCCTTCTTCGCCTTCTCGAGCATGCCGATGGCCTTCTCGGCCTTCATCGAGCATCCCAACTGGTCCCCGTTGAGGACCATGTCGGACGAGGTGCACAGCTCCGAGAGCGCGTCCAGCCTGGACGCCAGGGGCTCGAGGCCCTTGCATCTGGACAGGTCGTCGGCCGCCTCCTTGAAGTTCTTGGACATCATGGCGAAGCGGCCCGGAGTGGTCTCCGTCAGGAGCTTGGAGTTGTTGATGATGAGCGCGTAGGCGGCGGTTATGTTCTCTGCCTCCAGGATCGCGGTGCGGTTCTCGCCGTCCACGGCCAGCGGCTCCACGCTCTTGAGCCTGGCGTTGAACTCAAACGCCTGAGTGGAGGTATGGACGAACTTGACCGGCTTGCCCTCGTTGAACGGGAGGACGATGAGCGGCGAGGACGCCGCGGTGGTGAGCGCGAAGCGGTACTCGCGGATCTCCAGGTCCACCATGGGCTTCACGTTGCTCATGTAGATGTTGTGCCTCGCTATGGGGTCAACGTTCTCCTGCTGGGCCACGGAGAACCCGCCGGGGATTGCCTTGCTGATCCATGACTGGATCTGGCCCATCATCTGGTCCATGTAGGCCTTGGCGTCGACCCTCTGCTGGGTGGTTCCGCAGCTCTGGCAGGTCACGTACGGCGAATCCGACTCGATCTGCTCGCGGTCCAGCGGGGCCCCGCAGTACTTGCACCTGAGCTCTATCATCTGGTCCATGTCATCTGCCCATCCTTGCGAACGCGATCTGGCTCTGCAGCGCCGCGATCTCGGCCTGCAGCCTGGCCTCGGTGGCCCTCAGCTCCGCCATCCCGCGGTCGAAGTAGACCCTGGAGATCTCGTCGGCCTTGTTGGACACGGCGGTGTAGCAAGCCCTGCAGATGTAAATGTGCTGGCCGTCCGCCGGGCTGGACTTGGCCGGCCCTCCCGCAGACTCCTTCTCGAGGGCCCCGGAGACCTCCGCGGGGGCGCTGAAGAAGTGTATGCCCTCGCCGGTGGCGACCCTCCCGCACAGCCAGCACTTGCTTGTGTTGGCGAACTGCCTGATCCTGGTGGCGTTGGCCTCCCCGGACTGGCCGTTCTGCTGGCGGTAGCCCATGGCGATCTGCTCGTACTCGGCGGCCTGGGACGGGTCGTCCCATACCGTGGCCTCGGACATCATCTCGTACGACGTGGCCATGAGGTTGAAGAACTCGGTGGTCCCGGTGACGGTGGAGTCCTTCCTGAATATCTCGGGGATGATCAGGGTGCGGTCCCCCATCTGGGCCTGGAAGTCCTGGGCGACCTCCTGCAGCTCCTTGGCGGCCTCCATCTTGGAGTCGCGGTTGGTCCCCTTCGCCAGGGCCATGAGCTTGCGAGCGGTGAGCGCGCACTCCTGGATCAGCTCGTCGCGCTTCACATCGGTCAAGCCGAACACGAAATCACCCGCTGAGCAGGATGCGAGGGCCTCCTGGAGCCTCTGGTAGCTGGCGGGGTTGGCCTGCGCCTTGCCCACGTCGATCAGCGCCACCATGGCAGCCGCTATGTCGTCGGCTCCACCCTCCTTCTCGATTGACTTCTGGAGGATGTCGCGGGCTTTGCCGAACTCTCCCCTTTTAATGAGCTCGTTGCCCTGCTCGTACAGGTCGTCTCCAGATTTGAATAGCTTGAACGCCATGTCCTCACCTAAGTAAGGGCCGTATACGCATCCGCGAAATAAGGGTATTGCCCGTTAGCTCGGGGCGCTTGGCATATGGGCCTGGGATAAGGGGGCGCGTGTTAGTCTTTATTTATCCCTAATTGCAATTAAGGCGCATGTCGAACAGCAGGTTCAGGGCTGTCGAGGCGGCTTTTGCCACGGAACCGGTCAAAGCGGTCCCGCCGGCGCCCGCCACATCGGAATACTACGGCTGCAACGTGTTCAGCCGCGCCAACATGAGGAAGTACCTCTCCTCGGACACCAGGAGGAAGGTCTACGAGTCCATCGAGCAGGGCGTCACCCTTGACAGGGAGACCGCCGAGCACGTGGCCGCCGGCATGAAGAGGTGGGCCATGGACATGGGCGCGACCCACTACACCCACTGGTTCCAGCCCCTGACGGGCGGCACCGCCGAGAAGCACGACTCCTTCGCGGAGCCCTACGGCAAGGGCGAGAGCCTGGAGCAGTTCCAGGGCAAGCTGCTCTGCCAGCAGGAGCCCGACGCGTCCTCGTTCCCCTCCGGGGGCCTCAGGAACACCTTCGAGGCCCGCGGGTACACCGCATGGGACCCCTCGTCCCCCGCGTTCATCATGGGCGACTGCCTCTGCATCCCCACCGTCTTCATCTCCTACAACGGGGAGGCCCTGGACTACAAGTCCCCCCTGCTCAGGTCCGATGCCGCCGTCTCCAAGGCCACCGCCGAGCTCCTGAAGTACTTCGGCGTGAAGGACGACCCCGTATTCTCCTACCTCGGGTGGGAGCAGGAGTACTTCCTGGTGGACACCGGCCTGTACGCCCTCCGCCCCGACCTGATCATGGCCGAGAGGACCCTCATCGGCCACAACTCCGCCAGGAACCAGCAGCTGGAGGACCACTACTTCGGGTCCATCCCCGGCAGGGTCATCGAGTTCATGAAGGACCTGGAGTTCGAGTGCTACAAGCTCGGGATCCCCATCAAGACCAGGCACAACGAGGTCGCCCCGAACCAGTTCGAGATCGCGCCGGTCTACGAGCAGGCCAACCTGGCCAACGACCACAACCTCGTCCTCATGGCCCTCATGAGGTCCGTCGCCGACAGGCACGGCTTCAAGGTCCTGCTGCACGAGAAGCCCTTCGAGGGGGTCAACGGGTCCGGCAAGCACTGCAACTGGTCCCTGGGCACCGAGTCCGGAACCGGCCTCCTGGCCCCCGGCAAGACCGACAAGGAGAACATCAGGTTCCTGATGTTCATGGCCAACGTGCTGAAGGCTGTCTACGACAACAACGGTCTGCTGAAGGCCTCCGTCCTCACCGCGAGCAACGAGCACAGGCTCGGAGCCAACGAGGCCCCGCCCGCGATCATATCGTCCTTCCTGGGCACCCAGGTCACCGCGGCGTTCGAGGACCTGCTCAAGAGCAAGGACATGGTCAAGATCATGAGCAGCAGGGGCTTCAAGACCGGGATCTCTCAGATCCCCGACCTGCTGATAGACAACACCGACAGGAACAGGACCTCTCCGTTCGCCTTCACCGGCAACAGGTTCGAGTTCAGGGCCCCTGGCTCATCTGCCAACTGCGCCTCCGCCGTGACCGTCCTGAACACGATCGTCGCCTACCAGCTGACCAAGTTCAAGGAGGCCGTCGACAAGAGGATCGCCGCCGGCGAGAAGGCCATGGAGGCCATCCTCGAGGAGACGCGCCTGGCGTACAAGGCCGCCAAGAAGATCTGCTTCGACGGCAACGGCTACTCCGACGAGTGGAAGAAGGAGGCTGCGAAGCGCGGCCTCGACTGCACCACCAGCGCCCCCGAGTCCTACGACTCGTTCAACTCCAAGCAGACCGTGGAGATCTACAGGGAGATGGGCGTCATGACCGAGGTGGAGCTGAAGGCAAGGAGCGAGATCTACTGGGAGATGTACTCCAAGAAGATCGAGATCGAGGCCAGGGTCCTCGCGGACCTGACCGCCAACCACATCCTCCCGGTGTCCACCAGGTACCAGAGCATCCTCCTGGACAACGTGGCCAAGATGAAGGAGATCTTCTCGGCCGCGGAGTACAAGAAGGTGTCCGCCGCTGAGACCCAGATCATCAAGGACATCGCCACCCACACCAGCGAGGCCAGGGAGCTGGCCATCGAGATGGAGAGGGGATGCGACGCCATCCTCCAGCTGAAGAGCCAGAGGGAGAAGGCTGTGGCCTTCCACGACAGGATCGTCCCCTACCTGCTCAAGGTCAGGGAGCACGTCGACGCCCTCGAGATGATCGTCGACGACGACATGTGGCCCCTGCCCAAGTACAGGGAGCTCCTGTTCATCCGCTGAAACCTTTCCAGGGGCCCCGGCCCCTTCCCCCATTCTCAAACCTGATAACGCTTAATATCCCGCCCGACGTATCATAACCCAGAGGCGCTCCGCACGGACGGGGCGCAGGAGGTTCCACATGCCTGAGAAAGAGCGCGACGAGACGCTGGACGACTGGGTAGACAAGCTCGAAGAAGAGGAGAAGGCCGAGGAGGAGAAAGCCACCGTGGGCGACATGGTGGGCGATGTCGGCGTCAAGGCGGTACCCGCCCTCAAAGGGATGCTCGCCGAGATGACCATCCTCCCCGTGAAGGCCTCCGACGAAGAGAGGGACACGGGGTACTCCAACCCGTCCATGCTCCCGCTGGTGGGCGTGGTGCTCGGCATGGCCATGATGATCATCCTGTGGGTCGTCGCCAAGATCGAGGATGTGTTCAATGCGCCGCTCTGGCCCATATTCGCGCTGTTCGCCGTGGCATCCTCCATGGTGATCTTCAAGTTCGCCTTCCTCGGCGACCTCGCCAGGTTCGGGGACATGCTGTTCCCGCAGGCGTCGAAGGACTCCGGCACGCCACTCGGCGGCATCGCCGTCATGATCGTCTGCGTGGCGGCCAGCGTCGCCATGTACATCACCCTCGACGGGAACGTGGGCTCGGAGGTCGCGGCCGTCGCCGTCGGCCTCACAGAGGTCTGCATCCTGAACGCGATGGTCTGCACCAGGTCCTTCGCCAGCTCCGGGTTCAACATGAAGAACGTGGCGATGTCCACGCTGATCAGCATCGTCGGAGCCCTGATCATCACGCTCATCTGGATGGTCCTCGTGGGGGACGTGGACGTCAGGCACGTAATCGTCGCCATCCTGACCGTGGTGTTCTCCATCATCGGCGGCTTCGCCGTGGGATTCATCGCCAAGAAGGGCATCGGCTACGTTCCCGACGACGCCGCCGGCGCCGCGGTGGAGCTCACCAGGCCGGTCCTCGTATTCCTGGTGGTGTTCTTCTTCTGGGCCCTCAACCGAGGCCCTCCCCGCCGGGCGCTGGCCCGGTCCCAAACCCCTTCCCTGCTCCCGTTCCCCCATACCCCCGTTCGCTGGGGGATAGATAATCAAATTTATATAGAAGAACAAACTTCACTTGCACAGTCAATCCTATATTAGAGGATTCGGAGGAAGATAAAATGGGAATGGGTAACACCCCTGTCATCATCCTTAGGGAAGGAACCAAGAGAGAGAAAGGAAAGGACGCTCAGTTCAACAACATCTCGGCCGCCAGGGCCATCTCCGACGCTGTCAGGAGCAGCCTCGGGCCCAGGGGAATGGACAAGATGCTCGTCGACTCCATGGGAGACGTCGTCATCACCAACGACGGAGTCACCATCCTGAAGGAGATGGACGTCCAGCACCCCGCCGCCAAGATGCTCGTCGAGGTCGCCAAGACCCAGGACGACGAGGTCGGGGACGGAACCACCACATCCGTCATCCTCGCCGGCGAGCTCCTCAAAAAGGCCACCGACCTGATCGACGCCAACGTCCACCCCACCATCATCGCCAGCGGATACAGGCTCGCCAACGACAAGGCCCAGGAGGTCCTCGTCAAGGTCGCCAAGAAGGTCTCCATCAAGGACGAGGAGACCCTCAAGCTGCTCGCCCAGGCCGCCATGAACTCCAAGCAGGTCAACCAGGCCAAGGTCGTCTTCTCCGAGATGGTCGTCGAGGCCGTCAAGACCGTCGTCGACAAGGACAAGGACGGCAACTACGTCGTCGACCTGAAGAACATCCAGACCGTCAAGAAGGCTGGCGCTAGGATGGAGGAGTCCGAGATCGTCAAGGGACTGATCATCGACAAGGAGCCCGTCCAGCAGAACATGCCCAGGTCCGTCAAGAACGCCAAGATCGCCCTGATCGACGCCCCCTTCGAGGTCAAGAAGACCGAGATCGACGCCAAGATCCAAATCACCGACCCCTCCCAGCTCGCGGGATTCATCGCAGAGGAGGAGAAGATGCTGAAGGACATGGTCATGAAGGTCAAGGCCACCGGAGCCAACGTCGTCTTCTGCCAGAAGGGAATCGACGACCTCGCCCAGCACTTCTTCGCCAAGGAGGGCATCTACGCCTGCAGGCGCGTCAAGAAGTCCGACATGGAGAGGCTCGGGAAGTCCACCGGCGCCAACATCATCAACAAGATCGCCGAGATGGAGGCCGCGGACCTCGGATTCGCCGAGACCGTCGAGCTCAGGAAGGTCGAGGACGAGGAGATGACGTTCATCACCGGCTGCAAGGACCCCAAGACCGTGTCCGTGCTCGTCAGGGGAGGAACCAACCACGTCGCTGACGAGGTCGAGAGGTCCCTGGTCGATGCCTGGTCCGTCGTCAAGGTCGCCATCGAGGACGGCCTCATGGTCACCGGCGGAGGATCCACCGCCATGGAGATTGCCATGCAGCTCCGCGACTACGCCGCATCCGTCGGCGGAAGGAAGCAGATCGCCATCGAGGCCTACGCCTCCGCCATGGAGATCATCCCCAGCACCCTCGCTGAGAACGCCGGTCTGGACCCCATCGACATCGTCATCGAGATGAGGAAGCAGCACAAGGCGGGCAAGAAGTACGCCGGACTCAACCCCTTCACCGGAAAGGTCGAGGACATGATGAAGCTGAACGTCATCGAGCCCCACAGGATCGGCAAGCAGGCCATCAACTCCGCCACCGATGCGGCGGTCATGATCCTGAGGATCGACGACGTCATCGCCTCCAAGGCCAGCCCCATGCCGCAGGTCGGCGAGGGCGGAATGCCTCCGGGAATGGACGACTGAAAACGCTGAAAATCAAACAGCGGGGCCGTCCTGGCCCCGCTTTCCTTTGTCAAACCGACTACAGAGGCAGAACGGATGACTGATAAGTCTAAAGAGAAGGACGCGGCAGAAGAGCAGGAGCCGCAAGAGGAGTTCGCCATCGAGGAGGACCCCCTGGCGGAGGCCCAGGCCCAGGCCGAGAAGTACCTGGACATGGCCCGCAGGCTGCAGGCGGACTTCGACAACTACCGCAAGCGGACCCAGAAGGAGAACGAGGAGTTCAGGAAGTTCGCCTGCTCATCCATCGTCTCCGACCTGCTGACGGTGGTCGACGACCTCGACCGCGCGCTGGAGCACGCGGGAGAGGAGACGGACCTCGTCAAGGGGATCCGCGGCGTCAGGTCCAACCTGATGAAGATCCTGGAGGCCAACGGCCTGCAGGAGATCCCCGCAGAGGGGAAGTTCGACCCCAACCTCCACGAGGCCCTGTGCACCGTGGACGGGGAGGAGGACGACATGGTAGCGGAGGTTTTCCAAAAGGGATACACTCTCAACGGGAAGGTCCTCAGGTACAGCAAGGTCAAGGTGACCAGGAAAACCAGTTAATCAAACCAAGGAAGGTGAGCGGAATGTCAAGAATCATCGGAATCGATCTCGGAACAAGCAACTCGGCCGCCTCCATCATGGAGGGAGGGAGGCCTACAATGATCCCCAGCGCAGAGGGGACCAGCGTCGGAGGGAAGTCCTTCCCCTCGTACGTAGCATTCACCAAGGACGGGCAGCTCCTGGTCGGAGAGCCCGCCAGGAGGCAGGCGGTCACGAACCCCGACGGCACCATCAAGAACGTCAAGAGGAAGATGGGCAGCAGCGAGAAGGTCACCGCCCTGGGCAAGGAGTACACCCCCCAGCAGATCTCCGCGTTCATCCTGCAGAAGATCAAGAAGGACGCCGAGTCCTACCTCGGCGAGACCATCGACAAGGCGGTCATCACAGTGCCGGCCTACTTCAACGACAACCAGAGGCAGGCCACCAAGGATGCCGGCGCCATCGCCGGCCTGGAGGTCGTCAGGATCATCAACGAGCCCACCGCGGCCGCACTGGCATACGGCCTGGACAAATCCGACGTCGAGCAGAAGATCATGGTCTTCGACCTCGGCGGAGGTACCCTGGATGTCACCATCATGGACTTCTCCGACGGAGTGTTCGAGGTGCTGTCCACCTCGGGAGACACCCAGCTGGGAGGATCCGACATGGACGAGGCCCTCACGAAGTACGTGATCGGGGAGTTCCAGAAGGAGACCGGCATCGACCTCGCGACCGACAACATGGCGTTCTGGAGGGTCAGGGAGGCATGCGAGAAGGCCAAGATCGAGCTCTCGACCACCATGCAGACCGAGGTGAACCTCCCGTTCATCTTCTCCGACGCATCCGGCCCCAAGCACCTGGTCCAGACCATCACCCGCGCCAAGCTGGAGGAGCTCGTCGAGCCCATCGTCTCCAGGTGCAGGCAGTCCATCACCCAGGCGATCTCCGACGCCCACCTCAGCAACGACAAAATCGACAAAGTCATCATGGTCGGGGGACCCACCAGGATGCCCATCGTCCAGAACTTCGTGGAGAACATCGTCGGACCCAAGATCCAGCGCGGAATCGACCCGATGGAGTGCGTATCCATGGGAGCGTCCATCCAGGGAGCCGTCCTGTCCGGAGAGGTCAAGGACGTGCTGCTGCTGGACGTCACCCCGCTGTCCCTCGGAATCGAGACCCTCGGCGGAGTCGCCACCAAGCTCATCGACAGGAACACCACCATCCCCACCAAGAAGAGCCAGGTGTTCAGCACCGCGGCCGACAACCAGCCCTCCGTCGAGATCAACGTGGTTCAGGGAGAGAGGCCCATGGCGGCGGACAACACCAGCCTCGGCAGGTTCATCCTGGACGGCATACCGGCCGCACCCCGCGGAGTGCCCCAGATCGAGGTCACCTTCGACATCGACGCGAACGGCATCATCAACGTCACCGCCAAGGACAAGGGGACCGGCAAGGAGCAGAAGATCACCATCGCCTCCTCCAACAAGCTCAGCAAGGAGGAGATCGACGCCATGGTCAAGCAGGCCGAGCAGTTCGCCGATGCCGACAAGAAGAAGATGGAGGTCGTCGAGGCCCACAACCAGGCCGAGACCGCGGTCTTCACCGTCAAGAAGTCCCTCGACGAGCTGGGCGGCAAGGTCACCCAGGAGGAGAGGGCCAGGGTCGAGGCCGCCATCAGCGACCTGGAGGCCGCCAACAAGACCGACAACGTCGAGGACATCAAGGCCAAGATGGACGCCCTCATGAAGGTCATGGGGCCCATCAGCGAGAGGATCTACAAGGAGGCCTCCCAGCAGCAGGGCGCCAACCCCGGCGCCGGAGCCGGCCCAGAGCAGCCCAGGCAGCAGTCCCAGGAGGGCGCCCAGGGCGACTTCGTGGACGCCGACTACAAGATCGTCGACGACGAGTGATCCAGATGCCCAGGGACTACTACGAGGTTCTGGGGGTCGAGAGATCCGCGACCCAGGACGAGATCAAGAAGGCCTACCGCAAGCTGGCCAAGCAGTACCATCCAGACGTGTCCACGGAGCCGAAGGAGGTCGCAGAGGCCAAGTTCAAGGAGATATCCGAGGCCTACGAGATCCTCTCCGACGAAGAGAAGCGCAAGATGTACGACCAGTACGGCTTCGACGGCGTCAAGCAGAACTTCGGTGAGGGCGGATTCCAGTGGAGCGACTTCACAAGATCCGACGACATCAGCGACATATTCGGAGATATCTTCGGGGACATCTTCGGGGGCGGCCACTCCCGGAGGTCCCGCGGGGGCCCCCAGCAGGGGGACTCCCTCAGGTACGACCTGGAGATCACCCTCAAGGACGTCCTAGAAGGCAGGGAGACCAGCCTGAACGTCCCCCACACAGTCCTGTGCGACAAGTGCAACGGGACCGGTGGGAAGGACGGCAAGGTGTCAACCTGCGCCAAATGCGGCGGCGCCGGCCAGATCCAGCAGGTCCGCAGGGGCCCGTTCGGCAACATGATCACGGTGTCCGACTGCCCCGACTGCAGGGGCACGGGCAAGACCTTCGCCGAGAGATGCCCCCACTGCCGCGGCCAGGGCCGCATGCAGAAGGAGACCAAGGTCGAGATCAACATCCCCAAGGGCATGGACGAGGGCATGCGCCTCCGCGTCGGCGGAGCCGGGAACGCAGGTTTCAACGGCGGCCCGCCGGGCGACCTGTTCGTGGTCATCCACGTGAAGCAGGACCCGACCTTCGACCGCGACGGCAACAACCTCTGGACCGGGATCACCACGACCTATCCTAAGCTGGTCCTCGGAGGGGAGGAGACCGTCACCACCCTGGAGGGGGAGAAGGCGGCGCTCAGGATCCCCGCTGGCACACAAGTGGGGACCGTCCTGCGCATCGCCGGGAAGGGTCTCCCGAAGCTCAACTCCTCGGTGAGGGGGGACCTTCTGGTCAGGGTCGGCGTATCCGTCCCCAGGAAGGTTACGGATGAGGAGAAGGAGCTCCTGATGAAGCTCGACTCCGCCGCCGGCGCATCCTCCAAATCCAAGGGCAAGTCCAAATTCAGAGACAAGCTCAAGAACTGAAACCACGGAGCGGGGGCTCCCGCCTCCCTCCGTCTTTTACATCCCAACCTTGGCGCCTGCATGAGCGGATCAACATGCTGGCACATCTGATTTTCACCGACCGTTCACGACCACCACATCGAGAAGGCCCCATACCCATCGAGGATCGGAGAAGATGCAGCACCGGATCGACCGGCGGTCTGGGCGATCGCCGCCGTCGCGTTCTACGTGGTCAGGTCCAAGAAGGCTTGAAACCCCGAATAAACCCCAATCGGCCGGTCCCGGGTTCACCGGGGCCGGCCAAGAACCTTCTGCTGATATCGTGTGTTTTAAGAATCTGGAATGGCGACGGTCGCAGGCAGGCGTCCATGTACTCCTTGTACCTCGGCTTGGCCAGGAACGACGCGTCGATGTCCTCTTCCATCCTCCGGTACAGCTTGTATGGGACGGCGAAGGACATCCTGTCCTTGTCGACATACCGCCTTGCATAGAGGTCGGTCATCCCTATGACGGCGTGCGGGTCATCGGACTCGCCCTCGCCCCTCGGGATGGCGTACACCTGCTGGCAGGCATGGCCGTACGGCATTATGGCCGCCGGGCCCGGGGCTGTCTTGGAGAATGCCGCGAGCTGCTGCAGCACGGACAGGCGCATCGGGTCCACCAGGAACGCGACGACCTCTATCGGCCTGCCTTGGGACAGCGCATCGTCCAGGTCCTGGAACACGATGGCGTCGCTCCCGTCCCCGTAATCCCTGATGGGCTCCATCTGCAGCAGCGCTATCTCGGAGGTCGCGAAATAGGACATCCCCGAGCTCCCGTGGGCCATGCCGCTGCGGACCTCCTCGGGAACCGTGGACGCCGACCAGGCGGACCTCTGGCGGTCCGCGATGCCGCCGAATCCGAAGCCGCTCTTCGATCCGTGGCACGGGGAATGGGCGGAATCCGCGGCGCACTTGCCGCCGAGGCGGGTGCAGCGGACGAAAAGGGAAGGTATGGTGCAGTGGCCGTTCTGAGGAACGAAGGCATCCTCAGGCAGCGTCTGCTCGCGGTAGATCGCGACCGCATGGTTATCCAATCTGATGATCTCGGCTAGCCTGCTCATATTATTGGAATAATCATCCAATAATATAGGCTCTGCCGTGCGGCGGACCGCATCCGATTCCGGGAAGGCTTCAGCTCTTCTTCTCGTGGGTGACGACCCAGCCGGCGACGACCATCTTGATGCGGATGGTGTCTCCGTCGCTCAGGTCCATGACCTTGTTGCCGGAGATTGCTGAAAGGGCCTTGGCATAGAAGTCGTGCTCCCCGGCGGTGGTCCTGTACTCGATGGACTCGCCGTTCTTCAGCTTCCCGATCTCCTCCCCATCCATGATGAGAGTGGCCGCCGTCTTGCTCATGATGAAAGCCTTGTCGCGGGTGATTGTGACCGTGATCTCGTCTGACATGTTACCTGGTACGCTAACAGGTATGTTACCATAAAACCGTTATCACACGATGGCCGGCCATCGGCAGGACCTCATGATGCCGTAGCCGTGCATATGGTGCCGGCGAGGTTTCCGCCGCAGGGAGGACCGGGCTATGCCCGTCCATGAGCCCGTATTCTCGGCCATGCAGTCCCAGTCCTACGGATAATTCCGCACGAGATCCTTGGGCATCCCGGAATGCAGGAGCGCGAACGCGGTCACGTTCTGGATCAGGACGGCTTCGCCCTATTCCTATCCATAGACGGTAATCGCTCAGCTGGTTCATGACCAGGCGCGTCCGGATGAGGATTCGCTTCCAGAGCACCGGCCTATCGTCCCTCGGCACCGTGCGCCTGAACCTGATGCGCGGATGGCCGATCACGAAAACCGCGTAGACACTCAGGCCCTCCCCGACCTCGGGGAAGAACGACATGAACCTCTCCGGGTCGTTCTCTGATGCCTGCAGGATCCATCTGGAATGGAATCCCCCCAGCCCCATCGAGAAGGCCATAAGGTCCAGCTGCTCCATGGCTATGATGGCATCTATGGGCAGACGGGAGAATGCGATGATCAGCTGCCTCCCCTCCCATGTGAACGGGTTGTTCCTCCCCACCATCCCGCCTTCCACGTAATCCACGAACTGTGCCAACCTCGGATGCTCATGGGTATGGGATTTCAGGATGGAAGCGACCAGCCTCATGAAGTCGTCGAACCCCTCGTCCACCACGGCGAACTGGACGGCCTGGGAGTTCTCCGCCGTGGGGGAGTACCTCAGGGACGCAGTCAGCCCCTCCAGCTCCTCCCTCGTGCATCCCCTGTCGAACCAGCGGAGGCTGCGCCTCCTGCGGTACAGCTCCGCCAGGGCCCCGGGGGGCACCGGGCATCCCGAGACGGCCTCCTGCTCCTCGCCGAGGTGGTCCAGCATGGCTATGGCGCCCTTCGGGCAGACCGCCCCGCAGTGCCCGCATCTGAAGCAGCTGTACGGGGATTCGATCTCCACCGCCCTGCCTCCCTCTATGGCCAGATGCCCGCGTATGCAGACCTTGGCGCACTGCCCGCATCCTATGCAGGAGTCAGATATCATTAGCGTCCGTTCCATCATATCCCCTCTTCGACCCATCCGCAGGGCGTAATCTCCGGGCACATGCCGTTATTCCAGCATAAAGGTACCCTTCTCACCCCATTCCAGGCACTCGGCTGTCAGAACATGGCATGGGCTGCTCCCCCGGGCTGCCTGGTCTGCGATTCGGAGATCCGCCACGATTTCCGAGACGGCCACCAGAACCGCCTTCCCGCTTATGCCCATCCTCCCGTTGCCGCGCGGTTCGCAGAGCAGATACCCGCCCCTCCTGGAAGCCTGGTAGGCATGGATGGATTCCTTTCCGAGCTCCTTGGCCCAGTAATCGGCGATCTGGCAATGCGCCGATCCGCACACAGGGTCCTCGGGGACCAGGAGCTTGGGGAAGAAGCTCCTTGACACGCAATCCGCATCCTCCCCCCTGGCGGTGATGCTCTGCCCGCGGCCTGGGAGCCTCGCCAAGGCGGCCTGATCCGGCTGCATGCTGCGGACCTGGTCCTCCGATTCGAAGACGCAGACTAGATCGGTCCCCAGGATAGCCTTCGCAGGTCTGACCCCGAATGCCCTCTCCATATCGTCCGTCACCGGGATCTCGTGCTGCTCGCATACGGGGAAGTCCATCTCGTACAGGTCGCCCTTCCTTGCGACCGACAGCCTCCCGCCGAGCGTGATGAACTCTATCTCGTCCCCATCCTGGCGGAAGTGGTTGAACAGCACGAAGGAAGATGCCAGTGTGGCATGGCCGCAGAGCCCGATCTCCCCGCCGGGGGTGAACCATCTCAGACGGTAGCCCCCGCTCTCCTTCACTATGAACGCCGTCTCGCTCAGATTGTTCTCCATCGCGAGCTTGAGCATCGAGCCATCCGCCGGCCATCCCTCCATCACGCAGACGGCCGCGGGGTTCCCCGCAAAAGGCTCGTCCGTGAAGGCATCGACGATGTATTGCCTCATCTCATCGCATCCTCGCATTGCGCATATAGGGAACCTGCATCCATGCCTATAAAGAATGCCAGAGAGCCGATGGCATGGACGCTGATGACATCATGCTAGGAACGTTTTGCATTCGGCATACAGGTCGTCGGTCGGCTGGAGGCTCCCCCATTCCTCGTCGGGCACCCTCTCCAGCAACCCAGAGGTCTTCCGCAGCTCTTCGAGAGCGGCCTCGAATTCCTCCCTGTCGCCCAGGCCGGTCTCGATCCTGAAGTAGTACTCGTATCCTCCCGACCTGAGCAGCCACCTCTCGTAGGCGTTGGGCCCCGGCTCTATCCCCAGCTCCTTCAACGTCCCCTCGTCCAGGCTGGCCATGGCGGCCTCGGATGCCGCGTTGTTGGCGGCGTTAAACTCCTCTTTGTTCACCGCGAATGCCGGGAACACGTAGATGTGCTTGGGGTACCTCTCCATCAGCTCCAGATATCTGGGGCCGCCCGCGATGTTAACTCCGACGCAGTCCGGGCACAGGTTCCCATGGAGGTCGCGGAAGGTGGCGGACGGCTTGAATCCCATGCCGCTGCACCATGCCGGCAGGTCCCAGCCCTCGTTCCCGCACGTCCCGATATAGTACCCGATCGCATCCACGACATGCTGCATATCCCTCGTCAGGCTCTCCACCCTGTCCCTCAGCACATCTGGCCTGGCATGGAGCCCCAGATCCAACGCATAGACCAATACCGTGTACCTGCTGCGATCGAATGCGGCATCCCCTGAGAGTATGCCGCCCCAATCCGATATGCTGTACGGGATCCCGTACTCCCCCAGCTTCCTGGCGATGGGACCCTGGCTCCCGGTATCGGCGAGGACCACGTCCTTCTCCTCCGGGTCGGCGCCGAGGCTGTGCACCAGATTGTCGCCCAGCATAGGGCAGATGATGATGCCGAGGATGCCCTTCGCCATGCGTACGCATAAGCGATGGGCGCGTAAGTAGCTGACGATGCCAGCTCCCGAGGGATCGCACCGGTCTCGGAGGTATCCGTCGTATGAGTCGTAGAGCTCTTTCATGATCTCCACGAATCTCCTGACCGGCGCCCTCTCATCGTTCGCCTTGGTGCAGAGGACGCAATCGAACCTCTCCGGGCAGTCGAAAGGTATCCATCTGTATCCGGGATCGTCGCCCTTGAGGAAACCGGGGGATAGGCAGACCCCCTTCCCGACGGCGACGTTGACCATGGTCGTATCGTGGTCGTGGCTGTTGTAGTATCCGACGTCGGCATACCTGATGACCCTCTGCTGCACGGCGATGAGCTCCGGAGGGGAGCCGCCCCCGACCATCAGGAGCCTGCCGCCCATGTCCTCCACGCCTATCACATCCTTGGAGGCCAGGGGGTCGTCGTCCCTCGTTATGAGGTATATCCCGCTGTAGAACAGGTGGTCCTCCCTCACGCCCGGGGACCCGTCGAGCTCGCCCTGGGCCGTGAACTCCATATCAGTCCCTCCTGATAGGAATGAGGTGAAATCCCCGTACGGATGGAAGACCGGAGTCACCGATACGTCGGAGTATTCCTCCGAAAACCTCCTGACTGCATCGGGGAGGAGCCTGAGCGCGGACCTGACCGGCAGTCCTACCCTGATGTCCTGCCTGTACGTCCCGCTGATGTTCTGGCAGTGCTCGATGAGCTTTCTCAGCTCCGTGCGGAGCGCGAACAACCCGGAGCAGAGCTGATCGCCAGCCGGCGTGATGGCCATGTTCCTGCCGTTGCGCTCGAATATCTCGAAACCCACCTCCCTCTCGATCTGCTTCAGCTGGTAGGAGAGGGTGGGCTGGGACACGCCTAGGGATTCGGCCGCCTGGTTGAGGCTCATCGTTTTCCTGATCTCGAGCAGATAATTTACCTGTCTGGTGTCCATGCCATCACTTTAAATATTTAATTTAATTTTTTAATTAGTTATAAAGTTTTATTATAAAAATATTTAATAAATACACTTCGAATGAACATATCGATACCATGACCAGAAACCTGATCGTATACTACTCCCGCAAGGGAGAGAACTACTTCGGCGGCTCCATCCGCGACATCCCGAAGGGGAACACCGAATACATCGCCGAGTACATCGCATCCGCCGTCGGCGGCGACCTGTTCGAAGTGGACACCGCGGAGAGCTATCCCTCGGACTACATGGAGTGCACCGAGGTCGCTAAGAGGGAGCTGAGGCAGGGGGCCAGGCCCGAGCTGAAGAGATATCTCGATTCAATCGACGGATACGACAACGTCTTCGTGTGCGGCCCCTGCTGGTGGGGGACCTACCCCATGGCGGTCTTCACCCTGCTCGAGAGACTCGACTGGAGAGGCAAGAGGGTCTTCGCGGTCATGACCCACGAGGGGAGCGGGATGGGCTCCTCCGAGCGCGACCTGAAGAACGCATGCAAGGGTGCTGTCCTCGCCGGGTCCCTGGCAATAAGCGGGAGCCAGGCGCAGTCATCCGAGAAGAAGGCAGCCGACTGGGCCAGGTCGTGTCTGGGGCGATATCATGGAATGCGAGGAATTCAGAGTAGACATGAGGGAGATGACCCCCGAGGAAGGGCTCAGGGCGGTGGAGACCGCCCAGCTGATCTTCAGGATCAACCATACGATGCCGTTCACGCCGGAGTACGATGGCCTTGTGAAGGAATTGTTCGGCGACAGGATCGGAGAAGGCTCAAGGATCACCGCTCCATTCAACCTCATCGCATCCGACAATCTCCGCATAGGAAAGAACGTGTACATCGGAGGCAACATGCTGGGCATGTGCAAGGGCGGGGTGGAGATCGAGGACGATGTGATGATCGCCGCCAACGTGTCGCTGATATCGAACAACCACGACCTCTACGACAGGCAGGTCCTGACCTGCAGGCCCGTCAGGATATGCAAGGGCGCCTGGATAGGCGCTGGAGCGCACATCATGCCAGGAGTGAGGGTGGGGAGGTACGCAGTGGTCGGAGCCGGGTCGGTCGTGACCAAGGACGTCGGCGACTGTCAGGTCGTCGTGGGCAGCCCGGCCAGAGCGATAAAGGAGCTGGACCAGTCCAGATTCGAATAAGATGGGTGAATGTGAATGATGAAACTGAACAACGGAATCGAATGCCCCGAGATAGGGATCGGGACCTACATGCTAAGCCCCGAGGATGCGGAGAACAGCGTGAGGGAGGCTCTGAAGATGGGCTATCGCATGATAGACACGGCCAACGCCTACGTCAACGAGAGGGCCTGCGGCCGCGGGATCAGGGAGAGCGGTGTGGACAGGTCGGAGATATTCGTCTCCACCAAGCTCTGGCCCAGCGAATACACCAACCCCGATGCGGTCGACGAGACCCTCGAGCGCCTCGGCCTGGACTACGTGGACCTCCTGTACATCCATCAGCCCGCCGGGGACTGGCTCTCCGGATACAGGCTCCTGGAAAGGGCTTACAGGGAGGGCAAGGCGAGGTCCATAGGGATATCCAACTTCGAAGGGAGGTACATCGAGGAGCTGATGGAGAAATGGGAGATCGCACCACAGTTCATGCAGGTCGAGGCCCACCCATATTTCACCCAGAGGGACCTCCGCTCCCTGATCGGGAAGTACGGCATCAGGATCATGAGCTGGTACCCCCTGGGCCACGGTGACAGCAGGCTCATGGCCGAGCCAGTGTTCGCCGAGCTCGCCTCGAAGTACTCCAAGACGCCCGCGCAGATCATACTCCGCTGGCATACGCAGATGGGGTTCGCGGTCATCCCCGGCAGCAGGAACGTCGACCACATCAGGGACAACTTCAGCATCTTCGATTTCAACCTCACCGAGGATGAGATGGCCCGCATAGCTCGGCTCGACCGCGGCGAGAGGTACTACCACCGCACCGAGGAGCAGCTCGCGCAGTTCGCCAAATGGCGCCCAGATTACGAGGCCTGAAACATCAAACAGGCACATCCTCGGATGTGCCGAATTCACTTTTTATCAGCTCGGTCCGCGTTTGCTATTACATTTTTATGATTCATATAGGATTATCCCTTGGGATGAACGCCATGGGATCCACAGGATGGTCGCAATCCCGTCTTCATCGATCTGTACAGATGGCTGTCGGAGTATCCGCCGGATGATGCATGACACGGAAGCATGAGCATCGGAGGAGAACCGGCAGGCGATGAGGTCACTGCTGGACGATAACGTACCTCGTGATGACCATCGAATACGGCTATGGATAAGGAAATGGCGCCGAGAGAGATGCAAAACGCATTGAGCCAGACAATTCGGGCGCTTCGCTATAAGGCGGGGTTTTCGTGAGTTGTTTGGCAGCCTCTCTTCGCCATGTCTTGCATAAATCTACAACTCTTAACTTCATTCTACCTCCGGATTTCGTGTAATTTTGCTGAATTTCTCGTAGTGTTGAAACCACTTCAATCAACGAATTGCGAGGAATCAGAAATGGCAATTGGTAACATAGGAAATGATGTCATACAGACATTCGGAACATCAGCACAGCCACCTCTCTACGAACGCCCTGACCTGACCAAGCGGCTGGCTGAAATAGACCGGGGATCCGAGTACGATGGCATCGGCTCCTCTGAGCTTCTCAAGGACGGGCGCAGGTCATCCTTCATCGTACACACGCCATTGATCTTCGCATCCTTCAGCTTGCATTCGAAGCAACTCGTGCAGCCTTTGAACGTGTAATCATAGAGGTCTATTCTCTCTACCTCGAATCCATGTCCTTCAGGGCCTCTCCTGCCTTGTCGATGGCCTGCGTAGTGTTCCATTTCTTGCGGGGACTTCCGTTGATAACAAATGCCTTCATGATGTGAGGGCTTGTTCAAGAGATATAAAGTCATAATATCGAAGGTCACACCTGAGCAATCCAAGATGGTCACACCTGTTCTTCAATACTCTGTAAACGAAAGGATCCATCTTTGCTGTTTGATCAGTTTCAACCTGACTTTGACACACCTGCGCGATAGCGTCTGCTGACAGAATCGGGAACCGGCATAATTTGACAGTAGCCCATGACCCCGCTGCGCGGGGTCTTAGGATACTGCTGTCCCCCTGCTTTTGCGCA
>SUTA01000030.1 GCA_015063135.1 Thermoplasmata archaeon
TGGAATCAGTATCTGGAGCCTAAAGTGCCTTGTACCGCTTGTTTCAAGTGGATAACTCGTGAGAGGTCTCACACCAGTATCTCTGTGAGTCCTCTCACGAACTGTCCGCTGAGGCATGTCCGTGTAACCTGAGTTCGCCACATAAGGCAATATGATGCGAGCTCAGGTCAAAAGAGACAGTATATTCGAGTCCGTCTCAGAGGTACTTTCCGGTCATGCTCTCCTTACACGCCTTGATGTCTTCCGGCGTCCCGGCTACGGTGATCCTGCCGCCGTCGTCCCCTCCGCGGGGACCCAGGTCGATGACCCAGTCGGAGCTCCTTATGACGTCCAGGTCGTGCTCTATGACGATCACGGTCGCCCCCATGGACACAAGGTTCTGGAAGATCCCCATGAGCACCTTCACGTCCAGCGGGTGCAGGCCGATGGTGGGCTCGTCGAATATGAACACCGCATCGCCCTGGCCCTTGCCGAGCTCGCTGGCCAGCTTCAGCCTCTGGGCCTCCCCTCCGGATAGGCCGGGGGTGGCCTCTCCGAGCGTGAGGTAGCCCAATCCGACGTCCTGAAGGGCCTTCAGCCTGCTCCTCACGACTTTCAGGTCCGAGCAGGCCTCCATGGCATCATTGACGCTGAGCTCCATGAGCTCCGGGAGGGTCTGCCGGGAGCCGTCCTTGGATTCCCTTGCGATCCTGTAAGCGTCCTTGCAGTATCTCGAACCGCCGCAGTCCGGGCAGGGGATCTCCACGTCCGGCAGGAACTGCACGTCCAGGGAGATCGACCCGGTGCCGTCGCAGGTGGGGAACCTTAGGGAGCCGGTGTTGTACGAGAAGTCTCCTGCTTTCTTGCCCATGTCCTTGGACGCCCGGGTCTTCGCGAAGACCTTCCTCAGCTCGTCGTGGACGTTGGCATAGGTGGCGACGGTGGAGCGGATGTTGATCCCTATGGGGGAGGCGTCTATGAGCTTCACGCGGGAGATGCCTGGGGCGTCGATGGATTTTACGTGATCCGGGAGAGGAGTCCCGTTTATGGACGCCTCCAATGCGGGCACTAGGCTGTCCAGGACCATGGTGGTCTTCCCGCTGCCGGACATGCCGGTGACGACGGTCATCCTCCCGATCGGGATCCTGACCTCCAGCGGCTTGACGGTGTGGATCCGCGAGGTGGACATCGATATGGTCCCGAGGCCGAACATCCCCTCCTTCGGGGCCCTGGGCCTGAGGCCGGGGTTTCCGCCCCTCAGGAACGGGCCAATCCTTGACTTTGAATCGTTTTTGATCTGTTCGAGAGTGCCCTGGGCTATGACGGTCCCGCCGTTGGATCCCGCACCAGGTCCGAGCTCCACTATCCAGTCTGAGCGGGACAGGACCTGGGCGTCGTGGTCCACCAGGACTATGGAGTTGCCGTCTGCGATGAGGTCGTCCATGACGCCGATCAGCCCCTCCACGTTGCTCGGGTGCAATCCGATCGACGGCTCGTCAAGCACGTACAGCACGCCGGTGGTGCGGTTCCTCACGGACCTGGCCAGCTGGACCCTCTGCCTCTCGCCCGTGGAGAGGGTGGAGGAGGCGCGGTCCAGCGTCAGATAGCCGAGCCCGAGGTCCAGCAGCCTCCTGGCGGTGTCGTCGAAGGACTCCACTATGTTCTCGGCCATCCGGGTCATCGATCCCGGCATGGTCCCCGGCACGCCGTCGACCCACTCCGTCAGCTCGGAGAGGGTCATTTTACAGGCCACGTCCAGGGATATCCCCCTGAGCAGCGGCTGCCTGGCGCGCTCGCATAATCTGGTCCCGCCGCATTCGGGGCACACCGCCGTCCTGAGGAACCTCTCGACCCTCTTCATCCCCTTCTCGTCCCTGACCTTGGACAGGGCGTTCTCGACGGTGTAGCGGGCGCTGTAGTAGGTGAAGTCCATCTCCCCGGCGTTGCCGGACTTCTCGTTGTAGTACAGGAGATGATGCTTCTCCGGGGGGCCGTTCAGGACGAACTCCTTCTCCTTGTCCGTGAGGTCCCTGAACGGGACGTCCGTGCGTACCCCCTGGTCCCTGGCTATGTCCTTCATCAGGCTCCACATCAGGGTCTGCCAGGGGAGGACGGCTCCCTCGTCTATGGTCTTGCTGTCATCCGGCACCAGGGACGATTCGTCGATCTCGAACGCGACGCCTGTGCCCTCGCATCTGGGGCAGGCGCCGGCGCTGTTGAACGCCAGCTCCTCGGCGCTCGGGGGATTCACGATCTCGCCGCACACGGGGCACCTGATCTCCGCCATGGCGGCGAAGTCGATGCTCGGCTCCAGGTAGTGGCCGTTGGGGCACCTGTGATGGGACAATCTGGAGAACATCAGCCTGAGGCCGTTCAGCAGCTCCGTGGAGGTGCCGAAGGTGCTCCTGATGCCGGGCACGCCCGGGCGCTGGTGCAATGCCAATGCCGCCGGCACGTACCTGACCTCGTCCACCTCCGCGCGGGAGGCCTCGGTCATGCGCCTGCGGGTGTACGTGGACAATGCCTCCAGGTACCTCCTGGAGCCCTCGGAGTAAAGGATGCCCAACGCGAGGGAGGACTTCCCGGAGCCGGAGACGCCGGCAATTCCCACCACTTTTCCTAACGGGATGTCGACGTCGACGTCCTTCAGGTTGTGCATGTGCGCTCCGCGCACCTCTATGTGGTCGGGCCTCTCGATCTGCGGCATCGCTTGGAGGTATAAGGGCGACCGTATATGTTCCATGCCCTCCGCGCATCGGAGGATCATGATCATCTGATTCAGATTCTTGCGGGAGTTCTTATCAACGAAACTGAAGCCGTAATCATCGTAATAGTCGACAAGATCATCCGTGCAATCGAGCCGAATGACTCTGCATCCGACGATATCTTGGGCGATTTTGATTTTTGAGATGGCTTCATCAACAAGCGTCTTCCCGAAGCCTCTGAAGCCCTTTGCCCGTGAAATCTGACCGAGTAGATACGCCTGGGCGATGTTGTCTTCGGATCTGTTGAGTTTCCGCAGCATGGAGTTTGAGAGGCAGCAATCGTCAGAGACCTCCAGGCACCTGAAACCGATGGAGAAGTACCCCATAATAGTGAACGTGTCGGCATCGTATGCAATGTATGTCCGGCATTCGCTTCTCTTCTCCATGGGGATGGAATTCATGGTAAGGAAAGAACCTGTTTGGCTCTCGAATGCGGGTTCGAACGATTCCAGTTTCTTTAAGACCGCTTCCTCTCCGTATCTGGATAAGAGCGATGACAGCCTAGCCACCTTGTATTTCAAGGCGATACACCCATGAACTTGTCGAGGTCCTCGGGGTCGTCGGTGGTGCCTTGGACGGGTCCGGGCACATAGGGGCCGTACTTCTCGTAGCGCTCTATGGCCTTGGCTAGATTGGCGCCGGCTTCGGGGGTGTCGATGACCATTGTCTCGTAGAATGATTCGAGAGCCATTTTCTTCCTCCCGGTTGAATACCGCGTTCTCGTATAATGAACTGTCGTCGCCTCATCAAAATGATGAAGGTAGGGATATTCGGCGATCAGCAAGTGTTCGATGACAAAGGGTTAATGCCCCGGTCGGCATCCCCTCCCCCATGCAGCTAGTCAAGGGCATCCCCGCGGGGGAGGCGCTCCAGAGCCTCAGGCACGGGAACAAGATCTTCATGCACAACGTGTCGTTCGGCGATTTCTCGCCGGCGAGGCGCAAGGAGACCGCCGAGAGCGGGCAGCAGCCCTTCGCCGCGGTGATCTCCTGCTCCGACTCGCGCGTGATCCCGGAGGCCATATTCACCGCCGGGATAGGGGACATCTTCGTGATCCGCTCCGCCGGGAACACCATAGACTCGTCGATCATCGGCTCGGTGGAGTACGCCGTGGAGCACCTGGGGTGCAACCTCGTGGTCGTGATGGGCCATACCGGGTGCGGGGCGGTCACCGCCGCGCTGACCGGCATGTCCGGCCCGAAGGTGGACGGCATCCTGAACGACATAAGGGAGGCGGCGGGGCCCGAGAGGGACCCGATGGCCGTGGCGGAGCTGAACGTGATGAGGAGCGTCGGGATACTGAAGGACGACCTGATCCTGGACGAGGGCGTGCTGGTGATAGGCGCGATGTACGACACCCTCACGGGGGAAGTCACGTTCATGGTCCCGGAACGAGGGCTCGAGTCGTCTCTGGAAAACGACGTGCCAGATGTCTGAATGTCGGACAGTTCGGGGCCGTTCTTTTTGACGGTGCGCATCCGGATCCAGGGGCGCATGGTATTTCATCCCGCGAGGGGATTCATATCCCATGGCTAGCAAGACGATCGAGGCGATGGTCAGGCAGTAGAAGGCTCTGGCCAGGGCCCTCCTGGCGGTTAGGTTCCATTGGATGCTGGCGGTGTACCTGCTGTTCTACCTGGCGTTCTCCCTGGTGATATGGCACCTGGACCCGGACATAAGGGGGCTGTCGGATGCGCTGTGGTTCACGTTCCAGACGGCGACGACCATCGGGTACGGGGATCTGATAGTGGATTCCCCGGTGGGGAGGCTCTTCGCGGTGGTGCTGTCGGTGTACTCCATAGCGATCGTGGCGGTGTTCACCGGGATAATAGCGGGATTCTACGTGGAGCTGATGAAGGCGAAGTCCAGGGACAGCGCCAGGAGGTTTTTGGATGATCTGGAGAGGCTGCCGGAGATGTCGAAGGAGGAATTGGAGGATCTGTCGGAGAGGGCGAGGAGGTTCGCCAGGGAGCGAACGGAATCGCAATAGGTATCATCGGCGGCCGCCATCGTTTGCTCATGAGGATAGACTTCAACAGCATTCCCGAGGCCGCGATACCTCGCATGAACGGAGGGGAGGGCTCGGTGGCCGCCAGGATGCACGACGGCGACCGCTGCAGGGTGATCGTCACCAGGATGCCCGCGGGCTCCTCCATCGGGCTGCACGAGCAGGTCTCCGGGGACGACATCAACTATGTGATGGAAGGCAGGGGGAGGGCGGTCTGCGACGGGGAGGAGGAGCCGCTGTTCCCTGGGGTCTGCCATATCTGCCCCAAGGGGAGCTCCCATACCATCATCAACGACGGGGATTCCGACCTGGTGCTGTTCACCGTCGTGAGCAAGCGTCGATGAGGGATCGCAGGGCGATTCGGGAGGTCGTCCGTCAGGGAGGGCGAGGAGGTTCGCGAGGGAGCGATCGCCTCATCATTTTCTTGAAGTGGAACACATCAATTTGTTGTCCTCGTAATCCTCTTTTTCGTTGGAGTCCGGGTGGCCTATGTGAGAGTACTCGACGATGTGAACTCTGCAACGGTTCGACGGAGTACTACCTGTGGATTAGGCTCAGAGGCAGGAGGTCTCTGTGGGCGGGTACCTGATACGCATGCCCGATTTGTCATGGAACTCGATGGCATCGAGAATGTAATCCGCCACAAGCGGAACGAGTATGTCGGCTCTGATCTGGTAATGGACGGATGGGCGTTGTGTCTCGCCGAGGAAGGGCAGGAGGCCTTGAAGCCGATGAGAAGTTTGTGAACGGGCTGGTGGTCTGGGAATATTTCTGGGGATGATGACATGAGGAACATTTGCTGTTCTTTTCCCTGCGCAGAAAGGACGAGGCTTTTCTTCAAAGAGGGGGACGCCGGCACCGAGGAGTACCGGTGCGTGAAGAGCGGATCACGTTCATTTTCCTGAAGAAGGGGGTGATTTTGGAACCCGAATACGATGAGATGAGAAGCACACGAAGGGTCACTGGCTCTACAGAAACTTATCACCCGTTGGTAAACGGCGGGGTCGAATCATTTTAAGTAAGCTTGTTGCGATAAAGTGATGGGTTCAATGAAATCGAAACTGAAAGGTGCTGTTCGGGAATTTAAGGCAGGATTCAAAGGAACTCCATTGATTGCTGTTATGGAAGCCGTGGTAAACTCAATTCAAGCTGCCGAAACCCCTCATGATGCAATCGTCAATGTCAAAGTCATTTACGAAAATGTTCAAAAGGAACTATTCACAGACAAAGTAACCTCAGTGCCGAAGGGGAATGTGAAAGCATTTGAGATTACAGACAACGGCCATGGATTTATGGAAAAGTATCTTGATGCATTTGATGAACTTTACACTGAGTGTAAGAAAGAACTTGGATGCAAAGGAATTGGAAGAATAACATGGCTGGCAATATTTGATCACGTTGAGGTAGAAAGCTATTGCGAATATGCTGGGAGAAGATCCAAAGTTACATTCAGGTTCGACGAAGACAATGAGATAACAGATAAGAAGATTGAACCAAGCGATGTAACTGAAAACAAGACAAAGGTGTGTCTCGTTGGAGTTCATTCGGACTATACAGACAAAATCAGGACCAATGCTGAAAAACTGGCAGGGTTGATTTTGGATCATTGCCTATCTTACTACATCTCTGGCAACTATCCAGACATACGTGTTCAGGATGTGAATGGCATATTTTTCGTCTCTGAATTATTTACTGACAGACACTATGAAGTTACAAAAGATGAACTGAAAATTATGGATACTGAGTATTCTATCAGTCATCTTCTCTCCAAATCTTCTAACCTGACTTTGACACATCGAGCAAAGAATGGAGGCATTTTCGAGAGTGCTGGGCAATGAAGAAGTACGGGCGTTCCTGTATGCTCTTTCATGTCTAGCAAACATAAGGCCACAGGAACGTGGCGTA
>SUTA01000017.1 GCA_015063135.1 Thermoplasmata archaeon
GAAGGACCTGTAGAAGAGCACATGGAGTACACCTTCGGAAAGAACCCGAACAGGACCTCCGCGATATCCGACATCTTCGCCACGGAGATGCTGGAGACCATAGACGGCGACGAGACCATCCCCGCCGAGGCCAAGCCCCAGATGATCTTCAAGATGACCGCCAACAGCGTCCTCGACATGATCCTGGAGTCCCTGGACCCCGACACCCGCGAGGACGTCGTCGGCTGCCTGGACAGCTTCATCGGCATGTGCATAGTCAACAAGAAGTTCGGCGTCGACATCCTCGGGGAGCTCAGGAAGGCGCTCCAGACCGTCAAGCAGAACGAAGGCGAGAGCGACGAGGACTACGAGAAGAGGCTCAGCGACTACGAGGACGCTTGGTGGTCCATACCCCAGCCCGTCCTCAACCACCGCAACCCCAACGATGCGATCCAGGAAGAGATGAGAAGGTACGGCTTGGAATGACTGCAGACGGATGGTTCACGGCTTCGGCGCCCGGGAAGTTCGTTGTCCTCGGAGAGCACGCGGTCGTCTACGGCAAGCCCGCCCTTGTCCTGGCGGTCGACCGCAGGATGACATGCAGCGTGCGCCCTGCGGACCGCCCTGCGATCAACGGGGAGTACGTGGACATATCCAAGCAGCCGCACCTCGACCACCTCACCAGGGGCTCCGGCCGCACGCTCGAGTTTCTCACCCGCAGCATGATTCCCGTGGGCTCCGGCATGGGGTCCTCGGCCGCACTGTCGGCCGCCGTCGCCAAGGCCATCCACGCCATGAAGGGCGAGGCCTGCACCGAGAAGCAGCTGGTGGAGGAGGCCTACGCCGCGGAGCTCGCCGCCCAGGGCAGCGGCTCCCCCATGGACGCCTCCGCGTGCGTCCACGGCAGGGGCATAGCCGTCAACATCCCTGGATCCGGGGACGAACTGTGGACCATATCGCGCGGGGACCGCACATGGAGGGTCTCCGACATAGACGTCCCCGATATGACGTTCGTCATCGGGAACACCGGCATCAGGGCCCCGACCGGCCCGCAGGTCGACAAGGTGAGGAGATTCGTCACCCGCAACCGCTTCGGAGCTGACATCCTCGACGAGATCGAGTCGGTGACGCTGGAGGGGCACTCCGCCATAGCGAAGCGCGACAGGGAGCTGCTTGGGAGGCTCATGACCTCCAACCACAAGCTGCTGTCCATCCTCGGGGTCTCCTGCAAGGAGCTGAACAGGCTGGTCAACGCATCGCTGCCGTATTCCTATGGGGCGAAGCTCACCGGGTCCGGCGGCGGAGGGTGCATGGTAGCCCTGACCGACGAGCCCGAGAAGGTCTGCGAGGCCATAATCGATCATGGCGGCGTCCCGTACGTGGTCCAGACCGGCGTCGAGGGGGCCCGCATGGAGACCGGGCAATCCGAGGACCCGGAGATCAGGATACCGATACGATGTCGTTCATAGAGGACGAGATAGAGAGGCTGCGCCAGATGTGCATCGCCTGCGGCAAGTGCAGCAGGGGTTGCCCATCGTTGAAGCACGGCGGGCTGGACCCCCTGGAAGTGATGATGGGGTCCGACGAGGGGCTGGAGACCTGCATAGGGTGCGGAACCTGCTCGCAGATCTGCCACCGCACCGATCCCGCCACCGTGATGAGGGACATCATATGCCTGCAGCAGGGGATCCACGTCTCGCAGGCATTCCACGACACCGGCTACACCACGGTCCCCCAGGACGTCCCCTCGAGGGCCGAGCTCGTGCCGGAATGGACCGGGGATGACATCGACGTCATGCCCGGCTGCATCGTGGAATGCAGGGCCCCGTTCATCAAGTACGCTGCATCCATAGCGCTCAAATCCATGGGGCTCAAAGCAAGGGAGCTCCCGGATAACACGTGCTGCATGCACCCCATCATGTTCAGGGAGATGCATGAGACCGAGAGGAGGGCATACAAGGCCAGGATGGGGGCCTCCGCCGGGGGCAAGCCCATACTGACGCTCTGCGCCGGATGCTCCGACGAGCTCGCGGGATCCGGGATCGACGCGGAGCACATCATCCCTCTGCTCCACAGGAACATCGGATCGCTTCCGAGGTTCGACAAGCCTCTGAAGGTGGCCGTGGAGCCCGGGTGCTCCGCCATGCCGATGAAGAAGGAGATGGTCGCCGTCGTGAAGGCGATGGGATGCGAGTCCGTCGGCAAGGGGATGGGCTGCTGCGGGAAGAACGTGTCAGTCTCCGTGCCCCTGATGGAGGAGCGCGAGGAGGAGTGCGCGGATGCGGACCTGATAGTCGTCGGGTGCCCGATGTGCTTCATCAAATACGACAGCCAGCCCGGGGGCAAGCCCGTGGTCCATATAGCCGAGCTCGTGGCCATGGCCGCCGGCGACTCCAAGTCGTTGCGGTACCACAGCATCCCCTTCGGGATACAGCGACCGAATCGGATTATGTAATCGGAATCGCAAGGCTCGGGACTCAGGTCCGTGAGCTTGACGGTGTCCAGATAATCGTTGATGATGGAGTCCAGCTTCCTCCATACCGGCAGGGTGGGGCATGTGGCGGCGCGCTCGCATACGAACTCGCCGTGGAGGCATGCCACCGGGGCGATGGGACCCTCGGTGACCCTGAGGATCTCGCCGACCGTGTATGAGTCGGCGGGCCTCGCCAGCTTGTACCCTCCGCCCTTGCCGTGGGTACCGGTGACGAAGCCCGCCTCGCGGAGGCTGGGCATTATGGTCTCCAGGTACTTCAGGGAGATCTGCTGCCTCTCGGCTATCTCCTTCAGCGGGACCAGGCGGTCGCCGCTCTCGGAGAGGTCGATCATCACGCGCAGCGCGTATCTTCCCTTGGTGGAGACCAGATAGCTCATGTCATTCCTCGAACAGCGCGGTGGACAGGTACCTCTCGCCGGTGTCGGCGAAGATGGCGACGATGTTCTTGCCCGCGTTCGCGGGATCCTTGGCGAGCTGCAGGGCGGCCGCCAGGGCCGCTCCGGCGGAGATCCCGACGAGGAATCCCTCCTTCTTGCCCACGAGCCTGCCGTTCTCGAACGCATCGGCGTCCTCGATCGCGATGACCTGGTCGTAGATGCCCTGGTCGAGGGTGTCGGGGATGAACCCGGCTCCGATTCCCTGGATCTTGTGCGGCCCGGCCTTGCCCTCGGACAGGAGGGGGGAGCCTTTGGGCTCGACGGCCACAACCTTGACGGCGGGGTTCTTGGATTTGAGGTACTTTCCAGCCCCGGAGAGCGTCCCTCCGGTACCGACCCCTGCGACGAGGATGTCCACCTTTCCGTCCAGGTCCTTGTATATCTCCGGACCGGTGGTGTTGAAGTGGATCTCGGGATTGGCGGGGTTCACGAACTGCCCGGGGATCACCGAGTTCGGGATCTCCTTCGCCAGCTCCTCGGCCTTGGCGACGGCTCCCTTCATTCCCTTGGCGCCCTCGGTGAGGATGAGCTCTGCCCCGTAGGCCTTGATGAGCTTCCTGCGCTCGATGGACATGGTCTCGGGCATGACGATCTTGATCTTGTAGCCCCTGGCGGTGGCTATGGACGCCAGGGCTATGCCGGTGTTCCCGGAGGTCGGCTCGATGATGACCGTGTCCTTGTTGATCTTGCCCTTCTTCTCCAGGTCGTCGATCATCGCCTTGGCGACCCTGTCCTTGACGGATCCGGCGGGGTTGAAAAACTCCACCTTCCCGTAGACCTTGGCTTTCAGGCCGAGGTCCCTCTCTATGTTCGTAAGCTCCACCAGCGGGGTGCCGCCGATGGTCTCGTCTATCGACTTGTACAGCATTCCAATCACTCCTTGATCGCTTTGAATCCCTTCTCCAGGTCGTTTATGATGTCGTCTATGTTCTCGATGCCGATCGAGAGGCGGATCGTGTTGGGCTTGATGCCGCATGCCAGCAGGTCGGCCTCCTCCAGCTGGGAGTGGGTCGTGGATGCCGGGTGGATGACCAGAGACTTCACGTCCGCCACGTTCGCCAGCAGGGAGAACAGCTCCAGGGACTCCGTGAACTTCTTGGCCTTCTCGGCCCCGCCCTTAATCTCGAAGGTGAAGATGGACCCGGCCCCGTTCGGGAAGTACCTGTCGTACAGCTCCTTCTTCTTCCCGGTCTCCAGGGAGGGGTGGTTGACCTTCTCCACCTGCGGGTGGTTCTTCAGGTAGTCCACCACCTTGAGCGCGTTCTCTATGTGGCGCTCCGTACGCAGGGACAGGGTCTCCGTCCCGAGCAGCAGCAGGAACGAGTTGAACGGCGAGATGCACGCGCCCTGGTCCCTCATGAGGGTGGTCCTGATCTTCACGACGTACGCCGCCTTCCCCACCGCCTCCGTGAACACCACGCCGTGGTAGGACGAGTTGGGCTTGGACAGGGTGGGGAACTTGTCGTTCTGGGCCCAGTCGAAGTTGCCGCTGTCGACGATGATGCCTCCCATGGCAACCCCGTGTCCTCCGATGAACTTGGTGGCCGAGTGCACCACAATATCGGCTCCGTGCTCGATGGGCCTGAAGACCGTCGGCGGGCTGAAGGTGCTGTCCACGATCAGCGGGATGCCGTTCTCGTGGGCGATCTTCGAGATCGCGTCTATGTCCGCTACGTCGGAGTTGGGATTGCCCAAGCACTCGGTGTACAGGAGCTTGGTGTTCGGCCTTATTGCGCGCCTGAAGTTCTCGGGGTCGGAGGGATCCACGAAGGTGGTCTCGATCCCCTGCTCCTTTAGGGTGTTGGCGAACATGTTGTATGTTCCTCCGTAGAGGTTGCTGGAAGACACGACATGGTCCCCGGCGAGCGCGATGTTCTGAACCGCGTAGGTTATCGCGGCGGATCCGGATGCGGTGGCGAGCGCGGCCACTCCTCCCTCCATGGCGGCGATCCTCTGCTCCAGGACATCGGAAGTGGGATTCATCAGCCTCGTGTAGATGTTCCCGGGCTCGGTCAGCGCGAAGCGCCCTGCGGCCTGCGCGGAATCCTTGAACACATAGGAGGTAGTCATGTATATTGGGACGGCGCGGGCATCGGTCGCGGAGTCCGGTTTCTCCTGCCCCGCGTGCACCTGCAGCGTCTCGATCTTGTATTTCTCGGACGACATTTGTCTTACACCGCCAGCACCATCACCGATGCCGTATTTATATTTACCTACCTACTAAATCGGTAGGTAATTACAAATACTATCTTAGTAATCGCTGACGCGGAAGTGACGGACTTAGAGATCCGCACCCGAGAAGGAAAGGAAATGCCAAAAACGGAAGTCTATCTGGACAACGCCGCGACTACGCCCATGCGGAAGGAGGCCCTCGAGGCCATGATGCCTTATTTCATAGAGCAATATGCGAACCCCAGCAGCATACACGGCCTCTCCAAGAGCCCGAGAGCGGCTGTCAAGGATGCCAGGGCCGCGATCGCCGGGACGCTCAACGCCGACCCGGCCGAGATCTTCTTCACATCGGGCGGAACTGAATCCGACAACTGGGCGCTAATTTCCGGGATGCAGCTGAACGAATCCAAAGGAAAGCACCTGATCATCTCCTCCATAGAGCACCATGCGATAATGGAGACCGCGGACTACCTCAAGAAGCACGGCTACGAAGTGACCAAGGTCGGCGTGGACTCAGACGGGGTCGTGAAGCTGGACGAGCTAAGGAAGGCCATACGCCCGGACACGACCTTGATATCCATCATGACCGCCAACAACGAGATCGGAACCATAGAGCCGATAGCCGAGATCGCAAAACTGGCACATGAGCATGGCGCACTGTTCCACACCGATGCCGTCCAGGCCTATGCCCACATCCCCATCGACGTGAAGGCTATGGGCATCGACATGCTCAGCGCCAGCGGCCACAAATTCGGCGGCCCCAAGGGCATTGGCTTCCTGTACGTCAGGAAAAGCATCAGGCTCCCACCGTTCATGCACGGAGGGGAGCAGGAGAACGGCCGCAGGGCGGGCACCACGAACGTCCCCGGGATCGTCGGCATGGCGAAGGCCGCGGAGCTGGCACATGCCACCATGGCCGAGGACAATGCGAAGATGGCGGCCATCAGGGACCATTACATACAGCGTGTCGAGGAGGAGATACCGTACTGTAGGCTGAACGGCCACAGGACCGAGAGGCTCCCCGGCAACGCGAACTTCAGCTTCATGTTCGTGGAGGGCGAGTCCCTCCTGATGAACCTGGGGATGAAGAGGGTCTACATCTCCACCGGGTCGGCCTGCGCGTCCGGGTCCCTGGACCCGTCGCATGTCCTCCTGGCCATCGGGGTCCCCCACGAGACCGCCCACGGGTCCATCAGGGTGTCGATGTCACCGGGCACCACGATGGAAGAGATCGATTATGCGGTTGACAGCCTGAAGGCGGCCGTCGGGACCATGAGGTCCCTCTCGCCGCTCTATGATGATTTCGTCAAGAAGAACAGAGGTGCTTGAATGTACGATGGAGAATACAGCGACAAGGTCATAGACCATTTCACCAACCCGAGGAACGTCGGGGAGATCGAGGATGCCTCCGGCGTCGGTACCGTCGGGAACGCGAAGTGCGGGGACATCATGAGGATATACCTGGACATCGACGAGAACGGCATCATAAGGGACTGCAAGTTCAAGACGTTCGGCTGCGGAGCGGCCGTCGCCAGCAGCAGCATGGCCACCGAGATGGTCAAGGGCAAATCCGTGCAGGAAGCGATGGCGATCACGAACAAGGCGGTCATGGAGGCCCTCGACGGCCTGCCGACCGTGAAGATACACTGCTCGCTCCTCGCCGAGGAGGCGATCCACGCAGCGCTGTGGGATTACGCCCAGAAGAACGGGATAACCATCGAGGGGCTGGAGGAGCCGAAAGAGGACATCAACGACCGAATCCCCGGCAGGGCCGGGCGGTCTGCCTCCTCCGCCCCGGCCCGTACCCGGCTGGAGCTTCTCTAAAACCGTTAAAAGATGGAATGAGGGGCCGGAGCCCCTTTTTGAGTTTCAGATCAGGTCCTCGAATCCCTCGACGACCTTGGGGAACTTCTCCTTGATGGCCTTGAGGAGGTTGTACACGGTGACGTGCTCGAGGTTCGCGGTCTTCACGAGCTTGATGAGCTCGTCGATGGTCTCGTCGTCCAGGGTGGCAAGCTTCTCCTTGGCCATGAAGTTCCTGAACAGCTTGTCCTCCATCCTGTCGCGCCACATCTTCTCGTAGGGCTTGAGGGCGCTCTTGGAGAAGTCGCCGGTCTTGGCGCACTCCGTGAGGACCTTCCCGGCATACATGCCGGTCCTGCATGCGTGGCAGATTCCTCCGCCGGTGATGGGGTCGATGATCCTGGCGGCGTCTCCGACGAGGATGATGTTGTCATCGATGGCGGAGTCCAGTCCGGGGCAGGTGGAGACGAATCCTCCCATGATCTCGAGGATCTGTCCCTTGTTGAGCCTGGGGTCGTTGGCGATGAACTTGTCGAGGTACATCTTCGCGTCGGCATTGCCCTTGCAGAGCTGTCCGGCCACGCCGATACCGACGTTGGCGACTCCGTTGCCCTTGGGGAAGATCCAGACGTATCCGCCGGGTGCGACGGACCCGATAACGAACTCGCAGTAGTCGGGGGCGACGTCAATGTTGCACATCCTGTACTGGATGCAGGAATCAATATCGCTGAGCTTGAGGGTGGTGTCGATGCCGGCCCACCTTCCGACCTGGCTCTCGTAACCGTCCGCGGCGACGACGCACTTGGCGCGGATCTCGATCTCCTCGCCCATGCTCTTCGCCTTGATGCCGACGATCTTCCCGTTCTCGCGGATGATGCCGGTGCAGGAGGTGCGCATCATGATCTTGGCGCCCGCCTCGGCGGCCTTCCTGGCGAGGTACTTGTCGAACAGGTGCCTCTCGAGGACGTATCCGACCTCGTTGCCGGCCTTGGACTCGTCCAGCTGGTAGGTGGTCCCCTGAGGGGACTTGATGATGGCTCCCTTCATGTCGGCGCGGATCCAGGTGGGGTCCGCCTCGATGCCGACCTCGTCGAGCCATGATTTGGAGACTCCCTCGGCGCACCTGAGGGGCGCTCCGATCTCGGCCTTCTTCTCGATGAGGATGGTATCCAGTCCGCCCTCGGCGCAGTACCTGGCGGCCATGCTGCCTCCGGGTCCCGCTCCGCAAACCACGATGTCGCAGTTGTAGGTCTTCATGGCATTCACTCCTTGGAAAGCGCGGCGACGGGGCAGAGCCTCACGCAGATGCCGCAGTTGATGCAGTCGTCGTTGAATTCCAGCACGAAATCGTTCAGGAATATGGCGTTCTTAGGGCATGATCCTACGCATCCACCGCAGTGGAGGCATTTGTCCACATCTACTTTCATGGGATTCACTCCTTGGGTGCCTCTTCGGGCATCTGGTCCGTGGGGATGACCAGCGCGGCCTCGACCTCGTGGGCGAGCTCCTTGTTCCTCTCCTTCCACTCGGCGAGCGGGATGGAGAACTTGGCCTCGACCTCCTTGCGGTACTCGGGTCCGCTGTTGTAAGCGCAGAAGGGTATGATGCGCAGATCGGGCGTGACATAGTGCACGCCGCAGCGCCTGACCCTCTCGATATCGTAGTTGTAGCTGTCCTGGAAGTGCATTCCGGAGATCAGCATCATCTTCCAGGAGAACTCGGCGAGCTGCTCCTTGGACTTGTCGCTCATGACCGACTTGATCATGGTGATGAACTTCTTCTTGGTGAGGCCCTCTGGCATCTTGCTCTCGTCGACGTACTTGTTCAGGAGCTTGAGCAGCTTGAGCGCGTACAGCTTCTTGAACGTGGCATCGTCGGCCTTGTGGGCGAGCTTCTCGAGCTCGTTGGAGAATCCCTCGACGTCCACGAACCTGGGGAAGGGTACGACGTCGCCCTTCTCGTTCTTGAAGAGGTAGGTCGCGATCCCGCAGTGGGGGTGGGTGGTGAAGGTGACCTTGGTCTCGCCGAGGATAACGGACGCGAAGTTGGAGATGGGGGCGACGACGGGCACGGGGTACCAGTCGTCCCTGTCGGCGAAGCCGGTCTCCTCCTTGACGGCGGTGATGAGGTCGGGGAGGGTGAACCTTCCCTCGGACAGCTCCTCGTGGGTCATCCTGCCGGTGAATGCGACGGGCTGGAAGTTGACTCCCCTGATGACGTCCGAGTTGTCGAACGCGAACTTGATGATGTCTCCGATCTGGTGGTCGTTCAGCCCTTTGACGACTGTGGGGACCAGGACGATGGAGGGGCTCTTGAGGCCCTCGTCGAGGAGCTTCCTGCAGTTGGCCAGGACATCGAGCTTGACCTGCCACATCTTCCTGCCGCGGGCGCGGACGTAGACGTCCTCGGTGACTCCGTCGAACGACAGGTATATGGTGTTCAGCCCGGCCAGCTTGGAGGCCTTGAGGAACTCGTAGTCCTTGGCGAACTTGATACCGTTGGTGGCGACCTGCACCTGAGCGAACTTGAGCTCCTTGGCATCGCGCACGATGTCCACGAACCTGGGGTGCACGGTGGGCTCCCCTCCGGCGAACTGGACTGCGGTGCACTTGATGGGGCTGGTGGACCTGAGGGTCACCAGCATCTCGTGGACCTCCTCGAACGTGGGCTCCATGACATAGCCGGCGTCGTTGGCGTTGGCGAAGCAGATGGGGCAGTTCATGTTGCACCTGTTGGTCAGGTCGAGATTGGCGATGGCGGAGCAGGACAGCATGTCTATCCTCTGGCCGTCGATCATGATATGGACGAGGTCGTCGTCCCCCTCGATGGTGCGGTCCCTGGGGTTGTGGATCCCCACTCCGTCGTGGGCGAACCTCTCGGCCTTCAGGTACAGCTCGACATCGGACCAGTACACATCGCTGAACTTGCCGTGCTCGGGGCAGGACTTGTCCATGTAGACCTTGCCGTCCCTCTCGACAACATCAGCTTCGATTATTTTGCCGCATTCAGGGCAGATGGACTTCGTCTTCTTGGGAAGTCCCCTGGCCGCAGAGTACTCGGAAGTTGTCAGTGTCATGGTAAACGTGACTGGGATGGATTGACGTATATAATAAGTTTGCAAAAGGACGCGCTTGCGCACGCGCGCGTGAGTGTGCCACGTGACTGCACGCGACGGGCTTTAATCGCAGCATCCCGAGGCGCCCGACATGAATCTGGGCGATCATGGGAGCGTGCCGTTCGCCGTCATAGCGGTGACGCTCCTGGTTATGGCATCCGTGTGCGCCGCGGTGGCGGCCGGGTACGAGAGGGCCTCGGACAACGCGGGGCTCGTGGAGGAGGAGACGGCACTGCTGGACAGGGCCGGGTCGGAGTTCGAGAGGCATATAGAGCGCGGGCTCGGGGAGATAGTGAGGTCGCTGTCCACCGATGCATCGCTCGGCGGCCTGCGGGATCGGGTCGCGGAGTTCGAATCCCGTGCTGGCTCATGGCTGGAATGGCAGTTCCCGCTGGCCGACAGCGGGGTCACGGCCGACCTGGAGAGCTTCGAGCTGGAGCTCGGCGCCGAGCGCCTGAGGGGTGCCGACATGGAGGATCCCGACGGATATGTGCCAGCATACCTGAAGGGTAGCGGCGAGGTCGTCATAGAGATGAGGAGCCACGCGGGCAGGGCCGTGCAGACCCTGGAGATCCTGACCGACGGGAGCTACGGCCTCCCGCTGGCCGACGGGAGGGCCTCGCTGTTCGAGGGGATGGCCGGAGGCGACGGGGTCTCCGTGGAGAGGATGATGGCATACCAGCTGACCTGCCTCGCCGAGCACAGGGTCCTGAACGGGTACGGGGCCCAGTCGCAGTACGGCGAGAAGGGCACCATGTCCATCATCACGGCCGAGGATGTGGAGGCCAGCTACCGCAACGCCGTGGATGCCCTGTCCATGATATGCTTCAGGTGCCCGTCGGGGGACCTGGGGCCGTCAGGGGCCGTCGATCTGGCCGATGTCATAGTCTGTGGGGACGGCGAGATGACCCTCGACCTGTCGAGCTTGTACTCGCAGGCGCTGCTGTCGTCCGTGGACTCCCTGACCCTGAAATGGTACGACTACCTCTGCGGGGGAGCGGTGATCGAATCGGTGACGGGGCTCTTCGTCAGGGGGCCGTCCATCCTGACGATAATCGGCACCATCCTCGGCGGTGGGAGCAGCGACGCCTCGGATTACATCGAGGAGATCATGCAGGAGAACGGCGTGGACGAGTCGCGGTACAGGTACATCGGAGGGGGGACCCTCCGGGGCACGGTAGCCGGCTACGAGGTCGCAGTGGAAATGCCGGTAGTGGACCTCTTCGCGACCGATTGGATGAAAAAGATACACGTGGACCCCGACGCCAAGGAATCCACCACCGAATTCATCCGCGATGTGCTCAGGGCCGCCGCCATGAAGGTGGGGTCATCCAAGGGCATAGGGCCCATATCCGTCCCCGTGGACCCGTCAGACCCCGTATCCTATCCCGAGGCGCTCAGGGCCGCAATGGAAACGGCGGTCGAGAGGTTCGAGAAGGGCGTCCCCAGGATCGTCATCGATAGCCTGGCACATACGGAGTACGGCGACCCGGTATACGGCAAGGTCGCCGATGAGGTCCTTTCGCATGCGGAATCCGCCCTCCTCAGGGATTCGATGCTGGCATCCATCGCCTCCGCACTGGAAGCGGCGGGTGCCAAGGATCCCGATGGCATCGTTTCCAGTGGAGCCGCGGACGCCCTGGTCGGGGAGTACGTCAGGACGGCATACCGCGACCTGGCGGCCTACGAGGACCTCCGCAACGTGCCCGGTGGGCAGCCCGGGATCGCCAAGAAGCTGTTCACCGCGATCTGCAGCAACGCCCTGTCCTTCGCAGACGCCATGTCAGACGTCACCGGAAATGTGTCCGCGATGGTGGAAGAGATGTGCGATTCCGCCTACATGATGGCCGGAGGCCCCATGGAACTGCCCACCAGCACCTCGTTCCGCCTGATGGACGACGAGGGGAACAGGACCGCCGAGAAGCTGAACGCCGTCGTCACCGCCGACCCCGTGGCCCTCCCCCCGACAATCGTCCCCGGCAAGAGCGTCCACATGACCGCGCTCTCGGACGATTACGCCGCCCCGTACTCCACGTCCTTCCTCGTCAAGCTGACCGGATCGGTCACATACGCGGTGGAGGGCACCGGAGGGCTGTCCGCGGCCATGGGATCCGCCTCGTCCGCGCTGAACGGGAGCACCCGGCACGACATCTCCCTGGAGATACCCGTGGCCAGCGGTTGGCCGCTGGCGGGCATAGCGTACAAGCCCAGCGCGACGTTCATCGACGACCTCGCCCCGGTCCTGTGCGAGTTCCTGGGCCCCCTGCTGGAACCGCTGAAGGAGATCATGCGCATACTCTCGGAGTGCACGGCGGCGATTGCGGAGACGCTGACCGACATCTGCTCTTATGTGGCGGAGGCGGTGGAGACCATGCTGGGGACCGTGAACAACCCGATGGAAATGTTCCAGGCCTGGGCCATGGATAGCGCGACCGAGTTCCTGGCGGAGGCCGGGATCGGCCTGGCCTACGCCCTCGGCCTGGACAAGCAGTCGGTATCCCTGTCCCTCTCTGGCTACACCCTGGAGATCTCGGCGGACGGCCTGTCCATGCTGGGGAAGACCAAGACCGTGGTCTCCGCCACGCTGAGCGGGCCCCTGTTTGGGATGCAGGCCATGGCCGGCGTGTCCCTGAAATGCAGGGGCGAGCTGAACGCCAGGAACGTCACCGTCACGGGATCGTTCGGCCTCGAGGGGGACGGGTGGGACGTCTCCGGGAAGATCGACCCCTTCATGAAGGCCAGCAAGCACCTCCTCACCATGGGCGCCTCCATCGGGGATGCCGACATCGACGTCGTCGTGCCGGACATGGACGAGTACAACCAGATGGGATTCGCCCTCAGCTCCATACCGGGGATAGGCGAGGCCCTCTCGAACATACCGCTGCCTGTGCTGGGAGTGAAGGCCTCCATAGACGCCGGGCTCGACCTGAAGTACCAGGACCCCACGAAGAACGGCCTCGTGATCAACGAGGTCGAGGTCAATCCGCCAGGCGAGGACCGCGGCGCGGAATGGGTCGAGCTGTTCAACAACTCGCACCAGTCCATAGACCTCGACGGCTACTCGCTCATTGCCTCGTCCAACCGCGCGAAGAAGGTGCTGGCACTTTCCGGTTCGATAGGCCCGGGCGAGCTCATGGTGGTCGAGCCGAAGTTCGCCATGGTCAACGGCGCGTCGGGCTCCCTCAAGAACGGGGAGATACTGACCCTGAAGGGCCCGGAGGGGGACGTGGTCGACAAGACGCCCTCGCTCCCGGACAGCGCAAACGACTCGATGACATGGCACCGCATGTACGACGGCTCGACCGAATGGGAGTTCGGCGAAGGGACCCCGGAGACCAGGGCCCAGCGCCAGATCACGGACTCGTTCCTTTCCATCTCCGCCCTGAAGGAGATCGCTTGGGACTCGGTGGTCAGCGCGTTCTCCAAGGTCGGCAGCATCACCGACCCTGCATCCATGCAGAGGCTCATCGAGCTGATCGTCAAGAGCATCATCGACGAGGTCATCGACCGCGCCGTGTCCCGCCTGGTGGAGGCCTCGCTGTTCCTGGAGGTGGATGTGGAGGACCTCTCCGGATCCGCCTCCGGCGGCGTGCGCATAGCCCTGAGGGCCGACGAGAGCCTGGCCAGGGACATCCTGAGGTACATAGCCGGGAAGTTCGAGGAGATCGTCATGGGTTTCAGCAACCCGTACAGGATAGACCCGGTCCGCATGTTCACGGAGAACATAGACCTCGAGGTGACGGTCCATGCCCGCATCGGCTACCCCCAGTTCATGTCCCGCGCGGCGGATGCCCTCCCCCAGGCCGACTTCGGCGTGACGTTCAGGGCCAACATAGCCGCGATATCCTCGGTGCTCGGGGTGGATTCCGGTAAGCCGTCGATAGAATGCGGCATCCGGTTCATCGGATGCCCCGCGGCCGTGATACCGCCCGCGCTGTCGCCCGACCCCGATATGGACCACGACCTGTGGCTGGTGAGGTGCACCGTGACCTGGAGGCGACGGGTCCTACGGACCCGTGCGCATCGGTTATTATACCATGACGCGATAGGAGTCGGGTATGGCGGGAATGGATTACAAGATACCGACGGTCCTCACATCCGAGGAGCTCATGGAGAAAGCGTTCCACAGGGCATCCAAGATCCGCAAGAACGGCACAAACGCCCTGGACGGGCGCAAGAAGACCGCCCTCGCCAAGGTCACCGCCTCGGGGGACATAGTGGTCACCACCCTCCAGGGATACAGGGACAGATTCCCCCACATCGACAAGGAGGAGGACTTCATGCCCGAGCTGATCGACATCGTCATCGGCATCGACCGCTACAAGAAGGCGCTCGGTGCGGTCAACTGGTGCGCCACCAGCGTCGAGAAGCTCAAGAACAACTCGCTCCAGTCCATCAGGCGCTCCAAGGACCCAGAGATCATCGAGGCCGCCAGGAGGTCCTTCTACGGGAGGCTGAACTCCTATGTCAGCAGGATCTCGGACGACCTCCTGTTCCTCCAGGACGCCAAGAACAAGCTCAGGAAGCTCCCCGCCGTGGACCCCAAGACCCCTACCATCGTGGTCGCCGGGTTCCCCAACGTGGGGAAGAGCAGCCTCGTCACGGCGCTGTCCACCGCGGAGCCCGAGGTGGCCCCGTACCCCTTCACCACCAAGGGCATCATCGTCGGCCACGTGGTGGACGACTGGAGGAAGTACCAGATCGTCGACACCCCCGGCCTGCTGGACAGGGAGTTCGAGAAGAGGAACGACATAGAGAAGCAGGCCGTCCTTGCCCTGAGGTACCTCACCGACGTCATGGTGTTCGTCATCGACCCGTCGGAGACCTGCGGCTACGGCCTAGACGTGCAGGAGAAGCTCCTGGCGAATATCCAATCCAGCTTCGAGGGCGTCACCATCATCGTGGCCGAGAGCAAATCGGACCTCGGCACCAGGGACAACGACAGGCTGAAATTCTCGTCCCAGAGCGGGGACGGCATGGAAGCGCTCACCGGCGAGATACTGGGCCACATGCGCAGGATTTTCCGCGAGAAGTGCGCGGATGTGGAGCGATGGCAGACGGTCCCGCCTTCAGCAAGGAGTACGCCGAGTACTTCGACAGGCTCAACGCCATGAACGCCCGTTGCTACGAGATAGCTGAGCAGGCGAGGAAGAAGGGCTACGACCCCGAGGACCGCGTGGAGATCCCCCAGGCGGAGGATCTGGCGTCGCGTGTCGAGAAGCTGCTGATGGACTACCAGGTCGAGGGCGTCGCGGAGGACATCCGCAGGCTCACCCTGGAGTATGGGAACCGCGAGCTGGTCGCGCTGATGGTGGCCAAGGAGATGGCCAAGAGGCCCGCCGAGAGCATGGAGAAGGCCCTGGACAGGGCGGTGAGGGTCGGATTGGCCGTCCTCACCGAGGGGATCCTCGTCGCACCACTCGAGGGTATAGCCGACACCAAGATCGGCATGAACGACGACGGCACCAACTACGTCGACTTGATCTTCGCCGGACCCATACGCGCGGCGGGAGGAACCGGCCAGGCCATGAGCGTCCTCATCGCGGACGTCGTCAGGACCGAGCTCGGCATCGGCAAGTACAAGCCGACCGAGGGGGAGATCTCCAGGTTCGACGAGGAGATCCCGCTCTACAAGCAATGCCAGCACCTGCAGTACACTCCGACCTCCGAGGAGATCGACCTCATTGTCAGGAACTGCCCCGTGTGCGTCGACGGCGAGGGCACCGAGCAGATGGAGATCTCCGGTTTCAGGGACCTCCCCAGGATTGAGACCAACCGCGTCAGGGGAGGAGCGTGCCTGGTCATCGCCGAGGGCATGTGCCAGAAGGCGGCCAAGCTGAAGAAGCACGTCGACAAGATCGGGCTTGACGGATGGGACTTCATCGGGAAGTTCCTGGATGCCCACAAGACCGTCGCCAAGGACGCCGGCAAGGATGCGGTGAAGAAGGTCGAGCCCCAGTTCAAGTACCTCAAGGACATCGTGGCCGGCCGCCCCATCTTCGGGCACCCATGCCGCGTCGGTGGATTCAGATTGAGATACGGCCGCGCCCGCACGTCCGGGCTGGCCTCCCTCGCGTACAACACCGGGACCATGTACGCCATGGACGAGTTCATGGCCCTGGGCACGCAGCTGAAGATAGAGAGGCCCGGGAAGGCCTGCGTGGTGACCCCCTGCGACATGCTGGAGGGCCCCACCCTGCTGCTGAAGAACGGCGACCTCGTCTACTGCCACACCAAGGACGATGTCCTCGCCGTCAAGGACAGGATCGCCGAGATCGTGGACAACGGGGAGATCCTGGTCCCATTCGGCGAGTTCTGCGAGAACAATCACACCCTGGTCCCCTGCGGGTACCCCATCGAGTGGCACAAGCTGGAGCTGAAGGCCAAGGGGGATCTGCCGGATGACTGGCAGGACCCCACATACGCCAGGGCCAAGGAGATGTGCGCCACCATGGGCGTGCCCCTGCACCCGAAGTTCAACCTCTTCTGGTCTGACTGGGAGCTGGAGAGGCTCCAGGCCCTGAGGCAGCACATCATCGAGACCGGCCAGTTCGACGGCAGGACGCTGACGGTCGCCAACGTCCACGAGCACAAGAGGATGCTGGAGGACCTCTGCGCCCTCCACACCGTCGAGGGCGACAGGCTCCGCATCTGCGAGAAGTACTCCGAGCCCGTGCTGGACGCGCTGGGCATCGACCATTCGGGAGAGAGGCTGGCGCCCGGGAGGGACCTCGCCGGCGCCACCGTCCTGGAGGCTGTGTCCGCAGCCGCCGGGTACGAGATCCGCGCCAGGGCCATGACCAGGGTCGGCACCAGGATGGGACGTCCGGAAAAGGCGAAGGAGCGCGAGCTCACGCCCAAGGTCCATGTCCTGTTCCCCGTCGGCAAGAACGCCGAGAACGGCAAGGAGATCCGCACGGCCATCGCCTACTGCAAATCATCCAACGGCTTGAAGAGGGCCACCGAGCCCGTCGTCAACGTCGAGGTCGGGCACAGGAGGTGCCCCGGATGCGGCGCCGTCACGTTCCGCAACTGGTGCAGGGACTGCAATCTCCACACCAGGTACACCCCCATGAAGAACGAGTTCGGCAACCTCGGCCCCGCTCCCATGGACATCAACATCGAGGACGAGCTCATCGAGGCCACCAAGATGGTGGACGAGAGGACGCCCGCGGAGATCAAGTGCCTGGACGTCCTGAAGTCGATCACCAAGCCGGTCGAGCCCATAGAGAAGGGGATCCTGAGGCAGAAGAACGGCGTCAGCATATTCAAGGACGGGACGGTCAGATTCGACATGACCGACATCCCGCTAACCCACTTCAAGCCCAGGGAGATCGGCCTATCCATCGAGAAAGCGCACGAGCTGGGATACACCCACGACTGGAACGGAGACCCCCTCACGGACCCCGAGCAGATCGTGGAGCTCAAGGTACAGGACGTCATCCCCGCCAAGGACTGCGGGGACTACATGGTAAAGATCGCAAGGTACGTGGACGACGAGCTCGAGGAGCTCTACAAGATGCCCAGGTACTACAACGTCCACAACAGGTACGACCTCATCGGGCACATCGTGTTCGGGCTGGCCCCCCACACGTCCGGCTGCATCCTGTGCCGCATCATCGGGTACGCCGACCTGCGCGGATGCTACGGCCACCCGTTCTTCCACGCCGCCAAGAGGAGGAACTGCGACGGCGACGAGGACTGCCTCATCCTGGCCATGGACGGCCTGCTGAACTTCTCCAGGGGATACCTGCCCAGCACCAGGGGAGGCCTGATGGATGCGCCGCTGGTTCTCACCACGAGGCTGGACCCCAACGAGATCGACAAGGAGGCCCACAACGTGGACTGCCTCAGGGAGTACCCCCTTGAGCTCTACCACGCGGCGATGGAGATGAAGGAGCCCAAGGAGATCGAGAAGATCATGGACCTCATCGCCGGGAGGATCGGCACCGAGAAGCAGTACGAGGGCATGGGATTCACCCACGACACCCATGACATATCGGACGGCCCCAAGTACTCCGCGTACACCACCTTGGAATCCATGATGGACAAGATGGACGCGCAGCTCATGCTGGGCAAGAAGATCCGCGCCGTGGACGAGAAGGACGTCGCGGTCCGCGTCCTGAACAAACACTTCATGCCCGACATGATCGGGAACCTCAGGAGCTTCTCCAGCCAGACCGTCAGGTGCACCAAGTGCGGTGCGAAGTACCGCAGGGTCCCGCTGACCGGCAAGTGCACCACGCCCAACTGCGGCAACGACCTGATCCTCACCGTCCACGAGGCCAGCGTCAGGAAGTACCTGGAGATCTCCAAGACCATCGGGGAGAAGTACGGGTTGGACGACTACACCCGCGAGAGGATCGAGATCCTCGAGATGAGCATGGACTCCGTCTTCAACAACGACAAGGTCAAGAAGTGCAAGCTGAGCGATTTCTTCCGATCCGCTCTGATTTCAATAATAAGAAGAACGATTATGGAGGGGCCCCTGAGGGCCCCTCCTTCAAAGGTTTCTGATCTGGTCCTTGAATTCCTGCGCCTCTTTGGCGAGGATCTCGCGGGCCTTGGCAAGGGTCTGCTCGGCAGTGAGGGATCCGTCCGTCTCGAACTGGAAGATGAAGTTGCTGTCATCCCAGGTGATCGTGACGCCGTCGCACTCGCTGAGGGCCTCGATGCAGCCCCTCTTGAGGCCGCAGTCCAGGTCGCTCTTGACGGAGACCTTCCCGCCCTTGACGGACAGCGCCTCGGGGTACTTGTCCGCTATGGCGACCAGGGCCTCGTCCTTCTCGTGCTTGGGGTCGATCTCGACGTGGGGCATGTACTTGTAGCCGACGCCGTTGGCGACCTGCCACTTCACATGCTTCTTCGCGGTTCCCATGACGGCGTGGGCGTAAATCATCACGGCCTGTCCGTCGGTCAGCTCGACTATGGGGATGTACTCGTCCTTGACCTTCATCTCGGGGTTGCCGAGGGGCATGAGGTCGCCGGAGAGCACGGTGCACGGTCCGATCTTGTTCAGGCTGTACATGAAGTCGCAGCTGGGGCATCCCTCTCCACCGCAGGAGCACTCGTCCCTGAAGACGAACTCGTCCAGGGTGGGGACGGGGACCATTCCGAGCCTGTGGGCGATGATCTCGTCGAACAGGGGCGTCACGCTCTCGTACTCCTTGTCCTCGTACATGATGGGGCCGAGGTGGAACTCCACCTTGTCGATCGCCATCTTGGGTATGTCGGACAGGAGGGTCCTCCTGAGCGCGTTGGCCATGGCGGGAGAGGAGTTCTTGAGGACGAACTTTGCCTTCCTCTCTGCCATTTCGATGATTTCTATCTCCATGGGTGAGCCTCCTCAGACCCTGCGTCCCCTGCGTCCGCCCTTCTTCTTGGTACCGTCGTGCGGTATGGGGGTGACATCCTCGATGCGGCCGATCTTGAGGCCGGCCCTGGTGAGGGCACGGATCGCGGCCTGGGCACCGGGACCGGGAGAGGTGGACCTGTTGCCACCGGGGGCCCTGACCCTGACGTGGATGCCGACGAACTCCTTCTCCTTGGCGACCTCGGCGACCTTCTCGGCTGCCTTCTGGGCCGCGTAGGGCGAGGACTCGTCCTTGGCCTGCTTGACGACCATTCCGCCGGTGGCCTTGGTGATGGTCTCGGCACCGGTGATGTCGGTAAGGGTGATCATGACGTTGTTGTAGCTGGCGTAGATGTTGGCTATTCCCCATTTTGCGGTCATCAGTTCTCACCGTCCTCTGCTGTGATTCCCGCCTCCTCGGCGTCGGCCTTGGCGGCTGCGGCCTCGGCTGCGGCAGCCTCTGCCTCGGCCTTGGCCTTCATGGCGGCGTTGGCGGCCGCCTGCTCTGCGGAGATCCTCATCGGGTGCATGTCGTCGGTGAACGGCGAAGCGGGGTTGTACTCGATGCTGGACTCCTCGAGCCTGGTGACGATGTATCCGGGGACGGTGACCCTGTGGCCGTTCATGTAGATGTGGCCGTGGGTGACCATCTGCCTCGCCTGCTTGATGGTGTTGGCGAGTCCCTTCTCGTAAACGATGGTCTGAAGGCGGCGGGACAGGACGTCCTCCTCCTTCAGGGTCAGGATGTCGTTCAGGGTGGCATCGGATGTGAGGTATCCAAGGCGGCCGCACTTGGCGATCAGGGCATCGGCCTCGATCTTGGCCTGTGCATCGCCGGTCCTCAGGCGGGCCTGCAGGTCCCTGGACTGCTTCCTGAGGTTCCTCAGGACGGTCTGAGCCTTCCAGACCTCGGTCTTGTTCTTGAGGCCGAAGGCGCGGACGATCTCGACCTCCGCCTTGATCCTCTCTCCCTGCCAGGGGTGGCTGGGGGTGTCGTACGTCTTCCTTGAAAACTTAGGGTCTCCCATTCATACCACCTCAGTTGGATTTCCTCTGGACTCCCATCGTGAGTCCGTGCCTGCCGTTGGAGCGGGTCCTCTGTCCCCTGACCTTGTGGCGTCCCTCGTGCCTGATACCGCGGTAGCAGCGAATCATCTTCATCCTGTTGACATCCTCCTTCTGGATGATGTCCAGGTCGTTGCCGAAGAGGTGCATGTCCGCACCGGATTCGTAATCGTTCTGCCTGTTGATGGCCCAAACGGGGGCGTACTCAACGTAGGACTTGACAAGGGCCTCGAGCTCCTTGACCTTCTCGTCGGAGAGGGAACCGATCTTGACGGAGGGGTCGATGTCGGCCTTCTTGACGACGATCTGGGCGACCCTCTTGCCCACTCCTTTGATGCTCTGCAGACCGATGACGGTCCTCTTCTGTCCATCGATATCGGAGTTGACGATACGAACTATGTAGTTGAAGTTCTCGTCCTCCTGCTGGACTTCTTTCTTTCCTTTTGCCATTTGCTTACCTCCGTAAATGGTAACCCCGAAGGGCGTTACGCCAAGCCCCAGGCGATGGGAGCTCTCAGTGTTCGCCCCCGTATAGAGAGCGGGTCCTGAGTTTACGTAAAGCCGACGATGGCGTCATCCTATATAATAAGAACGCGCGCGTCGCGCTCTTGGAGGATGAGGGTGAAAAGGTGCCGGAGACCGGATTCGAACCGGCGAACTCCTACGAGAAAGGATCTTGAGTCCTTCGCCTTTGACCAGACTTGGCAACTCCGGCAGTTGGGGTGCCATCGGGGGATGGCATTAAAGGTTTACGGGAGGGTGGTGACCTCTCCCTTCTTGGTATCGATGTAGAACGTGTACTCGTGCTGGGACACGATGCCGCCGGCGACCTCCGCGAGCATGGCGTACGAGGACAGCACACCGTGCCTAATGAGGTACTTGACATGATTCTCCGCATCGGGGAAATCGCAGCTCCTGGCACAGAAGGGGAACGTCTTGAACTCCCCCTTCACGTAGTCCACGAACTCCTGCGCCTTGGGGTCCGACAGCGGACGGTCCCTGATGTACCTGACGATGTTGCCGGGCTTGGTGTCCTTGATCATGCCCTCGCCGTTGGTGGCGAAGGGCTCGATGGCGATGACCATGCCGGCCTTGATCTGGGTCTTATCCTGGTTGTCGAAGCTGGGGACGGAGAGGCCGGCGTGCAGGTTGTACGGCTCGATCTGATGGCCGCACAGGTTCCTGATGGGGACGAACCCGTCGCGCCTCATGCTCATCTCGACGGTCCTGCCGATCTCGTCCAGAGCGACCCCGTCGGAGATGAACTCCGCCACGGTGTTCCTGGCGCGCTTGGAGCTCTCGATGAGCTCCCTGTAGGAGTTCGTGCCCACTTCCACGGTGCCGGCGGTATCGCCGACGTATCCGTCGAGCTGGGCGCCGCAGTCGATCTTGACCACGTCGCCGATCTGGAAGACGGACTTATCCGTGCAGCTCGGAGTGTAGTGGGCGGCGATCTCGTTGATGCTGATGTTGCAGGGGAACGCGAGGCCGCAGCCGTGCTCCCTGATGTATCCCTCGACCTCCTGGGCGACGTCGTAGAGCTTCACGCCCTCCTTGACCATCGACATGCCCAGCTCCCTGGCGGCCCCGGATACGCGGCCGGCCTTGCGGAGCTTCTCGAGCTGCTCCTCCGTCAGCATTGGAGGACCTCCATGACCTTATCCACAGGGATTGCCCCCTGGCGCACGATCTCTACCTCCTTGTCCATGAGCCAGACGATGGTGGACGGCTTCCCCAGGGTGCAGGGGCCTGCATCGATGTAGGTGTCGACGACGTCGCCCATGTCGGCTATCGCGTCATCCACGTTGATCGCGTCGGGGTGGGAGTGGAGGTTGGCAGAAGTGGCGATGATGGGCCCGGTCCGCTTGCAGAGCTTGATGGCGAAGCGGTTGTCGGGGATGCGTATGCCCACCTTCTGGGACGAGGATGTGACTATGTCGGGGACTTCGGGCTGCTTCTTGATGATGATCGTCAGCGGCCCGGGAAGGAACGCCTTGATCAGCTTCTCGGCGTTCTCATTGACAACAGCGACCTTCTCGAGCATCTGCCTGTCGGCCACTGCCACGGAGAGCGGCATGTCGAACGGGCGCTTCTTGGCGAGGTAGAGGTTCTTGACCGCAGCCTCGTTGTAGATGTCTGCACCTATGCCGTATACGGTCTCCGTAGGGTAGACTATGAGCTTGCCCGCAGCCAGATCCTCGGCTGCAGTCGCAACAGCGTCCTGGCACTTCATATCGAATTCCTTCGAGTAGTCGCACTTGATTATCTTCATATTCCCACTGTCCTCAGAGCCATCCTCATGTAGTCGGCTCCGTTGTCCCTGCTGATGTCTCCATGTCCTGGATACAGACCTGTTATGTTTAGTTTGCTGATGCGCGCGATGGAGGAACGGATGCGGTCGAAGGATCCGCCGGGCAGATCTGTGCGACCGATGCCCGGAGCGAATACCGTATCGCCCGAGATCAGGTTCCCGGTGACCTCGTCGTAGATGCAGATTCCTCCGGCCGTATGGCCGGGAGTGTGGAGGATGCGGAGCCTGTGAGCCCCGATATCGATCACCTCTCCATCTGCAAGGTCGTGGACCACCGTGGCCGGGAACTCCGTGCCATAGAGGCGGCTGACAATGGCATCCTGATCGCCAGTGCGCATGGCCAGGGCGTCGGCAGGGCCGCAGTAGCATGGGCAGCCGAACTCCCTTACGATGGCCGGGATTCCGCCGACATGGTCGATGTGGCAATGGGTCAGGATGGCCCTCTGGATGCCTTCGCCGCCGACGATTTCCCTGATGCTGGCTATGTTGTATCCGACGTCGAATCCTGTGCCCGCGTCGACGAGAATGTTCTCGTCGCCCGTGATCAGGAAGACATTCGAATCGTAATTGAGCCTGGGCTCAATATAGTGCATCGCCATCGGGAATTCGATAGAACGATGGTATAAAACCATTGCCCGAATTGGATGCGGAAATCGACAGCAGCTACGCTGAAGGGATAAATGAAAAAGGAAGGTGTTTTCGAGGATGAGTCATTTGTATCATACGAAACCTGTTTAACTGCTAGATCACACTCCAGCGACGTCAAAAGAACTTTAGTAAGCCAGGACTGAATACCTCGGCGAACCTCGGTACTTACATCCGGCTTCTATCAAACCCGTCATTTACGGGCGTTCCATGGGTACCTCTTTTTTAAGATGGCTTCGAGCTTAGATGCCTTCAGCTCTTATCCACTGCCGCGTGGCTACTCAGCGTGCCTTGTCAGACAACTGATAAACTAGAGGCGACGAACCCCTGTTCCTCTCGTACTAAAGGGTCCTTCTCATCAGGTACCTACACCTCCATCAAAAAGCAACAAAACTGTCTCGCGACGTTTTAAACCCAGCTCACGATCCCTTTTAATGGGCGAACAACCCCACCCTTGGCAGCTGCTGCACCACCAGGATAGGGAGAGCCGACAGC
>SUTA01000006.1 GCA_015063135.1 Thermoplasmata archaeon
ATGTCATGCGGGCCAGGGCCCGCATGACCGACGCCGCGGAGGCGGTACAGATGGTCAGAATCCTGAACATCTACAAGGAGTGCAGAATCTCAGCCAGGGGGTCTGATCGAATTACCGAACACAGTTGCGCCAGACCAAAGTTTTTAATACAACTCCCTCAATCGCCAAAACCACAAGCCGCTGTAGCTCAGTAGGTAGAGCGTGTGACTGTTAATCACAAGGTCCTCGGTTCAAATCCGTGTAGCGGCGCCATATCCCCTTCTTCTCCATTCCCATCATCCGGGCCCCGCCATGGCTCCCCGATTGCCAAGGCCCCGTCCCCTTCAAGAAACCGTCCGTTAAATTGCAGTTTTTTACAATAAACCGTCCGTTAAATTGTAGCTATAAATATGTGCAATGTATATGCCAGCATATGCTGAGGCGCAAGGTGTACGATGCACTGATGGAATGGAAGGAGAATGGGGACAAGCCCTTGGTCGTCTATGGCCAGCGCCAAGTCGGCAAGACCTTCATCGTGGACGAGTTCGCCAAGCGCAACTACCGCACGTACATCTACGCCAACCTCAACGAGGACCGGGCATTCAGATCCATATTCGAACAGGAGGACAGGACCATCGGGAACATCCTCCTGTCCATGCGTGTAATCCGCGGCATCGACCACATGGACCCCGAAGACACCCTGATCTTCCTCGACGAGGTCCAGGACTGCGAGGCCGCCCTCGGGGCCCTGAAGACATTCAGGGAGGACGGGCGCTATAAGGTCGTGGCCTCTGGCTCGATGCTCGGGGTCGACATCAATCCCGGGAAGAGGGACGAGGGGCCCAGGCCATTGGTCCCTGTCGGGCAGGTCACCGAGATCCGCATGACCTCCTTGGATTTCGAGGAATTCCTCTGGGCCAACGGCATACCCCAGGACGCCATAGACGGCGTGAGGTCGAGGATAGCCGCCGGGAAACCCATAGGATCCGCCGTGCTGAACGAGTTCTCCAAGCTGTTCCGTACATACCAGGTCGTGGGCGGCATGCCCGCGGCGGTCCGGAGATTCGTCGAGGACAGGACCACGTTCGCGGGTGCATTCAAAGAGCTCGACGACATCCTCTCCATGGTCAAGCGCGACATAACCAAGTACAGCACCCCCGAGAACGCCGCCAAGACGGCGGAATGCTTCGAATCCATCCCCGCCCAATTGGCCGAAACGAACAAGAGGTTCCACTATTCCAGGATAGATCCGCTGGGAACGAAGGGGGGATCCCGCAGAGCGGCCGACAGGTACATGGGCAACCTGGTCTGGATCAAGCAGGCCGGATACGGCAACTTCTGCTACGCTCTGGAACAGATAGCCTCGCCCCTGACAGCACAGATTAAGAGGGACGTGTTCAGGGTCTACCTGTCTGACACCGGGATGCTGACGAGAATGTACGGCGATAGGACCGCAGCGGCCGTGTTCACATCCGACCCCGGGTTCAACAAGGGGGCCATCATGGAGAACGTCGTGGCCGAGTGCATGTACAAGTGCGGATTCCAGCCCTGCTACTACCTGAAGAACAACGGCGAAAACAGGATGGAGATCGACTTTGTGGTCGAGTTCTTCGGGGGGCCCGTGGCGATCGAGGTGAAATCCGGCAAAGACAGGAGCGCCCCGTCCATCTGGAAGGTCGCCGATCATTTCCGGGTCCATCGCAGGATAATGCTGGAAGACGGAGACGTCTGGATGGGGGAGGACGGCATAGAGCACTACCCCATCTTCGCAGCCGCGTTCATGGATTCCTTGGACCAGCGCCCCGGATTCCTGCGAGCCCCTGGAGTCGCGCCCATGACGATAGGTATTTAACCGTCCCGCATATTGTGGCAGCATAAGGGCTCGTAGCTTAGTTAGGTAGAGCGTCTGGCTCATAACCAGATGGCCATCGGTTCAAATCCGGTCGGGCCCACTATGACCTTCTCAACATCCTGGCGGTCGACATGTCTGTGAAACGCTGGCTCCCGCTCATCGGCATCTTCGTCTGCGTGTTCGTGTTCAACATGTCGGAGTTCATGCCCGTCGGTCTGCTGACGAGCATCGCCGACGACCTCGGAGTCGGGGAGTCCGATGCCGGGATGCTCATTTCGGTCTACGCCTGGGCGGTCGCCATCCTGTCGCTGCCGATCATGCTGGTGCTGCGCAAGATGCAGTACCGCCCCATGCTCCTGATGTGCGTGGGCCTCTTCATCGCCTTCCAGGCAGCGTCCGCGCTGTCCGCCGACTACTGGACCCTCATGGCCTCCAGGATCGGCGTCGCCGTGGCCCACTCCGTCTTCTGGTCCATCGCATCCCCGCTGGCCGTCAGGGTCGTGGACCCGGGGTACCAGAGGCTGGCCATCAGCGCCGTGGCGCTGGGGACGTCCATGGCCATGATACTCGGGCTCCCCCTGGGCAGGGTCATCGGGCTGGCCCTCGGGTGGAGGATGACCTTCCTGTCCATCGCGGTGATCTCCCTGATGGTGCTCCTGCTGCTGATCGCCGTGTTCCCGAAGCTGCGGAACCCGGGGACGTTCACCGTCAGGAGGGTGCCGGAGATCTTCAGGGACCGCGTGATCGTGTCCATCTACGGCAGCCTGGTGGTCACGGTCGTCGGGATCTACTGCTGCTACAGCTACATCGAGCCCTTCCTGCTGGATTTCGCCGGGCTCTCCCCGGACATGGTCACCGTCTACCTGACGGCGTACGGCGTAGCCGGGATCCTGGGGAGCTACATCTTCACCAAGGTCTACGGCACCAGGAGGTTCCCCTTCCTGGCCGCCTCCTTCCTGGGCGGGGCCCTGGCCATGGTCCTGCTGAACCCCTCCGCCCCGCACCACTGGATCCTGCTGGCGGACATGGCCTTCTGGGGCATCTGCATCACCGGGTTCAACGTCTCCTACCAGAACGAGATCATCAGGGCGTCCCCCATCGATGCCGTCCCGATAGTCATGTCCCTGTTCTCCGGCCTGTTCAACGCCGGGATCGCCATGGGGTCCATGGCGGGCGGCTTCGTCACCGATTCCATCGGCGTGGAATGGATAGGCTACGTCGGCGGGATATCCATGGGCATAGCCGCGCTGTTCGTCTGCCTGGTCCTCATCCGCCTGCTGAGGCGCCAGTCGCCGCGCGTGGGATAAGTACACCGTCAACGATATCCATCATATGTCCATCGTGGAGGAGGCCATCGGGGAGAACGCGGGGAGGCGCACCGCCCTCATGCTGGCAGGCCTCGTCGTGATGGCCTACGGCACCGCCCTCTCCGCCCACGCGGGCCTGGGGGCCACGCCCATCTCCACCCTACCGTTCGTCCTGTCCGAGGGGCTGCCCTTCTCCTTCGGCGCATGGGTCTTCATCTTCAACTCCGTGCTCCTCCTGGCGCAGATAGCCATCAGGCGCACGATCGACGCCAACATAACCCTCCAGATCCCGGTCCTCATCCTGTTCAGCTTCATGTGCGACGTGGCCTACTGGACCACGGGGTTCGCCGAGGGCGAGACCTATCTGGAATCATGGGTCATCACGCTGATCAGCATCGCGGTCATGGGCCTGGGCATCGCCCTCACCCTCAGGGGGAACGTGTCTTTCCGCCCGGCGGACGGGTTCACCGAGGCGGTGGCGATGCGCTTCCACGGGGACTACGGCACGTTCAAGCTGGTGATCGACATGTCCGTCATCCTGCTGGCGTGCATCGCATCCGTCTGCCTGTTCGGCGAGCTCTACGGCGTGAGGGAGGGCTCCATCGCGGCCATGCTCCTCACCGGCCCCGCGGAGAAGTTCATATCCAGGCACCTGGGGTTCGTGAACGGCTGGGCCGACGAGGACGCGCCGCTGCGATCCAGTGCAGAATATGGTAGAGTCAGCACCATTTTATCCTAGCATTTGTTGGCATAGCCGATACCATGGCGATACTCGGATTCGGACTTATGCGCCTGCCCCTGAAGGACCCCGCCGACCAGTCGAGCGTCGACGTCGAACAGACGAAGAGGATGGTCGACATGTACCTGGAGGCCGGCCTCGACTACTTCGACACCGCCTACATGTACCACAACAACCAGAGCGAGAAGGCCATAAAGGAGGCCCTTGTCGACCGCCATCCGCGCGACAGCTACAGGATCGCCACCAAGCTGCCCATAATGATGGTCTCCGACCCGAAGAAAGCGGAGGAGATCTTCGACGAGCAGCTGGAGAAGATCGGGGTCGACTACTTCGACTACTACCTCATCCACAACATCTGCTCCGAGTTCCTGCCCAATGCCGAGTCCTGCAAGGCGTTCGACCTCGTGAAGAGGAAGAAGGCCGAGGGGAGGATCAGGAGGATCGGGTTCTCCTTCCACGACAGCCCCGAACTGCTGGACAAGGTCCTCACCGAGCATCCGGAGATGGAGTTCGTGCAGCTGCAGGTCAACTACCTGGACATGGACAACGCCAGCATCGCGTCCAGGGCGAACCTCGAGGTCGCGAGGAAGCACGGCATCCCGGTCATCGTCATGGAGCCCGTCAAGGGCGGCATCCTCGCCGACATCCCGGAGGAGGCCGAGAGGATCCTCCGCGATGCGGATCCGGACCTCAGCCCGGCCGCATGGGCGCTCAGATTCGCGATGAGCCAAGACGGAGTGGAGATAGTCCTCTCGGGCATGTCGTCCATCGGGCAGATGGAAGACAACCTCAGGGCATGCAAGGGCTTCGGCAGGATGTCCCCGGAGGAGGTCGCCACCGTGGAGAGGGCTGCGAAGATTATCAGCTCCAACATCGCCATCCCCTGCACCAAGTGCAGGTACTGCATGAAGACCTGCCCCCAGGACGTCCTCATCGCCGATTACTTCGAGCTGTACAACGCGGAGAAGGCCAACCCGGCCAAGGGCTGGTCCGTCCCGGGGATGTACTACAGCAACAGGTCCAAGGGCCACGGGAAGGCCTCCGACTGCATCGGATGCGGGAACTGCGAGGAGCAGTGCCCCCAGCACCTGAAGATAATCGACCTGCTGAAGGATGTGGCGGGGCTGTTCGAGAAGAACTGACCCCTTTCAGGAACTTACAAGGGATGCTCCCAAAAGATTTAAGAAAAATACATTGTATTTTCCAATCATGACTCTGACAATGAGGGCAACACCAGAAGAGGCTGAACTCATCAAAAATTACGCTGATGTGCATGGTATGAGCGTCTCAGATGCCCTCCGTAATGCCATCTTCTCAGTAATCGAGGAGGAAATTGACATCGAAACTGGCAAGATTGCCTTACTTGAGTACCGCAGAAATCCTGTATCGCACAGCCTGGAGGAAATAGAGAAGAAATACGGGATAGAATGAGCTATCACGTCAGATTCTCGGAAATTGCCGAGAGAGACCTCGATAAGATGGATCCCCCGGTCAGGGAATATATAATCAGATGGATCCGTAAAAACCTCGAAGGCATAGATAACCCTCGGAGGATTGGCAAAGCGCTACAGGGTGACCTTTCCGGCCTCTGGCGGTACAGAGTCGGTAAATACAGAATCATTATTGAAATCCAAGATGATGACCTGATTATCATGACTCTGCATATAAGATTCAGGAAAAACGCATACAGGTAAATGGGCGGCGGGGCGGACCCCGCCGCGTTTGACAGAATTCAGAACTTCTTCGCGATGGCGGCGCACTGGGCCTTCACGTCGTCGCTCTTCTCGGCATAGTCCATTGCGTTGCCGGTGACCATGGCGATCTTGCCGACGGGCTCGAACTTGAAGTAGTTCTTGAGGACACCGAGCATCTTGTCGGCGAGCACGTCGGCGCCCGCGGTGCCCGCGGCGGTGACGGCCACGGCCTTCTTGCCGGGCTGGAGGCTGCAGCTGAAGTCCGCCTTGAGGAAGCCGAACATCCTGTCCTCGAACAGCCTGTACTGCCCGCAGGCCTCGCCGAAGTAGACGGGGGCCGAGACGACGACCGCGTCTGCGTCCCTGACGGCCTCCAGGACGGGGGTCAGGTCGTCCTTGACGACGCAGGACCCGCCGTTCTTCTTGCACCCGTTGCAGGCCTGGCAGCCCTTGCGGTTGGCCATGGGGTTGATGTAGAAGACCTGGACGTCCTTCCCGTCCGCTTTCGCGGCATCGAGGATGGCGTTCACGGCATATGCGGTGGGTCCGTTCTTGTGCGGGCTGGAGATGATTCCAACGATTGTCATGAGGGGCGGATGCATTTGCAAGGTATATCAATAGGAATGTTACACGGATGTAACCTCGCTCCCTCACGTACCTCGCGGAGCGGGTGCTGCCCTCGGATTTGCGGATCCTGCCCTCCTTCCTGAGGCTCTGCAGCACATTCGTGGCCATGACCAGGGACTGCTCCTCGGTCACCGGCCTCACGGACCTCAGCATCTCCGCCACCTCCGACCTGGTGACCGACCCGCGGAGGTCTATCAGCGACATAACGGCCTCCCTGGCATCTCCCCTGAACATCGAGGGGGATTCAGGTTCCGCCACGATGACCGGGACGCCCCCGGCGATCTCCATCAGCCCCTGGGAGCACAGCTCCGATATCCTCCTGTCCGGGAGGTACCTCCCCTTGGAAAAGCGGTCCAGGTCCATTATGTCGGCGATCCCGATGTCGTCCCTGACGTCCAGCAGCCTCGCGTAGGCCCCCTGGCGCCTCCCGTGGAACGTGACGGAGACGGTGCCGTCCCCCGTGTCGAAGGTCGGCATCGGGAACCTCCTGAACGCCTGGGACAGGTACATCCCCCTGATTCCGGACCTGCTGCCCGGCACCAGCCCCACCGATGCCATGCACCTGCGGAGGCAGGCGTTCCTGTCGTCCCTGAACGACGGCCTCCCCAGCGCGAACTCCTCCGGGGCGACGTCCGGGAAGGTCCCGCTGTTCACCACCTCCACGGACTCCGCCTCCCTCTCTATCAGCTCTATGGTCCCGCCGGCCTCGTAGTCCTGGAACGCCACGGCGTTCATCAGGGCCTCCGTCAGGGACTGGATCCTGTATGTCGACACGGACCTCCTGCGGTCCCCGGAGCCGACCTGCACGGTGGGGTTCCTCACGACCGACACGGCGCTCCTCACCGACAGTGCCAGAGGGCATCCGAGGATCCTCGAATCCTCCAGCTTCCCGTCCACCCCGTAGAGCCTCCACCTGATGCAGACGGACCTCGGCAGGAGGTCCTCGGTGCCCTTCCCGAGGAGCACGAGCGCGGCGTTGGTGAGCTTCCCCCTCTTGGTGAACCCGGTCTCGGCGAGGAACCTCTCGTCGTCCCACTCCGCGGACTCCGCCTCCCTCGCGGGATCCACCGATAGGTACTGCGCCCTGACGGAGCGCACGGCCCCGATGTCGAGGTCGCGTATGGTCGCTGAGGGGACCACGTTCCCGGTCCAGTCGTCGTACTTCCCGGTGGCCATGCCCTATCAATCCGCGAGGTAGGATATAATCTCATTTATTCTCATTTGCCTCGGCGCGCATGCATGGTTACCGGCCCCTCCGCCCGTCAACCATTATATAGGGAGGAAAGGTGGCATGCACATTCGCGCGACCCGTCGCGCCAAAAGAGGTTAAGATTATGGCAATGCCCAAAGCGCCCAAACCGGATCTCATCAAGCTGCCCCGCGTGCAGAAGGAGATCACCGCCTGCCTGCAGTGCGGATACTGCATCGACGTCTGCGAAGCCCACAACCAGACCCCGTGGGAGTCCGTCACCCCCAGGGGTAAGATCTACTACATCACCCAGATGGACCAGAAGGCCCTGGGCGTCGTGGACGGGATGCTCAGCAGGGAGATCGCCCTGAGCCCCGAGTTCGTCGATGCCATGTACAAGTGCACCGGCTGCGGCAACTGCGAGGTCGTCTGCCACGCCAAGATCCACCTCGTGGACCTGTGGGAGAAGATGAGGGACTGGATCGTCGCCAACGGCGCCGGGCCCCTCCCCGCGCACAAGGGAATCGCCAAGAACATCTCCGCCAAGCACAACTCCTTCGGGGAGGACCCCAAGAAGAGGGATGCCTGGTGGCCCGAGGAGGTCCCCCGCGCCAAGGTGCCCGATGTGATCTTCTTCGCCGGATGCACCGGATCCTACAGGATGCAGCAGGTCCCCAGGGCCGGAGTCACCGTCCTGCACAGGGCCGGCGTCAAGATGAACTGCCTGGGAGAGAAGGAGTACTGCTGCTCCTCGCCCCTGCTGAGGACCGGGAACCCCTCCCTGTCCCTCGAGTGCGCCGAGGCCGTCGTCGAGAAGGCCGACGGCGTCGGGGCCAAGGACATGGTCATGACCTGCTCCGGATGCTACAAGACCGTCTCCACCGACTTCGGCAGGTTCTACGCCAAGGTCGGCCAGAACGTCTACCACTTCTCCCAGTACGTCGAGAAGCTCATCGCCGAGAGGAAGCTCCCCCTGAACAACGAGTTCAACCACAAGGTCACCTACCACGACCCCTGCCACATGGGCAGGCACATGGGCGTCTACGACCCGCCGAGGAACGTCCTCAAGAAGATCAAGGGCATCGAGTTCGTCGAGATGGAGAAGTCCAGGGAGAACTCCAGGTGCTGCGGAGCCGGAGGAGGCTACAAGAGCGCCTTCGGCGACTTCGCCGTCAACGTTGCGGTCGAGAGGATCAGGGACGCCGAGGCTACCGGCGCCGACGTCCTCGTCACCTGCTGCCCCTTCTGCGTGCTCAACCTGACCCAGGGAGCCAAGAAGATCGGCTCCAAGATCCAGGTCATGGACCTGTCCCAGGTCCTGCTGCAGGTCACCGCCCCCAAGGTGGAGGCCCCTGCACCGGCAAAAGAGTGAAAACAGCTACACAGGGGGGTCTGACCCCCCATCCCTTCTTCCGACATGCCATTCCCAGGTCTCTCCCCCGCGCTCGTAGAATCCCTGGCGTGCAGGGGGATAACCGAGCCCACCCCTCCGCAGGCCGATGTCATACCCAGGATAGCCAAGGGTGGCCACCTCCTGCTGGTCGCCCCCACCGGTATCGGGAAGACCGAGGCGGCCATGCTGCCCATCCTCGACGCGATATACCGCGAGGGGGACGGGTCCAAGGGCATCAGGTGCATCTACGTCACCCCCCTCAGGGCCCTCAACAGGGACATGCTCCGCAGGATGGAGCAGTACGGAGAGGACCTGGGCATAAGCGTCGGCGTGAGGCACGGGGACACCCCCCAGGCCGAGAGGAACCGCCAGTCCCTCCACCCGCCGCAGATCCTCATCACCACCCCTGAGACGCTGCAGGTCCTGTTCACCGGCAAGCGCCTTGTCCAGCACCTGAAGAACGTGAGATGGCTGGTCATCGACGAGATCCACGAGCTCTCGGACACCGAGAGGGGCGCCCAGCTCTCCGTCGCCATGGAGAGGCTCTCCATGCTAGCCGGCGAGTACCAGAGGATCGGGCTATCCGCGACCGTGGGCAACATCGACGACGTCGCCGGGTTCCTCTCCGGGGTAGGCAGGGAGCTGACGGTGAGGAAGCACGACACCCGCCGCGACTTCGACATCACCGTCGAGAGCCCCGTGCCCGACGAGGACGACAAGGTCCTGCAGGACAGGCTGCAGAGCGACCCGGACATCCTGGCCGTCATGAAGAGGGCCAGGGAGATCATCGAGGGCGGCAGGAGCACCCTGTTCTTCGTCAACACGAGGGAGACCGCCGAATGGCTGGCCGCCCGCTACCACCTGTGGGACGAGTCCATATCCGTGGAGGTCCACCACGGCTCCCTCTCCAAGGAGAACAGGATGGAGATGGAGGAGAGGTTCAAGGCCGGCGAGGTGAAGTCCCTGATCTGCACCTCGTCCCTGGAGCTCGGCATAGACGTCGGATCCACCGACATGGTCATACAGTACAACTCCCCGAGGCAGGTCTCGCGCATGATCCAGCGCGCGGGCCGCGCCGGCCACAGGATAGGGGAGACCATAAGAGCCAGGATACTCGCCACCGCCCCCGATGAGGTCGCCGAGTCCCTGGTCGTGGCCAAGAGGAGCAGCACCAAGGAGCTGGAGCACTTCTCCGGCAGGGAGTGCCCCCTGTCCGTCGTGGCGAACCAGCTGATCGCCATGACCATGATGGGCTCGGTCACCAAGGACCAGGCCTTCCGCGCGTTCTCCCGCGCCCACCCCTTCAGGAACCTGAAGAGGACCGACATGGAGGACGTGCTGGCACAGCTGGAATCCATCAAGATGGTCTTCGTCGACGGCGACTCCTTCAAGAGGTCCCGCAAGGGCATGAACTACTTCTACGCCAACATCTCCATGATCCCCGACGAGCGCACCTACGCCGTCAGGGACATCGGCACCAGGGCCGTCATCGGCACCCTGGACGAGAGCTTCGTCGCCTCCTTCGCGGAGGAGTACGCCATGTTCATCGCCAAGGGCAGGACCTGGAGGATCGTCGAGATGCGCGAGGACGAGATCCTCGTGGAGGAGGTCAGGGACGTCGGGTCCGTGCCCAACTGGGTCGGCTCGGACATCCCCGTGCCCTACGAGGTCGCAATGGAGGTCGGCAGGCTCAGGAGGCTGAGGAACTTCGGCGATTATCCTGGCGACGAGGGCTGCCGCAGGGTCCTGGAGAGGTACTTCGCCGACCAGGACGAGAGGTCCGAGATGCCCACCGACAGGACCGTCACTGTGGAGTTCGGCGACCGCCTGGTCATAGTAAACCAGTGCTTCGGGACCAAGGTCAACGAGACCCTAGGCAAGCTGTACGCCGCCCTCCTCACGGCCAGGCTCGGGGAGTCCGTCGGCATGACCGCGGACCCCTACAGGTGCATCCTGGAGCTCCCCCGGAACGTCAAGCGCGACGTGGTCATGGCCACGATAGAGTCGGTGAAGCCGGGGACCGTGGAGGCGCTCACCCGCATGACCATCACCAACTCGTCGTTCCTCAGGTGGAGGTTCGTATTCGTGGCCAAGAAGTTCGGCATCATCGAGAAGGAGGCGGACCACCGCTTCATGAACTTCCAGAGGCTCTTCGACATGCACAAGGACACCCCCGCATACAGGGAGGCGGTGAACAAGGTGCTCTGGGAGGACCTCGACATCCCCAACGCCGAGAGGTGCGTCTCGATGATCCACAGCGGCGAGATCCGGATCGTCCAGGGCACGGTCTCCGCGATCGGCCTGGAGGGCATAGTCAGGTCCAAGGAGCTGATGCAGCCGGTCAGGGCCGACCACTCGATCCTCATGGCCATGAAGAAGAGGCTGGAGGACGAGGTCCTGTTCGCCTCCTGCCTGTTCTGCAGGTCCCAGTGGAGGTTCAGGTGCGGGGACGCCCCCCGGAGGTTCAAGTGCCCCCATTGCGGGGGGGTCATGGTGGCCGTCCTCAAAGGCTACGAGAGGGACGTCATCAAGATCAGAAGGGACGACGAGCTCTCCGCGCAGGAGAAGAACGACCTCCAGAGGCTATCCAGGAACGCCAATCTGGTGAACGAGTACGGCTCCAGGGCGGTGCTCGTGCTGGCCGCCAGGGGCGTCGGCCCGGACACTGCGTCCAGGATCCTCAGGAGCATGTACGCCGACGAGGACGACTTCCTCAGGGCCATCATGAACGCCGAGATCCTCTACGCGAAGAACAAGAGGTTCTGGGACCGATCCGCATGCTGGTACATCGTTCCAACCGCCGATTGTGCCCCGATTCCAGTTGGATTGACTGTCCAATGTCGTTGGTTTTCCTTATTTTATTTATATGCTGGAAACCTTAACAACTCCCGAAAACCCTAGGAGGAATATACCTGAATTCGAAATACGCAATTCTGGCCATCGCACTGATGGCTGCAGCGGCTTTCGCCGCCGTCCCCTTCGTGGCGGACGACAGCGCAGCCGATGGGGACCTCCTTATCGCCCCTCTCATCGGAGACGACGATATGGAGGAGTACGAACTCCCCGCCGCAATCACCGGCGAGATAACCATCCCTGCCGGGTACTACGTCACACCCGACAAAGACTTCACCATGGCTAGCTTGGGCGGCATGTCCTCCATCACCTTCTCCGCTGGATCCCAGCTGAGGATCGACGCCATGACGCCCTTCAGCATCGATGCCATCGCCGGTTTCTTCTACTTCGAGCCCGGCTCGTCCGTCGCCATGACCATCCTCGGCGGTGGCTTCAACCAGATCGTCAAGGAGAGGGTCGCCACCATCCTCGATGGTAAGATCGTCTACGACATCCAGATGGGCACCGGAGCGTACATGATGTTCGATGCGAACCTGACCATCTGCGACGGCGCCATGATCACCTACAACAAGCAGGACCTCTTCTTCAACGGCGACACCACCTTCACCGCGAAGATCAACGTCGAGGTCAACATGGAGGACATCGAGGACATCAACGAAGTCCCCGCGCACGTCCTGATCGACGCCAAGCTGACCTGCGGAGAGATGATCTTCTACCCCGACGGAGACCACGATGAGGCCTTCGTCACCGTCGTCAAGGGCTCCTACCAGAGCTTCTTCCTCGAGGTCTCCAACCCCGCATACCTGAAGGAGAACAAGTACACCATCGACGTGGATGGCTCCGGAAAGTTCGTCCTCGACATCGACGGAACCGAGGCCACCATTACCGACGAGGCCGACCTCAGCATCGTCATCAAGACCGGCGACAAGCTCGAGGACCTCGACGTCGACGTCACCGGCAACACTTCCTTCGAGCTCGACGTCGACGACTACACCGGCGATATCCTGACCATCAGGGACATCGTCATCTCCTCCACCGCCACGATCGACAACGAGAACGTCAGCTACGAGGACAACTTCCAGATCGACGAGCTCACCGTCGTCACCCCCAACGCCAGCTTCAGTATCAAGGGATTCGACTACTCCGACAGCATGACCTTCGAGGCGAACAGCCTCAGCGACCTCTTCAGCCTGCAGAACATCCTGAAGGAGTACGGCTACCTGGCGCAGTTCAACCCCGCGGAGGCCAAGAACTATATCATGGCCTGCACCGGCGCCATGATCGAGGTCTACTTCGGTAGCGAGATGGCCGCGGACTTCGCCGAGCTCCTCGACCAGATCCCCCCTCAGGTCCTGAACGTCCTCGGATTCGAGGATGGCTACATCCTCAGCTGCGTCCCCGTCGGAACCACCCTCAAGGACCAGTTCCAGAGGATCTACAACGGCCTCGGGCAGGACCCCGACTTCCTCGACTTCCTCGACGGATGCACCGACTACATCCTCAAGGTCGCCTACGGCATCGACGAGTTCGTCGCCCCGGTGCTCGAGTTCACCGAGAACCTGTCTCTGGACTACCTGATGTTCGACACCTACCTCTACGACCTCGAGGTCAGCGGCATCCAGCTCAGCACCAACACCATCTACGGAGAGGGCTACGAGTCCGAGACCGAGTCCTCCTACGACGGCGCCACTGCCACGCTCAAGTTCCCGACCTCGGCATTCGAGATCGAGCTCCCCGCGATGAGCAACTACACCTTCGTCGACGGCAACGGAATCACCGAGAAGATGACCGTCGAGGGAGACCTCTCCATCTACGCCATCACCGCTGAGATGAAGGAGTACTACCTGTCCTTCTCCGTCGATGCCGTGGACAACATGTTCATGAACTACGACGGGCTCATAACCGCCAACGCCAACGACAAGATCACCGACTTCTTCCTGTCCGGCTCCAATGTTGTCGTCAGCGCCGACTCCCTCAGGTACAAGGTTGATGTCGAGATCCAGATCAACGACATCGACTTCCCCGAGTACAAGGACATCGATGTCGCCGGACTCGCCAACATGGTCAAGGCCAACGACCTCACCCTCAGCAACTTCCTCGCAGGAGACAGCTTCCTCCTCGATGAGAACTTCCTCGCAGGAGACAACTTCCTCCTCGCCGATGACTCCTTCGAGGGCGACAACTTCCTCGCCGACAACCTCCTGAAGCCGCCCATGCCTGACATCCAGATCGATGCCGATGTGTCGATCGACGCCTACGCCAGCATGAAGGGGGCCCTCCTCAACGTGAACGGATACAGAGGCATGTACTACACCGTCACCTTCGACGAGTTCGAGTCCGATGTCGATGCCTCCTTCGCCGATGACAACCTCGACGCCACGGCCAGCCTCTCCTACGAGAACCTCTACGCCAGAGCCTACAACCCGATGGTAGACTACAGCACCATCACCTACAGCGCCGACAAGATACAGATGGAGGGCGATGTCATCGCCGACAACATCATGGCAGTCGACGTGACCGGGGACCTATGCATCACCAGGGGCAACGCATCCGATGTCGCAGAGGTCTACATCTACGACGACCTGAAGGCCGGCATGGACTACGACATCGAGGACCGCACCGCGGAGCTCAACGCCCTCAGCTTCGACTTCAAGGTCATCGACACCGGAATCACCATCGACTTCGGCACCGTCGCCTGCGACGTCGACGAGATGAGCTTCCACTCCGACATGGTCGAGATCAGCGGAATATACCTCTCCAAGGGCTCCCCGCTCTACTCCATGGGTGGAACCGTCGAAAATGTCGACATGGTCTTCGACGGGCTCTACCCCCAGTCCTACAGGATCTCCGCCGCTGACATCACCTTCACCGGAACCAACGGATACCTGGTCTGGAAGCAGACCGTCGACGGCAACGGCAACTACGTCAACTGCGAGGTCGACGGAACCTTCCTGATGGACCGCGTCGAGGAGGTGCCCGTCGTCTACAACATGATCACCCCCGTCATCCTCGGAGGCCAGGACCACTACTCCTTCACCGGAGAGGGAATGGCCGTCACCGGAGAGGCCGACTTCTCCGAGTTCGGAGGAACGGAGATGGCCGGAACCGCCTACGTCAACAAGAAGTACACCGAGGGAGACGAGCTCAGCCTGGACCTCGTGTTCCACGGATGCGCCCTCGGATTCGACGCCAGAGGATTCCTGACCATCAGGGCGATGGCCGGATTCACCCTCGACCCCACCACCTACGACGGCTTCACCGTCAACAGCGACGGATACGTCATCATCGACCCGGAGATCGTCGAAGCCGGAGAGGGAGTTCTCTCCGCCTCGGCAACCGGTGATGTGTTCAACCTGACCATCGACGGCGTCACCAAGCCCGTCCACTACGGAGCCTTCATCAACATCCCGCAGGACGACAACTTCCTCGGAATGTTCAACGAGAACGGAGATGCCGTCGGAGACGTCGTCCTGAACGACTGGTGCTATTACTACTACTACCTCGGCGACATGACCCTGACCTCCGCCACCACCGTGACCGTCACCGCCACCCCCGACGAGGTAGTCAAGCTCACCACCGACAAGTTCAACTTCGTCGTCCCCGAGACCGAGTTCACGTACATCTCGTACGACCTGCCCTCCGGAATGATCGTGTCGTTCGCCTCCGAGGACCTCGTTTCCGGCGAGACCGTCCGCGCCGCCATCGAGGAGACCAAGTATGAGGGCAAGGATGCGTTCATGATCCACAGCGACCACGACATGTCCATCGAGTACCCTGTGAGCGGAACCGACGTCACCCTCTACCACGTCATGAGGGGCATCCCCGTTCCGATGAGCTGCATGTACTACGTCGATGAGAACGGACAGACCTACGCCGTCGCCGAGCTCACGAGCTACTCCACCTACTACTTCGACGAGAAGGGCAGCGATGGAAGCAAGGACAACACCTACTTCTACCTCGCAGCGATCGCCATCGCCATCATCGTGGTTGCGGCTCTCTGCGTGCCCCTCTACCTCAAGAAGAAGAGGACGGCCTGAAACCTTTAACGGGGCCTTCGGGCCCCCCCAAACAACCGCCCGTAGGGGCGGGGCCTTACCCCCATTCTTCAGACGATTCGGAAAAACGCGATGCATCCTCCCGCGGATGCGTGCATCGATCGAGACGGTCTCCGAGCGTTCGGGACCTCTGCATCAGAGGCCTATGCAGCATTATGGAATAATCCCCGAACGGAGGTGACAAAGGGGTTTCAAAACCGGAGTTCGGCCCCTGGTATCTTCACAGCCTGTTCATTGCAAAAATCGTTCTGACCCGTTCAAACGGGAAACCACCTTGGAGCGGTAATCGTCGGGACATGCGATGTCCAGGGCCTCATCCTGGGTGAAGCCACGAGACATGAGCCTGCGGACGATTTCAACCATGCCTTCCACGCGTCCTTCCTCACGTCCTTCCTCACGGCCGATCTTCTTGCCGATCTCGATGCCCTCTTCGATGTAGTTCAGCCTGAACTGCTCTGCCAGTGTCTCCATGTTCTCCATTCCCCTAATCAACAACGGAGTCGCATCTATATCGTACTTTGCCAACTCCTCAACACGAGATTCCACCGTCCTCTTGTCGTTCAACAAGACGTTCAGCATATCCAATAGACGATTGCCGGTAGATGCCGAGCCGCAGCGGAGGCCGATATAAGTCACTGTCATCAGCCCCGGATCATGCAGAATGGCATCCGGTCCGCCAATCAAATTCTCATATCTCATCCTGCCGTGGAACAGCGAATTCCTGTTCGCCTCGATCGGATTCACGTCTATCCATATCACCCTGGTCCTGCGGAGATCCCGGTATTTGGAGAGCCCCATGGGAGCCTGGGCCGAATACGTCTTCGCACAATACATCATCAGCCTCGGCAACAGGTCATCCGTCGGGAGCCTGCGACCTTGCAGGTCCAAGGCGACGATCATGCGCTCGTCTCCACCGGGGGCCTCTATATCGAACACATTGTCCAGCAGCGCCCTCTTCTCCCCCGGGACATCAAGGACGGGATCTATGGTGGCAGCTATGGGGCCGTCACCGGGTATGCACCTCTCCACCTCATCCCTGTCCATCCCCCTGAACTCATCCACCGTGCCTATGAGCACCTCGGCTAGGATCTGCTTGATCCTCATGGTGAACTTGGCCCTCTGGTCGGTCGTGAGCCTGTCCCAGTTCTTCAGCCAGTACTGCTCGTCGCCGTGCCTGTAATCCGGCTCCTGCACCCCATCGTCCATGGGGGCTCCTCCGATTGCGAGTATTTGAATAATGTACCGTGCGGTCACACAACGGCCCGCCGAGGGGCCTGGAAGGGGCTTTCCAGCGGCCGTATGACCATCAGATGATGGGATTCCCGCATCGGGATTCGGAAATAAGCGGTTCCGCGAAGTCTCCATCGGAAATCGTGGATCGTTTCTTACGTGCAGAACCATCGGGAAGGGCATTAAACGGCCACCTCCGCTTCTACTGGAACCTTCGGTCCCGCACCTTGCACGGCCCATCGATGCTCATGCGAGCATCCACATGAGCCTGGAGACGGCCATGCGGATCCTCATCATCACGGTCCTGGAGTCGTGCTCCTCGCAGGTGTACTGCGAGGACTTCTCCAGGTCCTCCAGGAACTGCCCCGCGACCTGCTCCGTGAGCCTCCTGGAGTAGAGGACGGTGTTGGTCTCGAAATTCAGGGTGAGGGACCTGTAATCTAGATTCGCGGACCCTATGGAGCAGCATCTGCCGTCGATCACGATGGCCTTCTCGTGGATGAAGCCGTCATGGTAGCGGTAGACCTTTACCCCGGCCTTCATGAGCTCGTTGGCGAAGGTCAGGTTGTTCCAATAGAGGAAGATGTGGTCCTTCTTGTCCGGCATGAGTATCCTGACGTCCACTCCGGACTGCGCTGCATACATCAGGGCGGCCTTGGTGGACTCGTCGGGATCCAGGTAGGGGGTGGTGATGAACACCCTCTCCTTGGCGTTCTGGATCATCGCGAGGTACTGCATCGGGACCTGGTTGTTCGGCATGGTGTCGGGGCCGCCGGAGACCAGCTGCATTCTGTCCTGGCCAGGGTTGTCCCTGATGGCGGGGTCCAGGTACTCCCAGGTGTGGCGCAGCGGGTCCTTCTTCTCGGTGTACCTCCAATCCTCTGCGAAATTCATGTACATGGGGATGATCCCGTCGCCCACGACGCGGATGGAACCGTCCCTCCAATGTCCCAGGGGCCCCTCTCCCCTGTACTCGTCGCCGATGTTGAACCCGCCGCAGAACGCGACCTTCCCGTCCACGATGGCGATCTTCCTGTGGTTGCGGTGGCTCTTCTTGGGGCTGAGGAACAGCTTGAGCCAGTAGTGGAATACCGCGTAGTGCCCGCCTGCCTTCTTGAACTCCTTGATGGCCTTGGTGGGTCCCTTCTTGATACCGAAGCCGTCGGCCATGAGGCGGACCTCCACCCCGTCCCTCACCTTGCCGGTGAGGATGTCCATCAGCTCGTTCCCGTCCTTGTCGTCACGGATGATGTAGTACTCGATCAGGATGGACCTCTCGGCAGCGCGCATGGCCTCGAACATGTCGTCCCTGAGCTCGGTGCCGTCGGTGTAGACCTTGATGTCGTTGTTCCTGGTGTAGGTGTCCGCACCTGCTTTGGCGAGGACGTTGGCTACCCACAGGGAGTCGCGGTAGTCCTCGGATTCGCGCATGTCCGCCTCCAGGTCCTCGCGTGACGTCTCGAGCTTGGACCTCCAGAACGAGGGGTCGTTGTAGACGCCGGTGTGCCAGTATGTGGTGCGCCCGAGGTACAGGTACAGTATGAACCCAACGGGGGGCACGAAGAGCAGCACTATGATCCAGGCGACGAAGGACCTGGGATCGCAGCGCTCCATGAACATCAGGATGATGATGAACACGATGTCCAGGATGACCAGGAGCATGACGAAGTCGGCTATGTAGTTGGTCCAACCCAGGAAATCGTCTATTATCTTCATCCTCATCCCTCGGTTGAACAGCATCATGAACCTGGACAGGGCTATCTTGACCCTCTGCCCGAAGGTCCTCTCGCCATAATCGCCGGCTGCGAGCTCTTTCGAATGCGACATCAGCTCCTCGAGGCGCGACATCATCTGGGACGACAGCTCCTCTGAGTCCGCCACTACGGATGTATGGAAGTCCTGGAGCATGGCCCTGCCGTTGAACGGCGCCATCCCCAGGGCGCAACGCCTGCCGTCCACGACCATCAGGCTGTCGGTGAACCTGTCGAGGCACATGAAAACCCTGACCCCGGAGTCCACCAGGGACGAGGAGGCCGAAGCGGTGTTCCAGCGCTGGTACCAGCGGATCCCGCGCACTGGCACTATTACCTTGACCTCCACGCCGGACAGCGCGGAGAGCTTCAGGAAGTTGTAGACGTTCTCGTCCGGGACCAGGTACGGCTCGGACAAGACTATCGACCGCTCCGCGCCCTTGACCATGGACACGTACTCGGCCATGGAGGGGTTCAGGTCCTCCCCCAGGTCCGGCCCGGAGGAGACCACCTGCATGGTGATGTCCCCGGCCGGCTCCGCCGCAGGGACCTGCTCCGGCCTCCTGCCGACGGCGAACGACCAGTCGGCCAGGAAGCGGGCCTCCATCCTGGAGGCCACCGGCCCAGCGGTCCTGAGGACCGAATAATCGCCGGTGTACGCGACCCTGCCGTCCACCACCATCATGACGCGACGATTCCTGAAGCGGAACGTGGTGGCCACCAGGGCGAAAAACCTCCTGTGGAACGTCCTGAACTGCACGCCCGCGCTGTGCATGCGCCTGAGGTGCATGATGGTCCTCGGGAGGCCCCTCCCCATCAGGACCCTTATGTCGAGGCCCTGAGAGGCCTTCTCGCAGATCGCATCGACGAAAGGGGAGATGTCCTCCTGGGGGAGCCTGTAGATCTCGATATGCACCGACCTCTCCGCCTTGGAGAGGTCCGTCACGACGTCCCTGAGGGCCATGGACATATTCCCGTAGAAGCGGCCGTCGTTGCCGTCGGTGGGCAGGTCCGCGCCCCTGATGCGGGGGTCGTCCATTATGCCCATCTCCCTGTCGCCGCCGAACTTCCGGCCGAATATGCTTATGGAATAGAGGGTGCAGCCGTACACCAGGTACAGCGCGAACCCTATGAACGGGAAGACTATGATTATGACTATCCAGAAGGCGAAGGACCTGGGGTCCATCTTCTCCTTGAAGATCAGCAGGAATATCGCTATGATATCTATTACGACGACTAGCGGCAGGACGTCCCAGAAGAATTCAACCAGCGCGAAGAACGGCCGGGTGAAATAGGACATACCTTATCACATTCCCCAGAACGGGTCCTCGAGCCTCTTGATGGCTATGGTCTCGTCCATGGCCATCTTCTCGTCCTCGTTAAGGTCCAGCTCCCTGAGCTGCTTGATGGCCGAGCCGATGAGGTCGACGTAGATGACGTCCTCCTCATTGATCTGCCTGCCTGCGGTCACTCCCTCTATGGCCACGGCGACCTCGTCGCCCTGCTTGGCCTCCTTGAGGGCGTCCTCGCCCGTGTGGATGCTCTTGATCCTGCCGCAGTCGCGGCCGTCCGGGCCTATCAGGTTCTCGCCCGGGCGTATGCGGCCTGCCAGGACCCTCACTCCGACGATGGCGGGCTTGCTCACGCGGAAGGTGCAGTTCGGCAGTATCCTGAACTTGGCGGGGAAGGAGAACTCCGAGCGCTTGTCGGTGTCCGTCTGCCTCTTGCTGTCGTCCACCCACTCGACGTAATCCTCGATGAGCTGGTAGACGATCTGGTTGGTCATGACCTTGAGCTCCTCGTGGTTCGCGAGCTCGGCCTCGGCATCCTTGGAGAGGCTGACGTTGAACCCGAGGATGACGCTGTTCTTCTTGTCGCCGTAGGCCGCCTCGACGATGTCCCTGCGGGTGATCTCGCCGACCCCGTACTTGCGGATGGGGATGTCGTTGGCCTTGGCCTCGAACGCCAGCGCCTCCAGGGAGCCGATGGCGTCCGCTTTGATCGTTATGCCCTTCTCCTGCACCTCGATCTTGATGCTGGATTCCTCCACGAGGGTCTGGATGGCGGGGTCGTTGGGCCCCTTCACGACGAGGATGGGGGCTCCCGCGATGACCCCCTCGGAGTTCTGGCAGGAGATCTTGACACCGGCCGCGGCGTGGAGCTCCTTGACGGAGTCGAAGCGGTCGCGGGGGTCGCGGATCTCGTCCAGCGGCTTGGGCTTGAGGATGGCCTTTATCTTAGTGACGACGGGCTGGCCCCTGGTTCCCAGGGCGACGGTGTCGCCCTTCTTCAGGGTGCCCGAGTAGAGGATCATGTCCAGGGTCTTCCCGAGGCCGCGCTCCTCCTTGATCTCGAGGATGGTCCCCTTGCCGGGGCCCTCGCTCTTGGCGAGCTGACTCTCCAGGAACCTCTGCGCCAGTCCGATGAGCACGAGCAGGAGGTCGGGGACCCCCTCGCCCTCCTTGGCGCTGATGGGGACCAGCGCGACGGCCTTGGTGAAGTCGTCGATGCGGTCGTACCTGTCCGCGGAGATGCCCTCGTTGGCCAGCTGGCCCATGATGTTGTACAGGCGCTCGTTGAACGCGTCGAGGGTGTGCTGCTGCTGGACCTTCTCCGAGAGGATGAAGGGCCTGCCGTCCTCGCACTGCCATCCCTGGATGGTGTCGACCTTGTTCAGGGCGATCACGAAGGGCGTCTTGTACTGCCTGAGGATATGGATCGACTCGATGGTCTGCGGCATCAGGCCCTCGCGTATGTCTATGACCAGGACGGCGAGGTCCGCTAGAGACCCTCCCCTGGCGCGCAGAGTGACGAAGGAGTGGTGGCCCGGGGTGTCGATGAAGAGGAGTCCCGGGACGTCGAACTTCTTCTGCCCGATGAGCTTGGAGCAGACCTTGTAGATGTGCTCTATCGGCACCTCGGTGGCGCCGATATGCTGGGTGATGGCTCCGGCCTCCCTCGCCTGGACGGAAGTCCCCCTGATACGGTCGAGGAGCTTCGTCTTTCCGTGATCGACGTGTCCGAGGACGCTTACAACGGGCTGCCTTATCGCCATGATTACCACCTGTCGAATGGATGTAAGGGGTTTGGGGGAAGGGGTTTGAATCACTCGTAGATCCACTTGTCCGCGGTCCTGTCGTAGGAGACGAGGTCCTCGGGCTTGAAGAAGATGGAGATCTCCCTCTTGGCGGACTCGACGGAGTCGCTGCCGTGGATGATGTTGCATCCGGTGACCATGGCGTAGTCGCCGCGGATGGTTCCGGGGGCGGACTCGGCCGGGTTGGTCTTTCCCATGAGGTTCCTGCACACGGAGACGGCGTTCTCGCCCTCCAGCACCATCGCGAGGACGGGGCCGGACGTGATGTAGGAGATCAGGGAGGGGAAGAAGGGCTTGCCCTTGTGCTCGCCGTAGTGGTTCTCGGCGGTCTCCTTGGGGATGACCATCATCTTCATGGCGACGATCTTGAGCCCCTTCTTCTCGAAGCGGGACAGGATCTCGCCGCACAGGCCGCGCTGGACGCCGTCGGGCTTGACCATGAGGTAGGTCTGCTCCATAGCCATGTGGCTCACTCCTTCTTCTCTGCCGCCTTAATGCGGGCTGCCTTCTCGACGGCGGCCTTCTCGGTCCAGGCGGTGGTCCTCGGGACCCTCTTGAGCTCGATCATGTTCTTGTAGCACTTGTTGGCGTCGAAGAACAGGACGGTTCCGTCCTTCTTCACGTACATGCTGCCGGTTCCGGGCTCGATGGACTTGCCGCAGAAGGAGCATTTCCTGGTAGTGTCGACCATTCGATTCACCTCATACCGAGCTTGCGGGCCTCTCTGGACGTCTCCCTCAGCATGAGGATGTCGCCCATCCTAACGGGACCCATGATGTTCCTTGTGATGATCCTTCCCTTGTCGCGGCCGTCGAGGACACGGACCTTGACCTGGGTTGCCTCCCCGGTCATTCCGGTCCTTCCGATGATCTCGACAACCTCGGAGGGGATGCTGTCAGTGTCAACCATTCGAAACACCTCAGTTCTTGAGGCCGGCGACTGCCTGGGCGATCTCCTCGCAGACGGCCTTGCCCTTTCCGACATCGACGATGGCGATGGAAGCGGTGGGCTTGTCGAGGCCGATGGCGGCTCCGAGCTCGACCTTGCTGGGGACGTAGACGTAGGGGACCTTCCTCTCGTCGCACAGGGCGGGCATGTGGGCGAGGATCTCCGGGGGCTCGACATCGACGGCCATGATGACCATGGCAGCGGCGCCGCGCTCGACGGCCTTGGTGACCTCGTTGGTTCCCTTCTTGATCTTTCCGCCGTCCCTGGCCATCTCGGCGAGGGTGTAGGCTTTGTCCGACAGCTCCTTGGGAGTCTCAAACTTCACAAATACAGACATTTCAATTACCTCTTTCCGGCACGCGAAGGTGCCGTCATCATTCATCGGCTCTGAATTGAGCGACCGTCGCTAGCGGTCGGTGGTATATATTGGTTACCCTCGTTCCCTTTATAATATATTAGGGACGAGGGACAGGACGAGGCCCATCGCGATGAGCACGGCGGGCCTGGAGAGCTCGTTCGTCGCGCCCAGGACGTCCCCGTTGACGAAGCCGAAATCCCTGTTGGCCTTGCGGGCCACGAGCACGCCCATGGCGGCTGCGGCGACGGCTGCGGCGATGAGTGCCAGCAATCCGTATTTCATCGATGTTCCGAGATCTGCCCCGAGCCACAGGTCGGCTATGAGGCAACCCAGGGCCATGAGCACGGCGGACAGGATGATCCCGAGGACGAGGGCCTTGGCGGCGGATGCCTTGGTGGTCTGGGACACCTGCCTGGCGGCCATGCCGTTGCTGGGCTCGCCGTAGGCGGCCGCGAACACCATGGCCACCTTCAGGAAGACTTCCGACATGGGGATGGCCACGAGCACGTACTCGTAGGGGACCGTGAAGCAGGAGCAGAAGGAGATCATGACGACCGCTACCGCGGTCCCGACGCCCCCGGCGCCGACCAGGGTGTCCTTCAGGGCCCTGATATGGTCCTCCCTCGTGCCGGAGACCACCGTGCCGTCGCCGAAATCCGTCAGCCCGTCGAAGTGCAGAAACCTGCTGCCGAAGTAGGCGCAGCCCATGCAGACGGCGGGGATCATGATGATCCAGAGGCCGTTGTTGCCGTTCTCGATGACGAACGTCACGGCCATGAGGAGCACAAGTGCCAGCAGCCCGTAGATCATGCCAACTACGGGCACGAGGTGGAACTTCCTCTCCATCTCGTCTATGTCGGCCTGGACCAGCTCGAAGTGCTTGATGGTGAAGAACGACACCAGCGCCCTGAGCGCGCTGCCCTTCCTCTCCGCCGTTCCGTCCGACATGACGGGCTGATTCCCGCGGGAATTTAAAACAATATCGAAAATCAACGGTTAACCTTATTAGAGAGGGGCGTATGGCCTACACAAGGTCGTGGGTAAATTGCTGGTTCGCAATTTCACTTTCAAGGTCTCATCCCAGCTGCTGGCGGCGATAATGGCGTTCGTCTCACTGCTGGTTATGATCAGGTACGTGGCGGACCAGTACGGGCTGATGATCTGGGCCCTCGCCCTGGTCACCCTGGTCAACACCGTGGCGGACCTGGGGTTCAACACGGCCAACCTGAAGTTCATCTCGAGGGAGGACCACGACCGCTCCGCCTGCTTCAGCACCTACATGGTCATCAAGCTGGCCCTGACCGGCGTGATGGTTCTGTGCACATTCATCACCGTCTATTCCATGCGCCTGACCGGCGCCATCGACGACGAAGCGGTGAAGGTATGCCTCGTGTTCGTGATCTACCAGATCATCTCGAACGTCCAGTTCGCCATCTACTACACCCTCGACGGCATGAAGCTGAGCGGGAAGAGCTCCATACTCACCATCGTCGAGTGCGGGATCAGGAACGCGGTGCTCATAGGTATGGCGCTCTACGAGGTGAACGCGACCACCCTGGCCAACGCCTACGTCATCGCCACCACGATCTCGCTGTTCCTGAGCTTCTACATGGCGCACCAGGTCGGCCTGAGGCCGGTGAAGCCGAAATATCTCAGGGAGTACACCGTGTTCGCGCTGCCCCTGGCGGCCGCGCTGATCCTCACCGCCGTGGTCACGAACCTGGACAAGGTCATCGTCGGACTGTTCTACGAGAGCATCGAGGTCACGTACTACAGCACCGCCGTGGGCCTGATAGCGACCTTCACGGCCGTCGGGGTGTCGCTGAACAACGTCCTGCTGCCCCACCTCTCATCGAGGAACATCATCAGGGACAGGGTCACCGAGCGCACCCTCTGGGGGCTCGAGAAGGGCCTGTGCATCCTGCTGCTGCCGTTCGTGGCGTTCTTCCTGGTCTTCGGCCCCCAGGTCGCCGAGACGCTGTTCGGCCCCGGTTTCAGCCCCAGCGGCGAGATGACCGCCATCCTGTCCATCCAGATCATCCCGTTCGTCATCGCCGGGATCATGACGCAGGTCCTCTACGCGATAAACAGGGGCATCTCCTACCTGAGGGCGTCCACGATCATGTGCATCATCGCCGTCGGAGGGTTCCTGCTGCTGATCCCCAACACCACCATCCCCTTCAGCCAGGGATGGGGAGGCATGGGCGCCGCGGTCTCCGTCAGCGCCGCCTACATAGTCTTCTGCATCATCCTCTGCTGGATGGTCCGCAGGTACACCAACATCAGGCTCTACCCCAAGCTCTGGAGGGTCTTCATCGCGTTCGTGCTGAGCGCCCTCGCCCTGTGGGGGATCGGTCAGGTCGTGGATGTATCCGGCTTCCTATGGCTCGCGATCGTCGGATTCGCCTGCGAGGCCATCTTCATCGGCATACTGATGGCCACCAAGGTGCTGAAGGTCAGCGAGATCAAGACCGTCCTCCGCATGTTCATAAAGGACGAGGACGACCGAATCGCTTAGGCAGATCGTTGCGGCACAGCCTCTTGTGCTTCACGATGCCGCTCTCGTCCTCGAGATAGTCCTCCAGGAGGCTGTACGGGAATCCCTGCGCCCCTCCCCTCTGATCCTCTGGCGGCGGCGTCATGTAGTCGCCGTAGAACTCGGTGAGGACCTTGTCGTAGTTGCATGGGACCGGGATCCTGGTGTCCTCGAAGTCGAACATGACGGGTTCCCCGAAATCGACCCTCTCCCACGAGTTGCCCATGATGTCCACCGCCCTGATGCAGATGCGGCTGGAATCCGGGGTGGATAGCATGCGGGTCATCTTGCGGGAAATGCGCATGATGCCGTAGAACAGGCCTCCGATGACCCTCCCGTGCTCCCTGATCATCTTGTGGGACAGTAGCTCGAACCCGATGAACGGGTACGAGAGCTTCCTGCGGATGCCGGAGTCGGGGTAGTCCAGGAGGAGGAAGATGTCGATGAAGGAGACCTTCCAGTCGGCCATGTCCTTCTCGAATTCGGGGGTCCTGATGACGACGTGGGGGTGGCTGTCCGCACTGGGGACGTGGTAGTAGTACACATCCTAATCCAGGTGCTTGCAGAGCGCCTCGTTGACCCTGTCGAGGTCGGCGCCGTAGACCGCAAGATCCAGGTCGTCGTCCCAGGGGATGATGCCGTTGTGCCTGACGGCCCCGATCGCGGTGCCGTACGCCGCGTAGTAGGTGATCCCCTCCTTCTCCAGGATAGCGGAGATGTCCTTGTACGCCTGCAGGAGCGCCGCGTGATTGTCGCTCATCTGAATGCTCGATAGGGGAGCGCGTATGTAAACTTAGGCATTGGCGGAAGCGCAGCCGGCGAGACCCGCGCGGTAGATCTTGAGCAAGTGCCAGAGCAGGATGATCGTGGCGACCCCCTTGAGCGCATCGGCCAGGATGTACACGACACTGATGTGGTCGGTGGCATCCTGCATGCAGAGGACGGTCAGCAGGGACGCGGCGCAGAGGAACACTATGTAGTGGAGCATGCGCCCCCTGTCCACCCCCAGCTTTGTGCAGGCCCAGACCATCAGCGGGTACAGGATCGCGACCCACATCACGTACTGGGCGCAGAATACCTTGTTGAAGGCCATGAACAGCATCAGCGTGATCGCGCAGGCCAGGACGGTGAGCGCGAAGGTCCTCTCCCAGTCCGGGCGGAGCTTCCACATCTTCACCAGGAAGTGCAGCATGAACAGCAGCATTATGCCGAACGTGAGCGGCATGATGTACGGCGCCACGCCCTCGGCCACCGGGCCGAACAGGTCCCAAGACTCGTCCATGCCGACGTACACCAGGCTGGGGTCGATCAGCCCGATTATCATCAACGGCACCGCGAACAAGCTCTCTATCTCGACGCCCCTCCCGGAATGCTGGGTCAGGTAGCTGAAAGCGGTGGACGGGTCGGCAATCAGGAACGGCAGCTCGATGACGAAGCAGACGCCCGCGCATACGATGCCGAAGAGGAAGAAGTGCTTCCAGTCCCTCTGCGCGAAGAACGGTATCAGCAGCACCGGCAGCAGGAATATCGGGTAGATCTTGGTCATGATGCCCAGCGCCAGCAGCACGAAGGCCACTGCGAACTTCCTCTCGGAGTAGAACAGGATGCAAAGAAGGACGAACACCGTGGTGATGGTGTCGTTCCTGGCGATGAGGAAGTTGTTCAGGCCCAGGATCAGCAGCAGGAAGGTGATGTAGACGTACTTGTGGTCCACCCCGCGCCTGTCGCAGAACTTGAACGTGAAGTGTATCGCGATGATCGTGAACAGGTACGTGAACATCGCGAACGAGTAATGGAACCCGGTCTCGCTGGACAGGAAGAAGTACGGTATCAGGTAGATGACGAACGAGAAGGGAGGATAGGCCGTGTCGAAGTCCTGGTAAGGCATCAGCCCGTCCATGATGTCGCGTGCGTGCTCCCAGTAGAAGTAGACGTCGTACCAGGCGTAGTTGTTGCCGACGACGCCGTTCATGACGTCGGACAGGCCTATGACGAACAGGTAGAGCGCGGTGTAGACGATGTAGAACCTGATGTCAGGCTCCTGCAGCTTCCTCCTGAACCCGTCCGCGTCCACGCGATCCCCTCGCAGCGTCTTCATGTACTGGCCCAGGAGGACGGTGAACCTCTCCATCTCCTCCGGGCGGATGTCGCCGATGTTGGCGATCCTGAACGTCTTCGCGTCGCTGAGCTTGCCCGGGTAGATGGTGAACCCGTACTCCCTCGAAAGGTCGTGCATCTCGTCGAAGCTGTACCTGGGGCTCTCCGGGTCCATGAACGTGACGATGAGATGGGACTGCTCCGACTCCGGGACGGCCATCCTCAGCCCGATCCTCTTCGCCGCGGCGACGAGGACCTCCCAGCACGCGGTGTACCTGGCGTACCTCCCCTCGATGGTCTCTATCTTCGTCTCGAGAATCGCCTGCCTGAGGGCGTAGGCGGTCTGGACGGGGGGCGTGAAGCGCATCTGGTTCTTGTCCTTGTAGTACTTGTGCTGGTCGTAGACGTTCAGGTAGTAGTTGCGCATCGGATAGTCCTTGATGGCCTCCAGCGCCTCCTTCCTGCAGAAGACGAAAGCCAGACCTGCCATCCCCTGGATGTTCTTGTTGGAGGTGCTGGACATGAAGTCGATGCAGTCGCGGTCCATGTCGATGGGGATGGCTGCGAACGCGCTGACCGCATCGACGATCGTGACTATGCCGTGCTCGCGGCAGAACCTGCAGACCTCCGGGACGGGGTTGAGTATCCCGGTGGTGGTCTCGTGGTAGACGATGGCCATGTGGGTGAACTTCCCGTCGACCAGCTCCTTCTCCAGGGCCGGGACGTCAATGCGGCTCACGCCATCCGATTTGAACGTGGCGTAATCGATGCCGTAGATGCCGGCCATCTTGGCCATGCGCTTCCCGTATGCCCCGTTATCGACGATCAGTAGCTTCCCGTCCTGCGGGACGCAGGAGGAGATCATCGCCTCGTCGGCCGCCGTGCCGGATCCCCCGAACAGGACTGTCTCCACCCTGCCGGGTTCCCCGACCATGAGCGACAGCTCCCCGGAGATCCATCCCATGACGTCCCCGAACTCGTTCTCCCTGGGGCAGATGTCCGCCTGGACCTGCGCGTACTTCACGCTGTCCGTGGTGGTCGCCGGGCCGGGGTTCAGGAGCACCTCGCGGCGGATGCCGCGGATGTCCTCGTTCTCCGCGATGCGTGGGTAGACCTGCTCCACGGCCCTCTTCAGATGGCTCTCGTCGTCGATCTCGCACCACGTGTAGTACTCGACCTTGCGAACGGCTATGCCGTTCCCGGCGCAGGACACCGCCTGCATGGCGGCCTCGTACTCCATCTTGGGGTTGCCCTGCCTCCGGATCTCCTCGGCCATCAGGTCCAGGGTCTCCTTCCTAAGCTTGGTGATTCCGACGAGCTCGGAGTATACCGAATCCAGCTGGTCGGCGTGCTTGGACTGCCTCACCAGGCTGCCCTGCGAGTCCACCTGCAGCCAGACCTCGTCCCCCGAGCCGGTCCTGCCCGACGACAGGATCACGTCCCTGCGGGGGTCGTTGATCAGGACATGGAGGCCTATGGAGTCGTACAGCAGGTCCGATTCCAGGAGGAGGAAGTCCCCTTTGACCAGCGGGGCGCAGGCGGCCAGGGTCGCCATGCTCCCCGTGCTGGCGTAATCAGCGTTGTGGGCCAGCCTGATGCACGGGTACCTCCCCGCCAGCTCCTGGTACCACTCGGCGTGGTAGCCGGTGCCGATGATTATCTCCTCGACGCCCGCCGCTATTAGCTTCTCGATCGACTGGACGATTATCGGCTTGCCGCCGACCTCCAGGAAGCCCTTCGGCATGTCCTTCGTCCTGCTCCCGAGCCTGGAACCCAGGCCCCCTGCCATGATGACCGCCTGCGCTATCATCGGATCATATCCCTATATTGCCCATCAGGGCCGCTTTGTTCTCGGCCGGGGTGGACTTGGGCCTCCCCAGGTCCTTCCTCGCCCCGCGGTGGACCATGACCTGCACGAACGCGGGCCCGTCCCTTGCCTTCAGCGCCCCCCTGAGCCCCTCGGGGGTGCTCACGGTGGTGACGCTCCTGTATCCCATCGCCTCGGCGATGGAGTGCACGTCGATCTCCCTGGAGACCGTCGGCTGGCCGCCCACCGAATCGTGGACGCCGTTGTTTATCATGATGTGGATGAGGTTCGCGGGGGCCTGCGTGGCTATGGTGGCCATCCCGCCCATGTGCATTATCACGGCGCCGTCGCCGTCGATGCATACGATCCTCCTGCCGGGGAGGCTCAGCGCCATGCCCAGGGCTATCTGGGAGGAGTGCCCCATGGAGCCCACCGTCAGGAAGTCCCTGTCGTGGGGCTCGCCCCTGGCGTCCCTGATCTCGTAGAGCTCCCTGGACGCCATGCCGGTGGTGGAGACGAAAAGCGCGTCTGGAAGCTCCTCGGATATTATCGAGATGGCCTCCTCGCGGCTCATCGGGTACGCTTCCTCCGATGCCTTGTTCTTAGGCGCGTAATCGGCGAATGCGCCCTTCCTGACGACTATGGCGTACGGGGACCCCTCGTTGGCAAGATGCCTCCCGCATGCCTCGACCGCCACGGCGCAGCCCTCCTCGTCCCCGGATATGACCGAGTACGGGATGCCCATCGTCTCCAGGAGCGTGCACGTGACCTTCCCCTGCTTGACGTGCTGGGGCTCGTCGTGGACCCCGGGCTCCCCGCGCCACCCTATGAGCAGCACCATGGGGATGCGGTAGACGTCCTCGTCGGCCAGGGACAGCAGCGGGTTGGTGGCGTTGCCCATGCCCGAGTTCTGCATGTAGACCAGCGGGACCCTGCCGGTGGCCAGGTGGTACCCCGCGGCGAGGCCCACCGCGCAGCCCTCGTTGGCCGCGATGATGTTCCTCTCGTCGGGGACGTTGTCCTTGAGGTAGGCGCAGAACTGCTTCAGGAGGGAGTCCGGGACGCCGGTGAAGAACCCGACGCCTATCCCCTCGAGCTGCGCATGGAACGCTGATGCCTCCACCATGCGATCGCCTCAGGTCCGGGATCAGGGTGAGGATCTCCTTGATGGGCATGCACATCTCGTTGGCCTCCAGGGACCTCTCGTTCTCCAGGATGCAGTTCGCGACCTTCACCATGGCGGGGTAGGAGGCCCTCAGCATATGGTTGGCGTAGATGATGATGTTGGCGCCCCAGTCCTGGAGCTCCTTCTCCTTGAACTGGTTGTACGTGGTGGGCACCAGTACTATGGGCACCTTGGGGTACTCCTTCCTGAACCTGGTGCAGAACTCCTTGATGTCCATCCCGGACTTCTCCTTGCTGTGGATCATAACGCCGTCCGCTCCGGCCGCGATGTACGCCCTGGCGCGCTCCAGCGCCTCGTCCACGGAGTGCCCTGCAATGATGCTCTCCAGGCGGGCGATGATCATGAACTCCTTGGTGACCTGGGCGTTCTTCCCGGCGCGGATCTTCTCGCAGAAGTCCTCCACGGGGGCCAGGGTCTGCTCCACATCGGTTCCGAAGAGGGAGTTCCTCTTGAGGCCCATCTTGTCCTCGATGATGACCGCGGATATCCCGTTGCGCTCGAGGGTGCGCACGGTGAACACGAAGTGCTCCGGCCTGCCGCCGGTGTCCCCGTCGTAGATCAGGGGCTTGGTGGTGCACTCCAGGATGTTGGCCAGGTCCTGCATGCGGGTGGTGAGGTCCACCGCCTCGATGTCGGGCTTGCCCTTGCTGGTGGAATCGGTGAGGCTGGAGGACCACATGCCGTCGAAGTAGTGCAGGCCGTCCTCCTTCTCGATCTCGGCATGCTCCACGATGAGTCCGGAGATCCCCGAGTGGACCTCCATGATCCTGATCAGCGGCTTGGCCTCCACCAGCCTCCTGAGGGCCATGAGCCTCAGCTCGGGGGTGGTGCCGAACTCGCGCCTGTTGGTGCTGATCACGGACGAGTTGATGCCGTGGGTGTACGGGACGTCGACGACCTCCCCTCCCCACTCCTTCAGTATCTCCGCCGTCCTAGTCCTCACGGGGCTGAGGGAGTTGCTGACCCAATCGTCCCCGTGGACAACGTACCTGGGCTTGTACTCCCTGAGGTTGTCCTCGCCGCACCAGTCGTCCTGGGGGACCACCCTGGACACTCCCTTGATGCTCTTTATGATGACCTCCCTCTGCTCGTACGTGAGGTAAGGGGGGTGCTCCCTGGAGACTATGGCCCTGTCGGTCAGGAGGCCGACCATGACCTCCCCCAGCTTGCAGGCCTCGGCGATTATGTTCAGGTTCCCGGGGTGGACGACATCCCCGACCATGGTGACGTAAGCAAGTTGCGATTCCATGATAACACTGCTACCCTGCGAATCGCCCCCTAGGTTATATTATTAGCGCGGGCACGCCCAGTTAAGATTTAAACGCTGTATGGCGTTCTCTCCCCAAACATCACATCGCCAGCAGCGGCGGAGGGAGCGGTAGTTTGAGGTCGTGGAGCGAATTGGACAGCGTCCAGAGGTGGGAGGTCATCCTGTCCGCGGGCCTGGCCGTCGCGTTCGCCTGCTACTTCGCCGTGATATTCCTCACGAACCTGGACACCGAGGTGAACCTCTATCGCTGGCAGAACGCGGAGGACCTCTGGAGCGGGAATGTCCCGATCATGGAGTATCCCCCGCTGGCACTCCTGTTCTTCGCGATCCCGCGCATCTTCGCGGACACCCCCATGGGCTACAACCTCTTCTACGTCGCCGAGACCTACGTGTTCACCATCGTCGGCCTCTTCCTGGTCCGCCGGATCGCCGAGCGCCTGGGAGCGAACCAGATCAGGGCGATGACGGCCTATGCCGTCCTGATGCTGATGTTCCTCCAGTTCGTGGCCGACCGCTACGACATCTTCCCGGCGGTCCTGACCATCGCATCCTTCTACTTCCTGCTCGAGAAGAAGTACCACTGGGCCTTCATCATCCTCGCCGTGGCGACGCTGACCAAGCTGTACCCGGCCATGTTCTTCCCGATATTCCTCGTCCCGCTCCTGCTGGACAGGGACTGGAGGGGCGCGTTCACGGGCTTCGCGCTGTACGCCGCAGTGGGCGCGGCGGTCGTCGGCGTGTGCTGGGCCATCGACCCGGAGCTCATCCTGAACTTCCTACACTACCACTCCGACCGCCCCCTGGAGATAGGGTGCGTGGCGGCCACGCTCATCTACCCGTTCTCCATGCTCGGCCTGACCGACACGTGGATCCTGCCCGCCACCGACCCCGGCAGCTTCGGCTCCGACGACCTCATGGGGGCGGTGCCGGACGCCGTCGCCCCGCTGCTGACACCGCTCATGGTGGGCGTGGTAATTGCCTGCATCGCGTACTACTGGCTGATAAGGAAACACGCAGGGGAGACCGACGACAGGGTTGTCCTCATCCTGGGCGCGGCGATATGCGTGATGCTGGCGTTCATGATATTCGGGAAGGTGTTCTCCTCCCAGTACCTCATATGGGTGGTCCCGTTCGTCGCGCTCATAGTGGCGGTTTCTCCCGACGAGCAGTTCGACAAGCGCCTGCTCTGGCTCTTCATAGCCATGTTCGCGCTGACCCAGGTCAACTTCGCCTACATCTACGGCTTCCTCGGCGGCGGGACCAGCATCAACGACATCACCATGATCTCTATGCTCGTCCGCAACCTGATGGTCATCGGGGCCATAGTCCTCGTGCTGAAGGAGATGGGACGCATATCCAGGGACTACACTGGGCGCCTGCTGCCCAGGATAGTCAAGCCGCACGGCGAGCGAACTGGTTCCTTATTTATATCGCATACACGCATGCAATTCCTCGATAACATGAGCTTTATGGACAAAGCCATCTACAAGACAAAATCCTTCACTCAGAACACCCAGAGCAAAGCGAGCGAATCTGCTGCCACCAACAAGCTCAACTCCCAGATAAAGGACGAGAAGAAGAAGGTCAAGGACCACTTCGCCATGATCGGGAAGGAGTACTACAGGTACGCCGGCGACCAGGACAAGACCCACCTCGACGAGATGGACCGCCTGGTCGACGAGGTCAACGACAGCAGGAAGAAGATCGAGGAGCTCGAGGCCGAGATCGAGGAGATCAAGGCGAAGGCGGAGGCCGAGAGGGAGGAGTCCAAGAGGATCGCCGAGGAGAGGATCCGCAGGCGCCAGGAGCTCGATGCCATGGAGAAGGAGGAAGACAGGGCCAGGAAGGCCGGTTCCTCCACGAAGCCCTCATCCAAGCCCGCAGAGGAAGAGGAAGACGACGACGAGGACCTGTTCTGAAACGCTAGCATCGGGGGATGGCAAGATTATTATGCCATCCCCCTCTCACGAACCTCCATGGAATCAGGGAGACCCCTAGCATCCGTCGCGACCGCCCTGTCGGCCGCCTCGCTCGCCTGCTCCGCATGGTACAGCGACTGGATCGGTGCCGGGGTCGCCGTCTTCGCGCTGGTCTTCTCGGCCATCGCCGTGCTGAAATGCGGCCCCAGGGCCGCGATGTTCTGCCTGGCCGCATCCGCCGTCTCCCTCGTGGGCACCGCCGTGATATCGTTCTGGTTCACCGAGGAGCTTGTGAACGACGGCACCATCTCGCGCACGGTCTGGAACTTCGGCTGCGCGTTCATCCACGCGGCGCCGCTGCCCCCTCTGTCCATCGCCGCGTTCTACTGCATCGCCGCGGTGTTCAACGCATCGTTCAACTGGGCACTCACCTTCAGTCTCTGCCCGTTCGTCGGGCTGGGGATGCTCGTCCCGGGCTTCGTCATGGAGTACATCGACGAGATGCTCGGGGCCCCGGAGCTCCCGAACAACGCCTACGCCGTGACCTGTCTGGCGGTGGGACTGGTCATCATGGCGATCACCGGGGTGATCGTCCGCAGGGTCATGAAGCCCAACATGTACCTCATCCGCGCATCCGGAAGGGAGGTCAGGGACCCATGACCCCCGAGGAGGATGCGAAGCAGCGCAGGCTGGCCAAGATTGTCCTGATAGCATGCCCGGTCTCATTCATGGCGGTGTTCGCCGCCGTGACCATGGGCTGGGACCCCGGAATAAAGGCCGGGCACCCCCTAGAGTACCTCCAGGCTACCTGCTTCCTCTGGGCGCTCATCTCCACCGTCCTGCCCATACTCCGCCTGCTGAGGATCTTCTCGCTGCCCTACTGGTTCGCCGCCATCATCTACGGCGACATGTACCTCTACGTGCTCTCGCTGTGCTCGGGGATGTACCTGAACATCAGCTGGTGGGGAGACCTCACCCACATCCTTTCCTCGATCATCGTGTCCGGGATCGTCTTTATGGTCCTGGGCCTGATGCACAGCAGGCTGCCCCCGCACGCCTCCTTCGGCGGCAGGGGAGGGTTCACCGCCGTCCTGTTCCTTGTGTCCTTGAGCTTCGGGGGCATCTGGGAGATCATGGAGGGCATGACAGACCTCATCTCCGGCCAGTCGTACATGGTGTACGGAGCGAAGGACACCCTGGGCGACCTCACCGCGGATCTCGTCGGGGTGACCATCCTGAGCATCGCGGCATACATCGCCATGGGCAGGATCCCCGTCGAGAGGATAATCGACGGCCTCAGGTTCGGCAAGGGCTCCTTCAAGACGGATGCACGATCGCCTCGGAAGCGGCGATTCGCAGATCCGTGCGGACGCCGTACACCGGGTAGAAGCCCCCGAAGTGGATGTAGACGAAATCGGCCCCGTCTACGGACATCGAGCCCCTGAGGGTCCCGTGGACGGTGCCGTTCTTAATGTCTAGGAGGGTGCTGAGATGGCTGATCCCCGATGCGACTATCTGGGCCAGGTCGCTGCGCTGGTTGTTGGAGAACTCCCCTCCCAGCACGCAGACCATGCCGTCGCCGAGGCCGGCCATGCAGACGCTGCTGTACGTGCCGTCGGTGTATCCGATCTCCCTGTGGACGGCTCCGTCGGGGAGGAGACCGGGTGCGACCGCGTACCTCATCCTGTTGTTCTGGAGGCAGAGCTCCTGGCACATATCCGCCATGGAGAACGCGTAGCCGTTCTCGTCCGAGCCGTTGAGGCATTCGGACCCGAGGAACCTGCTACATCCGTTCTCAATCGTCGAGACGGTCTCCCCGTCAGAGGAATACGCTCCGAGCGAGTTACCTGCCCAGTACAGCCTGCCGCCCGCCTCTATCCAGCGGATTATCAGGTCCTCATCCTCGCCGTACACGGTGGACGGGAGGGATCCGGACAGCACTATCACGGCGTCGGTGTTGCCGCCGATGCCGCCGGACATTAACGCGGCCATGGCCTCGGCATCGATTATGGATGCCTCCACCGAACGGAACTTCAGGGCCTTTACCAGCTGCTCCACGTAGTACTCCTCGTCGAGCTCGCGGGCGCCGGTCGCTATGTCCGGGTTCACATAGTACGATGCGTACCCGGGATCCATGTAGATGCTCACCGACGAGTTCGGGTCGAATCCCCCGTCGTCGAATGCCATCACGGAATACGTCTCCGCGGGCCCGGATTCCAGCTCGTACGTCAGAGCGCCGTCGTACCGGGCATCGGCGCTGAAATGGTCGCTCCCCGAGAATACGCGGACCTCCCCGATCACGACCGCCGCGATGATGACCGCGACTATGATCAGCATCGGGACATCCTTCCTGTAGTTCATGATGCCGCCCTCCTTCTGAACAGGATGCGCCTTAAGGGCCCCTCCAGTATTATCACCAGCGCCAGGACGATGCCGGCGTACTCGAATATGTTCCCCAGGTTGGTTCCTATGGTGAATATGCTCTCGCTGCCGATTATCGGCTCCGTGTAGTCGTATATCCAATCCACCACCGTCGCCGGATCCATCAGGCCGAGATTCACCGAGGCTCCGACGAGCATCCCCGGGAACTGCGATGCAGCGGCGGCGAACAGGCCCCCGACGGCCACGATTATCGCCGCCTTCTTCAGCCTGCCATCGTATGCCATGGCGCAGACTATGAGCAGCGGCAGGACCACCAGGACGTATTGCGCCGTCGTCGATAGGCAGACGGCGCACAGCAGGGCGCCGGTGATGCAGATGATGAAGCCCTTGTCCAAGTCCGCCCCGGGCTTCCTCCACATCATGTACGAGAAGCATATCATGCCGCCGAGGGCGACGCAGGCGCCTATCGCGATATTCAAGATGTACCACACGTCGCTGTTCCCGGCTCTGGCGAGCATGAAGGACAGGGAGTCCATGAACGTGCCGTCGAGGATCTCCGGGATGTAGATGACGACCGCGGCGATCCCGGCGCCGAGGACCATTAGCAGGACATCCCTTGGGGCTGTCCCCCTCTCCCTGCCCTTGTAGACCACGTAGATCAGCAGCACGAAGATGGCGAACAGCGGGAAGAATTTGAGGAGGGCGGCGATGGAGAAGAGGACTCCCGGGAGGAACCTGTAGCCCCTTATGAGGAGCAGGACGACCAGGATCATCAGCATCCCGTTGATCGGGTCGAACATTGCCTGGATCCCGCTCATGTAGATGACCAGGGGGCCGAGCATCCAGATGGCTGCGCCGATGCAGGCCTTCCTGTCGTCGCCGCCCAGGTCCCTTATCAGGGTGAAGATGAGGTAGGCGGTCACGGCATCGACGATGATCAGCGGGACCTTCATGGCGATGTTGAACGCCGTGGTGGTGACCGTGGCGGAGTGCCCTATGGCATCGGCCGCCTCTATCCCCAGCATCTCCTCGTACCTGTAGCCGAAGGCGTCGAGGGACTCGATGGGCGCCAGGTATATCGATTCGGCCCCGAGGAAGTACCCCCAGACCGGGGTGTAGTAGTAGCCGGCCATGCCGTAGAGCCCGTTGCCGGTGCGAATGTTCTCTAGAATGACTCCCCAGTGGTAGATGTCGTAATCATACGTCAGGAGCGGAGCGACGGCCAGGCGCAACGCCACCCCTATGAGTATGATGATGGCAAGACCCTTGACGCCCGTCATCCAATCGAAGCGCACGCCAGGGAGACATATCATGGGGCGTTGATGTTGGTTATGATTAAAAAATCATCTGCCAGCGTCCGTTCGATGCCCCGGATGGGCTTCTCAGTCCGATGGGCATGATTGCCGCCAAGAGCCTGAGGAAAACGCGTCATCCCGCGAGTGCACGTTTTATTTAGGTTGACCCCGCTCACCCAGCATGGGCCTCGTGAAGGATCTGATGCAGACGCACCGCGAGGCCATAGCCTATGTTTTCTTCGGCGGCCTCACCACGCTTTTCACCTGGGGGTCCTATTCGCTGTTCACCTACCTCGGATGGGGCATGAACCCGTCCAACATCCTGTCGTGGGTGTGCGGGGTGAACTTCGCCTTCGTGGTGAACAAATGGTACGTCTTCCAGAGCAGGTCCCTCAAGAAGGGCAGGATCGCCAAGGAGTACACATCCTTCATCGGCTCCAGGATCCTGACCGGCGTCGTCGCCTGGGTGCTGTTCCCCATACTGCTCTGGATGGGGCTGGACTTCAGGTTCCTCAGCATCGACGGATTCGTCGCCAAGATAATCGTCAGCATCGTTGAGATAGTGCTGAACTGGGTGCTGAGCAAGTACTTCGTCTTCAAGATGAGGGAAGAGCTGAACAACGAGATCCGAATCGGACGTCGATGTGCTTGACCTTGGCGTAGACCTTGGCGAGCGCGCGGCCCACGCATCCGCACTGGTGGAAGGTGGTGTAGACGACCTTGTTGCTGATGTGCGACTCGCCTACCTCCCTCTTGTTGAAGATATAGTGCACGCTGGTGATCTTCAGGTCCCTGGGGCCGAACTTCAGGAGATCGAGCAGAACCTTCCAGCCCTGCATCTCGAGCTGGTCCCAGTTGTCCTTGATGACGGGGATGAAGACGTCGGTCCTTCCCGCGATGAGGCCGCTCATGACGTCCTTGGAGATGGGCTTCCTGTGCCACATGAGGAACAGGTCGGCGAAGATGGTGAACACCCAGGAGCCTGCCCAGCGGGTGAATCCCATGGCGGTCCTGTCGTCCCTGGTCCCGATGCAGAGGTCGCAGCCCTTCTCCATCTCCTCGTACATGCCCTTGAGGACCTCCGGCGGGTGCTGGAAGTCGCAGTCGAAGGTCATGAAGTAGTCGGTGCCGCACTCGAGGATGCCCTGGAAGACACTGGCCGCGAGGCCCCTCTCCTCTGGCTTCCTGACGATCATGATGGTTAGGGGATCGTTGAGCGCATCGATCAGCTCCTTGGAGCGGTCGGTGGAGTTGTCGTCCATGAACATGACCTTGAAGTCGGGGTACATCTCCCTGAGGGTCTTCGCCATGTTCACTACGTTGTTCTCCTCGTTGAGGGTGGGGATGACGACTGTGCATGTTCCGGGCATTCGGATCGGCTCCTAATCTGCATTGGGTATAAGATAAATTGGTGGTCGGAGGGGCCTCCCCCTCCGGCCGGTTCACTCGACGTAGTCCAGCCAGGCGTCGTACTTGGGGTCCTTGCCGGTCGCGATGTCCACGAACTTCTTGTGGATCTCGGTGGCGACCTTCCCGACCTTGCCGTCGCCGATGACGCGGCCGTCGATCATGGTGACGGGGCCGATCTCGGCTGCGGTTCCGGTCATCCAGACCTCGTCCGCGGAGATGAGCTCGGACCTGGTGATCTCCTTCTCGACGACGGTGTACCCGAGGTCCCTTGCTACGGTGATAATGGAGTCCCTGGTGATGCCCTCGAGGATGCACTCGGAGACGGCGGGGGTGTAGATGACGCCCTTGCGGTAGATGAAGATGTTCTCTCCGGTGCACTCCGCGACATGGCCGACGGAGTTCAGCATGACGGCCTCGTCGCATCCCTGGCGGAGGGCCTCCCTCTTGGCGAGGGTGGAGGTGACGTAGGTCCCGTTGACCTTGGCGCCTGCGGGGGCGCAGAGGTTGTCGGGCCTGTGCCAGGAGGATGTGATCAGCTTGGCGCCTGCGGAGGCGTCCTCGCCGAGGTAGGATCCCATGTAGATGCAGCAGATGGACAGGGAGGAGGGGACCTTCGTGGGGTTGAGACCGACCTCCTCTCCGGAGAGGAACACGGTGGGCTTGATGTAGTCGGTGGTGAAGCCCAGCTTCTGGTTCTCCCTGATGATGGTCTTGTGGGCCTCGATGATGTCCTGGGCGGTCATCATCTTGCCGTTGACCTTGGGCTCGATCCCCATGATCTTGCAGCCGTCCATCAGCCTCTTGACGTGGTCCTTCAGCCTGAAGACCGCGGGGCCCTTGGGGGTGTTGTAGACCCTGATGCCCTCGAAGACGCCGGTTCCGTAGTTGAGGCAGTGGCAGAGGACGTGGACCTTCGCGTCCTCCCAGTTGATGATGTTACCGTCCAGCCAGATCTTCTTTGCCTTCTGCATTGTGATTCCTCTTGATGCGCGGCAGCGCGCATAGGGGTTCCTGCGCTGCCGTAACTGATGCGCGCACACTCGTGCGTTTATAGATAACTTTCGCAGAATCCTCCCATATACCAGCGGGATTCGGATGGATCGGATGAAAATGAGGGGAAAATGGAGGGGCCGCATCCTCGGCGGCCCCTCGGATAGGAAGGTTTCAGTGCCTGAACACGCGGCATCCGGTGAAGACCATCGCCATGCCGTGCTCGTTGGCGGCCTGGATGACCTCCTCGTCCCTGATGCTGCCGCCGGGCTGGATGATGGCGGTGACGCCCGCGGCCGCGGCCTCGTCCACGCCGTCCCTGAACGGGAAGAACGCGTCCGATGCCATGACGCAGCCCTGGGTGGGCTCGTTGGCCTTCATGCTGGCAATCTTGGCGGAATCGACGCGGCTCATCTGGCCGGCGCCGATGCCGACGGCGCGCTCGCCCCTGACGTACACGACGGCGTTGGAGGTGACGTGCTTGGCCAGCTTCCAAGCGAACAGGAGGGAGTGGATCTCCTCCTCGGTGGGTGCCCTGTTGGTGACGACCTTGAGGTTCTTGGGGTCGATGACTACGTCCTCGTCGGTCTGGACGAGCATCCCGCCCTGGACCCTCTTCATCTTGCACTCCCTCTTGCGGTACTGCGGGCCGATGGGGGCGTTGGTCCTCAGGAGGCGGATGTTCTTCTTGACCTCCATGATCTCGATGGCCCCGTCCTCGTAGGAGGGGCAGATGACCGCTTCCACGAAGTGCTGGGATATCTCCTCCGCGACCTGCTTGGTGCAGGGCCTGTTGAGGCAGATGACGCAGCCGAAGGCGGACAGCGGGTCGACGTTGTAGGCGGTCATGAAGGCGTCGTAGATGTTATCGGCGGAGGCCAGCCCGCAGGGGTTGGTGTGCTTCATGACGACGGCGGTGGGCTTCTCGAAGTCCATGCAGATGTCCAGGGCCTTGTCCAGGTCCAGGATGTTGTTGTAGGACAGCTGCTTGCCGTGGTCGATGAGCTCCGCGTTGGCCACGGAGTTGCCGGGGGTGAAGGGGTCCCTATAGAACGCGGCCTTCTGGTTGGGGTTCTCCCCGTACCTGAGGTCCTCGACCTTCTCCAGCGGGATGGGGTAGGAGGACGGGAATCCCTCGATGAACCTGGCGGACATCTGGGATGCGATCATGGCGTCGTAGTTGGCGGTGGTCACGAAGGCCTGCGCCATGAGCCTCTCGTGGAGGCCGGCGTCCAGCTCGCCCTTGGACTTGAGCTGGTCCAGGATCTCGGCGTACTGGGACGGGTCGGTGACGACGGCGACCGACTGGTAGTTCTTGGCGGCGGCGCGGATCATGCTGGGGCCGCCGATGTCGATGTTCTCGACGATGTCCTCGAAGGATACGCCGGGCTTCAGGACGGTCTGCTTGAAGGGGTAGAGGTTGATGACCACCATGTCGATGGGCTCGATGCCCTTCTCCCTGATGGCATCCATGTGCTCCTTGACGTCCCTGCGCGCCAGGATACCCGCGTGCACCTTGGGGTGCAGGGTCTTGACGCGGCCGTCGAGCATCTCGGGGAAGCCGGTGAGCTCGGAGACCTCGGCGACCTTGATGCCGTTCTCTTTCAGAAGCTTGTAGGTGCCGCCGGTGGAGATGATCTCAACACCTGCGGAGGACAGTCCCTTGGCGAAATCCACAATTCCGGATTTGTCGGAGACGCTGATGATTGCCTTCTTGATCTTTGCCAAATGCGAACCCCCATGAGAGCCGCATACCGACGTATGCGTGTGCTGTATCGGGTGCCCGTATATAAGCGGTCGGAACCTACCCGCGCGCCCCGGCCCGGGCAATCAAATTAAAGCATCCGCCCCATTATCATCCATGGCCCTGAGGAGGAAGGAGCTGGAGATGGCCCTGCAGAAGGTCCGCAATTTCGATGACCCAGATCCCTCCCTCGAGCAGTACATGACCCCCGCATGGATGGCCTCCGAGATCCTGTTCGAGGCCTACCGCCTCGGGGACGTGGAGGGGATGAAGGTCATCGACCTCGGATGCGGCACCGGCATGTTCTCCATCGGAGCCTGGCTCATGGGTGCCGGGATGGTCAGGGGGTTCGATGCGTCGGAGAAGGCCCTCTCAGTGGCGGTGCTCAACGCGGAGGATCTGGGCGCGGAGGTCGATTTCGTCCAATGCGACGTGTCCCGGGTCTCCGAGGGCGCCGACACCGTGTTCATGAACCCGCCGTTCGGCTGCCAGACCCGCAGGGCGGACCGCCCGTTCCTGGACAAGGCCCTGGAATGCGCGGAAGTCGTCTACTCCATCCACATGGCCAACTCCCTGGACTTCGTCAGGGAGTACGTGGAATCCAAGGGCCGCCGTATCGACTCCTCTATAACTTATAAGTACGAAATCCCTCATACTTTCGCGTTCCATAAGAGGACGAAGATGGCGGTCGATGTCGCGGCCGTCCGCATAAGGTGAATCATCATGTCTAACACAGAGCTCGTTTTCCCCGGCCAGGAGGTCGCAATCGAAGAGGAGTACCTCGGCGGGGAGGGCACATTCGCGGAGGACGGAATCGTCTACGCATCCCAGATAGGCGTACTGGAGCTCGACGACGCGGAGTGCGTCGCCAGGGTCATCGCCTGCAACCCCCCCAACGTCCTCAAGATCGGGGACATAGTCTTCGGCGTCGTCGCCGACATCAGGAGCACCATGGCCACCGCCGACGTCGTCGGCAAGGAGGGGTGCGACAGGACGCTGGGAGGCGACACCTACGCCACGATCCACGTCTCCAAGATCTCATCCAAATACACCGACGACGTGTCCAAGGAGATGAGGAAGGGGGACTTCATACGCGCCAGGGTCACGGCCATCAAGCCCGCCCTCCAGCTCACGACCAAGGACGACCACCTCGGCGTCATCCGCTCCCAGTGCTTCCACTGCAAGACCGAGATGGTCAGGAAGGGCAACGAGCTGATGTGCCCCGAGTGCAGGACCAAGGTCACCAGGAAGCTGGCGGACGACTACGGCGACGTCAAGTTCTGAGCCATGAAGCTAGTCTCCCTGATGTCCAACGGGATCGACTCCCCCGTGGCCTCGTACATCATGAGCCGCGCAGGCGCCGATGTCATTCTGCTCCACATGGACAACCGCCCGTTCACGGACGACCGCTCCATGGAGAACGTGAGGGCCCTCGCCGAGAAACTTAGGGAGGCCACCGGCAAGGACATCCCCTTATACTCCGCCCCCCACGGGGAAAACCAGAAGGCAATCTCCGAGGGCTGCGACTCCAACTACCAGTGCGTGATGTGCAAGATCGTCATGCAGAGGACGGCGGTGGAGCTGGCCAAGAGGCTCGGGGCCTCCGGCGTCATCATGGGCGACTCCCTGGGACAGGTCGCATCGCAGACCCTCAGGAACATCCGCGCCGAGAGCATAGGGCTGGACCTCCCCATCGTGAGACCGCTCATAGGCATGGACAAGACCGAGATCGTGAGCCTCGCCAGGGAGATCGGGACCTTCGACATCTCCATCCGCCCCACGGACGGGTGCCTGGCGCTGCCCCCGAAGGTCGTCGTCGACGCCGATCCCGAGAAGAGCCACGATTTCATGCAGGCCATCGACGTCAGGGCGCTGGCCAAGCGCACCGCGGATGCCGCGGTGCTCCTGCGAATGCGGGATTATTGGTGAATACATCCAATTAAATAGGTCCGATACGGTCATCTGCCCATGGCTTATGGATCCAACAACTCCGGCATGGCAGTGGTCCTCGTAGGCCTCATGCTGATAGGGTCTCTGGCATTCTTCCTCTTCGCCCAGACCTGGACGTCCCTCAATCCCGATCCTGCGGAGGACCCCCACGAGTACGCGGTGACTGGTACCATCGGCGGCGAGGTGTGCACCGGGGCCGGGAGCTCCGAGTACAGGCACGAATCCTCCAACGTGTACACCTACCAGTTCGTCTACGAGGTCTCATCCCCCTCCCAGACCGTCAAGGGGGATTTCGGCCTCATATGCGATAGGGACGGCACCCCCATCTCCGACCTGTACACCTATGTCGGGAGCGGCGAGATCGACGGCACACCTGTGACCGTATGGAAATGGTCGGAGCACGGCAAGGATTACAGAATCTGGATAGCCTCCGAGTGCAAGGTCATGGAGTTTCTGGTCCAGGGCGGGGATCTGGACATCCGCGGGGACCTTCTCGCAGAGGGCAGCCGACCCCTCCCTTTTTCACTCCACCTTCCATCCGACTCGATTTTAAGTGCACCTAATCAATTAAATAGGGCGAACTAGTTGGATTAATGGTCCAATTAAGGTGTTCAGATGGGTTGGGGCAAGATAGCAGCCGTCCTGGCATCAGCCGTCGTAATAGCCGTAACGGCCGCCGCCCTCATGGGGAGCAGCTTCGAGGCCGAGACGGAAGGCGATCTCAACAAGTCCGCCCTGGATTCCTATCTGAAAAACCAATACGACAACGCGGACAGCTACCCGACCCGCCTGTTGATCCTCGGCAATGCCGACATGGACGATGACTTGGACGAGGACGATATGGCCCTCATCGAGCTCACCGCATCCGCTCAGTACGACTACGTCTCGAGCTACTTCTGCGATGCCAACTACGACGGGGTCATCGACTCCCTGGACGCGGACATGGTGCGCGAGCTCATGGACCTGGACTACGCCGGGACCGTGAACTACCTCAACTGCGACTTCAAGATACGCAGCTACGACATGGGCATGCCGCTCAGGACCTCGAACATCCTCACCCAGACCCTCGAGATGCTCTGCGTCCTCTGCCCCGAGTCCGTCGTAGCCGTGGACGACAGGTGCTCCGAGACCGGCATACAGGGCCAGTACTGGAAGGAGTTCGCATCCGTCCTGGATTACGGCAAGATGGGGCATGTGGGCTCCCACAAGGCCCCCAGCGCCGAGAAGTACCTGATGGTCGCCAAGGAGTACGGCGACGGGTACCTGACCGCGGTCATGAACTCCGAGTACGCGCAGAGCACCGGATACATGGAGAAGCAGCTGTCCAACACCACCGTGCAGATCGTCCGCATCCCCTCCTGGGAGAGGGGAGGCATCTGCTGCGGGATGCTCACCCTCGGCTACATGTTCCACAGCTACGGGACGGCCGTGGACTGGGTCGCATGGCACGACAGCTACTACGATGACATAATGGACAGGGTGTCCAAGCTGGCCGACGACCAGAGGAAGAAGGCGGTCGTATCGGTCCTGGGCGACACCGACATCTCTAGCCTGGACAAGTTCCAGATCAATTTCACGACCTCCGGGGAATACCAGAACCTGGTCCGCATGGGCGTCATCGACGTGGGCGGGCAGTACCTGAGAGACAAGGGCCTGGCCGGGGCCCAGTGGGAGGTCGAGATCAGCAGGGAGAGCTTCATCGCGATGTACACCGACTACGGCATCGACTGCCTCATAGGCACCATCCCGGGGCCGTACAACGTCTCCCCCCTGAACCCCAAGAACCCCTCGGCTCAGGACAACTACGTCAAGGTCGAGAAGTTCCTGGACGACTACTGCGGCGGAATACCCCTGCAGGTCATCGGCTGGGAGTACGCCACCGGGCCGATGGAGATAACCTACCTGGCGATGCTGGCCGGGGCCCTCTACGGATGGGAGTACGACATAGAGTCGATGGTCAACGAGGGGCTGCAATGGATGCACGTCTACGGCACAGGGGAGGGCCAGTGGACGTACGAGACGATCAAGGATACCTTCCTGTGCCCGGTGCTCCGAGGCCGACGGCGGTGAGTGAATGTCTAAGCTGAAGATCAGAACCAAGGTTGCGGAGCTCGGGAAGGGGGTGCGCCTGTCCAACGTCGCATCCCGCAAGTACCGGGACTCCGACACCGCCACGGCCTCGCAGAGGGCCGTCGCCGACTACAAGGCGTACAGGTACGCCAAGACCCTGATGCTCATCGTGGTCGCACTGCTGTGCCTGGTGGCCCTCGGAGTGGACATAGGGCTGGGACCGTACCACATAGACTTCCTGGACGTCTACCGGGCGATATTCGACCGCCTGGGCGACTGGGGAGGCACGATGACCACCGACGAGAAGGTCGTGTGGGACCTCAGGATGCCCCGCGTGCTGACCGCGCTGTTCGCCGGGATGGGCCTGGCGATGGCCGGTGCGGCCATGCAGAGCATGATGAAGAACCCCCTGGCGGACCCGTACACCACGGGCATATCCTCGGGTGCGGCGCTGGGCGCCACCCTGGCGATGACGATGGGGATCTTCCTCATCCCGGGGACCTTCGGGACAGTCGTGAACGCCTTCGTGTTCGCGCTCATCCCCGCCGGGTTCATAATCGCCATGTCCGTCTATCGCAAGCCCTCGCCGGCGATGATCATCCTGTCCGGGATATCGCTGATGTACATCTTCAACGCCATCCAGTCGTACCTCATGCTGGTGGCAGACCCGAACGCCGCATCCAGCGTGTACGCATGGACCATCGGCTCGTTGAACCAGGCCTCCTGGGACAACCTGCCGTTCATATTCTGCGTTTCCCTGCTGGGGGGCATCGCCCTGATGTACATGGCCAGGGTGCTGAACACCATGAACTCCGGGGACGCCTACTCCAAGAGCATCGGGATAAACGTCAACAGGGCCCGCATCATCGTCCTGGTGACCATCTCGGTGGTCGCTGCGGGGATAGTGTCGTTCACCGGGATCATCGGCTTCATCGGGCTGGTGGGGCCGCACATCGCCCGCATGTTCGTGGGATCGGACAACAAGATCCTGATCCCCGCCGCGGGGCTGATGGGCGCCGGGCTAATGCTGCTGGCGGACTGCGTGGTGCAGACCGTGGCCGAGACCATGCCCATAGGGATAATCACATCGATCATCGGAGGGCCGGTGTTCATGCTGCTGATCCTCAGGCAGAAGAGGGAGGTCTGGTGACATGACCGTCCGCATCACGGCAGAGAACCTCGGGGCGGCGTACGGGGGCAACGTCATCTGGAAGGGCATAAACCTGGACATGGGCGAGCCCGGGCTGATAAGCATCCTGGGACCCAATGGAGCCGGGAAATCCACGTTCATGTACATGGTCAACAAGATACTGGAGCCCGCCGAGGGAAGGGTCCTGATCAACGGCGAGGACATCATGGACCTCACGTTCAAGGACATAGCCAAGCTGATCGCCTATGTCCCGCAGGCGTCTGGCGAGACGTTCGCCATGACCGTCATGGACACCGTCCTCATGGGCAGGTACCCCCACTCCGGGTACGCGCTGACGGAGGAGGACCTGGAGATCGCGGCGGACTGCTTGGAGAAGATGCACATGGCGGAGTTCGCCATGAGGAACTTCAACGAGCTCTCCGCGGGCCAGCACCAGAGGGTGATGATAGCCAGGGGCCTGGCGCAGGAGCCGGAGCTCCTGATGCTGGACGAGCCCACCTCCAACCTGGACATATACCACCAGATCCGCACGATGAGGCTCCTGAGGGACATCGCCCATCAGAAGGGCATCATGGTCCTGGTGATCTGCCACGACCTGAACATAGCCGCGAAGTTCTCCGACAGGATCATAATGTTCCAAAAAGGCAGCATATATGCCGACGGCACCGCCGCCGAGGTGCTGACGGCCAAGACCATCAAGGATGTGTACAACGTCGACGCGGACGTCATCGAGGTCAAGGGGCGCCCGTACGTGATATACCACAACGAGGGCGACGCGGACGAGCGATCCTTAACGCCGAGTGCCTCCCCCGCGTCTCGGCACTCCACGGCCTGGCTATCGGCGGTTTCGGTAGTACCTGCGGGGATAGAATGCAGGGCAGGAGTCGATCTCCTCCTGGTCGTAGACCATGTCGATTGTGACCCTGCTGATGTACATGGACTGCACGCGGGAGATGTACAGGAAATGATCGCCCACCGGAATCTTGATGTCGCTCTCCTTCGGGGGCTTGACCGATGTCGGGACGAGGGCGGGGCCCATACAGGCGGTGCAGACTCTGTAGTCGCAGCCCTGCTCGATGATGAGCTTCTTCACATCGTCGTCCACGGTGATTTCCATGCCTGGGCGATGGAACGGCTTGTATATAAAAGACCCATAGCGACCCTTCTCTTTGACATAATCCACGCGTGTTCATTAAGTAACGGATGGCTTTTTTATTTTATATTTAAGATTATGCATTTACTTATAATATGAGAACGTCAATGTGGATGGTAATTGGATTTATCATCCAATATGAGTGATACAATGGATAAACAGCAGACAATGATCTCGCGGCTGTCGCGGTGGTTGCGATCGTCGCCATCGCGGCGATCGTGATCGTCAACCCGTTCAAAGGCGGGAGCAGCAGCGGTGGCGATGACGACGATGACCTGAGATGCCTTCTCAGGGTCTACGGAAACGCCGACATGAACAACTACCTCGATAACGACGACCTCGCCTTCATCAAGGAGATCCTCGATGGCAAGAACGCCTGGGACCCCGTCAACAACCCCCTCGCGGATGCCGACTGCGATGACAAGATCACACAGAACGACTACAACCTCGTCAGTAAGTTCCTCAACGGCCAGAAGGCCACCATGTACTACCTGGACTGGGACGACGAGGTCGCGTCCGTCGACTACCCCCTCGGCAACCAGCTGGCCGGCGCCAACGGCATAGCCGTCAGCTTCACCACCGGCCTGGACATCTTCCGCATCCTCGGATACTTCGATGATGTCACCATGATGACCAACTCCGATATCGCGGTCGCTGACATCGACCCCGAGCTGTACCCCGGCATCGAGGACGTCAAGGCATACTCCGCCCCCAGGATGAGGCACACCGCGGACACTTACGAGATGTTCCTCGAGAACAATGTCAAGGTGTTCCTCTCCGAGAAGAAGTTCCTGGACGAGACCTTCATCACCGCCGTGGAGGAGGACTTCGACACCCACCACTTCAACCTCATCAAGCTGCCCACCAACAGGTACATGGACGGCATCTGCTGGGAGGACACCCTCGTGACCCTCGGGGTCATGCTCAATGCCCAGGACAAGACCGCGCCGTACATCGAGTACCTCGAGAAGATGGATGAGAAGATCGCCGACGTCACCAAGGAAGTCGCCAATAAGAGCTGCCTCATCCCCTACTTCGCCGACGGATACGACCTCAGCCCCCTGTACCTCGACACGCACGGAACCAGCGGGGTCTACACCGCGGACGTCTACACCACCGAGCTCCTGCCCCTCGTCAGCGCCATCGACCTGAAGACCGCCGACGGATTCGGGGAGGCCGATGTTGAGCAGATCATCGCGAAGAACCCCGACTGCCTCGTCGTAGCAGCATTCGGATACGCCACCTCCAAGAGCTGGACCGAGGATGCCTACAAGGCGCAGGTCTCCGAGATGTGCGCCCAGTTCAGGGCCCTCGGATACAACAAGCCCATCTACGTCCTGCCCTTCGAGAGCTGCGTCCTCGCCGGACCCGCCTTCGCCCTCGTCACCGCATCGATGATCTGGGACGATTCGATCAGCTCCGACAAGGCCTGGAAGGAGTTCCACAGCTTCTTCAAGGACTTCATGGACTACGAGGGAAGCCTCGACGACCTGAAGAGCTCCAAGTTCGCGCCCTGGCAGTACACCGCCTGAGCCGATGCCGGCCCCTCGGGGCCGGCAAACCACTTCCCTTTACCATGACCGACAACACAATCGAAAACGACAGGATCCTGAGCAGCGACGTCGTGAGTTCGGTTAAGGAATGGTCTTCGGACCTGTCCGGCGACTCCGGGTTCTCCGAGACCGTCAAGACCTTCAACTCGTCGATCAAGTTCAAGGTCCTGTTCATCCTCGCCAGCGTCGCCATCATCATCATCGCCACCAGCTACGCGGTCACCGTCGGCGCCCTGAGCATCGGGTTCCTCGAGGTCTACGAGATCATCTTCGACCACCTCACCGGGAACATCACGTCCTCATTCGATTACATCGTGTGGAACGTCAGGCTGCCTAGGGTCGTCGCTGGTATCATCGGCGGAGCCGGCCTAGCCGTGTGCGGTGCCATAATGCAGAGCGTCCTGAAGAACCCCATGGCCGACCCGTACACCACCGGAGTCTCGTCCGGTGCAATGTTCGGCGCCACCATCGGGATGACCCTCGGGTTCGCTGCCGCGCTGGGCGACAACTCCGTCGTCATCCTGGCGTTCATATTCTCCCTCGTGCCCACGCTCGTGATCGCGGGGATGTCGAAGTTCGCCAACACGACGCCCACCACCGTGATCATGGCCGGTATCGGCATCATGTACATCTTCAACGCGTTCACCACCGTCCTGATGCTCAACGCGGATTCCAGCGACCTCAACAGGATATTCTACTGGCAGACCGGATCGCTCTCGCTCATCAACGGATGGAGCTCCATCCCCGTGATGTTCGTTCTGGTCGCCGCCGGCCTGGTGATATCCATGTTCCTGTCGGGGAAACTCAACGTCCTCGCCACGGGCGACGACAGCGCGAAGGCGCTCGGGATCAACGCCGACAGGATGAGGCTCATCTGCCTGGTCCTCGTCGGTCTCGTGAGCGCGTCCATCGTGAGCTACACCGGGCTGATAGGATTCGTCGGATTGGTGTGCCCCCACATCGTGAGGATGTTCATCGGCGCCGACAACAGGTACCTCATACCGGCGGTCGCCCTCTTCGGAGGCGCGCTGATGCTCATAGCCGATGTCATCGGAAAGGTCGTCATATCCCCCAGCGTCCTGCCCGTGGGAGTGGTCATGTCGTTCATCGGCGGACCCGTGTTCCTGTGGATGGTCCTGAGGCGCAGCGACAAGGCCTGGTGATACCATGACGGACATAGTCATCAAGGATGTGGACTTCGGGTACAGCGAGGACCGCATAGTCCTCCACGACATCAACCTGGAGATCCACGAGCCCGGGCTCTACTGCATCATCGGGCCGAACGGCGTCGGGAAATCCACCATGGTCAAGTGCGTCAGCAAGATCATAGAGCCCCTGAGGGGACAGGTCCTGCTCGACGGGGAGGATGTCGCCAAGATGCACCACAAGGACGTCGCCAAGAAGGTCGGCTTCGTGCCGGCGTTCTCCCAGGACGCGTTCTCCATGAGCGTCATCAACACCATCCTCATCGGGAGGTACAACCACCAGAAATGGGGGTCCCGCCAGAAGGACCTGGAGATGGTCTACAAGACCATGAAGCTGCTGCATATAGAGAACCTCGGCATGAGGAACTACAACGCCCTGTCGGCCGGTCAGCACCAGAAGGTGTCGATCGCCAGGGGATTGGTGCAGGAGCCCGCCGTCCTCATCCTGGACGAGCCCACCGCGAACCTGGACGTCAAGTATCAGGTGTACGTGATGGAGATGCTCAGGGCCATCGCCATTGAGAAGGGCATGGTGATCATGACGATCTGCCATGACCTGAACATCACGGCGAAGTACGCCCACCAGGTCATCATGCTGGCGAGGCCCGGCAGGATCCATGCCGTGGGCCCTCCGGACGAGGTCCTCACCGAGGAGAACATCCGCGAGGTCTACGGCATCAACTGCAGGATAGTCAGGGACGAGGAGATGGACATCCCCTACATCATCCTGGGCTCCGCCATCATGGGCGCCGCCGAGGATTACCGAAACCCTTCGAACGGGGCCCCGGCCCCTTCCTTCACCCTCCCCCTCATATACGGGGAGGGGGTATACCCATCCAACATCAATGCCAACATACAGTATATTGTATGGATTCAAATCGTCTGGGGCATATCTCCATTTATAAATACCTTTAAGAACACGCGCAAGGACTGTTTATATCGGTGATATAAATGGACGCGGAGATTTGGTTCAGCGATATTATCGGGAGGAACGTTGCAGGGGAGCCTCTGGAGCCGGCTCGCGAATGGGTCTCCGGGGACTGCCGCACCGTCATAGACGGGCACACGGTCCGCGTCTACATGCGCGACAGGGTCCAGATCTTCGCCGTCAGGAGGCCGGAGGAGCTGGCCCGCAGGCTGGACCTCGGCGAGGTCCCCGAGGACCGCTGGAGGGACGAGGAGGGCAACCGCGTGTGCTACGGCAACGCCGTGCCCTACGGCCCCGACGGGCAGCCCTACACCTGGGGCATGGTGATCGGCAACGTGGACGGCGTGGAGAAGGCCGAGTGCTTCGAGACGGAGCAGGAGGCCAAGGGCGCCGGCGCGGAGGCTTGGGAGTCCATGTCCGAGGACGAGAAGAGGCCCAGGTACCTGCTGGTGGGCCTCATCGACCCCAGGTTCATGATAAGCAAGTCCCTCGAGCCCATGTGGTGGCCCGGAACATTCCGATTCGCCCTGAGAAGAAAGCCCTCACGGCTGCCGGGATGTCGTCGCAAGCTTCTGCGTCCACATCCGGCAGCACGTGCACCCTCTTGTCGAAGATCGCCGCGACGCCGCGGTCGGTCTCCGACCTTATGAGCCTGCCCATGGCCTGGCGCATCTTCCTGGATGCCGGGATGTACACCGTGTACAGCGTGCCGTCGCCGGTCATGTGGTCGTAATAGCGCTGCATCGCCCTGGCCTTCGCCGTCGGCTTGGGGAACGGTATCCCGATGAGCACCGCGAGCTCCAGCGTCTTGTCGGGGAAGTCCAATCCCTCGCTGATCCTCCCGCCCGTCACGCAGAACAGCACGCCGCCCTCCGACATCCTGAACCTCTCGAAGGCGTCCATCAGCTCCGCCTGCTGCATGCCCCTGCGCTCGTAGAAGATCTCCCTGCTCAGGCGCTCCTCCAGGCCGTCCGCGATCATCCTGTCCATCATCTGATAGGACGGGAAGAACACGGCGGTGTTGACCCTCACCGCGTTCACCGTTCCCACGACACCGTCCATGAGCATGCGGTAGTTCTCCTCGAGGAACCTCTCGTCGTACTTCATGGTGACCTTGTCGCAGTACAGCTTCAGCAGGTTGCCCACGGGGAACTGCGATGTCATCATCAGCTTGGCGGGATCCTCCACGCCGAGCTCCCTCGCGTACTCGTCGAGGGGCGCGAGCGTGCCGGACATCAGCACGGCGGAGCGGCAGTCCCTCAACGGGCCGGCTGCGCCGGACGGGTCCATGCAGTAGGTCTGCAGCTTGTGGTTGCCCTCCTCGCCCACGATGAGCTGCACATAGGTCAGCTCGTCGGCCATGGACCAGAAGTTCAGGAAAGCGGCCAGGTGGCCGACGTATGTCCGGGGCAGCTTCCTCCTCGCCTTGCGCTTCTCCTCCACCATGGACCCGAAGTCCTCCATGGCCTTGCAGATCCTCCTGATGGCGATGGACGACACTCCGAGGCGGGTCATCAGCTCGTCCTCCAGGAAGTATGGCGGCAGGAGGCCGTCGTCGTCCATGAGATACTCCTTCCCTGCGTAGCGGATGATCTCCTCCACCACGGCTATCACATCGGTGAGCTTGATGTCCTCGTGCATGTCGGGGTCGCCGTACTCCCTCGCCTCCTTGTCGGCGCGGGCCAGCGAGCGCATGCCGAGCTCGGCGGTCTGGACGTCCCTGAGGTAGTCGGGGAGGTTGTGGGCCTCGTCCACCACGAGGACGGTCCTGGACAGGGGCGTCCCGGTCCACTGAACGAAGTGGTCGAGGATCTGCGGGATGAACACGAACGGGTACGGGGCGCATATGACGTCGGCCTTGGGCAACAGGAGCTTCTGCAGCTCGTAGGGGCACACCCCCTCGGCCTCGCACCTGTCCGCGAACTCCTCGGGCCCCAGGTGCTCCGTGCGGATGACCGACTCCCAGCGGTCGAGGTCGGCCGTCTCGACGTTGTCGAAGAACGAGCAGTGCCTGCAGCCGTTGGAGTCGCGCTTCTTGTACTCGGAGCAGAGCTTCGATATCTCCTCTGGCGTCCCCGATGAGAGCTCCGGATCGTCCCTCATCAGCGGGCACGACACCGAGGACCTGCCCTGTATCGCCACGCACAGCACATCGGCCTTGATCGCGGCGCACTCCCTGACGATCTGCTTCTGCTGCGATTTGGTCCTGGTGAGGTACACGACCTTGCACCCGGACTCCATGGCGCACGGCAGCGTGCCGCACAGGGATGTTATGGTCTTGCCGGTCCCGGTCCCCGCCTCCACGACGGCGCGCCGGGATTCCCGGACCGAACGGTCCAGGAACCCGACCAGCTCGCGCTGGCCGGGCCTGTACTGGTATGGGAAGATGTCCATCGCTGGTCTTCGCCGCCCCTGCGCCAGATGTCGTCGGGGAGGTCGTCGTAGACGGACGCCTCCTCGGCCTCCTGGACGGGGGCCTCCTCCCTCTCCTCGAGGAGCTTGTTGATCCTCTCCCTCCTGAACAGCCAGTAGTGGATCCTCCACTCCCTGCCGTCGTAGAGGGTGGTCTCCTCCCTCTCGGTGGTGAGGATGCCGGCGTCCTCCAACATGTAGAAGGCGTCCCTGTCCTCGGGCTCCAGGACGTTGTCGATGATCCTGTCGGAGTACCCGAAGAAGTTCAGGACGTGGTGCGCCAGCATGTGCGCCTCCTCCTCGGCCATGTCGCGGCTCTCGTCGATGCCGTTCCTTATGGCCAGGGACAGGCTGTCCACGGTGATTATTCCCATGGGTATCACTCGGTGAGGTCGATGAACTTCACTTTGCCGTCGCCGACGGCTGCGTTGATCTTGGCCACGGTCTCCTCGGGCACCCACTGGTCCACGGTGAGGACCATGAACGCCCTGCCCTCGGACCTGCCGACGGTCATCTGGCCGACGTTGACGTTGACGTCTCCCAGGGCCTTGCCGACGGTTCCGATCATGCCGGGGCCGTCCTTGTAGGAGAGCATCATCAGGTCGCCGGACATGATGATGTCGAACATGTAATCGTCGTACCCGACGAACCTGGCCTGGTCGCCCATGACGGTCCCGCGGATGGCGTGGGTCTCGTTGGCGTAGGAGAACTTCATCTCGACGACGCCGGCGTAGTCCTTGGCGGTGTCGCTGCTGGACTCGGTGATCTCGATCCCCTTCTGCTTCGCGACGGGCAGGGCGTTGATGATGTTGGCCTCCCCGATGACCCCCTTGAGGTATCCGACGACGGCGGAGACGGTCAGGAGCTTGGTCTGCTTCTGGGCAAGGGACCCGCAGTAGGAGATCTCGAGCTTGTCCAGGGGGTGGTTGCCCACCAGCTGCTGCACCATGCGGCCCATGTTCTCGACGAGGGGCACGTAGGGCTCGGTCTCGGCGTCCAGCTTGCCGCGGGGCGCGTTGATGGCGTTGGAGATGATGCCGTCCTTCAGGTACATGACAGCGTGCTCGGCGACCTCGACGGCGACCCTCTCCTGGGCCTCGACGGTGGAGGCTCCCAGGTGGGGGGTGGTGACCAGGTTGTCCAGCTCGAGGAGCTTCTTCTCGTCGTCGGTCAGGGGCTCGTTGCACCAGACGTCGAACGCGGCTCCGGCGATGACCTTCTCCTTCAGGGCGGTGTACAGGTCGTCCTCGTTGACGATGCCTCCGCGGGCCACGTTGGCGATCCTCGCGTTGGGCTTCATCATCTTGAACTGCGGCATGGAGATCATGTTCCTGGTCTCGGGCAGCAGCGGCGTGTGGATGGTCATGAAGTCGGCCTTGGTGATGACCTCCTCGAGGGTGGTCAGCCTGACGCCCAGGCTGTCGGCGACGTCCTGGGGGAGGTACGGGTCGTACCCGATCATGGTCATGTTGAAGGCCTTCATCCTCTTGGCGACCTCTCCTCCGACGCGGCCGACGCCGATGATTCCCAGGACCTTGCCGTTCATCTCGACACCGGTGTACTTGGACCTCTTCCACTCGCCCTTGTGCATGGACTCGTGGGCGAAGGGGATGTTCCTGGCGAGGGCCAGGAGCATGGCGCAGGAGTGCTCCGCCGCGGACAGGATGTTCGCGGAGGGGGTGTTCATGACGAGGATGCCCTTGTCGGTGGCGTAGGGGACGTCGATGTTGTCCACGCCGACTCCGGCGCGGCCGATGACCTTCAGGTTCTTGGCGGCGTCCATGACCTTGGGGGTCACCTTGGTGCCGGACCTGATGATCAGGCAGTCGTAGTCGCCGATGATGGCGCAGAGCTCGTCCTCCGTGAGGCCGGGCTTCACGTCGACCGGGAATCCGGATGCTTTCAGAATCTCGAGACCCTCGTCGGAGAGGGGGTCGCTAACCAGAATCTTGCTTGCCATTTTCATTCCTCCAGGATGCCGTCCATGACGGAGAGAAGCTGTTTGATGCCCTCGGGGGTGGTGTCTCCCATGTGGCCAATCCTGAAGGTCTGCTCCTTCACCTGGCCGTATCCGTTGGAGATCTCGTATCCCTTGGCTTTCAGTTTGGAATGGAACGCGTCGAAGTCGAGGTCGCCGCGGTTGATGACCCCGAGGGAGTTGGACTGGTATCCCTTCTCGGGGAAGATGCCCTGCATCTTCCTGTCCGCCCAGTCGCGGACGAGGTCGGCCATCTGCTGGTGCCTGGCGAACCTGGCGGGCATGGTCTCCTTGACGATGCGGTCCAGCTGGTAGTCGACTCCGTACATCAGGGAGACGGGGGGAGTCGTCAGGGCGTAGTTGACGTCGTTCTGCTTCTTGATCTTCAGCAGGTCGGTGTAGAATCCCCTGTTGGCCACGGTCATGGCCTTCTCCAGGAGCCTCTCGGAGCAGAGCATGATGGCGAGGCCGGGCGGGAGCGCCAGGGCCTTCTGGGTGCCGAACACGATGGCATCGGCGTCGATGTCCTTGACCTTGATGTCCATGGCATAGGCGGACGTGACCGCGTCGACCATGATCAAGGCGTCGGGGTTCTGGGCGCGGACCTCCTTGGCCAGCGCCACGGAGTCGCTGAACACCCCGGTGGAGGACTCGTTGCTCACCCAGTGGACTAGCTCGGTGTCCTTGGTGACCTTGCCGGCGATGTGCTCGGGCTTCATGGCCTTGCCCCAGGGGACCTGGACCTTCTCCACGGTCTTCCCGTTGAGCTCGGCGATCTCGATGGACCTGTCCCCGAACGACCCGTTGGTGATTCCGAGGGTCTTCTCGGAGGCGCCGTTCCTGATCGCGGCCTCGAGCATGATCGTGGCGGATCCGCCGACGAGGAAGACGTCCATATCGGTGTTGAGGGTCTTCTTGACCTTCTCGACGATGTTGCCGTGGAGCTCCTTGTACTCCTTGGACCTGTGTGTGATCATGGGTTTGGTCATGGACTGGAGGGTGGCTTCCTCCACATGCACCGGACCGACTGTGTAAAGCATCCTGCTCAAGATGAACGACCTCTGCGTGCCTTTCGGCTGATGGTTGCCCTATCTTACATCCCATATAAGTAAGCGCGCGCTCAGCACGGGCGCGTGTAACGCCCGCCTGACGCCCGACGGGAACAGTTCAAGTGGTTGTTCGCTCTCCCTTGCATAATGCTCCAGCATCCGACGCCATCCGAAGAGGGCGCGACAACCCAGGCCAAACCGCCCCGCAACTCCAACCTGGAGATAGCCAGGATAGTCGCGATGCTGATGATAGTGACCTTCCATCAGGTGATCTTCACCGGCGGGAAGTTCCCAGACTCCCGGACATCAGCGTCATGACATACTCGTTCGGGAGCATGCTGGGACTTGCCGGCGTCGTGGTCTTCATGCTGATCACCGGTTACTTCATGGCCAACCAGAAGATAACCGTCACCAAGATCCTCAAGCTCCTGCTGGAGGTCTGGTTCTTCTCGATAGCCATCAGGATCTGCGGGGTGCTCTTCATGGGCGAAACCTTGGACGTGGAGTACATCAAGGACATGCTCTTCCCGATCCTGTCGGACGAGCACTGGTTCGTCAGCTCCTATCTGATAGTCGTCATCCTCTCGCCGCTGATCAACCTGTGCCTCCACCACATATCGGCCGAGGCGCACCTGATGCTGTGCATCGGCCTGCTGTTCGTCTCCTAGGGGCTGTTCTCCATCCACAACATCACCGTCGACGGGACGCCCGTGGTGTCCAAGCACCTGTCGCTGATAACGCTGTACTGCATCGGCGCGTTCATCAGCCTCCACCCGCAGCCGATCATGAGCAGCGCGAGGACCAGCCGCGCCTTGCTGGCCTACGCGATAATAGCATCGCTGGCACTGTCCGCCGCCGTGGCGTTCCTGGTGTACGACGGGGACCTCGGATGGGGCTGGCTCCTGTAGGTCGTCGTCCTCGCCGCATTCATCGCCGGGGCGCTGCTGTGCGCGACGGCGCCCGAAGGGAAGCTCTTCGACAGGCTATTCGTGTTCGCGGTCTGCCTGTTGATAGACAAGGCGAGGATATACCTGGTGTTCAAGCCCCTCGACAAGTACCTGCAGAGGTTCTACGACTGGACCGAGAAGGGGATCGCCAAGCTCGGCGAGAAGGCCGATGCGAGCCTCAAGCGACGGGAATACATACGCTTCCATCGGTTTGAAACCGTATGAAAACGGGGTTTCCACGTCAATCTTTATATACAACATGGATGTACGGACGATTACTTGTAGGAGAACCCGCGAGGGTTCGCAAGTACTACGAGGAGGAATTGTATTGGCAGAAAAGTCAACCGTAACAGCCGTGCAGAAAGCACTTGACGGTGCGAAGAAGCGCAATTTTACCGAGACGGTTGAGTTGGCCATCAATCTCAAGGACGTTGACCTCACGCTCCCCAAGAACCGTATCACGGAGGATATCATCCTCCCCGCCGGTCGCGGGAAGCAGGTCAGGGTCTGCGTGATTGGTGGTGGCGAACTTGCCTTGAAAGCCAAGGATGTGGCGGACCGCGTCATCACCCCCGAGGAGCTCGGGACGATCGCGGACGACAAGAAGCAGGCCAAGAAGATCGCGAACAGCACCGATTACTTCATCGCCGAGGCCCCTCTGATGGCCGTCGTCGGTAAGAGGCTCGGTACCGTTCTCGGTCCCCGCGGAAAGATGCCCAAGCCGATCGCACCCGGTGCGGACCCGGCCCCGGTCATCGAGAACCTGCGCAAGTCTGTGACCATCAGGACGAAAGACAGGAAGACCTTCCACGCACCCGTGGGAACGGTCGACATGGACGCTGAGCAGATCGCCGAGAACGTCGATCTGATCCTGAAGCGTGTTGAGGGACACCTCGAGAAGGGAAAACACAACATCGCTTCCGTTTACGTCAAGACCACCATGGGTCCCAGCGAGAAGGTAATGTGAGGAGGTTCTGAAATGGCACACGTCGCAGCTTGGAAGAAGGACATGGTGAACGAGCTGGTACAGGATATGCGCGAGGCGCCTGTCGTCGCAGTCGTCGACATGGCTAACATCCCCGGTCAGCAGATCCAGTCCATGAGGGCAGGACTCAGGGCCCACGCGAAACTCAAGATGACCAAGAACAACCTTATGCTCCTGGCCATCGAGGAAACCGCGAAGGACAAGCCCGGTCTCGAGGCTCTCAAGGACGCGGTGCACGGACAGTGCGCGATTGTCACGACGGACATCAACCCCTTCAAGCTCTACAAGAAGCTTGAGGCCACGATGACCGCCGCCCCCGCCAAGGCGGGACAGCTCGCGCCCTACGACATCGTCGTACCCAAGGGACCGACCCCGTTCGGACCCGGCCCGATCATCGGTGAACTTCAGAAGATAGGCCTTCCCGCAGCCATCGAGGCCGGGAAGATCGCAGTCAAGAAGGACACGACTCTCGTGAAAGCCGGCGAGCCCATACCCGGACCCGTCGCAGCTATGCTCCCTAAGCTGGAGATCCTCCCCATGGTCGTTGGACTGGACGTCAGGTCCGTCTACGAGGATGGGGTCGTCTACGGCAAGGATGTTCTCGCTGTCCCCGATGACTATTACGCAACAATGTTCGCTACGGCCGCCCACAACGCTCTGGCACTCGGTGTCGAGATCGCCTTCCCCACGAAGGTCACGATCCCCATGCTGATCGCCAAGGCGTTCAGACAGACGCTCAACCTGTCTGTCGAGGCCGCGATACCCACCACGGAAAACATCGACATCCTCATCTCCAAGGCAAACGCCCAGATGCTGTCCGTCGCATCCGCTTGCGGATACACCAGCGACGCCATCGCGGCCGCTCTCAACAGCGCCGCAGCAGCAGCACCTGTCGCAGCAGCCCCCGCAGCGGCAGCCGCCGCCCCGGTCGAGGAGGAAGAGGAAGAGGTCAGCGAGGAGGAAGCCGCTGCTGGCCTTAGCGCATTATTCGGCTGAACAAAAAGGAGATGAAAAACATGGAGTACATCTACAGCGCAATGGTGCTCTACTCTGCTGGCAAGGACATCACCGAGGACGCAGTCAAAGCCGTCCTCACTGCCGCCGGAGTCGACGCCGACGCCGCCAAGATCAAAGCACTGGTCGCTTCCCTCGAGGGAGTCAACATCGCCGACGCCATCGCGAACGCAGCTGTCGCTGCCGCGCCCGCCGCCGCTGCTGCTCCCGCCGCTGGCGCCGCCGCAGCTGCCCCCGCAGCCGCCGAGGAGCCCGAGGAGGAGACCGTCAGCGAGGAGGAGGCCGCCGCCGGTCTCTCCGCTCTGTTCGGATGAACGCACAGTTCGCCTGAACACCCCCAAACCCTTTACCCTACCATTTCTTCTGCAGGCCCGATAGCATGGATGGCGATACCCCCGCGACTTTGGACGACGTTGCATTCGTCGCCTGCGGCGGCGGCGCCAGGGCGCTCATCAACGATGCCGAGGACCGCCTCTACGCCGTCCCCGCCATCATCGACTCCGTCGACAGCGACGTCCCGCTGGAGGGGGGCCCCGACGGCCCCCACTGGGACGAGAACATCGCATACGGCGTGGTCTCCGCGAACGCGGAAGCCGTGTCGAAGCTGTTCAAGGGGCGCAGGATCGCCCTGGTCTACTCCGAGATCGGAGGGGGCACCGCATCCGGCATGACGCCCGCGATAATCGAATGCGCCAGATCCTCCGGCTGCAAGGTCGTCTCGGTGGTCAGCCTCCCCATGGAGTTCGAGGAGGCCCGCAGGGAGAGAGCCCTCAGGGTGCTCCCCGAGATCGTGGGGAAATCCGACAGGACCTTCATCATGGACAGAGAGTCCCTCAACCGCCGCCCCCACCTCAAGGCCGTCAACCTGATGCAGATGACCATGCGCACCATGGTGTTCGTCATCAACAGCCTGCGCGAGCAATTAGAGGGGCCGTTCTTCAGCACGTTCTCCCAGGGCGCCTACACCTTCTCCTACCTGTCCAGCGACGACCCGGCGGAGATAGTGGAGGCGGCCGAGTCCACGGTGTTCGCCACGGACCCCAACGAGGGCAAGCTGATAATCCTGACCGGGTCCGGCTACGAGCTCGCCAAGCGCGAGCAGGTCCGCGACGCGGTCGTCGCCCAGAGCGGGATCCTCCCGGAGATCATCGCCAGGGGTGACCCCGACGACACCAAGTTCCTGGTCTACGCCTCGGTGAAGCTCCGAGGTCGCTTCTTCTCCCAGGCCTTCCCGTACTTGATGATCTTCGACGCATCGCCGAAGACGCCCATGATGGTGTTGTACTCGTACTTGGTCGGGATCGCGCGGCCCATCATGCGCCTGAACATGACCGTGGTCATCTCGCGCCTGTTGTTCGGATACTCTATCGCGTCCAGCAGGTCGCCGAAGAAGTCGAAGAGCAGCGCCTTCTCGTGCGTGTCCGCGGGCTCGGGCCTGCGGGGGGTGTCCTCCGCCATGAAGAACTCGTACATCACGGTGTGCGCGGCGTGGGAGAGGTTCATGACCGGGTACTCGGCGCAGGTGGGTATGTGGATCAGCACGTCGCACATGTTGATCTCGTTCTGGTAGAGGCCGGTGTCCTCCCTCCCGAACACGACGGCCACCTTCTCCGGGTAGCCCCTGCAGGAGTAGGCGAAGTCCCTCACGGAGACGGGGACCCTCGAGTAGTTCCTGTCGCCCTGGGTGGTGATCCCGCTGGTGCCGGCCACCAGGAAGCAGCCCTCCACGGCCTGCTCCAGCGTGTCCACGACGTGCACGTCGTCCAGGATGTCGGACCCGTGCTTCGCCCTGCGGTACGCATCGTCGCCCAGCTCGCAGGGGCTCACGAGGTAGAGCTCCCTGAGCCCGAAGTTCGCCATGGACCTGGCTATTGCTCCGACATTGCCCTCGTACTTGGGGCCTACGACCACGATGCGTATCTCGGTCATGCGCCGACAATCGGGGTCATGCGCTTAACGGTATCGGTCGGCGTGCGCGGTTGTTATAACGGGACACGGAGTTGACGGTTCCGTGATCCCATGAGGGCATACGCACCGCTCCTGGTCATCGCCGCCGTCCTCGCGGCATTCCTGGTACTCGATGCAGCCGCGCCCCTCCTGAGGCCGTTCGGCACGGTGCTGGGGCTGGACGGCTCCCCGGGGATCATAGACCATCCGGATCTCTGGTCGGGCATGGACCCCCTGTCAAAGGCGGCATACTAGCTCGGCGACTTCTTCTGCCACCAGGACGAGGCCAGGACGCTGATCCTCAACGGGAACGAGATGCCGATATGCATCAGGGACGTTGCGCTCATGGCGTCCCTGGCCGCAGGGCTGGTTATCGCATCGCGGCTCTGGGATATCGCATCGCACATGAATAGCCGCATGATCCTCGCCTGCGCCCTCCTGGTCGCGGTCACCCCCGTCGAGTGGGCGTTAGAGGGCGCCCTGGACATCGATTCCCCCGCGCTGCGCGTCATCGTGTCCGTCCCGACCGGGATCGGCGGCGCATTCCTGGTTGCGAGGCTCCTCGGCATGGAGCTCGGCCGCTCGAGCGCGATGTAAGAGGTTATCTACAACTACCCCCTACCCGTATATCGTGACAATACCTAAGGACCATCCCAGATACAAATCGCTGATGACCAGGGAGCTCCTGGCGGAAATGGTCGAGAAGGGGCTGGTCACCCCCACCGGCCTCATATCCCACGGAAGGGGGGAGGCCTTCGACTACCTCATGGGCGAGAAGAGCCTCGAGCCTGCCCTCGAATCCGAGAGGGTCGCCGCCGCGTACCTCCTGAGCGCCAGGAACCCCGTCGTTTGCGTCAACGGCAACGCCGCCGCCCTGGACGCCGAGAACCTGATCAAGCTCGCGAGGACCGTGGGCGCCAAGATCGAAGTCAACCTGTTCCACAGGACGCCCGAGAGGATGGAGGGGCTGATCTCCTACCTCGAGTCCAAGGGCGCCGGAGAGGTGCTCGGGAGGAACCCCGAGTGCAGGATCCCCGGCCTCAACCACGACCGCGCCCTGTGCACCAGGGAGGGCATCTTCGACTGCGATGTCATCCTCGTTCCGATCGAGGACGGCGACCGCGCCCAGGCCCTCGTGTCCATGGGCAAGGTGGTCATCTCCATCGACCTGAACCCCCTGTCCAGGACCTCCAGGGCCGCCACCGTGCCCATCTCCGACGAGATGACCAGGGCCCTCGAGAACATGATACGCTTCGCCGAGGAGCTCCCCGCGGACGCCGCGGTAATGTCTAAGATAAAGGATGGCTATTCCAGCAAGGACAACCGCCGCAAGATAATCGAGAGCATATGCGACTCCCTGATGGCGGAATTCGAGAAGGAGGACGATTGAATGGACCAGCTAGTCAAGCAGGGATCCCTCAGGCTGCATTGGGCAGCGACCCACATGCCCGTCCTGATGGACATAAGGAAACGCTTCATAGACGAGCAGCCGCTGGCCGGCCTCAAGGTCGGCATGGCGCTGCACACCGAGGCCAAGACCGGCATGCTGGCCGTGACCCTGGCGGACGCCGGCGCGAAGGTGCGCCTGGCGAGCTGCAACCCCCTGTCCACCGACGACTCCGTCGCAGCAGCGCTGAGGGAGGAGTACGGCCTCGAGGTCTACGCCAAGAAGTGGGAGTCCTCCGACGAGTACTACGCCAACCTCAACGCAGTAATGGACATGACCCCCGACTTCATCATCGATGACGGGGCGGACCTGATCGCCATGGCGCACACCACCAGGAAGGAGAAGCTCCCCAACGTGAAGGCCGCCAACGAGGAGACCACCACCGGCGTCGTCAGGCTCAGGGCAATGGCGAACGACGGCGCGCTGAAGTTCCCCGTGCTGGATGTGAACGACGCCAAGATGAAGTTCCTCTTCGACAACCGCTACGGTACCGGCCAGAGCGCGTTCGACGGCTTCATGAACGCCACCAACCTGGTCATCGCCGGGAAGAGGCTCGTGGTCGCCGGGTACGGATGGTGCGGAAAGGGCGTGGCCATGAGGGCCAAGGGCCTGGGAGCCGTCGTCATCGTCAGCGAGGTCGACCCAGTGAAGGCATTGGAAGCGGCCATGGACGGGTTCCAGGTCATGCCGATGATCGAGGCCGCCAAGCAGGCGGACATCCTCATCACCGTCACCGGATGCAAGGACATCATCACCAAGGAGCACATCGCCGTCCTGAAGGACGGGTGCGTCATGGGCAACGTCGGGCACTTCGACAACGAGATCAGCAAGCCCGACCTGGAGGCCGCCTCTGTGTCCGTGGAGAGGGTCCGCGACTTCGTGGACGAGTACAGGACGAGGGACGGCAGGTCGCTGTACCTGATCGCCGAGGGCAGGCTCATGAACCTGGCCGCCGGCCAGGGCCATCCCGCCGAGATCATGGACATGAGCTTCTCCACCCAGGCGCTCGGGATCGTGCACATGACCCGCCACTACAAGGAGATGGAGAACAGGGTTTACAACGTACCCTACGAGATCGACTCCGAGATAGCAGCCCTCAAGCTGAAGAGCATGGGCATCAGGATCGACTCCCTCACGGAGACGCAGCAGAAGTACATCACCGGCTGGGAGGAAGGAACCTGAAGCCCTTCCTCTCGGTCTACGGCCACGTCACCATAGACCAGATCCTCACCGTCAGGAGGTTCCCCCGCGACAACACCACGGAGGACGTCCTGACCAAGGCCACCACCCTCGGCGGCACCGGCACCAACATCGCGGTGTCCGCCGCGAAGCTGGGATGCCCCACGGCGCTGTGCGCCTTCGTGGGCAACGACTTCCCGGCCCAGTACGAGGAGATGATGGCCGGCTGCGGGCTCATCATGGACGAGTTCGTCCACGTGGACAAGTACGAGACGTCCACGGCGGTGGTCGTGAACGACCCCCAGCTCACGCAGAAGGTCGTGTTCTTCCAGGGGCCCCAGGGGTTCGCCGACGACATCGGGATCATGCTGGATTCCAACGCCAAGAAGTCCGACTACGTGCACTTCTGCACCGGGCAGCCATCCTACTACACGCAGGTCATGAGGAACATCGGCGGGAAGGCGAAGATAGCCCTGGACCCCGCCCAGGAGTCCCACAGGATCTGGACCCCGGAGAACTTCGCGCCCGCGCTCGGGCTCTCCGACACGCTGTTCTGCAACAACTTCGAGGCGGAGTCCCTGTCGAAGTACGTCGGCGTATCCGACATCCTCGACGCCGACGTCGGCTCCGTGGTCTGCACCAGGGGCGCCGAGGGAAGCATAGCCCGCATAGGCGACGAGGTCCTGAGGATCCCCGCCGTGAAGGCGGAGAAGGTCGTCGACGCCACCGGCTGCGGCGACTCGTACCGCGGAGGGTTCTACACCGCCCTGTACAAGGGGTACGAGGTGCCGGAGGCGCTGGTCATCGCCGCGTCGGTCGCATCCTTCGTGGTGCAGGAGACCGGTGCCCTCACCAACATCCCGTCATGGGACGATGCAGTCGCCAGGGCCGAGCCCTACTTCGGCCGGATAGCATGACGCTCTACGCCCTGACGGGCACCCCGGGATCGGGCAAGACCACCGTCGGGGCGGAGCTCCGCGCACGCGGGTACGACGCCATAGACGGCAAGAAATACATCATAGACAACGGCCTGCTGGGGGAGCTGGACGCGGAGAGGGACACCCACGAGGTCGACCTCGACGCCCTCAACGACTCCCTGTCCGGGCTGGCGTCCGACGGTTCCGAGCACATATTCGAGAGCCACCTCTCACACTTCATGGACTGCAGGGCGATCATCGTCCTCAGATGCTCCCCGGATGTCCTCGCGGAGAGGCTCCGCGCCAGGGGCTACTCCGAAGCTAAAGTCAGGGAGAACGTCCAGTCCGAGATACTGGACGTCATCCTCTGCGAGGCGTCGGAGTCCGATATCCCCGTGTACGAGGTGGACTGCACGTCGATGACGGTGTCCCGGACCGCGGACGCGGTGGAAGCAATCTTAAAAGGGGAGGTCGCGTATTACCTCCCAGGAAGGACTGACTGGTCCGAGGAGATGGAGAGATGGTTCTAGACGGACAGAGGGCCAGAGCGAACTTCGCCCTGGAGCCCGTTGCCAGGAAGCTCATCAACGTCAACCCCAACACGATATCGTGGATCGGGCTGATCCTCGCGCTCGTGTGCGGCCTGCTGTTCTACTTCAGCGGCTGGTACATCACCAAGGGCGAGGACATGTACCTGTGGGTGCTGCTCCTCGGCGGCATCATGGTCCTCGTCTCGGGCTACTTCGATGCCCTGGACGGCAAGGTCGCGAAGCTCTCCGGCAAGGCGAGCAGGAAGGGGGACTACCTTGACCATGTCTTCGACAGGTACGCCGACGTCTTCATGATCGGCGGAGTCGCATTCAGCGCATGGTGCGACCCCTACCTCGGCATGCTGGCCCTCATCGGGGTGCTGCTGACGTCCTACATGGGCACCCAGGCCCAGGCCATCGGGGCGCCCAGGCTCTACGCCGGGCTGCTCGGGAGGGCCGACAGGGTGGTCCTGTCCACGCTGTTCCCGTTCATCCAGTTCATAATGACGCACCTAGGCTACGGGTCGTTCGAGGTCTTCGGGTTCGACATCTGCTGGATGGAGATCATGATGCTCTGGTTCGCCATCGTCGGCAACGTTACGGCGGTGCAAAGGGCGATCATCACCTGGAGGAACCTCTCCAAGGAAGACGGCCAGGAATGATCCCGGACTCCGAGGGCGAGACCGTCGAGTTCTGCGACGGGATGCAGGACCTGGACATGGCCCTGCGCTCCATGACCGCGATGCTCAACAGGTACAACCGCTGCAAGGTCTACATCGGAGTCGACATCGACGGCACCCCTCTGGGCATCGAACCGACCGAGGAGGACATCCTCAGGATAAGCTCCAGATGCGACGAGATCGTCCGCGCGAGGCCCGCGATAAGGACGTCCATAGAGGAGCAGGACGGGATGAGGTACATCCTGCTCGACGTGTCCGGATACGAGACCCCCTACTCCTGGAAGGGATGGTTCTGGGGCAGGGCGAGGAGGCCGTCGACGGACGCCTCCGGGAAGGTCCATGTCGAATGGACGGAGACCCCGACCTGCAGCATGAAGAGGCACCGATCGGCCCCTCACGAACTTGACGTAATCGGCCTTGCCCTGGGCCCTTATCTCCGTCATCATCTCCCTCAGAACGGCTCCGTCGCAGGAGACCACCATGACCTCCAGGCACTTGTGGTCCATGAGATGGGAGTGCATCTGAGTCTTGATGTACTCCTGGTACCTGGCCTGAATCTGGATGATCCAAGGGTCGGCGTGGTTCCCCCTGACGATGATCAGGACGCCCTCCACCGTGCCCTCCAGGGACCCCAGCTCCTTCATCTCCCCGCTGGCCGCGTCCAATGACAGCCTTATCGCCTCCGACCTGCCCTTCAAGTCATAGGCGGCCTGGATGGAGTCGAGGATCTGGGTGTACTCATCGTTGAGAGAGACGCTGATGATGGTCATCGAGATGTTATTAACAATTCGATGATATTTTAATAATTTCATTGCTTCTTCGGGCCGCCGCCCCTGGATTTGATCCTGTAATAGGTCAGGGGGTGGTTGACGCCCTCGCTGTTGCACAGCTCGTCCGGTGCGTAGCAGATGCCGTTCGTCTTCATGGTCTTGCACTCCGGCGGGGTATAACCGTCTGTGCCGGAGAGCTCCCCGGTGATGTGCTTGATCTGGTACTCGGACTTTGACTCATCGAAGTCCGGGGATTCCGCGAAGACGCGGATGATGTCGTCGTACTCCATGCCCAGGGCGTGCAGGAAGGTCACCAGCGAGAACCTGGCGCTGTGGGCGAGGTTCGACCCCTGGCGGGACATCTCCAAGATGTGGACGATGCAAGGGGGCAGGTACTCGGACTTCATGCCCTCGCCGTGGGTGGGGCTGTAGCGCTTCTTGGTCTCAGCCAGCGCCGCCGTGACCTTCTCGTAGTCCTTCTGGAGATGGGGCCTGAGCTCCTCTGGGGCCATCATGGGCAGCTCGGACTCGATCTTGTCCTGCAGCGCGTTCTGCATCAGACGGCTGAACTTCTCCTGGCTGAGGGTCACTATCCCGGCCTTGATGTCGCTGTTGATCAGCTTCCAGTCGACGCTCTTCATGCGGCTGGCCAGCCTAAGGTAGTCCGGGAACTTCATGCGGATCATGCCGTCGGCATCGGGCGTGGAATCGACACCGAGCTCCGACGAGACCATGACCAGCGTGGCGTGGTCCTCCTTCGACAGGAGGTTGTTCATCCTGACCGCCTCCGACAAGGCGTAGCGCTTGGTGAGGAACCTGTCGCCGATCTGCGACACCAGCATCCTTGCGTAAGGATAGGATGCGACCTCCATGAGGCAGTCGTAGGGCTTGATGAGAGGGATGTAGGAGACCTCGTTCCTCTCCAGGGAATCTATGATCCTCTGCCTCCCCCTCTCGCGCGCCGGGGCGTAGCTCTCGGAGCATATCAGCTCCTCCAACGTCACCCCCTGCTCCTGGACGAACTCCGCCGATTCCCTCAGGAACGGGTATTTCGCCGCGCGCGCCGTGTCCATGGTAGGGTGGAGAGTCGGCATCGTAGATTATGCCTTGGTCGCCTCAGCGGAAGACGGTCGGTCGAACGACACGAAACGGAGCAGCCCCTCGACGACCTTCGGGTCGTCTATCGCCCTGGACAGGTCCTCCGGGCCAGAGAACGGCCTCTCCAGGACGAGCTTCGTGGCCCTCTTCTTCCCGACCCCCGGCAGAGCCTCCAATGCGGACATGGGCATCTCGTTGATCCTGAACGGATATGTTATGCCTGTGATGGAGCGGTAACCCCAGTCCGTGACCATAACGTCGTGGGCCGTGCCCACCTCAAGCCTGTAGGGGACGCCCACCAGCAACGGGTAGGAGCCGATCTGCCTCCCGAAGGTGACGTTCCCGTCGTTGAGCTCCATGTAGACGTCCTTCAGGATTGTGCCGAAGGGCACCACCCTCTCGAGCATTGTGCGGTCCACGGTCTCGCGTACGTCCTCCTTGAACCTCTTGAACCTGCGCTGGTCCACGCGGACCCTGAACTCCCTGCGGACCGGGAGCACCTGGCGGATGTTGATCCTGCGGATCATCAGGCCCTCATCGCACATCTGCTCCAACAGCTCCATGTCGAGCTTGTACGTCAAGGACGTCTCCCCGTCGAGGCCGGCGATGATGTTGATTCCCGGAAGCAGCTTGGGCATGCCCCTCGGTCCCCTCTCGGCGCCGATCTCGTTGATCATGCGCACCGCCGCCATGACCTGCTCCGATGTGCTGTTGAGGTTGTTCTCCCTGACCACGATCGGGTCGGCGGATTCCATGCCGAGGGCGACGATGTTCCCGTCGGTGCAGCAGTCGGCGATGATCTGCAGGACCTCCCTCGACTCCTCGGGGTAGGTGGCGATCACCGCTGCGTTGGCGTTGTCCGTGTGGATGGTGTCGAAGCCCATATCCCTGAGGCCCTCGAACAGCTCCCTTACGGCGGCCGGGTTCGGTCTCGGCACCGCCGAATCGGGATCCGAGCCGTATGACACGATGCAGGTCTGGCCGCCGATGCGGATGTTCCTCACACCGAGGTCCCTCAGCTTCCGAGCCTCCGCGAGGATGTCCTGCGGCGACCTCATCAGGGGCCTGCCCTTCATCGGCTCGATGCAGTAGGAGCATCCCCCGCTGGCGTACCTGTGGCATCCGCGGTAGGACTCTATCTCCGCCACGAGGGGCTGAGGGAAGTCCTGGTGCTTCGTCACGATGTCCGCTCCCAGGAGCATCCACCTGTTCCACTCGTCGAGCGTCCTGAGGCGCTCGCCCACCTCCTTCCCAATCATGCCGTCGTACAGCGACGCGGCCATGTCCCTCTTGATGATGAAATCGAATTTCTGCGCAACGTCGGAATCCGCTGCGGAGCCCCCGATCATCCTCCATCCCCTGAGCTTCGGGAGGAGGGCGTCCAGCTCCTTCATGGACATCGGCATGCTACGCAGGTACTTGCCCGGGACCGTGTTGCCGCTCAGCACGACCGTGACGGCCGCATCGGGGATCTCGGCGCCGTCGCGGATCATGTCGATAGTGACGTACTCGACGCGGTCCGCGCCCGCATCGATGGCCGCGCCGGCTATGGCGCGGATCATGGGGGAGATGTACGGCGGCACCCCCAGCGCTGCAGGGTCGTCAATGTAGCCGTCGATGAGTGCGACGGTGATCTCGTCGGGCATGCATCTTGATTGGGGTTCCCTCATTAAAACATGAGGACCTGCGACCGGCCCTCGCCCGCCGAGGACGCCCTGTAGGATGACGTGCGGAGTGCCGTTGTCGTCCACGATATCGCAATCCACGTTGTAGACGTCCTTGATCATCTGCTTGGTGATGACATCCTCGGGCTTCCCGATCGAGTATATCTTCCCGGGTTTCTCCAGGACGATGATCTTAGTGGCGTACTTGGCCGCGAGATTGAGATCATGGCTGACAGTGAAGGCTGTCATCCCGGCCTTCTCCGACAGCCTCCTGAGGAACGCCGACACATACAGCTGATGCCTGATGTCCAGATTGGCCGTGGGCTCATCCAGTATCAGGATCTCCGGCTCCTGCACCAGGCCCCTGGATATCGACACCTTCTGCCTCTGGCCGGCGGACAGCTCGTTGAAGTTGCGATTTATGAGATCGTCTATCTCCATGGCCTTCAGCGCCTTCACCGCCACCTGGATGTCCCTGGATGTGGTGCGCCACTTCTGGTGGGAGAACCTCCCTATGAGCACCGTGTCCAAAACCGACATCACGTTGAAATCGGAGGTCATCATCGGGACGTATCCTACGACCTTCGACAGCTCCCTCAGGGAGTACTCCTCGAGGTTCCTGCCCATGATCTCCACCGTCCCAGATGTAGGCTTGATTATGCCGTCGATTAGCTTGACTAACGTGGACTTGCCCACCCCGTTGGGTCCGATGATACACACGAAGCCGGGCTCGTCCAGCTCGAAGGTTATGCCGGAGAGGATCTCCCTCTCCCCGTATCCGCAGTGGACGTCCTTCAACGACATTATGCTCGCTGTCCCACCCCCTTCCTCTGCTTGATGATGAGATACAGGAACAAGGGCCCTCCGATGAAGGCCGTGATGACTCCGACCTGTATCGTCGCGGGCTGGATGACGACCCTGCCTATGCTGTCAGCGATTATCAGCAGCGCGGCCCCGAATGCCGCCGAGGCGGGTATGAGGAACCTGTTGTCCGACCCGATGACCAGGCGGCAAATGTGGGGGCTCACCAGGCCGATGAACCCGATGAGTCCCGTGAAGCTCACGATCCCCGCGGTCAGGAACGACACGACCAGGAGGCACAGTATCCTGAGCTTGTTGGCGTCTATCCCCATCGAACGGGAGCTCTCGTCCCCCGTCGAGAGGACGTTGAGCCTGCGGGAGCACAGCTGCAAGATGCCGTAGCCCACGACGACGAAGACGAGCATGGTCATGACCTGCGTCCAGGTCGCTCCGTCGATCGATCCGACGGACCATGCGAATATCGCAGAAAGCTGGTCCGGGCTCACCCAGAGCTTTATCATCGTTGTCATGGCGTTGAAGATGTACATGATGGCGATTCCGGCCATGATCATTGTGGTGGGCGACGCCCCCCTCATCTTGGACACCGCCAGGATGACCGCGGTGGGGATCAGGGCGAAGACGAATGCGCCGGTGACGATCGCATAGGTGCCGCTCGCAAGGGATATCCCCAGGCCGATGGCGATGGTCGCTCCGAAACTGGCCCCAGAGGATATTCCGGTCGTGTACGGGTCGGCAAGGGGATTCCTCAGGATGCTCTGCATGACCACTCCGGCCGCGGCCAGGCCGATGCCGGCCAGGATTCCGGTGCATATGCGCGGGAGCCTCCATTCGAATATGAGGTAGTCGGCGTCGGGGTCCCATACCTCTCCGAAGAAATGGTCCCACACGACGCGGTACGCGTCGATGAAGCTTATCGGATAAGTGCCGATGGTCATCGCGATGCCGGCCGCGACGACAGCCGCTATCACCAGGATCGCGATGAATGATACTTTCCGCGCAGTCCTCTTGCGGTAGACCGCGGTCTCCTCCTCGACGGGGACGTCCTCCGCCATCCAGGCATCGACCGCCCGCTCGATTATGCCGTTGTCCGACTGCCCCATCTCCGTCACCTTTGGTCGGGGAGGGGGTCATCCCCCTCCCCCTGTGGTTTCAGGCCCCGACCTGGGGGTAGCTGGTCTCGTAGTTGGTGCCGGTGTAGCTGAAGGCACCTTCCGTCTTGACGTCAACATCGGCGACGTTGATGGTGTCGAACCACTTCTGGAGGACCTTGAGGCCGTCCTCCAAAGAGAACATGTCGGGGTACAGCTGAGCGGCGATGAGGGGCAGCATCGCATAGGTGGAGTACCCGAAGGTGTTGTCATACGATGACACGATCAGGTTGCCGTTCTTGTACGCGTTCGTCCTCTCAAGCGCCTCGAACTGAGTCTCGCACTGGGTGTTGTAATCGGCCCTGGAGAAGTACTCGCCGGTCTGGTAGACGCCGTCGACGCGGAGGTCGCGGAATCCGCAGGGGGTGGGCACGATGACCATCTTGGAGTACTTCGCCTGGTTGGACACGAGCCAATCGATATCCCTGTTAACGAACCCGAACTGGCTGGCATCGTCCGCGGAATAGACGTTCGCGAGGTACTTGTTGATCATTGTGAACGTACCGTTGGCCTCGGAGGCGATGAGCGAGTACTTTCCGCTGGATGCGTAGTAGGAATCCACGAGCAGGATGTCCAGCCTCTTGTCGTCCGTGATCTTGCCCTCGAGGGTCTTCTTGACGTCGTCGCAGAAGTCCATGTACTTCTCGGCCTTCTTGACGGTGTCCGTGAGGATGGCCATGGTCATTATCGTGGAATAGCAGTAGTTCCCGTTGTACCAGAGGTTAATGGTGTCGATGCCCCTCTCCTCTCTGAGCCTCTTGGTCGGCTCGTAGTTCCCGGACGAGGGGGTGCTGACCACCAGGGTGACGTTGTTGGAGACGATCTTCTCGATGGCATCGTCGTTCAGGGTGCTGGATCCGGTGGTGCCGAACTTCTGGTCGTCGGTGAGGTCGGCCAGGTGGGGGTACAGGGTGGTGTACTGCCCGGCGGCGGCCAGGGAAGCGCATTTGATGTTGTCCATGAGGCCCAGGATGTTGCACGCCTCGGCTTGCTGGTAGTAAGTAACGGCGATGTTCCTGTTGGTAGCCGGATAGTTGAATGCCTCGATCTCTCCGTAGTAGTCATCGTAATAGACGGTGCACTTCTCCTTGGCAATAATCTTCTTGACGAGGTCCACATCCTTCTGGTTGATCTCTCCGTTGGTATCCGCATCGACGTAGGGGTTCTTCTTGTCCCACACGATCTTGCCGTCGATGATGGCCTGGATCGTTTCCACGTCCCTGTCGTTGATGTACAGGTCGCCATTGGCGTTCCCGTATATGGGGACGTAGGTTCCGATCTCCCCTATATCAGGGTCGTCAGGGGAGCTTTTCCCCCCGAGTCCGAATACCGCCACCACGGCGATCGCCACCACGGCAATCACCGCAACGGCGGCGATGATCATTGTCTTTTGGTCCATTGTATCACTTGGATGTATAGTCCAATTGATGCAAATGCTATATTATACATATAGATGTGTATGTAAGGACATAATTGGATGCATTAAATTCCAACGATTCTATCAGAACTGGACCTGATGTTTCCGGCAGATTTTCACGTGGGCAGATTATGGCGAACAGCGAAGGGAGGGTGCCTTCGCACGTTGATAAATACCGCGCGCACTCTACGGCGTGTCATGAGCTCCGATCCCACCTACGACGCGATATCCAAGGCGAAGCGCCAGAGCGAGAGCGGCAACCCCCAGGGCGCCGTGAAGACACTCGAGGACTACCTCGCCACGGACCCGCACAACGTCAAGGCAAGGATGGAGCTGGCCAGGATAGCGGTCTACGACCTGAAGGACAAGGAGTACGGCCTGATGCAGCTGGAGGCCATCCTGGACCTGGATCCCGACAACCTCGATGCGATAGCTGCCCAGATCACCGTGCTGTCCGCAGACAAGAGGAACAACAGGGTCGTCAAGGAGAAGCTCGAGAAGCTGGAGAGGGAGATGCCCTGCGCCAAGGTGTACAACATGTGCGCCAGGTTCTACAAGTTCCAGCTCGGGGATTTCAAGGGCGCTGAGCAGTACTACCTCAAGGCGATCGAGCTGGAGCCGAACGAGTACGAGTGGCACCTCAACTACTCGGTCCTGCTGCTGAACGACCTCAGGGACTGGGTGAAGGCCAAGCGGGAGCTGGAGATCCTCCTGGAGATGAACCCCGGCGACCCGAAGCTCCAGAAGGCCTACAACCGCCTCATCAACGAGAAGTTCGACGCGAACGGGAACGTGAAGAAGAAGGGCCTGTTCAGGAGGCGAGCCCTCCGCCGTTTCTGCGGATTCCAGCAATCCGTCGCCTGCGCATATTATTAATATGACCATCCATATCCTCGCTCTTAGATTTCGAAGAGATTCTACGAATTTCGTAGAATTGATTCGAGGTGATTCAAATGGCAGCATACGAGGATATCAGCGTCGAGGAGCGCCTCGAGAGGGCGAAGAAGCCCGGACAGGACGCCATGGTCATGCACAAGTTCTACGGCGGAAAGATCGAGGTCGTCCCCAAGGCGTGCGTCAGGGGATTCGATGATTTCGCAATCTGGTACTCTCCGGGAGTCGCCGAGCCCTGCAAGGACATCGCGAAGAACCCGGACATGGTCTATGAGCACACCTGGAAGTGGAACACCGTCGCCGTCGTTTCCGACGGTACCCGCGTCCTCGGACTGGGCGATATCGGCCCCGAGGCCGCCATGCCCGTCATGGAGGGCAAGGCCATGCTGTTCAAGTACCTCGGAGGCGTGGACTGCGTCCCGATCTGCCTGGACACCAAGGACCCCGACAAGATCATCGAGACCGTCAGGCTGCTGGCCCCGTCCTTCGGAGGGATCAACCTCGAGGACATCTCCAATCCCAAGTGCTTCGACATCCTCGACGAGCTCAGGAGGGACTGCAAGATCCCCGTCTGGCACGACGACCAGCAGGGAACCGCGACCGTCGAGGTCGCCGGTGCCATCAACGCCATGAAGCTCGTCGGCAAGAAGCTCGAGGAGGCCCAGATCACCGTCATCGGAGCCGGAGCCGCGTCCATCGCCATCTCCAGGCTGCTCCTGGCCACCGGGTTCAAGCCCGAGAACATGTGCATGTGCGACTCCAAGGGGATCCTGAACCTGGAGAGGGAGGACGTCAAGGGCAGCTTCAAGCAGAAGTGGGAGATCTGCGAGAAGACCAACGGAGCAGGCAAGAAGGGCGGCATGAAGGAGGCCTTCAAGGGAGCCGATATCGTCATCGCCGCATCCAAGCCCGGCCCCGGCACCATCCCCGCGGAGTACGTCGACCTCATGGCCGACGACCCCGTCATATTCGCCACGGCCAACCCCATCCCGGAGATCTGGCCCTGGGAGGCCAAGGAGCACGGCTGCAAGGTGTTCGCCACCGGCAGGTCGGACTTCCCCAACCAGGTCAACAACTCCATGGGATTCCCCGCCATCTTCCGCGGTGTGCTCGACGTGAGGGCCAAGACCATCACCGACGAGATGTGCATCGCCGCAGCCAGGCAGCTGGCCGCCTGTGCCGAGGAGAAGGGCATCAGCGAGGACTACATCATCCCGACCATGTCCGAGCTGGACGTCTTCCCCAAGGAGGCAGTCGCCGTCGCCATGAAGGCACAGGAGCAGGGCGTCGCCAGGCTCAAGCTGACCAGGCAGGAGCTCTACGACAGGGCCGAGTTCATGATCAAGAGGTCCAGGGGACTGACCGCCAAGATGATGGACGACGGCTACATCGAGGACTGCTCCAAGGCATTCCAGTGAAACCATAAAGGCGGGGCCCCGGCCCCGCCATAACATATCCTTTTTAATGATGTACGTTATCACGTACATATGAGTTCTGTAGTCAACGCGACCCAGTTCCGCAAGGACCTGTTCTCGATTCTCAATGACGTAGTAACCACCGATGAGAGGTTCACCGTGACCACGAAGAACGGGAACGCGGTGATAATGAGCGAGGACGCATTCAACGGCCTGATGGAGACCCTGTACATCCTCTCGGATCCAGAGATGATGGAATCCATCAGGGAAGCCGAGGAGACCCACGACGAAGCGGTGGACTGGAGAATATGCATGAAAGATATCTTGTGACCCTATCGAAAAGGGCGCAGAAGGACCAGATGGAATTCACCGATCCGCAGCGCAAGAAAATCACATCCATGCTTATGAGAATGGAAACCGATCCGTTCTACCCGCCATGCGAGAAGCTGACGATGAACCTCTCCGAGAAATACTCCCGCCGCATCAGCATCCACGACAGAATAGTGTTCGAGATCAGGGAAGCCCCGGGGTATAAAGGGGAAGTCTACGTCCTTAGGCTGAGGGGCCATTACAAGGGGGTCCACTCGCTGCTCATACTCCGAATGGCACAGCGGCTCCAACCGTATTAACTACATGTACGGCGTTCATCTAGCTCAATGAAGGTCAGACAAGCCATCGTCATGGTCGGGGGAAAGGGCACCAGGCTGCTCCCCCTCACCGAGAACCACCCAAAGCCCATCCTCCCGGTGGCCGACAGGCCGTGCATCTGGTACCTGCTCAGGTCCCTCGCGCGCGCCGGCATCGAGGAGGTCATCCTCGCCTGCGGCTACAAGCCCGGCGCAATGGAGATACTCGGGGACGGCAGCGACCTCGGCATCAGGATCATCTACTCCTACGAGGAAGAGCCCCTGGGCACCGCCGGGGCGATGAAGCTCGCCGAGCCCAGGCTGGACGATGTGTTCGTGGCCGCCAACGGCGACGTGTTCGCCGACATCGACGTCAAGGCCGAGATCGAGACCCACCTCTCCACCGAAGCTGACATCACCATAGCGCTGACACCCGTCGAGAACCCCTGCGAGTTCGGCATCGCCAGGGTCGACGAGGAGCTCAGGATCACGGAGTTCAAAGAGAAGCCCCGCGAGGAGGAGGTCTTCTCAAACCTCATCAACGCCGGCGTCTACGTCCTGAACAAGGAAGTCCTCTCCCGTGTCCCCGAGAACAGCTTCTTCGACTTCTCCAAGGACCTGGTGCCCGTCATCATGGGCGAGGGCGGCAGAGTCCAGGGATACAGGCTCAGCGGCATCTGGATGGACGTGGGACGCCCCCACGACCTTCTGGGGGCCAACCTGTCCGTCGCGGACAACGAGATGAGGGGCTGGTCCGACGAGCATAAGGAATCCAACAGGGTCTCGGGCCCGTTCTATGTCGGACCAGGATCCTCCGTGAAGGACTCCGATTGCACTTCCGCCGTGGTGCTCCACGGCTCCAAGGTCACCGGCTCCAAGCTCGAGAACGTCCTGGTCATGAAGAACTGCGTCGTCGAGGAGGCTGACCTCAAGAACACCATCCTCGGAGAAGGATGCATCGTCAGGAAGGGCGCAAGGATAACGAATGCCGTGCTGGCCGACGGGACCGTCGTTCGTAAGGGCAGGGACATCTACGGCGGAAGGACCGTCCGATCGCTTCTTCGCGCGCTTCTTCTGGCGGGACCTCTTCTCCTCGATGGCGACCCTGTAGGCGTTCTCGTAGCCCTCCACGGACTTCTCCCTGGAGTTGGCCATGGCCGTCTCGTAAGAGGCGTCGATGACCGACTGAGGGGCATTGAGGCATTTCTTTATGGCCTCCACGCAGCCCTCGTCATCGTCGAAGAGGTATCCGTTCACGCCGTCGGTGACGATCTCGGCGAACGCCCTGCCGTTGCGGCATGCCACCGGCTTCCCGGTTGCCATGCCCTCGAGTATCGTGAGTCCCTGGGTCTCGAACTTCGATGCCGAGATGACCATGTCCCCCGCGTTGTAGATCTTGGGCAGCTCGTCGTTCGGGACGTACCCTGTGAACGTGACCCTGTCATCCAGCCCCAGCTCGGATACCAGGGCCTTCATGTCATCCATCGCCGGGCCCTTCCCGACCACCAGCAGCTTCGCGTCGACGTGCTGCATGGCGCGGATGACCATGTCGATGTTCTTCTCGTAGGAGACGCGGCCCACGTGGACGACGACCTTGGAGTCCCCCAATCCGTAGCGCTCCCTGACCTCCTCGCATGGGATGCCGGGGCGGAACACGTCCGTCTTGGCTCCGGTGGGCACCGCGAGGAGATGCCTGCAGTGGGCGCCGTGGGCCTCCAGCTCCGCGCCTATGCACGCAGTGGGCGTGACGACCGCATCGAACCTCTTGAGTATCTGCCTGAGGTAGATCCAGATCAGCTTCTGGCCGATCTCCGGGGGCATCTTGACCGGCATGTAGTACAGCGCCGCATCATCCACCATGGTGTGGAATGTCATGATGGTGGGTATCCCGAGGTCGCGCCCTATGAACAGCGCGCGGATGGCCATGGTGGCCACCCCGTGCACGTGGATGATGTCGGGCTTCAGCTTCTTCATGAGGTTCATCTTGTCCGTCGGGAAGATCGGGACGTAGTAGCCCTCGTAGGAGCGGAACTTCACCGCCCTGAAGTAGTAGACGCCCTCCTGCCGCTTGTCGGGCTCGGGCTCCGGGGCGACGATGATGACCTCGTGCCCCCTCTCCTCCAAGGACTCCTTGATCGTGCATATGGAGGTCACGACCCCGTCGCATGTGGGGAAGTAGCTGTCGGTCATCATGACTATCCTCATGGGGCGCCTCCATCGGCCCTGCCGGGCCTGCGTAAAGAAAGTAAAAGGGGCCTGGGCCCCTGTGAGAGTTTCAGAGGTTGGTCGAGGACGTGCAGGACACGGTCTCGATGCCCTCGATGGAAGCCAGGGCCTCCTCGAGCTTGCTGCCGGCCATCTCATCGGAGTCGTCGATGACGAATCCGGCGTTGACCTTCATGAGGCCGAAGGCGACGGGCAGGATCTTGGTCTCCCCGTCCATGAGCTCGACGCCCGCGGGCAGGATGGTCGGGAGCTTCTTGATGACCGCGTCGAGGTCGACGTCGGTGCTCTCCGGCATGATGTCATACTGTGCGACGATCTTTCCCATCAGAATCCCTCACGGTCCGATGAATCCGCATTTCTTGCACTCGTAGCTGACGCCCTGGTCGCGGCACTGGTCGCACCTTCCGATCTCGGTGGCGCCGCACTTGGGGCACTTGAAGAACGTGTTGCCCTTTCCTACGAGCCTCTTGCCGCAGGAGGAGCAAATTTTGTCTGCTGCCATACGCGAGCGATTAAAGTCCTTATATAAAAAAGGTTGCGATTGGCGCTAGGGTTATTAAAAAGCGTCGCGATTGCCCCGCGGTGACCCCGGATGAGGATGCAAGCCGACTGCGTTCCGTGCCTGATGAGGCGCATTCTGTTCCAGGCCAGGCTCTCCGAGGGGTCCGACGATGCGGAGATAATGGCCAGGTGCCTGAGGGTCTTCGCGGACGAGTTCCAACCAGGGCTGAAGTCTGTGGACGTCGCTTCGAAGGTCCATGCCGAATGCTACGCCGCCCTGGGGAACGACGACCCGTACCGCGAGCTGAAGGTCCTCTCGGACGAGGTGGCCTCCGGGCTGCTCCCGCTGGCGGAGGAGATGGTATCCGGTTCGGAGGACCCGTTCCACACCGCGCTGGCGGTCAGCGCCGCCGGGAACATCATGGACTTCGGCTCCGGGATCGCCATAGACCACCCAGATTCCTTCTCTGACATGTTCAGGGACCTCGCCGCGCAGGGCTTCGGCCTCGACCACACGGAGAAGCTTAGGGAGATCCTGGAGAGGGACGGCCCGGTGGTGTACATCTTCGACAACTGCGGTGAGTGCCAGATGGACAAGCTGGTGATCCGCGTCCTCCGCGGCATGGGCAAGGAGGTCATCGGGGTGGTCAGGGAGCTGCCCATCCTCAACGACGTGTCGCTCAAGGACGTGGAGCGGGCGGGGCTGGACCGCGAGCTCGATGCCGTCCGCGGGACCGGCGCGTTCTACGTCGGCATCGACCCGAGCAGGATCCCTGAAGAGCTGAAGAACGACATAGCCAGATCGTGCGTCGTCATAGCGAAGGGCATGGGCAACTACGAGTCCCTCTCGGACGAGCCGCTGCCCGTGCCGATGGCCCACATCCTCAGGGCGAAATGCGTCCCGGTGGCGGATTCCATAGGCGTCCCGGTGGGGACCAATGTCGTCCTCGTCAGGGAGCCCCGAAACCGAGCGTTCGCGCGCTAGTTAGAAATAGAAGACCGTACACTCTTATAGGTATGGGAAGGAACGAGCTTATCAACACCACCCGTGCCATACTGGCTAAGGCGGGGTTCGACGTTTCCGCGGCGCTTGCCATGCGCGGGATCTGCTTCGACGTGGTGGCGAGGCTCGACCAGAAGGTCCTCATCATCAAGGTCCTGAGCAACATAGACGCCCTGTCCAAGGACAACGCCGAGGAGATGAAGGCGCTGGCCGAGGCACTGAGCGCGGTGCCGATAGTCATCGGCGAGCGTTCCAGCTCCGGGGCGCTGGAGCCCGGGATCGTCTATTCCAGGTTCAACATCTCCATAGTCTCCAACGAGACGCTGGCGGACCTACTCCTTGAGGATGCTCCGCCGTTCATCTTCGCCGCGCCCGGTGGCCTCTATGTGAGGATGGATTCCGAGCTGCTCAAGGCCGTCCGCGAGGAGAGGGGCATAAGCCTCGGCGCACTGGCAGAGACCGCAGGGGTGTCCAGGCGCACCATCCAGATGTACGAGGCGGGCATGGGTGCCATGATTGACGCCGCCCTCAGGATCGAGGAGTACCTCGGCCTGCCCGTGATAGACCCCATCGACCCGTTCACGTTCAGGAGCGAGGACCGCGCGCTGGAGCCGAGGGAGGTCCCGTCACTGGAGTCCTACGCGCTGCAGCAGCTGAGCGCCATGGGATTCTCCGTGAGGCCTGTGACCAAGAGCCCCTTCGAGGCCGTCGCCAGGGACGGGCAGTCCATGATGCTCACGGGCCTCAGCCCCGACGACGAGAAGGTCGTCCAGAGGGCCATGGTCGCATCCGACATCTCCAACATCATGGGGAGGTTCTCCGTGATCATCGTGGAGAAGAAGCACGACCGCGACAACATCGACTCCACGGCCGTTGTATCCCACCAGGAGCTGGAGAAGATGGAGGAGCCCTCGGAGCTGACGGACCTCGTCGCGTCCAGGGGGACCAAGAAGTGATCTCCCTCCAGGTGGACGGGTGCTCCGTCGACATCATCCCCGTGGTAAACGGCCTCGTATCGGAGGCCGACAGGGTCATGTCCGAGTTCTCGGAGCATGATGCATACGCCGCATCCCTCGGCATCGAGGGCGTGCAGACCATCAAGAACCGCGCCAACATCGACGATATGTTCGACGTCAGCGAGCTGGACCTGGTGTACGCCAGGATCCTGCAGGGCTACGGCGAGGTGGAGTTCCCGTCCCCCGCGATGTGCGCTTTCATAGACAAGGTGAAGGAGCTGGGGAAGAACGTCATTCCTCTGGACATGAACGACGACGACTTCACCACGCTGTACTGCGACACCATCAGCGCGTTCGAGTTCACCAACGAGCACCGCCTGGCCAAGAAGGGCCTCAAGAACAGGTTCTCGGCGGAATCCCCGGAGGAGTTCGCATTGGAGTGGGACGCCTTCGTCAACGGGAAATCGAAGGGGCAGGCGAGGATATGCCGGAAGCGCGAGGAGTACATGGCCGCCCAGATCAGGGACATAGCGAGGTTCAGGAAGAGCCTCCTCGCGGTGATAGAGATAGAGAGGGCGGAGGGCGTCGCGCGCCTCCTGGAGCGATCCCATGGCATGCGGCGAATGCGAATCGCAGAGGGCCAGGGGGCACCGCTTTTGCGGGAACTGCGGCGCGGAGCTCTCGTGCCCGAGGTGCGAGGAGTACCGCGGCAGGGGCGCCGTGTTCTGCGGCGAATGCGGGAGGCGCCTGGCGCAGGACCCCGCTCCCCCGGCGAGGAAGAACCTGATGTACTACCTCGACGCGGCCGTGATGCTCGTTCTGCCGTTCATGCTCATACTCCTGGCGATCGAGGCCGCCGGGATGGTGCTGAACTTCGGGAGCACATGGTCGTTCCTCGAGGACTACAAGAGCACCTTCTTCCTGCTGCTCCCGCTGGTGACGCCCATCGCCACCTTCGAGGGCCCGGTGCTCCAAGCGTATTGGGCGATCATCGTCCCCGTGATACTCGCATGCATAGCATTGGTCCTCTATCAATCCAGGGACATGTTCAGGGTCAGGTCCCTGGAAGAGGTCCCCTCCAAGGCGGAGCCCACCCCCATGTACTGGGTGTGCCTGCTGTTCGGGTCCGTGGTCATCCTGGAGCTGATAATCATGTTCATCCAGACCGCCCTGGGCCTCCCCATCGAAACCCCGGAGTGGATCGACGAGATGACGCTCCCCGAGATGGTCTTCGAGTTCGCCGACGCGGCCGTCTGGGAGGAGATCGTCTCCCGCGCCCTGCCGATGGGCATCCCGATGGTGACCGTGGCGTTCTACTGCACCATGAAGCTGGACTCCGCGAAGTACATACTGGGAGGGTTCGGGCTCTCCAAGGTCTCGGTGATCCTCATAGTGGTCACCGCGGTGGTTTTCGGCCTGGCCCATCTGGACTCCTGGAACGCCGCCAAGGTGATCCCCACGATCCTGGGCGGCCTGGCCATGGGCTACCTGTACGCCAGGTTCGGCATACACGCATCGATCCTCTACCACTTCATCACCGACTACATGGTCGTGGCGACGAGGACGGCCGGGGAGGTGGCGGTGAGCCTCACCTACCTGTGCATACTGGCGATAAGCCTGGCGTGCGTCGCCTCGGTCCTGCTGAGGACCTGGAAGGCCGTACATCAGGTCAAGGACCTCCCCCTGACGGAGTTCGAGGAGTCAGCTGATCCTGGAGAGCGATTCCTGCGCCGACTCGAAGTTCCTGGACTCGATGACCAGGTTGCAGCTGAGGGCCTCGAGCCTCGGGAGGTGCCTCTCGAAATCGATGTTCCCGTCGCCGATGGTGAGGTGCTCGTCCGCCATCCCGCGGTTGTCGTGGATGTGGACGTTGGTGACGCGGTCGCCCAGCAGATCGAACATCGCGTCTATCTGGCCGGCGGTGTTGGCATGGCCGATGTCGAAGCAGACGCCCAGGTCGGTCCCCTCGATCATGCGAGCGAGGTCCTCCGCCCTGCGGCAGAGCATGAACGGCAGCTCGGGCATGTTCTCGATGCCCACGGTGACCCCGTACTCCTTCGCGGCGGCGTCGATGTCGCGCATGGACTCCCTCGCGATCTCGGCCCCGCGGTCCTGCAGCCCGCCCACCGCCAGGGGCGATGTCCCCGGGTGAACGGTGACGTGCGGGATGTCCAGGTCGGAGGCGGCCTTGATGACCGACACCAGCTCCCTGATGGAGGCCTCCCTCATCACCGGGCTGAACGCGGCGGGGTTGGCCTCGCAGAACGGAGCATGCACCTGATAGGACAGATCGTAGCACGGCAGCAGCTCGGCGAACTCCTCGAAGTTGTAGATGATGTTGTGATCGGCCTCGGAGACGATCTCCCAGAGCTCGAACTCGCCGACTATGCGGTCCAGCCAGTCCTTCGGGGGGTCGCGGCTGAAGTGGGTGCAGGAAATCCCCATCATGAGGGGTGCACCTCCTCCCCGTCGACGGTGACCGGCGCCAGCCTGTCGATGAGCGCCTGGATGTCGTCATCGCGTATCATGACCTCGATGGCCCCGAGGACCGGGTTCCTGTCGGCGAAGGACACCTTCCCGACCGTGGCCACCTGCTTGTTGAGGTTCATCCACGTGGCGTTACCGCGCATGTTCCTGATGAGGACGGAGCGCGTGGCGTCCAGTATCCTCTGGTTCCTGATCAGGCGGTGGAAGCGGTCCAGGGAGGCCGCTCCGGAGAGCATCCCGTCCTCCAAGGACAGCTCCGCATCGGGGAATATCGAGAGGACCGCTCCGCGGACCTTCCCCTCGTCCTCGCTCGGGTTCACGGGGCATCTGACCGTCACTTCTGCCATGCTGGAGCGACTGGATTAGGCATAAAAAACGGTTTCGGGGAGCGGACCGCCCCGCTGGAGGAGCCCGACCGAGAATGCTTTAACCTAGGATGCATGGGGGTTCCCATGAAGGCGGAGATACTGTCGCAGGCGGCTAGCAGGGGGATATTCTTCTCCCCCGACGCCATGGAGATGATACTCTCCAACAACGACCCGATCGCCTTCAGCAACACAGTCTTCGCGAACCTCGCCAGGAACATGGCCTTCGTCGATAAACAGGCCATAATGGACTGCATAGCCGGCGACGCGGTCCTCCACGTGTCCGAGCCCGACGTGAAGCAGCACAACAAGTTCACCCCCGACATCCACGTGATGAAGGGCACGGACGTCACCGGCGAGTCCACCTGCGAGGGCAAGATCAACGACTTCGCCCAGTACTTTCAGAGCAGGTACGTCTCTCTGAGGAGGCTCATAGAGAAGCGCTCCGACTTCGGCGGCCGCGCCATGGACATCTCCAGGGCCAGGGAGCTGGACAGGGAGACCCGCATCATCGGGATAGTCTATGAGAAGAGCACCACCAAGAACGGCCACACCATGCTCACGCTCGAGGACCCCACCGGCACCATGAAGGTGCTGATCAGCAAGGACTCGGACATCAGCGGCACCACCTTCGTCGAGGACGAGGTGGTCGGGATCGTGGTCAGGCCGAACACCCAGAGGACGCTGTTCATCGCCCAGCAGGTCTACCGCCCCGACATACCCAAGAAGAACGCCTGGGAGCCCTCGGACTCCGTATCCAAGATAGCCTTCCTGTCCGACGTCCACGTCGGGAGCACCACGTTCCTGGAGGACGACTGGAAGAGGATGGTCAAGTGGCTCAAGGACAACTCCGTGAAGCAGGAGATCAACTACATCGTCTTCCCCGGCGACGTGGTCGACGGGATCGGCGTGTTCCCCGACCAGGACAAGGAGCTCGTGATCAACGACATCTTCGACCAGTACGACAAGCTGGCCGACTACCTGAAGGACATCCCCGACCACATCAAGATGGTCATCCACCCGGGCAACCACGACGCCGCCCGCCTGGCGGAGCCACAGCCCGCGCTCAACCCCAAGTTCACCAAGGCCTTCGACTCCAACATCCTGATGGTCGGCAACCCGATCTACCTGGAGGTCGAGGGCAGGAAGGTCCTGACCTACCACGGGAAGAGCATGGACGACTGGATCGCCGCGGTGCAGAACCTGACGTACGACAGGCCCCTGGACGTCATGAAGGAGATGTGCGCCAGGCGCCACCTGGCCCCGATCTACGGCCAGAGGAACGCCCTCGCCCCCGAGAAGAAGGACTACCTGGTCATAGACACCATCCCGGACATCTTCGTCTCCGGCCACGTCCACGGGGTGGGCCAGAGCATCTACAACGGAGTCAGGCTCATCAACGCGTCCACCTGGCAGGACCAGACCGAGTACCAGAGGATGCACAACTTCAACCCCGACCCGGGGATAATGCCGACGGTGGATCTCGCCACCGGCAGGATCGAGATGCATGACTTCCACAAGGGTCGATTACCCCTTATGAAAATGCAAATTACTTCTAATTACCCCCTTATAAAAGTGCAAATTTTTTCTTGATATCCCCTGATAAAAATGTTATATATTCATACTGGCTATTATCCATGTGAAGAGGAAGATAGAGGCCGAACTATCCAGATGGAAGGACGATCCACATAAGAAGCCCCTGATAATGCTCGGATGCAGACAGGTGGGCAAGACATACTCGATCCACAAATTCGTCTCCGACAATTACGAATCGTTCCTGGAGGTGAACCTCGAGAGGGAGCCCTCGATCCGTGATGTCTTCAGGGGAAGCCTGGACGCCGCCACCATCATCGACAAGCTCGTGATAATCAGCGGGAAGAAGCTGATTCCAGGCCGCTCCGCCATATTCTTGGACGAGATCCAGGCCAGCCCCGAGGCGTACTCCTCTCTGAAATGGCTCGCTGAGGATAACAGATTCGACATCTTGGCATCCGGGTCGTTCCTGGGAACCAGCCTCTTCGGCGGTACCAAGGAGGATTATCCGCCCATATCCCCGCTGGGATATGTCAAGACCCTGACCATGTACCCGATGGACTACGAAGAGTACCTATGGGCCATGGGAGTTGATGAGAGGATGATAGCCTCCGTCCGGGAGTCGATAGAGTCCCTCCGGGAGATTGATGCATCCTACAACAGGATCATGACCGAGCATTTCCGTAGGTATATGATAGTCGGAGGCATGCCGGAGGCGGTCCGCATCTACTCCGAGACCAGGGACTATCATGCTGCCCTGTCTGCAATCAGGGATGTCATCCATATCCTCCAGATGGACGCGGGCAAGTACTCCAGAAACAGAATGGACAAGATGAAGATCCTCGCCTGCATGGAGTCCATCCCGTCCCAATTGGCCTCTGATAAGCGCAGATTCCAATTCGTGGATGTGGAGAAGACGAGCGGCGGCAGGAGGCGCTACGGCGATGCCCTGGAGTGGCTCATCAATGCCGGAATGGCATACAGATGCTATAACCTGTTCAGCGTGAATCCCCCGCTATCCCACAATCTGAAAGAGACGATGTTCAAAATCTACCTGTGCGACACAGGACTGCTGATGGGACTTATGGATGATGCTGACCCGGGAGCGATAGTCATATCGGATCCTTTCTCCAACAATGGGATCGTGATGGAGAATGCCGTGGCGTCGGCACTGGTGAAGAAGGGATATCCGCTGTACTACTATGCCAAGGAGAACAGCACCCTCGAGATAGACTTCGTCCTGAACCACGGAGAGATATGGCTCCTAGAGGTCAAATCCGGCAAGAGCAAGAGATCCAAATCGCTAAACACGCTCCTGGGTGAGAAGGACAGGAAGCGCCGCGGATTCAAGGTATGCGAGGGCAACATACTCGGGGACGAGAACGGCGCGGTACACCTTCCTCTATACGGGGCATGCTTCCTGCCGGAGTCGACTGTGGACGACATACTGCCCGTGGGGCCGGCCGAACGAGCATTTCCCTTTATTACCGTCCGACGATACACCGCCCATGCACATGATCCAACCCGGCATGGAAATCGACGTCCTCAAGGAGAACGGCAAGCTGGCCAGCGAGAACTACCGCCTGCTGAAGAGCCACCAGATCAAGTCCGTCGACTTCATGGGGTCCATAGGGGCCGGCAAGACCGCGCTTATCATCAAGATCGCCGAGAAGCTGAGGGCCAAGGGCGTCCGCGTCTGCGCCATAGCCGGCGACGTCACCGGGGACGACGACTACGCCAGGTTCGAGAAGTCCGGGCTGGAGGCCGTGAACTGCAACACCGGCCACGAGTGCCACCTGGACGCCCACCTGATACACCACACGCTGGACAAGATGGACCTGTCCAAGTACGACGTGGTGCTGATCGAGAACGTCGGGAACCTGGTCTGCCCCGCGGACTTCCCGCTGGGCACCGACTACAGGGTCGTCGTGATCTCCACCACCGAGGGCGACGACATGGTGAGGAAGCACCACGACATCTTCCAGCACTCCGACGTCGCCATCCTGAACAAGGTGGACCTGGCCGAGGTGATGGAGGTGGACCCGGACGCGATCGTCGAGGACCACAGGAAGCTCACCGGCGGCCTGAAGAGGATGTACAAGTGCAGCGTCAAGACAGGGGAGGGCCTGGACGAGATCATGGCCGCCCTGAAGCTCTGAGGTGTTCCAGATGAAGGTACTTACAGTAGGAGGCGGAGGGAGGGAGCACGCGGCCGTGGAGGCCCTGTACCGCTCCGGAGCCGAGATATACGCCGTGATGAAGAACGCGAACCCCGGGATCATCAAGAGGTCGAAGGACCACCTGCTCTGCGACGAGAAGAACGTGGAGAAGGTCTGCGCCTACGCCAAGGAGAAAGGGGTCAAGTTGGCCTTCGTCGGCCCCGAGGCGCCCCTCGAGGTAGGTCTCGTGGACGCCCTTGAGGCCCAGGGCATCAGATGCGCGTCGCCCACCAAGGCCGCGGCCAGGATCGAGACGTCCAAGACGTTCATGAGGGAGCTCGTAGAGAGGCACGGCATCGAGGGCAACCTGGGCTTCGCCCACTTCGACAACGCGAAGGACGCCGAGGCGTACCTGAGGACGGTAGACCACGAGATCGTCGTGAAGCCCGTCGGCCTCACCGGCGGGAAGGGCGTGAAGGTCCAGGGGGAGCACCTGCACTCCTTCGAGGAAACCATGGACTACGTCAACGAGATCTTCGACAACAACATCGGCGGCGCCGGCGTCATCCTCGAGGAGAGGGCCATCGGCGAGGAGTTCACCCAGATGGTGTTCGTCGACGGGAAGCGCATCGTCCCCCTGCCCCTGGTCCAGGACCACAAGAGAGCGTACGAGGGCGACGTAGGCCCGAACACCGGAGGCATGGGCTCCTACACCGACGCTGATCACCTCCTGCCTTTCATCACGCAGAAGGAGAGGGAGGAAGCCATCGCCATCCTCCAGTCCATCGTCGACGCAATGGCCGAGGACGGATGCCCCTACAGGGGCACCATGTACGGCCAGTTCATGCTCACCCTGAAGGGCCCCAAGATCATCGAGATCAACGCCAGATTCGGAGACCCCGAGGCCATGAACGTCCTGCCCATACTGAAGACCGGGTTCCAGGACATCTGCTGGAAGATGGCCACCGGCACTCTGGACGACGATGTGGAGTTCGAGAAGAAGGCGACCGTCTGCAAGTACGTCGTGCCCAAGGGATACGGCGTCAAGTCCGAGTCCGGCCACGAGATCTCCGTGGACGAGGACGCCATCGCGAAATGCGGGGCGACCGTCTACTACGCCAACGTGGACGTGAAGGACGGCAAGCTGGTCACCGGCACATCCAGGTCCGTCGGGGTCATCGGAATCGCCGACACGCTCGAGGAGGCCGAGGCCAACTGCGAGAGGGCCCTGGAGCACGTGAAGTGCGACGCGGTCTTCGTGAGGCACGACATCGGCACCCGCGCTCTCGTCCAGAAGCGCGTGGACCACATGAAGGAGCTCCGCTCCAAGGCATGAAGCGCTACGCAGTGCGCATAGCCTATCCCGGCGACAGGTTCTTCGGGTCCCAGGTCCAGCCCGGGCTCCGCACGGTGGAGGGCCAGGTGCTCCAGGACCTGCAGCTGGTCACAAAGCAGGACGCAGGCTCCCTGGACGTGAGGTTCTCCAGCCGCACGGACAAGGGGGTCAGTGCCCTCGGGAACGTGCTCGCCCTCAGCACCGACATGGACATACGCACGCTGCTGAAGGCCGTCAACGCCAACTCCAGGGACGTCTTCTACACCGGCTACGCCGAGGTGGGGGAGGACTTCAACCCCCGCCACGCCTCCGCCCGGACCTACCGCTACACCATCCCCAGATGCGATGACCCGGAGTCGCTGGGGAGGAATGCCCGGCTGTTCGTGGGGGAGCATGATTTCAAGAGGTTCTGCCGCCCCGACGGGAAGCCCACGGTGCTGACCGTGGATTCAGTGGAGGCGCAGCCCTTCGGAGAAGGAGTGATCCTCACATTCCGCGCCCGCTACTTCCTGTGGAACATGATCAGGAGGATGACCGGGGCCCTTCTGGACATCGATGCGGGATCCAGAACGCCCGAGGACATATCCAGGGCCCTGGAAGGGGAGGACATCTGCTTCGGGATGGCGGACCCAGGTTTCCTGGTCCTGGAGAAGGTGGAGTACCCCGGGATCGAATTCTCGAAAGCCGACCCGTCGACGTTCGAGGGGAGGCTTTCCGAATGCAGGGACGCAGCATCCGCTGCCCTGTCGTTCTTCGAATCGCTGCGATCCACTATCAGAACGTGACGTCGGTCTCGTACACCTGGGCCGGCTCGCCGGCCTCCCATGGGCGCTTGTACTCCGCCTTGAAATGATAGGTGCCGGGCTCGTCCGCCGTCAGCGTCATGACCTGCTTTCCGCCGGCTCCGCACAGACCCGCTCCGGCGGGGTCGGGGACGTACTGGGACTCCACGTGCAGGCCCTCGGAATAGTAGTAGGTCCAGGAGTAGCCGGTTGTGGGGTTGGCGTCCAGCTCGATGACGAAAGGTTCCATGGAAGAATCACCTCTGGAATCGGTCCCGTTGGAAATGAGCATGATGGCCGCAACGGCCAATACTGCGACTGCCGCCACGGCTGCGACGACCATCAACATTTGGGACATGAGCATCCAACCTACCTATGTGGTATATAAGCGGGCGGTTCGGATGCTCGGAGGAATCGCGAATCGCTTCACGGGCTCCCACTTGGCGAGCTCGTTGACCTTGGAGAGCGTGGATCCCCTGCGGATCTCCTCGCGGGTGCGGTCCTCCCTCTCGTGGACGTCGATGGCGCGGTTGGCCACCTCCACGGCGTGCTCCTTCGGCACCACGATCAGCCCGGACTCATCGCCGATGATCCAGTCGCCGGTGCGGACCCTCTGGCCCCCGACGGTGATCTCGATGCCTATGCCGCCGTAGCCCTTGGGCTCGCCGGCGCAGGGCGCGACTGTCCTGGCGAACGCGGGGAAGCCCATCTCGCGGATGTCGTCGATGTCCCTTATGGCGCCGTCGATGACGACCCCGTGGGCGCCCATGACCACGGCCGAGCAGGATGCGAGCTCGCCCCATACGGCCACGGGTGCGCCTCCCACGTCCACGACGATGATGTCGCCCTCCTTCACGCGGTCGATGGCCTCGATCGGCTTGGCCCAGTCGCCGTTGGTGGTCTGGACGGTCAGCGCCCTGCCGACCATCCTCTGGCCGTGCTTCAGGGACTGCGGGAGGATCCCGAACATCACGCCCTGCTTGTGATAGGCGTCCGATATGTTGCATGTGGAGACCTTGGAGAACGCTGCGAACAGGTCGTCCTCGGTGTACTTCTTGGCGAGGGAGCTGTCGACCTTCGCCCCGTTCATGGCAGCCTTCACGTCGGAGGCGGACTTCCTGATGTCCCCGGTCTTGATGATCGCACCGCCGACGATGACGATGGATGCCCCGGCGGAAACGTACTCGCCTGCGTTGGCTGCTGTGATCCCGCCGGCCACGGCCACGGGGACAGGTATTTCGGCCACTATGGATTTGAGGATGTCCACGGGGGGCGCCTCGCCCTTCATCTGGGTGTCGATGCCCATGTGGAGGCAGATGTAGCCCACTCCGAGCGCGGCGGCCTGCTTGGCCCTGGCCAGCTTGTCCGGGACGTTGATCATGTCGACCATGACCTCCGCGCCGTACTTCCTGCCGGCCATGACGGCCTCCTCGATGGTGGAGTCATCGGATAATCCCAGGACCGTAACGATGTCGGCACCGGCCTTGGCCATGATCTCGACCTCGAAGCCGCCGACGTCCATGGTCTTGGTGTCGGCGACGATCTTCCTGCCTGGGAACTCCCTGCGGAGCGCCCTGACGGCCTCCGCGCCCTCGCTCTTGATAAGCGGCGTGCCGACCTCGATCCAGTCCGCGCCGCCTTCCACGGCCTCCTTCGCTATGATTATGCTCCTGTTGAGCTGCATGAGGTCGAGGGCCAATTGGAGTTCTGCCATGGGGCTTCGATTAAGGTCGCGGTATAAACGCTTTCGCGCGGAAATAGGCGGAAGCCACTCAGCTCGCCCGTCTTTCATCAGGAGACAGCTCGAAAATAGCGATCATCACCGTGGCATGACGCCAATGGCCGACGCAATAGAAAATAATAATCCCGAGGCGATTACCGGCCATGGAATCGCCTGCATCCGATGATAAGAAGGCATCGTAGGAATGGGAGATCATCGACCCATCCGAACCCATCATCAGGCGCAAGGGCGAGAACCTGCGGATCCATAGCAATCACGAGGTTGTTCTGATCAACTGCGAGATCAAATGCTTAAAGTTCTCAGGCAGCGGCACCATCATGGTGCAAGGGGGGTCGATAGGGGATCTCACCGTCAAGGGTGCCGGAGTCAAGGTCGCGATAGAGGATGCCGTTGTTGCCATGAAGCTCTCCGGAAATTTCGATGCCGTATGCGCCTCTGGCGACTTGACTGTCATCAATAAGTTGATAGTCACCGAGGGGAGCGTGAGGAATTTTCATCTTGACGGCTTAGACGTCTCCACCATCCGCCTCGACTGCGATGTCGATGACTTGGTACTGAATAACTGCGTGGTGCACGGTTTCAGGATCAATGGCTCCAATGGCTCCAGCCTTAAGATCAACGATTGCCTGCTGTTCAACATCACCGAGATCTCGGGCTGCGATTACGCCGCCTGCGCCCTCACGAACAACAGCTTCTCCTACACCCGCATAAGCAGCCATTTCAAGAGCATAGACTTCAACAGCAGTCGTTTCACGATGCTCCTGGATCTGCGTGGAACCAGGGTAGATGACAAGCTGGATTTCACCGACACGATCCTCGTTGAGAGCATGAAGCTCCCAAAACCCGAAAAATACGGCGGGAGGATCGTATTCAACGGCATGGTCGTCAAAGGGGCCGTCAATATCTCCTTGCCAGGGAACAGGATCGATGATGAGAGATTCTTCGATGAGATGGTCAAGTGCAACTCGGTCGAGGGCCTGAAGGTCGCCAGGACGATCCTGGAGGACAACTGCCTGTATCCGATGGCCGACAATGCCTTCGTCGCGCAGAAGAAGAAAGACATCGAGGACAAGAAGAACCCTATGGGCAAGCGCGTCCTCAACATCCTTTCCTATGCCTTTGGAGGCAACGGGATGAGGCCGTCGTTCATACTGCTGTGGATGGTCTTCACCATGTTGGCATTCGCCGCGGTCTTCTGCCTCTTGGATATGCATTCCACGCTTCTGGAGGACAATGGGTTCCTCGGGAGTCTGATGCTTTCCATGACATCGTTCTTCCTCTACGACATCATATCCCACGGCGCCGGCCAATTGTATCTGTGCCTCGCCGAAGGGGTTATCGGCCTCCTGTCGATGCTCTACTTCACTATGGTCCTCACGAGGAAGCTGTTGAGGCGATCGGAGCCTGGTGACCAGACCATCCTTCCTTCCCGATGAAGGCGGGGTCTGCTTTTCGGGATAGCCTATGGCCAGCAGCGAGACTATATCCCCCTCGATTCCCGATTCGAGCTTCAGCTCCTCGACCGCGTAGAGGAAATCGCCGACCCAGAGCGTGGCTATCCCGCGCTCCTGGGCCTCCAGGACCATGTTCTCTATGAATGCGCCTATCGAGAGCACATCCACCATCTGGCGGACCGTCATGCCTCCGATATAAGGCTCCGGAGGGACAGGGAAGCGGTCCTCATAGACGATCGCCAGCAATATCGGGGCCTCCTCCATGGCATCCATCGTTACGAGGGCGGATTTCCAATCCTTCCTCTTGGACTCGTCATCCGATGACTCCAGGTCCGACTCGATGCGCCCCCTCATGGATGCAATCGCGGAGACCCGCAGATCGCCTTCCAGCACGAACACGCGCCAGGGCTGGCGGTTCTTCGACGAGGGGGACCGCATCCCGGCCTCCAGTATCCCGTCGAGGTCATCATCGGACACCTGACGGTCCGAGAAGGAACGGGTACTCTTCCTGAGGCGGATGGCTTCGTTGCGGATGGCCATGCTGTTCGTATGGCCGTATGCCTATTAAAGCAGAATCCAGCCCCGTCCATAGACAATGATTATCTAACCCGAACTGTTACGATGCCCCATCATGTCCAAGAAATCAGCCCCGGTTCTCTTGCGCGTCCTCTTCGTGGACCAGAAGAACGATTTCGTCTCCCAGCTGGCAGAGCACTTCGCCGGGGAGATGTTCCCGTCCCTCTACGAGACGTACAGCGCCGGCCCGGAGAAGGACATCGTTGACTGCGAGATGATCTCCGCCATGTACCAGAACGGGGAGGACATCCGCAGGAACGTGTCCAAGGACTTCAAGGACAGGGACTACCTCCGCGCGGATGAGCAGTACGACTTCGTGATCTACATGGAGAAGGCCACCTTCGACGAGTGGGCCCCCAGGACCCCCTGGAAGGGGAGGCAGATACTGGCGCCTATGAGGACCAGGAAGGAGTACACCGCCACCGACGATGCGGAGCTCTACGACGATTACGTCAAGTCCATCGAGGAGGTCAAGGCGTGGATCTCCGCCAACATGGACGACCCCGAGAAGCTCAAGGCCCTGGTTACGGCATGATCCCGGTAATCATCTACGACGAGTGCCAGTGCGACCCGAAGAAATGCACCGCGAAGCGGATGCTGAAGTTCGGGCTGGGCAAGGAGGCCAAGACCCTGGGGGCCATCCCGAAGGGCTCTATCATACTGTCCCCCTTCTCCGACAGGGCGCTCTCCCCAGCGGATGTCCAATACGCACGCAGGGGCCTCGTGGTCATGGACCTCACCTGGACCAACATCGACCAGTTCCCGCGCCCCAAGGGCATGCAGGAGCGCGCGCTCCCATACCTCCTCGCCTCCAACCCGATCAACTGGGGGAGGCCCATGGAGCTCAACTCCGCGGAGGCGGTCATGGCCGCATTGTACATCCTGGGAGAGAAGAACCAGGCCGAGGAGTTCCTCGGCAGGTTCAACTGGGCCCCGGAGTTCATGAGGCTCAACGGGAACATGCTCGAGGATTACTCGAAGGCGGCGGATTCCACCGAAGTGGTCCGCATCCAACAGGAGTACATCGATTCCGTCGTGAACGGCGGGCAGGAGCGAGCCTCCTTCTTTGAAGGAGGCGTCGGCCAATTATTATAGGAGCCTAGCCTTAACGACCGCGGATGAACGGAGACGAGCTGCTCGGGATGATTTGGGAGGCCTTGGGCGACGACCGCGTCGGCACCTTCGAGGCCACCGACCGTCTGGAGAAGCAGTTCGGGTACAGGTGCCCGGATGACCTCGTCAAGACGCTCACCAAGTACCGCAGGGCCGGCCTGGTCAAGGGGGAGATCTCCATGGAGCTGGGCGGCTGGGTCTGGTGGGTGGACGAGGAGTGCCGTTCGAAAGCGAATCAGGAGGGGGGCGAATGATCTACGAGGACGGGGACATACAGGCCATATGGTCCGAGATATTCTCGAAGGACGAGTACAGGGCGGAGATCGCGGGCATCGCGGACGAGTACCCGCAGCGCAAGAGCCTGGTCGTGGACTACTCGGACATCAACGGCTACAGCGTCGAGTTCGCCATGTTCCTCGTGGACAACCCCGACAAGTGCCTGGAGATCGCCAGGAAGGCCGCCGTGTCGCTTATCCCCAGCATCAGCCGCCCCGGCGACAAGGTCAACGTGAGGATCGTCGGCCTCCCCAGGGACTCCAAGGTGGACATCAGGAACCTCAGGGCGGACCACCTGGGCAAGCTCGTCGCCGTGGAGGGCCTCGCAAGGAAGGTCACCACCGTCAAGCCCCGCATGACGTACGCGCTCTTCAGGTGCGCCAGGTGCGGCGCGGAGCAGTGGGTGGAGCAGCCCGGCAACCTGCTCAGGGAGCCTATGATGTGCAGCAACCCCGACGGCACCTGCAACAGGCAGGCCATGCGCTTCATCATAGACGAGAAGGCGTCCTCCTACATCGACACCCAGAAAATCGAGGTCCAGGAGAGCCCCGAGGGGCTCAGGGGAGGCGCCCAGCCCGAGAGGATCACCGGCTACGTCGAGGACGACATCGCCGGGGAGATCACCGCCGGGAACAGGATCACTCTGAACGGCATCCTCAGGACCGTCGAGAAGCCCGACAGGGACAAGTCCACCATCTTCGAGACGTACCTCGACGTCATCTCCGTGGAGTTCGAGCAGCACGAGTACGACGAGATCGTCATCACGGAGGACGACGAGAGGGAGATCCTGCTCATGTCCAGGGACCCCTACCTCTACGACAACATAGTCAAGTCGATCTCCCCGTCCCTGTACGGGATGGAGGAGGTCAAGGGCGCCATCGCCCTGCAGCTCTTCGGCGGCTGCCACAAGCAGATGGACGACGGCACCGTCATGAGGGGCGACACCCACATCCTCCTGATAGGGGACCCCGGAGTGGCGAAATCCCAGCTGCTCAGGTACATGAGCCGCCTGGCGCCCAGGGGCATATACGCATCGGGCAAATCGGCATCGGCCGCGGGCCTGACCGCGGCGGCAGTCAGGGACGACTTCGGCGACGGCAGGTGGACCCTCGAGGCCGGGGCGCTGGTCCTGGCGGACAAGGGTCTGGCCTGCATCGATGAGCTGGACAAGATGACAGACCAGGACAGGTCCTCGCTGCACGAGGCGATGGAATCGCAGCAGATCTCCGTGGCGAAGGCCGGGATCACGGCGACCCTGCAGTGCAGGTGCTCCATGCTCGCCGCGGCCAACCCCAAGTGGGGGAGGTTCGAGGACGGGGAGACCATCGCCAACCAGATCGACCTACCGCCCGCGCTCATCTCCCGTTTCGACATGATATTCGTCATGACCGACAAGCCCGACAAGAACAGGGACACCAGGATCTCGGAGCACATCCTCAGCACCCATCAGCGCGGGCAGGCCCGCATGGTGCCCGAGGGCTCCACCGTCGAGGGCGTGGACATCACGGGGATCATCGAGCACACCAACAACATCAAGCCGGTCTACAGCGTCGACATCCTCAGGAAGTACGTGGCCTACTCCAAGCGCCTCACCCCGGTCATGACCGAGGACGCCAAGAGGATCATCGAGGACAGCTACCTCAGGATAAGGAACGCCAACAACGGCGGGGTCTCCATCACCGCCAGGCAGCTGGAGGCGTTCATACGCCTGTCCGAGGCCTCGGCCAAGATGAGGCTGAGCAACAAGGTGGAGGACGTGGACGCCAACCGCGCCGTGGACCTGGTCGAGCTGTGCATGACCAGGATCGCCGGCGACGGCTCCGGGGGCATAGACGGGGACATCCTGTTCACCGGGATCAGCACCAAGGAGCGCAACAAGATCCCGATAATCGTCGGCATCATGAGGAGGTTCGGCGAGACCGGCCTGACCCTCGAGGAGATCGTCCGCCACGCCGAGAACGAGGGGCTGGTGGAGGCCGACGTGGTCCGCACGCTGAAGACCCTGAGCGACAGCGGCGAGATAATCAAGGACAACAAGGGCCAGTACAAGTACGTGGGGTGATGAGATGTACGTCAAGATCCACAGGATGCCCAGCGATGTTATGCTGGCAGCATGCGACAAGGAGCTGCTCGGGCAGTCGTTCGCCGGGGAGGGCACCAGGATAACCGTCGCCGAGGCGTTCTACGGCGGCGAGATAGTCGACGCGCCGACGCTGGCGGAGAGGATGAAGTCCGTATCCATCCTGAACCTGGTCGGGGAGCGCGTCATCGCGGTGGCGATCGCCGAGGGCATGGTGTCCGAGGAGAACGTCATCGTCATAGGGGGCGTCAAGCACGCCCAGGCAGTGGTCCTGTGAGCTTCTGCGTCAAGTGCGGGAAGGACTGCGAGGAGTCCCTCAACGGCCTGTGCATCGACTGCTGGCTCGACGGCAGGAAGCTGACGTCCCTGCCGCACCACATAGACGTGCGGGTGTGCACCAACTGCGGCGAGTTCGACTGCGGCGGCAGATGGGTCGCCAAGACCTGGGACCGGGCTGCCACCGACGCGGCCGTCGACGCACTCGAAGTGCTCCGCGACGCCGAGGTCGTCGACGTGGACGCCGAGTGGGAGAACCAGGACCCGTACGTGTTCGTGGTACGCGTGTTCGCCAAGTGCAGCGTCATGGGCTACCCCGCCGAGGACGAGTCGTCCACCATCGTCAGGATCAAGAACACCGTGTGCACCAGGTGCTCCAGGCAGCTGGGCAGCTACTACGAGGCCATCCTGCAGATCAGGACCGGCACCAAGGAGCTGTCCGACGAGATGCGCGAGGAGACGCTGGCGCTTGTGGAGGGGTCCGTGGCCAGGCAGGCCGCGAACAACAGGTCGCTGTTCATCACCAAGATGGAGATCGTCAAGGGCGGAGTGGACGTGTATCTCTCCTCCATGTCCCTGGGCAAGAGCCTCGCGAGGGAGCTGTCCGACATCTACTGCGCCGAGACCAACGAGTCCCCCAAGCTCGTGGGGCAGACGTCCGACGGCCAGGACATGTACAGGATCACCTACCTGGTCCGCCTGCCCGCGTACCATGTCGGGGATGTGGTGATCCACGACGGCAGGTACTGCAAGCTGCTGAGGGTCTCCGGGTCCGGAGGGAGGGTCCTGGACCTCATGAACTTCAGGGAGAGCGCCGTCAGGAAGGCGGACATGCCCGACCTGAAGGTGCACGAGGCGGCCGGCGAGCTCAGGGAGGCCGCGGTCATCAGCATCGGCGACGGCGAGATACAGGTCATGCACCCGGACAACTACTCCACGGTGGACCTCAGGGTCCCCGAGGGCTACGATGCCGGCGAGGCCGTGAAGGTCACGACGATAGACGACGTCCTGTACCTGGTGCCCTGAAACCGACCGTAGGGGAGAATGCGAGATGGCTGACGAGTGCCTGATTTGCGGTGCGCCGCTGGAATACCTCGGCGAGGACATCCTGATGGAATGCGCCATATGCCGCAGGACGGCGCCGAGCAAGACCAGGTGCACGAAGGGGCATCACGTCTGCGACGGCTGCCACATGAAGGGATTGGACACCATCCTGGAGATCTGCTTGAAGGAGGAGGGCACGGGCCCGGTGGCCATCGCCGACAGGATCATGGCATCGCCCTTCTGCCACATGCACGGCCCGGAGCACCATGCGATCGTGGGCTCCGCCCTCCTCACCGCCTACAGGAACGCGGGCGGCGACGTGGACCTGTCCGAGGCCCTGCCCGAGATGCTTAGGAGGGGCATGGCCGTCCCCGGAGGGGCATGCGGGTTCTGGGGCGCCTGCGGGGCCGGGATAAGCGCCGGCATGTTCGTCTCTATAGCGACAGGCGCCACGCCGCTGTCGGATTCCTCCTGGGGGCTCTCCAACAGGATGACGTCCAGGGCGCTGAGCTCCATAGGGGACGTAGGCGGCCCGAGATGCTGCAAGAGGGATTCGTACCTGGCCATCCTGTCGGCGATCGACTTCGCCCGGGAGGAGCTCGGCGTGGAGATGGCCAGACCGGAGGTGGCCTGCGCGTACTCGAGTCGCAACAGCCAGTGCATCCGCGGCAGATGCCCCTTCTGGAGGCCGCGAGCCCGTCCTATTTTATATCGGACGAGGGCCATCACCCGCCCATGAGCACGATCAAGCTCCCCGAGACTGTCGACCAGGTGGTCGTCAACCTCCTGCGCCTCGCCAACACCAAGCTCCCCATGGACATCGGATGGGCCCTCGAGGCCGCCGCGGGATGGGAGACCGGCGAGATCGCCAGCACGCAGCTCGGGGCAATCATGGAGAACGTCAAGAAGGCCGAGCACCTCGGGTTCCCGATGTGCCAAGATACCGGCATCCCCGTGTTCTACGTCAGGGGAAGGTTCGACTCCTCCATAGGGAAGCAGATCGCGGAGGGCGTCAGGAGGGCCACGGAGGAGATACCCCTCAGGCCCAACACCGTCGACCCAATCACCAGGGAGAACCAGGGCACCAACCTCGGGCCCGGCATGCCCATAGTGCACTACATGCCAACCGACGACCCGTTCACCGAGATCACCGTCCTCCCCAAGGGCGCGGGCTCCGAGAACATGACCAGGCTGGCCATGCTCAACCCCGCGGACGGCATCGAGGGCGTCAAGAGGTTCGTCATCGACTCCGTCCTCAACGCCGGCGGCAGGCCCTGCCCGCCGTCCATCGTCGGGGTCGGCATCGGGGGAACGTCAGACGTGTGCGCCGCCATGGCCAAGGAGGCCCTCCTCGTCCCGATCGACGAGGAGAACCCCGACAAGGCGCTCGCCTCCCTGGAGGAGGAGCTGTTCATGAAGCTCAACGAGTCCGGCCTCGGCCCCATGGGCCTGGGCGGGCAGACCACCGTCCTCGGCGTGAGGATCAAGAAGGCCTGCTGCCACACGGCGAGCCTGCCCGTGTGCGTCAACATAGGCTGCTGGGCCACCCGCAGGGCGTCCGCCAGGATCTCCGAGGACGGCGTCAAGTACTCCCAGGGGGTGAGGTTCTGAGGAACCTCGAGACGCCTCTGTCCGAGGAGACCGTCAGGTCCCTCAGGCTCGGCGAGACCGTGTACCTCTACGGGCCCGTCATCACCGGCAGGGACGAGATGCACATCCGCGCCCTGGAGCTCGCCCACGAGGGCAAGGACGTGCCCGGGGAGATCAGGGGGTCCGCGATCTTCCACTGCGGCCCCATCATGAGGAAGACTGAGAACGGCTGGTCCGTGGTCGCCGCCGGCCCCACCACATCGGCGCGCATGAACAAGCTCGAGGCCGAGTTCATCGAGAGGTTCGGCATCAGGGCCGTCATCGGCAAGGGCGGCATGTCGCCCGAGGTCGCAGAGGCCATGAAGGAGAACGGATGCGTCTACCTCGCCGCCACCGGCGGCGCCGCCATCTCCCTGGCCGAGGGCCTCGCGAGGTGCACCGGCGTGGAATGGGAGGACCTCGGCATGGCGGAGGCCATGTGGAAATTCCAGACGCAGCGCTTCGGCCCGCTCATAGTCGCGATCGACACCGAGGGCAACAGCCTCTACGATAAGGTCAACGAGAGCCTCAAGAGGCGAATCGCCTGCGGTACTCGTCATCCTCGTCCTGCTGGTCGAGGTCGTTGACTATCTTCAGGATGGACTTGCCCCTCCTGTTGCGGGATATGGCCACGGCGACGATGATCAGGACCACCAGGGCCAGGAAGACCCCTATCACCTCGAGGGTATGGGGAACGTCCATGCCGAAGAACAGGGTGTGGTCCTTCTCCTTCAGGACGACGGAGATCATGGGATCGGAGGTCGACACCTCCATCTTCTCGGAGTTCTGGAAGCCCTTGCAGGAGACCTCCATCTCGTATGTTCCGTGATAGGCCTGGATGTCGAAGTAGCCCCCGTCGCCCGCGGTCGTGGAGAACACCTGGCCGTCGGACGACGTGATCCTCACCTTCGCGCCCGACAGGCCCTTCTCCGACTCGCTCATCACATACCCGAAGATGTGGCCCTCGGTGAGGCCCATCCCTATGAAGGACCCTCCGTCGATGTCGCTGGTGAGGCGGTACTTGCCGTCCTCGTCGGGGATTATCCAGGAGTAGTCGAACCCGAACAGGTCGCTCTGGACCTTGGTGAAGACCGTCTCCGGCCATGTGCGGACAGTGTAGCCCTCCTTGGTGAAGGTCATCCCGTACGTCCCCTCGCCCGGCTGGTATGTGAGAACGAACCTGCCGGCGGCCCCATCGCCGGTCTCGGACATCGCGACGACGTTCCCGCGGGCGTCCACGATGCAGACCACGACGCCGTCCAGAGGGACGTTGCCCGTCTCGTTGGAGACGTCCGCGACGTACCCGTAAAGCGTCACGCTCTCCTCCACCGGCTCGTCGGCATCCGCCGCCTGGGAGACGGCTACGACGGCCAGCAAGGCCAGGAGCACTGCTGCGAGCGCAACGCGGCTGAACATGCTCGCGAATCGGGTTGTCCATAGAAATATGTTATCGATTCCGAAGGGTGGGAGCAGGCATCCAACGTACATGCCCGACAACAAACGTTAAATCGGTTGTTCCCTTAGAAACCGCGACTGTGGTCCGGATGATAGAGAAAGTGGATAGAAGATACTCCAAAGACGAGGTCATGGGGATGATGGAGCCGCTCATCTCCACTTGGTTCAACGAACGTTTCGACGACCTCACCATCCCGCAGTCCATGGCCATCCCCGTCATCCACCAGAGGCGCAACGTCCTCGTATCGTCCCCCACCGGGTCGGGGAAGACCCTGACCGCCTTCACCAGCATCATCAACGAGCTCAGCAGGTACGCCCGCGAGGGCACCCTCGAGGAGAGGGTCTACTGCATCTACGTCTCGCCGCTGAAGGCCCTCGCCAACGACGTGAACCGCAACCTCAACGAGCCCCTCGCGCAGATGAGGGAGGTCGCCGCCGAGCGCGGCATGGCCATCCCCGACATCAGGGTGGCCGTGAGGTCCGGGGACACGCCCCAGGGCGAGAGGCAGAAGATGGTCCGCCATCCGCCCCACATCCTGATCACCACCCCGGAGAGCCTCGCGCTCGTCCTGGCCGCGCCGAAGTTCAAGGACGCGTTCAAGAAGGTCGAGTGGGTCATCCTGGACGAGATCCACGACATATGCGATTCCAAGAGGGGGGCGTTCCTGTCCCTCACCCTGGAGAGGCTGAGGAACCACTGCGACACCGACTTCTGCAGGATCGGCCTCTCCGCCACCCTCGCGCCCATAGAGGCCATAGCAGGGTACCTCGTCGGATGCGACGAGCAGGGCGCCCCGAGGGATGTTGCGCTCATAGAGTCCGGCTCCAAGAAGCAGCTGGACCTGAAGGTCATCTGCCCCACCGACGACATGACGGCGCTGTCCTCGGACATCGTGAACTCCATGATGTACGACACCCTAAAGGAGCTCATCGACCAGCACGAGACCACGCTGGTCTTCACCAACACCCGCTCCGGCGCCGAGAGCGTGGTGTACAAGCTGAAGGAGAGGGGCCTCGAGAACATAGAGGTGCACCACAGCTCCCTCGGCAAGGAGATAAGGCTCGACGTCGAGGAGAGGCTGAAGCACGGCGAGATCAAGTGCGTGGTGTCCTCCACATCGCTGGAGCTCGGTATCGACATCGGGTCCGTGGACCTGGTCTGCCAGATAGGCTCCCCCAAGAGCGTCGCCAAGGGGCTCCAGAGGATAGGGAGGAGCGGCCACAGCTTCGGCAAGGTCGCCAAGGGCAGGCTGCTCGTGTTCGACCCCGACGACCTGGTGGAGTGCGCCGTCATGTGCAGGGCCGCCCACCGCGGCGACATCGACCGCGTCGGCATCCCCGAGAACTGCCTCGACGTTCTGTCGCAGACCATAGTCGGGATGAGCCTCGACGCCAGGTGGGACGCGGACGACGCGTACAGATTGGTGAGGGGCTCGTACTGCTACAGGGACCTACCACGGAAGTCCTTCGACGACGTCCTGAAGTACCTCGGGTCCAAGGACGGGTTCGAGGGCGTGTACTCCAAGATATGGTACGACGAGGAGGAGGGGCAGTTCGGCAAGAAGAAGGGCTCCCGCATGATCTACTTCATGAACCTCGGGACGATCCCCGAGGAGGCCAACTACAGGGTCGTCACCGGCCACGGCACGGTCGCGGGGGAGCTCTCCGAGAAGTTCGTGGAGAGACTCTCGCCCAGGGACGTCTTCGTCCTCGGCGGGAGGTCGTTCGAGTTCGTCAGGTCCAAGGGCATGACGGCCTACGTCAAGGAGGCCAACGGCAGGAAGCCCACCGTGCCGTCCTGGGCCGGGGAGATGCTCCCCAGGTCCTTCGACCTGTCCATGGACATCGCCGTCTTCAGAAGGGAGATGGAGGACCGCATCAAGCTCGACGACGCGACCGCCATCGACGGCATATCCGCGGAGTTCGACGTGGACAAGGGATCCGCCCGCAGCATACTCTCGTACTTCAGGGAGCAGGAGGCAGTAGCCGGGTTCATCCCGGACGACAGGCGCCTGGCGGTGGAGGAGTACGTGGACCCCTCCGGAAACCAGAAGCTGGTCTTCCACTTCCCGTTCGGCCGCAGGGTCAACGACGCCCTGTCCCGCGCCTACGCGTACAGGCTAACCGGCATGACCGGCTCCAACGTCTCCGTCACGATATCCGACGACAGCTTCATGCTGGGGTGCCCCAGGACCGTGGACCCCGCGATAATACCGGGGCTCATCAAGGCGGACGAGCTGGACGCCGTCCTCAGGAAGTCGCTCAAGGACTCGGAGATCTTCAAGCTCAGGTTCAGGCACACCGCCGCCCGCAGCTTCATGATCCTCAGGAACTACATGGGCAGGCCCATCTCGGTCAACAGGCAGCAGGTCAGGTCCTCCTACCTGCTGGAGACCCTCGGGAACATGGACGGGGTCCCCGTCATCGAGGAGACCTACAGGGAGGTCCTCGAGGACGACATGGACATCAAGAACGCCAAGCTCGTCCTCGACAGCATCGGCTCCGGGGAGATGAAGGTGGACGTCATCCGCTTCAGCGGCACGCCGTCCCCGTTCGCCCACTCCGCGATCCTCTCCGGCTTCTCGGACATAGTCCTCATGGAGGACAGGTCCGCACTGCTGAGGGAGCTGCACAGGAAGGTCCTGTACAGGGCGCTCGGGGACTCCGTGAAGGAGTTCGAGTTCACCGAGGACGCGGTCGTCCCGTACTACGCCCAGAAGCCCCCCAGGGTCATGTCCAAGGAGGACATCCCGAAGCTCCTGGCCGTCACAGGCCCGCTGCAAGCGTTCAGGGAGCGCGGGAGGCACATCTACACATACACCGACTTCGACAGGAAGACCGTGGACGGATGGCTCAGGGAGCTGATCCGCGACGGCACGCTGTCCACCGTCTTCATGGACGACCCCTACGTCGTCGAGACGTCCGAGGTCCCGTACTACAAGGCCGCCACCAGGAAGGAGAGGGAGCTCACCGACGTGGACTCCGCGGTGCTCGAGAGGACGGGCGACGGCGCCACCCTCGCGGAGATCGCCGCCGACCTGGAGGTGAGCGAGGACATGGCGTTCAGGTCCCTCAGGAAGCTGGAGTCCATGTACCTCGTAACGCGCGTGGACGTCAGCGGCAACGGCAAGTGGACCTTCGCCCGCGTCGACATACCTGACGAGGACCGCAACGCGTCCGTCGACCGCATAGTCCTGAGGTACCTCGAGTGCTTCGCCCCGGCCACCGTGCAGGAGGTCGCGTTCGCACTGTCCCTGACCGAGGAATCCGCCAGGGCCTCGCTCGAATCCCTGACCGAGGCCGACGAGGTCTCCAAGGGGAGGTTCCTGGTCTCGGAGAGCGACCAGTACATGCTCAAGCTGGACCACATGCGCCTGAGGGCGGGAAGGGACGACGTGTACGACTACGGCACCGTCGAGAGGTACAGGCTCTCCAAGGGCGAGAGCTTCCCCGGGATCAGGGAGTTCTTCGAGTTCTACGGTTCCGCCGGATCGGAGCTCGACGTCTACCAGAGGGTGGAGGGCTTCGACCTCGACGAATGGTACTCCATGAGGGAGTCCGGGGAGCTGATGCTCGGGAGGTTCGTCAGGGGGAGGGTCAGGTACGTCCTCAGGGAGGAGGGCGACCGCTACGCCGCGCTCAGGAGGGACGAGACACAGCCGGGCGACGACGAGATACTGAACATGATAGACGGCATGGGCAAGGCCACCATGAGGCAGCTGCTGGCCGAGACGGGATGGGAGAAGGAGAGGCTCAAGGAGGCCATCATGCGCCTTGACCGCTCCCTCAAGGTCGTCCGCACATTCGAGGACCGCGAGGACTGGGGGACGGAGAACATCTACACCGTCTACAGCCCGGACGAGCCCGTCGGCGACCCGCGCGAGGAGCTGGTGGAGCGCGCGATACGCGCCTACGGCCCCATACCCGCGGCCGCCCTGAGGTTCATGGTCGACATCCCCCTCGAGGAGATCGAATCCATCGCCGAGAAGGCCGGCGCCGTGGAGATCATGGTCGGCGACGGGCACGCCAGGATGCTCGTCATGAAGGACGAGCTGCAGGCCCTCTCCGAGCCCCGCGAGGAGCAGCTGCCCGTGAGGCTGCTGTCCCTCTTCGACCCGGACCTGGGATCCAAGTGGGCCGAGATCGCAGCACGCTACGGCGACAAGTGGATCTACCCGCTGGTCCGCGGGAGCGACGTGATCGGCGCCATGGAGATCTGGGAGATGTCCGGGTGCATCGAGGTCAGGTCGATGGACCTGGACAGCCCGTCGCTGCTCCCCGAAGCGCTGGCCGCGCTCGACAAGTTCATGGGCTTCTTCAGGGCGAAGGGCACGGACATCTGCAGGATCAGGGAGGTCCTGGGGACGGACGCCGCGGAGCTGGAGGCCGATGCCGTCGGCACCCTGGAATCCAACGGTTACTGCATGGTCAACGGGTTCTACGCCAAGGGCGATTTCGTCCCGTGGACCATGAGCGAGGCGGAGGCCATATCCTACCTGTTCCGCAAACAGCGCGTGGGCAAGAGGGAGAAGTACGAGACCGCCACGGAGGCGATCTCCAAGAGGGGCTACATCCGCGGCGACCAGGAGCTCATGACCCGCGTGGCCGAGAAGACCTCCATGAAGAAGCAGATGGAGAAGGGCCGCACTGTGAAGATGATGCTGTGCCCCGCCTTCCAGGGCTACACCGACATGGACCGCGCCAAGCTGTTCAGGGCGGAGAGGGGCTTCGTCCCCGAGGGGGACCAGCTGACCATCGCCAAGCTCATCCGCGATAGGGAGCCCGTGTCCAAGAAGGACATCGTGGCCAACTCCCCGCTCAGCCTGGAGCTCACCACGGAGATCCTGTCCGAGATGTCCAGGAACGCCTACCTGTACCAGGACACCGACTCCATGTACTGCACCGTCCCGGAGCCCAGGATTTCCCAGCACGAGGCGATGCTGGAGGTCATGCGCATGCACTTCCGCGACTTCGGCATGTTCTCCGCCGAGGGGATATCCCACTTCGTCAACTCCAGGATGTCCGGCGTCCGCAGGTGCCTCAGGGAGCTGGAGGCCGAGGGGTTCGTGAAGAAGGGCTACTTCGTCAAGGACGACCCCACCCTCAGATGGATGCTGGCCGAGGACGTCGGCAGGCCGCCTTCGAGGTTCCTGGGGTCCTTCATCCTGAACACCCAGGACAACCTCCACCTGTACCTGAGGGACATGATCAAGAGGGAGACGGGCGGCACGAAGTCGGTGATCTTCAACGGCACCAGGATAATCGGCTCGTTCAAGGGCAAGATCTGCTCATCGGGCGTCAAGGTGGAGGAGTTCGAGGGCGACGACAGCGCCCTGCGCATCATGAGGGAGGCGGCCCAGTCCGTCGGCATGAGGCTGGACAGCGCCCGCCAGCGCGAGGACGACGACTGGGATGTGTCCGAATTCTACACCAGGACCAACCCCGGCGCACGATGGGATTTAATAAGCGTTAAGGGATGCATCAAGCATGAAGATGCCTTGCGAGCTCATTGTATGGTACGTGCTCCCGACTATCCGCAGAGAGCTGGCCAAAGAGCTCGTGGGGACCTACGGCATGACGCAGGCCGAGGTAGCCAAGCGCTTCGGCGTGACCGATGCCGCCATATCGCAGTACCTCAGGAAGAAGAGGGGCGACAGCGCGGTCATAGAATCGAGCGAGCTCTACCCCAGGTTCCTCGCCGAGATCGCGGAGTCCTCCAAGCGCATCGCCACCGAGGGCAACGACGTCTCCGACGAGATCTGCAGGATATGCGGTTGCGTCAAGCAGATGGGGCTCCTCGCCGAGATATACAGGGCGCAGGGAGCCAAGGCTCCCAACGGGGTCTGCCCCAGCGACCCCAAGCTCACGAGGGTCCAGCGAATCGCTCGATGAAGTCCGCGTGGTACAGGAACTCCTGGGCGTAGCCAGCATACCTGCCGAACCTCCTCATCCCGTACTCCGACACGGCGGAGTAGCTCCCTGTCACGCCGTACCTCTCCTCCATGACCCTCTTTATGCGGGCGTCCACCGGGAACGCGTTCAGATGCCCATAGCCGAATATAGCGACGCAGTCGGCCACCTTGGGCCCGACGCCGTTGATCCCCATGAGGGCCTCGACGCAGCCGCGGTAATCCAGGGACCTCATGCCCTCGGGGTCGATCTCGCCGTCCTCCACGCGCTGCGCCAGCTCGATGAAGCGGGCCTCCCTGTATCCGAGCCTGCACTCCCCTATGCACTCCTTCCCGTCGAGGATCTGCCTGGGCTCCGGGAAGGCATGCCTGCCCCCGAGGTCCGTACCGAAATGGTCGCAGACCGACTCCACCATCTTCCCTATGCGGGCGACGTTGGCGTTGGTGGCGAGGACGTAGGTTGCGAGGCATTCCCACGGCTCCTGCCTCAGGATCCTGAGCCCGGGGCAGCGCGATGCCAGCGATGCGACGTAGGGGTCGGCGGCGGATATCTCCGAGATGATCCCGTCCAGGTCGTCGTCCCCGCCCAGGTACCTCCTGACGTAGGACGCCCTGTCGGTCCCCTCGACCTCTATGCCGCCCTCGGCGTGCCTCATGCGGACTATCTCGCTGCCGAGGACGCCCTCCCACCATTCCCCGGTCTTGCGCCAGCGGTGGGCCTGACCGCAGCCCAGGGTGGGGTCCAGGGAGACGTCGAGGTCGATGATCATGGATGGCTGAACAGATGGGAAAAATATTTCCTATTTTCGAATCCGAGCGGGCATAATCGTGTTATATGTCCAGACCATCCTCCATCCGAGGCATGCACACATGGACAGGCGCACCCAGGGCGAGATAGCGGTCGTTGCAGCAGCGCTGCTCTGGGGGTTCGCCGGATTCTTCTCCAGGGGCCTCAACGACCTCGGCCTCACGTCGCTTCAGATAACCGCCTGCAGGATGACCGTCAGCACCATCGTGCTGGGGGCGTTCATGCTGATGATGCGCCGCGGGGACTTCAGGGCCTCCCCCAGGATGCTCCTGCTGTTCCTGGTCTTCGGCATCGTGAGGATCGGCAGCGACTTCGCCCTGTTCAGCGCCATGGAGACCGTCACCCTGTCGGTGGCGAGCGTCCTGCAGATGACGGCGCCGTTCTACGTCATGGCGATATCCTTCCTGTGCTTCGGCGAGAGGATCACGAAGATGAAGGCGGCGGCGCTGCTGGTCGCGTTCTTCGGATGCGTGCTGGTGACGGACGTGCTGTTCGCGGACGTCTCCGACCTCACCGGCGTGGCCCTGGGCGCGATATCCGGCGCGTGCTACGGCGGGTTCGTGGCCGGGACCAAGTACTGCGACATGAAGGGCGCATCCCCCGTGTCCTTCGTGTTCTACACCGCCGCGTTCGCCATGGTCCTGCTGTTCCCGATCACCGACGCCCCGCACGTCATCGAGGTCACCTTCTCGGGCTGGGAGCCGTTCCTTTACGTCCTGGGCGTGGGCCTGATGATAACCCTGGTCCCGTACAGCCTCCAGGCCTGGGCCCTGAAGTACCTTGACGCGGGCATAGCATCCGTCCTGGGAGTGACGGAGGCGGTGTTCGCCGCCATAGTGGGCTACTTCGTGTTCTCGGAGTCCATGTCGGCTCTCAACATCGCCGGGATGGCCCTCGTGTTCCTGTCGATAGCCATGCTCAACGCCGGGGCGCTGAGGTTCTTCGCCAGGCGCCGGAGCAGCCACCGCAATCGAATAATACGCAGAATCCATGCCGCGTCGCATGAGGTTCGGACCCGCGGGATACCCCTCGGCAGGCAAGACGCCGGAGGGCTCATTGGAATACACCAGGCAGCTCGGCCTGGACGCCCTGGAGGTGGAGTTCGTCCGCGGGGCCAGGATCAAGCCCGAGAGGGCCCAGGAGATCGGGAGGAAGGCGAAGGAGCTGGACATCAGGCTCAGCTGCCACGCCCCGTACTTCGTGAGCTTCAACTCCGACAACTCCGAGACCAAGGAGAAGAGCATCTCGTGGGTCACCGACACCGCGAAGGCTGCGCACAACCTTGGGGCGTACATCATCGTAATCCATGCCGCCTCCTACGGGAAGACCCCGGAGACCGCGCTGCCCAACGTCATCGCGGGGATGCAGAAGTGCAAGGACGTCCTGGACGACGAGGGGGTGAAGGACGTGATCCTCGGCATCGAGACCATGGGCAAGCTGGGGCAGTTCGGGACCCTCGACGAAATCGCCAAGGTCATGGACGAGGTGGACGGGGTGCGCCCCGTCCTGGACGTGGCTCACGTCCACGCCCGCGGCCACGGATGGCTGAAGACCAAGGACGACATGCAGTCGCTCATAGACCAGTTCTTCCCCCTGTGCGGCGACATAGCGCACTTCCACATCAGCTGCATCAACTACGGCGACAAGGGGGAGATCAACCACCTGCCCCTGGAGACGAAGGACCCCGACCTGCAGATGCTGGCGGACATCCTGGACGATTCTAGGCAGGAGTGCACGTTCATCTGCGAGTCGCCGCTCATAGAGAAGGACGCCGTGGTGTTCAGGGACATGTTCCCCACCTACAGGAGGCGATGTCATGGGTTTGTTCAAAAGGGAGAAGAAGAACGGCATGTCCGTAAACGAGGGCATGGCCGCCGCGCTGGCGAACGGCAAGAGGCCGTTCGAGATCAGGGAGGAGGGAGGATTCACCGTGCAGGGCATGGGGGACGACCTCCCGATGCTCATGGAGGCCGAGGCCGACGACGCATTCATCCACTACCTGATCCACCTGGACATCCAGACCAGCGGATGGCGCATGGAAGACCTGTACATGGAGCTGAACCGCCTTAACATGAGGGTCCCGTTCGGGAACTTCATCGTGGACGGGGAAGCAGAGGAGATGGAGGTCCTTTTCCGCTACGACTACCCCCACCTGAACAACAGCGACCCCAAGGCCATCGGCGACCTCACCGACCTGATGTTCGACATAGTCGACAGGCACGACGGAGACCTCAAGAAACTGGCCGAGGCCGTCCCCGATGTTCCCGACAGCATGTACGGGCGAGACAAGCCCAGCGGTCTAGCCTCCGTGAAGTGCTGAATGGTTACGCACCATTAACTATGGCTTGCGGATGAATCGCCTGCCGCAATCACTGCGGCGGTGATATCTATGGACACAAACATAGAAGATAGGTGTACCCAGAACCCTCTGAAAAGAAACCTGAAGGATAGCGTTTTCTCTGACCTATTCTCTGAGGAGTGGTATGCATCGAACCTTGCCAGGGAGCTCGTGCCGGAGATCCCCGATGGCACCCCTGTTAAGGTGAGCAATGCTGGAAGCGTGATGTCGCCTGGTCCGATCCACGACCTGGTTCTGATAGCCGGCGACTACGCCATAGTCGCCGTGGAGGCCCAGTCCACCAAGAACCCGAACATGCCCATGAGGATTCTGCTCTACGAGTTCGACATCCTAGCGCCCATGCTCCACGGACCGAGGAGGGAACTGCTCTCCGGAGCCCATGCAAAGATGCCGATGGTGCTCGCTTTCGTGATCTACACGGGAAGCGGTGAAGTGCCTGAGGTGATGCGCCTCTCCGACTGCTACCCAGACCGTCCTCCAGCCGACACTGGGATGGAACTCACCGTCAAGGTTATCCACGCAAGCAACGCACCAAAAGGCTCCAAAGTCAGTGAGTACATTAGACTCTGCCAGTTGGCAGACGGATGCAGGAAGGAAGCGAAGGGAGACATGGAACTGTATGCTCGCCTCCTGAAGGAAAGGAGCGAGAAGGCAAATATACTCCAGGAGTACCTAAGACGTGAATTCGGCACTTCATCCTGATTATTCGCGCCCAGTCGATAGCCTCCGCTGCCCGTAACCTCGGTTTGCCCCTGCTTTTGCATCGATTGATCAGGCGATCGATGTCCAATCCCAGCGCCCGGA